>NZ_CP010899.1:731963-1463926 GCF_001274875.1 Spiroplasma kunkelii CR2-3x
GCAACAGCAACAACATTATAACCAAGTTTTAATAATTCTTCGCAATAACAATATCCTAATCCTTTACTAGCGCCAGTAACAACAGCTCATTCTAAACTATTACTATTTGTTTTTTTCATTATTTTCTTGTCCATTTTCTAATTTTGGTTTTTTAATAACTGTCATATCAAATAATGTTTTACGATTTAAGAAAATATAATTTCCTGCTGCCGTTAATGATAATACAGTTGCTAAATACATTGGAATCATAATAATTTGGTTTATTCAACCAAATTCATCTCATTGGCCCGTTTTTAAAGAATGACCTTTAAACATACGAAAACCAATAAAAAATAAAATTGTCATTCCAAACATCTCCATTGCTGCTCGCACACGTCCTAATTGATTAGCAGCCATCATCACTTTTTGTGTTGCTAAAATTTGGCGAACAACATCAATTACAAAATCGCGAGCAATTAACAATACAACCATTCAAACTGGAATAATGTTTGCACAAGCAAAGACAATTAAAACAGTATTTGTTAGTAATTTATCGGCAATTGAATCAAAAAATTTGCCAAATGTTGTGACTTGATTGTAGCGACGAGCAATAAAACCATCTAATAAGTCAGTTAAGCTAGCAATAATAAATAAAATCCCAGCAATTAAATAACTAATTGGTAATGAATAAGTAACATTATCTCCTTTAATTGTTAAACATTGATCTCATACATTATTATATAAGGAATTATTTTCAAATGGAACAATTACCATTAAAGCAATAATAAATGGGATTAAAAAAATCCGAATTAATGTAATACGATTAGCTCAATTCATTTTAAGTCCTCTTTTCTAAAAATATCTTATTCTTGATATGTTAATATTACTTACATATTATATTATATTATATAAATGTATAATATTAAAGAAAGTTTATGAGGTAAAAGGAAAAATGATTAAAGAACTAGTACAATTACTCCAACAAAAACAAATGACAATTGCAGCATATGAATCAATAACAGGAGATCTTTTTAGTCATTATATAACTAATGTTCCAAATGCTAGTCATGTTTTTTTTAGGCAGTATTGTTACTATACTAATGACATTGAAATTAAACTTTGTCATGTTTACCAATCAATAATTACTACAACAATAATTAAACATTTACAACAAATTTTAGAAAAAGAACAAGAAATTAATAGTAAAAAAAGATAAAAATAAACAGAAAGGTGCAGTATACCACATACATTTTAAAGATTACAAGAAAATAACAAAAATAATAAAAATATTTATTTATAATATAAAAATATCATAAAATAAATAAATAAAAATGCATCGTGTACGATGAAGCTCCAAAAAAACAACTCTTGTTAAAGGGTTGTTTTTTTATTTAAAAACAACCATTAAAAGGAGATGAAAAAAAATATGTCTAAAAATACTATTATTAAATGTAGTAAATGTGGAACACCAAAGCAGTTTCATACAGTTAACCATCGTGAAAAAACAGAGTGATTTGAAGATGTTTATTACACTGAATATTAAAATTTTGTTTTTTTAAAACCTTAAATTTTATAAAACAACTTTAAAAATTAAATAATTGACTCTACAAGTGTTTAATTTATAATTACATATTTTTAGGGAAGGTTCCCCAACAAGGCATTTCCGCCGGCATGAAACCATTAGAGCTGTTAACTTGTTTTTTTGCGATTTTGTAAATTAATGACTTTGATTAAGATAGACGCGTAGTGGTGCATTCATAACTATTAATTGCAAGGATAAAAATAAAATCGTGTGCGTAGAGGTTAAATAACTTTTAAGAACTGGGCAAGGATTTCTTAATTAATCTACTAGTTGGGACTTGATGAGGAGGTACTTAATACTACAAGTAATTACAAAATGTAGAACATTGTAGTACTTTGTAGTTAATTGTAAAAAGGAGAATTTAAAAATGATTATGAAAAAGAAAATATGTTTAAAACAAAGATATTGAGGTTATTGTTTTACATATAATAAAGAAAATGAAGAATAAATTGAAAATATGTTGATTAAATACACACTTAGACAAGATGAAATTACCCACGAATATTGAGCATTAAATACTAAAAAAATTAGGAGGAATTAAATTATGAAAAAATATAAATACTTATTATTATCAAAAGATAAATTTGGATTTAATATTCAGTTTTTTTATACATATATTGAAGCAGAGCTTACTGCTAAAAATATATTTTACAGTGAAAAAACTATTATTAATTTAGAAAAAATTGAATGACAAGGAGAATAAATAATATGTATAAAGATGAAAATGGAAATATTTATACTGAAGAAGATTTATTTAATGAAGCATTAGAAGAATGTCATTCAGAAGAGAGTGCTTATGACTATATTGAGACATTAATTGAAGAAAAGAATTTTGAGGAAATATAAAATGAAAACAATACAAGAAATTATTAAAAACTTAACAGGAGTTACTGTTGAAAAACAAAAAATAAATAAATATTTAGAAAGTGAAAGATTAGATTTAGAAGATGCTAATTTATGAGATGCTAATTTAGAAGGTGCTTATTTAACTGGTGTTAAAATCACTAAAAAACAATTAGAAAAATTAACTATTATTGAGGAGGATTAATAATGACAAAAACAGTTAAAGAAATAGAACAAATACAAGATATTATAGATTTTATTTGTTCTAAGCATCAAACAAATGTAGATGATAAATTATTTAAATTATATGAAATTAGAAATAAAATGTTATATTACGAAAATGAACTTGCTGAATTAAAACAACAACAATTATATAAAGAAGATTTTAGAAAGGCATAATACTAATGGCAAATAGAAAATATTGTGAAGATTGTCAAGAAGACAATTATGAAAAAATTCCTTATTATACTACTGTTTGAATATTTCCTGATGATAGATATACACTAGAAGAAATTAAATTTATTATTCATGAATGTTCTTCAAGAGAATTAAGGCAAAACTTTAAAGCAAAATTAAGATATGTGTGTGAAAGTTGTACAGATAAATATTGTTAGAAAGGGATGTGATTAAATGTCAACATTGAGGAGGATGAATAATGACTATAACAGAATCAATTAAATTTGATAAATTACAAGAAGAAAATGATGCACTTGAACAAGAACTTACTGAATTAAAACAAAAACAATTACCTAATAAGGAGAATAAATTAAATAATGAATAATATAGTTCAAAATATTTCTTTTCCTTTTGTTATTAAAGATAATGATTTTAAAGAATTAAGTTTAAAAGCATTAAATATTAAAAAATGAATGGATGAAAATGGCCAAGAATTAGCAGAATTTATTTATCGTCATCGTAATTATTATATAATACTAATGATTATAAAGATGTGTATTTAAAAGATATTCCTAGTCTTGTAAGTAAAGTATATATTGTTTTTAAAGAACTATCAGAAATAATTAAACCATTTAAAGGTGATTTAAATCGGATTTGTACTAATACTATTAATTTAGAAAAATGTATTGAAAATCATAAAATTGAAATTAAAAATAATATTAATCAAGTACGCATTAAAAAACAAAATGAATTATTTAAAGAACAAGAATTAAAAAAACAAGAATTACTTGAAAAAACAAATAGTTTAACACCAGATATGGGTCTTGATATAGACCAAATTCAAGATGAACAAGTTCGTGTAATGGAACAAATTGAGCAAATTGATAAATCATTAGAACAAAAAGAATTAAAAAAATTGGTATTAATTTAATAAAAGAAAAAATATTAATAAAAGATATTGAAATACTGGGCATTGATAATGATTTTTTAGAAAATGCTAATCAATATGAATTAGTTCAATTAATTAAAACTTATTTAGTTATTGATGAAAAAATTGTTAAAAATGAAATTAAAGCACAATGAGATAGTAATGTAAATACTAATACTATTGGTATTAAAGGTATTAAATTCAAAATAAATAAAGGAGTGAAATAAAATGATAACTGAATTACAACAATATATTAAAGGTGCAATTATTAAATATGAATTAAAAGTTAATGATAAATATTTAAAAGAAAATATTTTAGCACTTGAAGAATTAAAAACGAAAAATGGACAAAGTTATATGCAGTTAGTTAATACTGCTGATAATATAAAATTACAGCATTAAGTATTATTAAATTAAGTAATAAATGGTTAATTTTTGGTAAGGTGAGAAATTTGAATGAGATAGTTTAAATTCATGTCCTAAAATACATGAAATTAATTTTAATGCAAATACTAGTGATTATAATGAGATTATTGGTGCTTATGCTTTTGCAAAAGATAAAAATGGAAATTATCAAGGTATTTTATTAAGAAAAGCAGATATTGAACGATTAAAAAATAGTAGTCCAAGTGGAAATAGTGAATATTCACCTTGAAATAAATGACCAAAAGAAATGGTTGAATAAAAATTATATCGTAAATTAGCATTAGAAATGGGAATTGATATTTCAGATATTGATTTAGATGAAAAAGAAATTAAAGAAGATGGTAATTTTGAATATATTTCATTTAAAGATATTGATGTCGCCAAAAATAAGAGGCAAATTAGCGACGAACCATTATCAAATAATAATAAATAATCCCCATCTTATCCAGAAATAGCAGACACAAATGATAATGTCGTTAAAGAAGATGATATCTCAAATGTAACACCAGTAATTAATAATAATGATGAGGATTGAGCAACTTGATAAAAATAGGTATTGACCCATCAGGAAATGGTACTACTCATAAACTAGCACTTGTTTTATGTGCATTTGGACTATCTGCTTGAGCATAATCAACACCAGCAAGGATTTTATCAAAAGTTCAAGTTAATTTAGTAAATTTAAGATATTTAGCAAATACAGCACCTTGTACTTGTCCAGGTAATCCTCAACTTCATACTCTTGCTCTTGATGGTCATCTTCTTTCCTTTTCTAATTGATCTCTTACAATATCATTACTTAAATAAGTATTAAGTCTTCAACTAGAATAATGAATAATAATCTTCATATTTCATTTTTCGATATATTTAATTTGTTCATATTTACTACGCATTATTTCTTCATTAAAAGGTAATAATTCATTACAATAACCAACAATATATCTTTTTAAACTTTCAGGATTACAAGTATTAATTGTTATTTTATTTTGATAACCACGAATAGCAAATTCTAAATCAATTAAATCTTTTTGTTGAAATTGGTCACATTCTTCTCTTCAATCAATAACTAATTTATATTTATTCAAATCAGCAAAAGCTTTTAATTTTTCTTTTCGACTTGGTGAATGTAAACCTTTACAATATATTTTGCTACCATTTGATAAAGTAAAAGTAAAATTTGATAAATTAATAGTATAAGGAATATGATTTTCATCTAACATATTTCATATATTTTGAAATACACTATCTTTTAAATCTTTACTCCAATACATACTAGCAATGATACAAATTCGTTGTTTAATTAATAAACTAATTTTTAATAATTCACCAAACATTTTAATATTTGAAATAGTCTTACCACTATATCGTGTTCCAATTTGATTAATTTCATTAACTAATTCATATTTTTTAGCAAAGGGATATTTATTACCAATACTACTATTTTGTAATAACCAATAAGGAGTTTCTAACAAATAAGTAAAATGATTAAGCATCATTATCACTCTCTTTTTTAATATCTCTAATATCAGTTTGTAAATTAACTATTATTGGCTGTTGATTATTTAAGTTTAATTCTTGTTCTAATTGTTTTTCTTGTAGTGAATATTTATAATTAAATGCTCGTTGTCAATATGTTTTTACTCCATCAGGTGTTTTAACCATTGCTTTAATTAATTCACTTTCAATTTTATCAACTTGTCGTTCAAGCAAAGGAACTATCTTTTCGCTCCGATAAATTTCTTGTCTTCAATGACGAGAAAGGTTGAATTCATTGGTTAAATCATTCAAAGTATATGGTTTATCAGATAATTTATTTTCTCAAAATTGCTCTATTTTACGACAAAAAGTTGCTAAACTTGCAGTTTTTGGATTAAATTCTTTCATTTTTTACTCCTTTTTGCATATTAAAATTGCTATTATTTAAACATTATGATTAAATAAAAGAGTAATAACAAACTTATCAAGAACTAAAAACGTAGCAAAATGTATTAAAGAACTTAATATTATTTTTATTATGTTTATTTTACAATTAAAAAAAGAATTTTTCAAGTCTTTTTTGTAAAACAAGTTTTTAGAGATACAAATTTGAAACTTGTTATACTTTAATTTTATAACTTTAAAAATAATTGTCAATAGTTTTTTAAAAAAATAGTGTATAAATAACTTTAAAAGATTGGAGATACAATATATGAAAGATTATACACATGTAAAATTTGATGAACGAAGATTTTTTAAAGATTTATTATTTTCTAATGCTTGTAAAAAGAAAAATGGAACAATTAATTTATCTGAAATATCAAGGCAAACGGGAAGAGATATTAATACTGTTAAAAGAGAAATTAATAGATTTAAAAAAATAGAAGATTATACAGCAGTTGAAGCACATAAAGATTATTATAAAAAACGAAAAAAATGTATTAAAAAACTACCTGAATTTACAGAAGAACAATTAAATTTTATTCAAATTAGATTTAATAAATATCGTGATACACCTGAGCAACTTATTTATCGTTATTTTTTGAAATTTAATGTTAAATTTCCTGCTTGTGTTAAAACTTTTTATAAATGAGTTCGTTTGGGTGAGTTTGGATTAAAAAAAGAAAATTTACGATATAGGGGTAAAAAATATAAAACAAAAGGAAAAAAAAGATAATCGTGGTCAATTAACTAATTTTAAATCAATTTGAAACATTGAAAATAAATTTTCTAATGTTGGATGATTTGAAATGGATACTGTTGTTGGAAAAAACCATCAATCTTCTTTTTTAGTTTTAGTAGAACAATCAAGTAAAAAATACTTTGCAATAAAATTAGAAAATAATACTTCTAATGAATTTTTTGAAAAGTTTAAAGAATTAGTTAAAGTAAATAATTTAATGGGTAAAATAAAAGGCGTAATAACTGACAGAGGTAAAGAATTTTATAAATGAAGAGTTGCATTTATTTTAAATGATGTTATCATCAAATTAACAAGAGATATAAATTTGGAACTTGAATATACACGATACAATAAATTTATTTAATATTTTTTAAAAATATTTCTTTTGCACTTATTCAATTTAAATAGGGCCGTATTTTTTCATTAATTACATCATTAAATACTCAATATAATCGTTTCTGACTAACTTTATTAAAATCAGTTCCCTGAGGAAATCAGTGTCTTAATTCACTATTCATATATTCAATTAAAGGTTTTTGACGAGGTTTACCAGCTTCACAAAAATATACTTGTGTTTTATCGAATATTTCTAATTATCTTCATTTACTAAAATCTTTACCTCTATCAGTTATTATTGAGAGAGTAAATTACTAGGTTGGTGATACCTTATTCTAATAAATATTTACATATTAAAATAAAATTTATAAGAAAAAAATAAATTTATCTTTTTTAATTAATTTAATTGTAACATAAAAGTAATAATTTACAATACAAAAAAATAATAATTCGCAAATTATTTAATAAATTTATTTTAAATTATTGATTTTTTCTTTAAATTTTAAACAAAACCTTGTGATTGGTGAACAACATTTTTATTTATCAAAAATTGCTTATTATGCTTATATTCATTTTTAAAATAATAATTATATTCTTTTTCATTTTTTTTGTTTAATTTATTAATATAAAACTCAATTAAATTAACACCATTTTCTTTCGCCATTTTTATTGCAATCATATTTTTAAAAACTTTTTCACTATATGATTTAGCACCATATCCTTTTAATCATTTTACATTATGCGAAATTTGTGGTTCAGTACAAGACCCCATATATCAATCCTCTTTATAAACTTTAATACACTCAGAATTATTTTTTATATATTTAATGAAATCTTTGATTTTTTCCTTTTTATCTTTTAAGAATGAATATTCTTTAATATTTTTTTGTAATTAATTTTTTTAAATATTTTATTGCTTCATCAGGAACGCCATTTTTAAATAATTTATTTATATCTCAATAAATTTGTTTTCTTATTTTTTCATTATCGGTTAAATTTTTAGTAAGTTTTCTTCTTCTGTAAGGAAATATTGTTTTTAATTCTTTCATTAAATGAAATTGATCTAAAATAAAAATTGCACCAATTTTATTAGCAAATTTTTGGATTCATTTTGCTCCATCACCAGCCAGCGTTAACATATAATTTTCAATATTAAAATTTTGATTTAAAAAATGTAAAAATTCTTTTTTATATTTTTTAATAATATAGTATTTATTTTTTACTGATTTTATAACAATAAAAATTTTTTTATCTTTTATAACATTTTTACTTTTAGTGCTTTTTATTCCATCATACCCAGTATGAAAATATGCTGTTTTAAACATATTTTTTTCTATTTTTCTATATTTTGTTAAATTACTAAAAGAATCATCAACGCCAGCATACAAATATGGTGTTTGAACAATTATTTTTTCAGTCTTTTTTTAATTGTTCTTTAAATAATTTATAAAAATTAATTTCCTTATTAATGTTTGTGATTGTCATCTTTAATATATTTAATTTTGGGTACATATCCATAATATTTCTTTGTCTTTTAGCACTATCCATTAATTTTCAAATTGCTATTTTAATAAAAATACTAATTCTACTTCGTTTTTTTCTTCCGACTTTCTTATCAAATAAGAAAACAAATTGATATTTGTTAGTATCTTTATTAAAAAAAACGAAATAATGTTCTAAAAAAGGTAATATCACCATACTCTGTCTTTTCTGTAAAAGGTCTTTTACCTCACATAATATAGCCATTTTGGCCATTACAATTTTGTTTTCGTAATTCTTAATCAATTTTTGATCATTCTTTTAATATTAATCTTTTTCCTGTTTCATTAATATCAATATTTACTTTTTTTCTAAAATTAATACTACTAAAAATATTTAACATATACCTGTATTCCTTTTAAATTATTAAATGATAGTAAAATTTTATAATGATTCAAAATATATTTCAGAAATAGTTTTTTAATTTTTTAAAAAAATAATTTATTCTATTTAAATACTCTTATATTTTTCAAATATAAACATTTACAAAAACAACAAAATTATGTAAAAATCAGATATAAACCATAAATTAAATAAAAATATTATTTAAGTAATATTGTTTTTGTTTTTCTAAGAAACTTAACTGTTCTTTGACTAATTCAATTTTCCTATCAATGATACTAAAAAAATGTCCAATTAAATTTTGTTCATTTTTTAATTTTGAATTATAAAAATTAATATTTCCCATAATATTATTCATTAACTTTGGATTACCATTTTTATTTATATGTTTTTTTGCTTCTAAACTAATTGAAATAGCAAATGAATAATTATTATAATGATCTTTTTTACCAATTAAAACTCCACAAACATTAGATGCATAAAAGTTTTCATTCACAAATCTAATAGTACCAGCATTAGCACCATCGGTTGTTCAAATAATTTTATTTTTTTCAAAAAGATAACTATTAGTTCAACCCATTATTCCGTTATTTGATGTTTGAGATGAATATACAGGAAAAAAATTAGCTTCTTTATTTTTTAAAAGTATTTCTTTGCTTATAACACATCCTCTTTTTAATTTATAAATTTCATTAATTTTATATTTTTTTCATTCATCATTAAAGTCTTTAAATCTAATTTTTGGATAACTTTTTTCATTTGTAAACATATTCTTTAAGTAATATTGTTTTTGTTTTTCTAATAAACTTAATTGTTCTTTAATTAATTCAATTTTTCTATCAATAATAGTAAAAAAATGTGCCACTTTTATTTGTTCACTTATTTTGGGTCACTCTTTTTTAAAAATTCATTCAAAACTAGATAATCGTAAAGATGAAACTGTTGTTCCAACAGAAAATGTATTAAAATTTTTATTATTTTTAATAATAAAATAAAAAAGATATTTATTTATAATTTTTGATTTATTAACAGATGTAAGTGCATAAGCTCTTTGATGTAAATCAAATTTACCGTTAAAATAAGTAGGCAAAAATGAACCTTCACCTGGTATAATAATATACTCACCATGAAAAATATATTTATTACTTCTTTTAATTTTTTCAGATCTATCAAAAAATGTATATTTACCAATTTCTAATGCATTTTTTGTATCAGATTTTCCTGTTTTAATTTTGATAATATCGTTTTTTTTAAATATTATTTTTTGAAAATTATTTTCATTAATAAACTCTTTAAATCTAATTTTTGGCACCAGAGATTTATTCATTATTAATCACCAAATCTTTTAACATTAAATTAAATTCTTCATCTAATTTTTGAATTTCTTTTTTATTATTAATTAATTTATCTTGTAATTCTTTAATATTAATAATTTCTCTTTCTTCTGTATTATCAATATAACGAGCAATATTTAAGTTATAATCATTTTCTTTAATTATTTCTATATCAACTAAATTAGAAAATTTATCAATAGTTTTTCTTTTATTAAAAATATTAATAATTTTAATAATATTTTCATCGGTTAAAGTATTTTTATTTCCTTGCTTTTGAAATTCTTTCGAAGCATCAATAAACAAAATTGAATTATCAATTTTACATTTTTTCATCACAATAATACAAGTTGGAATTGATGTACCATAAAACATATTAGCTGGTAAACTAATAATAGTATCAATTCAATTTTTTTCAATCATATATTTTCTAATAATTAATTCAGCATTGCCCCTAAACAAAATGCCATGAGGAATAACAACTGCCATTACGCCATTATCAGATAATTTATAAATCATATTTTGAATAAAAGCAAAATCAGCTTTTGTTTTTGGTGCTAATTTTCCATATGCACTAAATCTTTCATCACTTAAAAATTTTTGATTTGCCGATCAATGAGCACTATATGGCGGATTTGCAACAATTATTTCAAATTGTTGTCCTTTAAAACCATCATCTTCTAATGTGTCACCATTATAAATATCAAATTTATTATACTTTAAACCATGCAACATCATATTCATTCTTGCTATATTATATGAATTGTTTTTTAATTCTTGACCATATAAATGACCAATTTTTAATTCTTTATATACTCTTAATAATAATGAACCTGAACCACATGTTGGATCATAAACAGTTTTAATTTCCGCTTTTCCTTGACTAACTAATTTAGATAATAATTTAGAAACAGGTTGTGGTGTATAAAATTCACCTGCTGCTTTTACTGATTCAGAAGCAAACTTACTAATTAAATATTCATAAGCATCACCTAAAATATCAATTTCCGACTCATTAATTTCAAAATTAATTTCATTAATTTTTAACATTACTTTAGCAATTATTTTACTTTTTTCTGTTTCTGTTTTTCCTAATTTACTAGAATCTAAATCAACAGAATAAAATAAATTTTCGAATTCTTTTTCTGACAAATGACCAGTTGTTGATTCAATTAATTTTTTAAATGCTTTTCTTAATAAGAAGATATCAAATTTTCCAATATTAATTTTATTAATTATTTCTTGTCATAAATATTCTGGTTCAATATAATATCCAGCACTATCATTATCATATAAAACTTCTAAAAAATCATTGCGATATTTTTCATTAGTTAAAGCGGTTTGATAATCAATTCCTTCTATTTTTAAATCTTTTTCTATTATAGATTGTACATTATCTGATAAATAACGATAAAATATTAATCCTAATATATACTCTTTATATTCGGATGGTTCCATTGTCCCTCGTAGAGTATTAGAAATATCTCATAATTTAGAAAATAATTGTTGTTGTTGTAAATTTTGTTTTTCATGTGTTGTCATAATATTTTTTTCCTAACTTTCAAACTCATTAATTAAATTAATTATATTTAATTCTAATTCTTTTTTTACTTTATTTTTTGCTTTTATTTTAGAAATATTTTTATTAATAGCTATTTTTTCAGTATATTGTTGATTAATTTTTTCTCTAATTAAGTTAGAAGGCAATTGATTAATAAAACGATATTCACTAATAATTTCATTAATATCTAATTTATCTATATTATATTTTTTACTAATTTTAATTATTTGTTGTTCATATTTTTTATCACAAAATTGTTCATATAATACTTATAAATCTGCAGTATTTTTAAGAGTAGGAATAACTCTTTCAATAAATGAATTTATTAATTCTGATTTATATTTTAATACTGGATCAGTTGATTCTAATAATCCTTTTTTTATTTCTTTAATTTGTTTTTCTTTTCTTTTAATATTGTTTAAATCTATTTTTTTTAATAATTCTAAAATATAATGAACATTAATTTTATTACTATAAATTAATTCTAGTTCAAAATCAACATCTGCTAATACAGATAATTTTTCTTTTTTAATTTTTTCATCACTAAATGATAAATAACGAGATTTAAATTCATTATATTCATTTTCACTAAAATTATATTTACTTTGATTAATATCAAATTCAATAAATGTTTCTAATTTTAATAATATTTTTGCTATTTCTTTAAATAAAAAAATAAATTCTTTAATTTTAACTTCGTAACCATCATTTCTTACATCATAAGCAAAACTATAATCTTTTTTTAATTTATTCACTAACTTAATAAATTCTAGTTCATAATAATCAAATGGTTTCATTAATATTTGATCAGTAGTTATACTATTAAAAAACAATAAAATTGCTTCATCAACAGTTTTTTTAGTATTTTGATAACAAAAAATATTACCAAATGGTTTAGTAATATTTATAATTCTGTTTGTTCGTGAAAATGCTTGGATTAATTTATGATATTTTAATAATTTATCTAAATATAATGAACTAGTTAAGGGTGAATCAAAACCTGTTAAAAACATATCAACAACAATTAATAAATTAATTTCTTTGTTTTTAACTTTCTTTTGTAAATCAATAAAATAATCATTAAATCTGCTGATATTAAAATTAGTATCAAAGTTTATATTATAATCTTTAATTATTTTTTCTAATTCTATTTTAAAAGAAAAATCTTTATTATTTAAATCTTCATTTGCTTCAAATGTAAAAATTGAAGCAATTTTTAAATTATGTTTTAAATTTTTAAATGTTTTATAATATTTAATTGCCATATTAATATTTTTAACAGCAAATATAGCATTATATTTCTTTCCGTGTGTTTTTTTTGAAAATGTTTCAATTATATTTTTTGAAATAAAGTTAATTCTGGAATCAACTATTAATAATTCATCATTATTAATATCTTCAATCAATTCATCATTAGTGTCTTTTTTATTTCTAATTAATTCCATATAGTCAACATTAAAACCTAAAACATTACCATCTGCTATTGCATTATTAAGTAAATATTTATGGATACATTTATGAAATATATCAGCTGTTGTTCTTCCATCTTCTGATTTATTTTGTTCAAATCGTGGTGTGCCAGTAAATCCAAAATATTGTGCATGTTCGAAAATTTTTTTAATACTAACATACATTTTTCCAAATTGACTTCTATGACATTCATCAATAATAAAAATCACTTTCTTATTCTTAAATTTAGCCATTATTGATTTATATTTTTCATTTTTACAAGCATTAGTCATTTTTTGAATTGTAGTTAATATTATTTTTTTAGTGGAATCTTGAATATTTTTAATTAAATTATAAATACTTTTAATATAATAAACACTATATTTTTCAAATTTATTGAACTCTTCAATGGTTTGAAAATCCAAATCTTTTCTATCAACTAAAAAAAATATTTTTTCTTTTTCTGGCATATATTTTAAAATTTGACTTAATTTAAAAGAAGTTAAAGTTTTTCAAGATCCAGTTGTATTTAAAATATAAGCATTATTATTAGTTTCACTTGCTATTTTAATAAGTTTTTCAAATGCATAAATTTGATAAGGTCTCATTATCATTAATATTTTTTTACTTTCATTAATAATCATATATCTTGCAATCATTTTGCTAACATGACATTTATTTAAAAAATTTTTGGTAAAATTAAATAAATTAGTTATTCTATTATTTAATTCATCAGTTCAATAAAAATAATTTTCAAATAAAATATTACCATCATTATTTGAAAAATATTTAGTATCTATAAGATTAGAAATTATAAAAAACTGAATAAATTTTAATAATCCTTTATGAGATTCTTTTTTATATTTATTAATTTGATTAAAAGCTTCTTTAAAATTTATTCCTGGTTTTTTTAACTCAATTTGTATTAAAGGTAAACCATTAATTAAAATTATTATATCATATCTATTTTGAAAAATACTTTTTATTTTTAATTGATTAGTAAATTGAAAAATATTATCACATCATTTATCTTTATTAAATAATTCTAAATCCACTTTTTCAAAATCATCACGCTCAATTGTAATTTTCTGTCTTAATATTTTTACAGAATTGAAAGTACTTTTACCAGTAATTTTAAATAATAATTTTTCAAATTCTTTATCAGTTAATGGTTTATTATTTAATTCATTTTTATTATGATTAAAAATTTGATTTCTAAAATTAGTTTTAATATCTTCTTCATTATTTAATTTTATATATTCATAACCTTCAATTTTTAATTTACTAATAAGCTTTTTTTCTAATTCTGATTCACTAATATATTTATTTTCCATCTTTAACTCTTTCTATTAATTTTGATTATAAATACTTAATTATTTTCATTATATAATAAAAAACCAAATTTTTATTAAAGTAATAATATTTTAATTTTATTATATTAAAATTGTTAGAAAAAGATAGATTTACTAGTTATTTGTTAAATAATTTTATTGCTTTTTCTCATTTAAGTATAGTTTCCCCTAGGTATGGTTTAGTTAATCACTTGCGACTACTCTTCTGCCCCATGTAGTACTAATTTAATTAGTTGATTAACCTTACAGATATCCTCCCACTTCGTTTATTTTTTAGTGTTCCAGCTTGACCACTTTGTGAAATCTTACTATTTATAAAAAATAATTATTCCTTTTCAGAATAATTATTGATTTTCTTGTTTTTTGTTTAATTCTATTTCAAGGTTTTTGATTTTTTGTAAAAGTAAATTTATCATTGTTTTATTTTGAATAGATTTATAATTTGTATTTTCATACTCTCTTAATTGCATTTTTAAATTATTAATATTTGTCTTAATTTCTGTTGTTGTTAAATTGACAAATTCATTAATTTAATTTTTTTTATTTCTTTTTTGTTATTTTTAATATCATAAAAATATTATTTATTAAAATTTATATAATTAATTTCTTTTAATTGAAATATGTTTGTTTTTTCTACTAACTTTAAATCTTTTCATAGTTTTAAAGTTATTTTCATTGGTTTATAGCGTGCTATTTTAACAATTCCTTGCCCTTGTTTTAAATTTGCTAACTCACTAGTTAACATTAAGGGATGACTTTTTAAATTTTTTGAAATACTAATATTGCTTTTATTTTCATTAATACTAATTTGTTCAATTGTTTTTGTTCCAAATAATTCACTATAATATTTTATTGTTTCTAAAACGTTGGTATGTAAGAAAATATGCATCCCACAGTTATTTAAAATAATTTTTGCTATTGTATCACCATAATTTAATTTTAATTGGTTAATATCTTGTAAAATAAATTGAAAAAATATGTTTATGCTGCGCGAAATACTAACTCATTTTTCAATGTTTTTTATTTTTGTTAAATTAGCAAATTCATCTAATATAAAATATACTGATTTTTCTAATTTTTGTTCGATTGTTTCACTTGCTTTATTTGTTAAAAATTGATAAATTTGACTAATTAATATTGCTATTAATTTATAGTAATTATCATTTTTGTCACTAAATATGATATATAAAACTGTTGGATATTCGATAAAATCATTGTAATTAATATCATTTTGGGATGTTAAATTGCGAATAAAATCATTGTTAAATATTTCTAAACTTTTTTCCACAGTCATTAAAATAGCATCTAGTGTTCGATTTTCTTTACTATCAACCAAAACTTGGCTTGCGGTTATTTTGGCAATGCTGGTATTTTTTCGATTATTAAGTCATTTAACTAGATCTTTTTTAATACTAGCAATGGCAGCAACAGACGCCATATTAAATTTGTTGAAAAATAATTCTTTGTTTAAATTTTCTTCGATTTCTGTTGTTAAATTATTTTTGCTTATTTTATCTTCATAATATTCTAATTCAAGATAAGATTAGATCACTTAGTCGTATGTTAATTGACAAAAATATTGAAGATGAATTTTGAAATAATTCAGCAAGTATGATTATTTTATTTTTCACTTTATTTTTTCTTTTTCGTTATTGGTAATTAAAATTTTAATAAAGTCGTGGTAAATTAGTTTTAGTGGATTTCAAGTATTTCCTTTTTCCAAATTACGAAAATCAATAACTTTTATTTTATAACCATTTTCTACTAAAAATCCACTGGTTAAATTATATAATTCTCCCTTAGGGTCGGTTATAATAATATTTGGTTTAGTGGTTGATTTTCCGTTTAAATAAATTTTTGGCAATACTATTCCTTATGTTTTTCCGCTTCCTGTTGAACCAACAATAACACTATGAATATTATTTTTTAAGTTAAACAATAAATTTTTTTTGTTTTTATTACAGTTAAAAACAAAACCAGTATTTTATAATTATCTTTGATATTAACTTTATCACTAATATCATCAATTTCTTTTATACTTAATCATTTACTATCTCCAAAATCTATTTTATCAGTTGTTTTAATTGCAGTTTCTTTACTCTTCATTTTACTAAATAAAACAAAATAAAAAACCAACAATAAAAACCTAAACTTAACCCAAGTGTTATTAATAATCCGTATTTATTTTTAATTATATTGTTATTATTGTTATCAATAAACTCATTAAACAAATTTTAAAAATATCATTTTTTCATACTTTTTTAAAAAATTTTTTCACATTAAATTCATTCCTTTCTTAATTGTTTTTAATTTCATCTAAAATAATTTTTGTATTTTTAATCTTTGTTTTAATTTTTTCTAAATCTTTCTGATTAAAATCACTATTTTTAATTTCACTTAGTGAATTTAAAGCACTATTTAAGTTATTTATTTGTTTTTCTAACAACTTAATTACTTGTTGTTTTTGTTCGTCTGTAAAATCATTTTCTTTTTGACATAGTAAAATTTGATATTCACAATTATTTAGTTCAGACATTTTAATAAATTTTTCTACTTGCGTTTGTTTTAATTCTGTTTGATATTCTTCTTCATTTTCATAATCATTTTTACTATTTTCAATTTATTTAATTACTTCATCATATTCTTTAATTTCTGCTGTAATTTCTTGTTTTAATTTTTCATAGTAAAAAAACATCTTTTACTATTGGTAATTTTGTTTTTGATGGTGGCAATTTTGGTTTGTTATTTGCAATATTATCACAACTAATCAAATTCACTGTGTTTGTAAAAGATAATGAAAATATCGTTAATAAACTAAGTAATTTTTTCATATTTGTTGTATCCTAAATAAAAACCATTATCTCAATAATTATCATTTTCAATATTTTCTAAATCTTTTTTTGTTTTAATAATTTGATTTTCACTTTTTATTACATCCATTATTTATCCTCCTTACTCCTCCTTACTAGGTAATTTGTCATATAATGAATTATCTTTTAAATCAATTATCCTTTTTCACCCACAAGTTATGCACCGGTCAAAAGAAAATTAATTTCCACAATTAATACAATAATCAAATGTTTTAAAATCTTCTTTATATAATTGTTGTTGTTTTAATTCAGTAAGTTCTTTTTTAAGTTCTTAATTTTCTGCTTCAAATGTTCGATTTTTGCTTTTAAGTGCTTCATGTTCTGCTTCAAGTTTGTCATATTTAATTGATTCTGTTATAGTCATTATTCATCCTACTCAATAATTAATTGGTCTAATTGTTTTTTTTGTAATTTTATCACCTTCTAAACAAGCATTCGTTAAATCAGCATGCCCTAAATTAGCAAAAGGTAAATTAGCATCATATAAATTTAATTTTTCATTTTCTAAATATAAATATATGTCTTCTTGCTCAACAGTAACTCCTGTTAAGTCCGCAATCATATTTTGTATTGTTTTCATATTATTTATCTTCCTCAATAATTCTAATTTTTTATGGTTTTTTAAAAAAAAAATAAAAATTTTAATAATCAGTATAATAAAAATCTTCAATTCATTTATTTACATCACGATGATTAACTTTATGATACTTTTTTAATATTCCACATTTACTACATTTAATAATAGTATTTTTAGACATATTTTTTTCATATCCTTTCTTTTTTTATTTATCAGAAATAATAAACCAACTAATTTCAATAAATAGTTGGTTTATTTTTTTTTATCGTATTTGATTTAAAATATTTTCAATATTATTAACTTTGTCAATTAAAGCTTCCATAATTTGTTCTAAATTACTTAAATTATTTTCTGTTGTTGTTTTAATTTCGTTAATTAAATTGCTAATTGTATTTTTGATATTATTTTCAACCATATAATTTTTCCTTTCTAATTTTTGATATTAATAATTCATTATTTATTTTTTTAAAAATTAATTTTTTAACAACTTGATGATTATTTTGGCATTGTAAAGTAAAAAATCAAAGATTATAACTTATTTTTTGTTTATTAATAAATTCTAATCTTGCTAAGCAATGCCGAGCATACTTTTTATAATATCAGCCACCTTTTTTGTTTTTGGTTAATTTTGTAAAGTACTCATTGATATAACACTGACATTTATTAATCGATATTGTTTTATTTGCTAATTTAATTTTTAACTCTTTTCAACAGAGTTCTTTTAAAGACACTTTCAAATCCTCCTTACAAATAGTAAGATTTCTAAATTTTTTTATTGTGGAACACTTACCCATTAAATATTGCAGGTTAAAGATTTATCCCGAAACCACAATAACTATTTTATATTGCCTAAAAGAATTGCCTGCATTATGTCGTAGCGGTACGACCACCCCTATATTGTTTATCCTCGCTTGCTTGGTTTTACGATATTCCAAGTAGGAGAGTTTTATTTGACTGGTTTTGCTGTTATTTTTTTAAACTAAACAAGGTTAACGACAATTTTAACCTAATTAAAAAAGATAGAATTTTATATTTATCTTTTTCTTAGTTTTTGGAAATTTTATACCAACCGAATATTTTACGCGGTCGTTATTATTCGTTTTATTTTACCCATTAAATTATTATTTATAACCATCTCTTTAAATTTTGCTAAAATTCCATAGCAGTATGATTTTCTACTTTTATTGCAAATTATTTTTTACTTGATTGTTCTAATAAAACTAAAAGAGAAGATTGATGGTTTTTTCCAACAACAGTATCCATTTCAAATCATCCAACATTAGAAAGTTTATTTTCAATGTTTCAAATTAACTTAAAATTAATTAATTGACAACGATTATCTTTTTTTTCCTTTTGTTTTAAATTTTTTACCATGATATCGTAAATTTTGTTTTAAAAATCCATAAAAACCTAAACGAATTCATTTATACAATGTTTTAAAAGAAACCGGAAATTTAACACCAAATTTTAAAAAATAACGATAAAAAAATTCTATCGGAGAATCACGATATTTATTAAGTATAATTTTCATAAAATTAATCTGTTCTTCTCTAAAATTACATCTTTTATTATTCTTTTTTCTTTTCTCATAATACATTTTATCTGACTTATAAGGACTATATTCTTCAATCGTTTTAAAACGCTTAATTTCTCGTAAAATAGTACTACGATGTCTATTCAAACATTTAACAATTACAGAAATATTCTGCTTACCATTATTTTTTAAAAACATTTTTGATAATAATAATTGTTCTAATTTAACTTTATCCATAAAACTTAAATTACTATATATAACATTTATATACCTTTCATTAACTTATAAAATTTTTAATATTTAATACGAATAATTTATATATAATTGATATATGATAAAATCAATTATATATAAAACAATAAAAAGGAGTAATCTATATGAAAAAATGACTTAGCATAATAGGAGCAATCGGATTAACAGTAACAAGCACAACAACACTAATCAGTTGTGAAAAACGAAATAATAATGAAAACAGAGGAAATAATAAACCAGAACTATCATATAACACACAACAACCACCAGAAAATAGTAATTGAAAATTAATTGATAAAAATGATAGAGAAAATGAATTTTTAAAACCAAATAATAAATGATATTTTTATGTTCGTCAATTTGGTAGTGAATATAAATATGAAAAATTTTATTTTGATGATAATTTTATAAAAAATAAAAATACACACTGACAACATTTAAAAAATGGAACAGATTTTATATGAAAAAATAATTCTGTTTATTGTTTTAGCGGAAGCAATGAACCCCAAATACCAACTATCGACAAAAACACCGGTGAAATTACAGATTGAAAAGAACAAAAAGGAACTAAATAACAGTTTCTTTTTTATATTAATCGCACAAATTTCATAAAGATAATTAATAAAAAAATATTTGTTATTGTACTATACAATGCTGTATTAAATTTTCATACCTCAAATATTTGACTAAAAAAACTATATAATGTTTCAAAAACCTTGCCAACACCACTCGCTAACTCGTTAACTTGTTTAACTCCCGGAATAGTATTAACAATTCAAATCACCGCATTTTTAATATGAGCACCAAAATCTCATCAACCCTCAGGCGTTACATATTGTACTTGTCATTATTGTTTATCGGGGAACAAACCACCACTATTTATCTCTTGTCAATTATAAATCCCAAAATTAAAATCATAATAACGATACATATCATTTTCTTTTTGTGCTTGCAATTCAAAAACATTATAATCGATTTTTTGTTCTTCAATTTTCTTATATTGCAAACCATATTTATTTTGTAAATCACCACCAAAAACATAACCCGAATTTAACTTAATATCATAATTAAAAAACTACCATAATTATTAATGGTATAAAACCGATTTTTAAATGCTGAATATAATTTAATATCTAATTGCTTATATTTATCTGAAAAATAAAAATATCGTGGATAAATTTTAAAACCATTATTTACTAATAAACCATATTTTTTATTATAATCTTAAACATAAGTATTATTTTATAAATCAAAAATCGTTCGTAAATAATTAGTATAAAATTTCTGTGAAATCTTAAACATACTATTTAATAATTTATCAAATTGCAATTTATCATTAATATTTTCACTCAATAAAATATTATTAAAATTTTGCAATTTCAACGTAAAAAAGTTAACTAAAACAGTATCATACTGTAAATTATCAATATATCCATTTTCAATAAACGAACTACGATTTTGAAACACTGGCACCAAAGCACTTGCAAAAAACGACTGTAAAAAATTAAATAAATCAAATTGACCGTTAAACTGTTGATAATATCTTAAATATTTATTATTTATTAATGAATAAATTGAACCATTAAAATTAAAAACTTCACCCGTTACCGTTCGCATAAAACTAAAATTAAAACTCAAATCATCACTATTAACATTATTCAACTCTAAACTACCCGAAATAAATATATTTGCTTCATCAACAGTCAAAATCATCCGATAAATTGCTTTTTTAATATTTTTAACATCCAATTCATCAACCGTCTTAAAATCAAAAATTATCCGCTTTGTTCCAACCTTATTAGGATTTTCATAATCCGTACTACCACCTTGTTAAACTCTAATATTTTCTTGCAAAACAACAGTTAAAGAAAAATCAATAATTTTTTTTTACGTAATTTTCTTGATAAGTATTTCAGTAACTAATTTCACCGGTATTTTTGTCGATAGTTGGTATTTGGGGTTCATTGCTTCTGCTAAAACAATAAACAGAATTATTTTTTCATATAAAATCTGTTCCATTTTTTAAATGTTGTCAGTGTGTATTTTGATTTTTTATAAAATTATCATCAAAATAAAATTTTTCATATTTATATTCACTACAAAATTGACGAACATAAACATATCATTTATTATTTGGTTTTGAAAATTCATTTTTTCTATTATTAAAATTAATTAATTTTCAATTATCTTATTTTAACTTAACTCTTGGATAACGAATCATTTTATAACGGTGTAAATTGTAAATGCGAACCGATAAAAAGTTAACTATTAATTTAATTAACTTTTTTAAGTTAATTATAGGAGGTTGAAATTATGCAAACAAAGCAATATTTTATTTTGCAGTCGCTAGTTAAAAAGTATGGTAAAGATAATGTTATTAATACTGTTAATAAGATTGCAAAAAAATATTGAAATTAAAAAGTAAAGAATAAATTATTCCTCGTAATTTATTAGCGGATAATTTATTAAATAGTGTTTTTTAATGGAGCAAAGAAATAACGAGCGGAGCGAGTTTACAAATTTCAATTTTTTAATTTATGAAAGGAGATGTATTATGCCAACTTGATTAACTACATTGCTTCTGGTGTTATTAATATCAATGGTGTTGTTGATTTAAAGGGTGGTATAGTGGGAAAATATGAGCGAACAGATTTTACAAAACGTTTTAATTATCTTTTAAAATTATATGATAATAACTAAATGGTCTTTACTATTGATGCATGACAAGCTTATTTACCAACATTAGGGACAAGAATTGAAATTTCCCAAGCCCAAAAAAATAATTTAGCATTAGTACTAAATAAACAATATCGAGTAAAACTTGAAGTTACAAATATTTATCAAAACGGTGATATCAAATACTTAAAAATTATTTTAAAATTTGTTGATTTAAAAAATAATGAAAAAATTATTAATATTATGCCATATGTTCATGAACAAGCGTTTGATCAATTTCACTTACAAGGTAATTTTAAATATAATTTAAAAATTAGTTATACTAGTAAAACAAATTAAAAAATGATAAAATACATATTGTATGAATACCTTGCTATAAAATTAAGAGACATAAATTGAGTAATTTAAGAAAATAGATGGAGAATAAAATGCTTAAAAAGGGTAAATCAAATTCATGATATTCAATAATATCATTTTCAATTTTTAAAATTAGCCGTTCAATGGCAGTTTGAGTTTTAGTGTTATTGTCACTTGTTTTATTTGGTGCAATTGCAATTGCTCTTTTTTTATCTTCAACAAATATTTATGATTTTTTAAAAAATTTTCAATACGGAGTGTTTATTTTTAATAATATTTTATTATTATTGTTTGTGTTGTTAGTTATCATTAAAATTTTTGGTCGAGAATTTGAAGATGGGACATATTTACTTTTAATTTCCAAACCATATTCTCGATTTACTTTATTTTTCTTAAAATTAATTTCACTTTGAATTTTGATTATCTTTTTCTTAGGAACAATTATTTTATTTGCTTTAGGAATTGGTTATATTGGTTATTTAATTAAAAATGATCCAAAATATTTACAAGTTTATCAAAATTTATTATTGAAATTATTTTTATATTCTTTAGCATTATCTTTTTTTGCATCAAGTGGTATTTTATTTGCGGTAACTTTTTTAAATTCACAAGTAGTTTTATTAATTGTTGTTATTTTCTGTAGTTTATTTTTAGTTGGTGGGATGCCATATTCGTTAATTATGAGTTTGGCTAATACAATTGATTTATCATTTGTTGACAGTAATATGACTAAGCAACCTTATCCTGTAAATATTATTAAAAGTACAATTAATTTTAAAAGAAATTTAGAAAAAAAATTAATTAAATATGATAATTTAACTAGCAAAATTTGAGATTTTTATAATTCGTGAGATTATGATGATTTAGATAAAGTTTTTAAAACGCGAGACTATGAAAATATTACAAGTGATCCTACTTTGCGAATTAAACGATTAGAATTTTATCAATCATTAGGTTTAACAAAACCAAAAGAAGATAGTTATACAATTAGCCAACTTAATAAGTGAGATAAAATAACAAAATATAAATATGATAATAAGGATGAAACCATTTTTGAAATTATTAATAAAGTTGGCGGGAGTAATCTTCAAATGAAAGTAAACTTTGCGACAAATTTCTTTTTCAAATCACCAGAAGAATTAGATTCAAATAATGAAATTCATCAAGAATTACTTGATGCTATTAACTTTATTGGAAGAAGTGCAAAATCGTGAGAATTGTATCTTAGAACAAATGATTTAAATGGAAATTCATTATTTTACTTTGATTTAGATAAATCATATTATAGTTTATCATCATCTGATAGTAAAGTAGGAACAGAAGAACGAAAGTTATCTGAGCCAAATGGATTTAATCAAGTAAATGTTTTTCGTTCTGAATTTGCTCGAACTGGGATATTACCAGTTGATTCAGAATATGATAATGGTACTGAGTTTCAAGATTGAATTCTTAATTATTTTGGCGCCGAAGATAAAATTGAAGATGGTTTTGAAATTAAAACACTTTATGTTTTAAGAGAAATTGAAATTAATATTTTAAAAAAAATAATGGATTATAAATTACTTGAAAGTGTACTAATTAAAATAAATACCGAATGACAAAAATATAATGATTTAATTCAAACTTATGAATTAATTTCTAAAATTAATATTATTGAACATTGAAATCAAATTTGAACAAGTTCTTTATCATATGTTACATTTTGATTTGAACCATTGCAACGAAGTAATATTGATTTTAGTATTCAAAACAATTATTTAATGAGTTATCAAGATTTTCCAATAACATTACAACAAGATGAAAAAGTTGACCTTGATGTACTCCCATTTTTAAATATTAATTTATTGTTATATGTTTATTTAGGAATATCTGGTTTATTTTTAATTAATGCTTATTTAATTTTACGTCGCAAAAATATTACTTAAGAGCAGGGTGAAAGGAGATGTTAAAACATGAATAATAATGCATTAGTACTTAGCGATGTGGCAATTGCTTCGCGTAATTTTAGCAAAAAGTTTAAAAATAGTATTGTTGGTCCATTTAATTTTAATGTTAGTCATGGAAAATTACATGTCATTTTAGGTGCTTCTGGAAGTGGAAAAACAGTTTTCATTAAATCTTTAATTGGTGGTTTAAAGGGCTTTCATGGTGATATTATAATTTTTGGTAAAAAAGCAAAAAAAATTAGTATGAAAAAAATGATTGGTTATGTTCCTGAGTTTGTTACTTTTCCTGAAAATATTATTTCTTATAATTTTTTAAAATATTTAGGAAAAACAAATGGTTTAAGAGAGAAATATCTTCGTGACCGCATTGAATATTTAATGAAATCATTAGAAATTTGAGAACACCGTGATAAAGATGTTAATTCATTTTCATCAGGAATGAAAAAAAGAGTAATGATTATTCAAGGTATTATTCATGATCCTGAAATTTTAATTTTAGATGAACCAGAAGCGGGATTAGATATTAATAATCGAAAAAAAATTATTTTTTACTTAAAACAATTAACACTTCGTGGTAAAAATGTCTTTTTTTCATCCCATTTACTAGATGAAATTAAAGACTATATTGATGAATTTACAATGGTAATGACTGGAACGCAAATTTATACAGGGCAATTAGCTGCCTTTAATATTAAAAATGTAGTTATACCACATACATTTTAAAGATTACAAGAAAATAATAAAATGCATCAAGTATATTCAAGCAGCAAGTTCTGTCTCTTGTTAATATGATGATAACATCATTTCTATATTATATTTTTTACTAATTTTTTTAACAAATGCAACTCTTTTTTGAAAAAATTAAATTAATTTATAAATATAGCTTAATTTAACCATATTTAAGCACACTAAAAAAGCATTTATTAAATTTTAATTAATAGATACATATTTTATTATTTTAATGACATATTTTATGAATTAATGTACATTTTTAAATATTTATTGTTTATATATTCTGCAAAAACATTTCTTTTGCACTTATTCAATTTAAACAGGACCGTATTTTTTCATTAATTACATCATTAACTACTCAATTTAATCGTTTCTGACTAACTTTATTAAAATCAGTTCCCCTATGAAATCAATGTCTTAATTCACTATTCATATATTCAATTAAAGGTTTTTGACGATGTTTACCAGTATCACAAAAATATACTTGTGTTTCAACAAAGATTTCCATTTTTCTTCATTTATAAAATTCTCTTCCTCGATCTGTTATTATTCTTTTTATTTTACCCATTAAATTATTTACTTTAACTAATTCTTTAAACTTTTAAAAAACATCATTAGCAGTATGATTTTCTAATTTTATTGCAAAGTATTTTTTACTTGTAGTATACCACATACATTTTAAATATTACAGCAACAAGCACAACAAGTTTAATTGCTTGTAAAACACTTAAATCAAATAATAATAGTAAAAACGAGGGCAATAAAGCAGAAACTACACTAAAACCACAACAACCACCAGAAAATAGTAATTGAAAAACTATAAATAGCACATTTAATCATGAATTTAAAACACGTAATAATAAATTTTATATAATATCAGCAAAAAAACAACGAGAAGATAAAACTTGAAAAATTATTAAATTTAAAAATGATGATATTAATAATCTATTTGGTAATGTGTGAAATAATGGAGTTAAAATTAAAGACATTTGATATATAGTAAATAGTTTATATTATTGAAATGGGGTTGGTGAACCTGAAACACCAGGAATCAACGAAAACACTGGTGAAATTACTGACTGAAAAGAACAAAAAGGAACTGAATAACAGTTCCTTTTTTATATTAATAAAAAAATATTTGTTATTGTACTATACAATGCAGGATTAAATTTTCATACCTCAAATATTTGACTAAAAAAACTATATACTGTCTCAAAAACCTTGCCAACACCACTCGCTAACTCGTTAACTTGTTTAACTCCCGGAATAGTATTAACAATCCAAATCACCGCATTTTTAATATGAGCACCAAAATCTCATCAACCTTTAGGAGTTATATATAGATATTATTTATTGCTTCTTCTTCAGAATTAGAATTAAAAGTAATATTATTAATTATTTTCTTTTTCAAAACATTATAAATAATAATACCAGTTTGCCCAATTCCAGCGGGGTCAATTGCAATAATATATTTTAATTTATTTGATTTATTTTTTTCTCAAATTGTAATATTTTTCACCCATCGGAAGCTAAATCTAAAATATCGTTAATTTTGTAATGTTCCATATAAGAAACAATTAAATTTCATTTATCTTTAAATAAATTTAAATACATTTTGGCTCATTCTAAACATTGCAAATCATAATGTTTTTTATGATGTGAAATACGGCAATTAGTGGGTTTATAATTAACTCAGTCAAACGATGTTGTTATTTCATCTCAAGTTTTATTAATATACAAACTTTTATATTCTGTCATTTTATCTATACTCCTTAATTATTTTTGCGTAAACCTAATGTTCAGTGTTCATCAGTAATTTTATTTTGTGAAACTGGATAACCTCTAAGCATCAATTCATTTAATTTATTAATAATTTTTTTATTTAACTTTTTCATATTCCACATCCTTACTAGGTAATTTTTTATATAAAGATTTATCTTTTATAATAAAAGTATCTTCTCTTCGACCATTTACATATTGACAATATTCATCAAAATCTTCTTTATATAATTGTTGTTCTTTTAATTCAGCAAGTTCTTTTTTAAGTGCTTCATTTTCTTCTTGTAATTTATCAAATTTAATTGATTCTGTTATAGTCATTATTTATCCTCCTCAATAATAGTTAATTGTTCTAATTGTTTTTTGGTGATTTTAACACCACATAAATAAGCATATTTTAAATTAGCACCAGTTAAATAAGCACCTTCTAAATTAGCATCTTTTAAATTAGCATCTTTTAAATTAGCACGGTGTAAATTAGCACCTTCTAAATTAGCACCTTCTAAATCTAATCTTTCACTTTCTAAATATTGATTTAATTTTTCTTTTTCAACAGTAACTCCTGTTAAATCTTTAATCATATCTTTTAATGTTTTCATTTAATTTTTTTCCTTTCTGTAAAAAAAACATAATATTCCTTTATTAGTTAATATTTTTATATTTAGTAAATAATTTATTTTATTATTTATTTACTTCGCCGCCCGCTTCACTTTGTGGGTGAGCGGGGGCGGTAGAATATTTTTATAGAGTTTACCCCTCCACGGAAATAAACAAACAATTTACCCAGTTATTAATTACGTTTCATCCATCCCTACACAACTTTATATAAAGAAAATAACCTTTTGGAGCTCCTCCCTCTTGTTTTTTTAGTGTCCGATATTGTTTTTTTAGGTTTAACAGCACTCTTTTTATGAAACAAGCAAAAACACACGCTCTGACATTTCGCGGGCGACTAACCCCGCTGAGAATTAAAAAAATAAATATGGGTAAATCCAATCGCTTTCACACTTTCTTTAAGGCTTCGTGCCATAGATGAGTTATTCATCTTTAAGCATTCAAAATATTAAGTTTTAGTATTGCATTATTCATCAGATAGTACCTTTATTAAAAATGATATTATTAGTTGTTAAACCAAAAAAATATAATAAATCACAGAAAGGAAATTATAAAAATTAACTAATTGATGGAGAAAATAGGTTAATTTTTAATTTTAAAGATACTATCTGATGAATAATGCAATTAAAAAAAATCACTCTAATAAGAGATTACTTTAATTTGTATTTAATTACTTTATTTATAATTTTTATAAAACCTCAACTTTTTTCCGACTATCGTTTTTACTCATTTTTTTATTTTAACACCTTAAATTGGTATTTTTATTAACAGTAAAATTAGTATTTTTAACTAAATTTCTAAATATTTTTCTATCAGTAGAAACATATTTTTTATATTCTCTAAACTTCTCTAAACCATAATAACTATTACAACTAAAACCAATTTTATAACCATTTTTATTACCAAAAGAAAAATAATTCAAGTTATTTTTAACTGAATAAATTAAATCTTGTTCTGATAATTCAATAACACCAACTTTTACTTTGAAGTTCTTACAATTTTTACTAAATTGATATGCTTTAATGTTAAAATAATAATGATTTTGTGACTTATCATTATTAGCATTTTTTACAATATATTTGGCAAGATATTTAACAACATCTTCATTCGAACCTGCACGAACTTTAATATTTTTATTAAAACCGTGTTTTCAATATTGTTGTACTACACTATTAGGTATTTTTTGGTTTAATATTATATGAAAGTTAACTGCTCCGCGATTTTGATACTCATAAGTATACATATATTTTAAAATTTCTTTATGATTTTTAGAACGAATAGGATTGTTTCATCAACGATTAATATTATTAAAAAATAACTTTAAGTCTTTTTTACATTTTTTAATATCTGTTTCATTTTTTGCATAAGTTAAAGTAAGAAAACTTAAATTTTTTGAATTTGAAAAATTATGATATGCTTTACGAATACAATTTCCTTGGGTGCGAATACGATTATTTAATAGTTTTTTATCATTTTTTTCAGTATTTTTAACTCCAGTTTTATACCTTTATTTGTTAAATTATCTTGAATAAAAATATTATTAATTTTTATAAACTCCTTCCAAATAAAAAAACACTAAATTACTTTTAAAAGTTTCGTACGAGGAAACTATAAATAGTTTAAAACTTTCAATATAAATAATATAATTCCTTTCTAAAAATAATATATTACATCTCTTTTCTAAAAATATCGCGACACGCTTCGCGTGTTCGCTACGCTCAAAATAAACTATGTTGAATAAATTACCGCTAATAAATTACACAGATAATTTATTCATTTTATTTTTCATTATTAATTACTAAGGACCGCAAAATAAAATAATGTTTTCTTTCCATTAAAAAATAAACCCCTTTCAAAGTTGATTTGTTGCACTTCGATTACACGATGCATCATTTCTACCTACTATTTGTTTATTATATAAAATAAGGAATTATAACTAGTCAAAATATCATCTTATTCAGTCATCTTATTAAATAAATAATATAAAGATAACAAACTGATTAAAATTTGACAACAATGAAAAATAGTATATAACTTTTAAAATACCTGAAAATATCCTTATTTTATCGTACGATTGCAAATAAAAAACCGCCCGTTAAGCGGTTTGAGAGATACCTAATTTAATATTCTGTCTAAATTGCATAATTATAAAATTACTGCAAATAATTTTTATTAATATGTAATTAACTAAAACTTATTTTAATACTACCAGTATAGTATTCTGATTTATCATAAGCAGTAATTGTTCCACCTTTGTTATCAGGGTTAATTTCTAAATATAAATCATTTAATAAAACACTTAGTCGATTTAACTGGCTAACAAAATTAACACTAATAAACATCATCATTACTTGTAAAATATTTACTTTTGGTAATTTACCTAAATTTGTTGTTAACTTCATTTGTCCTAAATCCTCTTTTACTATTGGAGGTTTAGGTGGGACAACAGAAAAAGACACTTTAACTGAACCATAATAATCTGTTCTTGGGTTATTATCTTCTGACCAATGGTCTTTTCCTGAAATTAAAATTGCTCCAGTTTGATCAGGTTCAATCATAATTTTATCAACTTTATCAATTTGTCGGTTTCATATTTCTGATGTTTGTGGTCCAATAAAATACTCACCAAACTTATCTAATTCTGAAATAAGTTGCATATTGTTAAAAATAGTGGCAATTAAAATTGTTTTTGGTCGTGCATCAGTAATTTGTCCTAAATCAATACTCTTTACTTTATCAGCTAAATGGCTGGAAGTTGTTACTATTTTATTAATTTTTATTGTATTTAAATTTGTTCCATCACTAAAGTTCAATTCATATTGACCATTACAATACAAATCAATTTTATCAATTGGTTTTGATTGATTATTAAATTTATAATTTTTTATTAACTGATTAAATTTTCATTTTGTTCCTTGAAATAATTGCGCTAATTGCCGGAATAATTCAGGAATAGTTTGTTTATTATTTTGTGGATCAATTTTTTTAAAATCAACTCCAACAAAACCAGCTACTTCAACTGGCAAAACTGGTGGATCAACTGGAATATTATTTCAATTATCATTTTTAGTACAACTAACTACAGACATTACTGGTCCTGAAACTAGAATTCCAACGGCAATAGTTGCTAATAATTTTTTTATTTTAATTCCTCCTTAATCCGCATTCATAATTGCAATCAATGGATTAATTCGATTCATATTGAATCAACTAATTAAATATGCAATAAAGTATAATAATAATTCACTTACAATTGCAATAAATGGAATCATGACATTCATAAACAGTGGTAAAACTATTCCAATTCGGATTAATATCATATTAGAAATAATTAAGAATAATCATCCAAAACCAAAACCTGTAATTGTCATTATTACAATAATAGGAATATACATTCCAATAACTAATTTTGTGATATATCGATTTCGATATCCTAATACTTTCATTGTTGCAATAATTGTTTGGTTTTCTGCAATAATAATATTACTTGTTAAAATAATAATTATAAAACTTAATACAAACGAAATTCCAATAATAAAGAAGATAATTCCATTAACTGCTTTTGAAATATTTCCTAAAATTGCTTGTGCTGAAGCAATTGGCATTAAACTGCCAAAAGTACTATTTGCATATGATGGATAAGAAATTTCACTTCTAATACCACCATTTAAACCATAAAAACTATAGTCACCAAATAATTGACTTGTTCCTAGTCCTGCTTCAATATCATCAATTTTAGCACTATTAGAAATTTTATAATTAAAAATCGGATATTCATTTTCAAAGACAGCAATTCAATTAACTGAACTTTGATGTACGCTTCAATATTCAAGAAACTTATTTCATAAGTTATTAACAGGTGTACTTGAATGGTCTTTAATAAATTTTTCTAACAAGTTTAAACTCTCTTTTCTTGATGGTGTTAATTCAGGATTCTTCCTGATAAATGAATTCATTCATTCATTTAAAAACAATTGTAATAAATAATTCCGTGTTTTATCATATTTTAGTAATTGTTGTGCCCTTTCTTCATTAATTCAAGCTCGTGGTGAACCATATTGATTAGTAATACCAACAACTGTAAAAGTTTGATTGTTCATTTGATTACTTACTCGATAACTTCCATCATTAATTTTATTGTTTAAAATTGATGGTTTTGTAAAATTTGGGTCAAGTGCATCAATTTTACTTTCTAAAACATATTCATTATTTTCATCTATAACCTTATTTTTATATTTATTATCACCATTAAACATTAATTTACCAACTCGCCCTTGTGCTTGATCATCATCACCTGTTACATCACTTCCATCTCAACCTTGTAAAATTTGATCAGAAATAACACCTTGATTCCTATCAACTAATTCTTTGCGAATCAAATACGGACTAATTTGATTTCCAACTGTAACATTTAATCGTTTAGCTAATGATTCATTTAAAACAATATTATTATTTGCTGTAAATAATTTTTCATTTAAATTCGCACCATTTTTATTAGTTAATTCTTGGTTTTTAAATGTACGATTAATTCCGTAAATCTTAAACTTAATACTATTTAATTCAGCATTAATCATTGTTCCCCGATCATCTGTTAATGGATTAAACGGAATTACTCCGAAGGTTAAATTAAAATTACCATTGTTTTGATTAAATGCTTCTTGCATTTTTAACCGAACAGTTTGCGTAGAACGTGAATATACTCCTTGAATAAAACATTGATTAACATTTTCTACAAAGTAAGCATAAATTCAATTATATAAATCATACATTGGTTTTTTTAAACTTGTATTAAAGTTACTTCCTGTTGCTGAATTTAAAACATCATAAAACGATACCGACAATGGTTGTTCTAATGCTGAACGAAAATGATTATTAGCTAATGTAATCGTTGGATTTCCTTCTCCAAAATCTCGTTTATAATCACTTTGGGTAAAAATATTGTTTATTAACTTATCATTTAGATTTAAATTTCCTCGTGAATTAAAATAATCTGAACGTTTAATGTTTAAACCAACAGTTTCCCGATATTTTCAATAAAATAATCGAAATTTTTCTAAAATATTAATATGTTCACGAGCTGTTTCTGTTGTTCGCAAATATTTTTCAATAGTTGATTTTGTTAAAAGATTTAGAGCAAAATCATTGTAATCACCTCATGTCGTACTACAAATTGCTTTGAATAAACCCGGATTACTTGAAGTTAATTTATTACTTTGCAAAAATTCTTTTGAAATATTACTATATAACAATGATCGCATATCATCTGCTTGATAAGTTGGAGAAAAATTTTCAGAATTAATTTGCCCTGTTTCAAAATCAGTAAGATATTGATTAACATCTGTTGTCATATTTGTATTAGTTAAAAAACTATTTTTACTATCTCATGGTTTTTGACTTGGATCATATGTTCGCAAAAAAGTTGTTGGTAAATTATAAATCGGACTATTATATTCAAGTAGGGTTTTATAATTATCTCCTTCGTATGAATAACGAATATTATTTTGTAAGATAATTGGAATTGTTGTTGATACCGTAATCATAATGGTACTAATAATCATTGTTAAAGATACCCCTACCATTTTTCCAATTGAATTAGATAATTGTACTGATTGAAATCGTGCATCAAATGTTTTGCAAATTGCAAACATTTTATAAACAATTTTTTTAAAACGACCATGTGAAACTGTTTTTTCTTTACGAATTAATTGTAGTGGTGTTCTTGAAACCATCATAATTGTTCCACTAATCATTGTGACACAAATTAGTAAAGCAAAAATAAATAATACACAAGTTATTAATGCTAATGGTGCAAATACAAAATTTCCATATGGTAAATTAAAATATGAACCAAATAAATATTTAACAGTAAATTGGCCACTAATTCCCGTTCCATAACCAACTATTCCCCCAATTAATGCAATCATTAATGGATAGGAAATATAACTAAAGGTTAATACACAACGACGATATCCTAATGCTTGTAACAATCCATTTTGTGGGCCAGTTGCATCAATTTGTCGACGAACAACTAAAATTAATACAAAGAACGAAATAATTAGTAAAATTGTAATTAAAATATAAGAACCACTAATAAAATCACTTAATGTTGATGTAAAGTATGTAATTCGTTTTGCAAATTCATAACGATTATCTGTCCGAAAAGTAGCAATTGGTAAACCATTTGATAGTGTTTTAACATAATATCCATTTAAACCAATATGTTTTCCCTGTTCAGTATTTAAATAATTATTAATTGTTTGACTATAATTACTTCGCATTTGGTCAACTTTTGTCTGTTGAAATTTTCCAATATAATAAATTTCTCGTTCTAATTGACTTTCTGGAATTAAAATTTGTTCTGTTAAATCTAACTTTGTTACAGGATATTTATTACCAACTGTATCTTCAACTAAGCCAAATAATCGCGGATCTAAATATGCAATTCCTTCATTTTTCATATTTGGAAACGGATGTCCTGCATCAATAATTGGTGTAACATAATCCGCTGATTGTCCAAACCCAACCACTCGAAACCAATTTTCATTTGAATATGGTGATTTTGGCAATCATTTATTAATATCTTCTCTTTCATATGAAGTTAAATCAACACCTTTTAATTCACTATCAGCAACTTTAATTGTTGTTCCATATCTATCGGGTTGTAATCGAATAATATCATTAATTTTAATTTTATTTTTACGAGCAAACTCAGGCGTCAAATAAATCCAATGCATTGTTTCTTCATTAATCGATAATAAATATTTCATATAAAAACTTAACGGCATTCCATTAGCAACAATAAATTTATCAATTTCTTGATAAGGATTTAATGTTACTGCTTTAATAACTTTATTTTTTTCCAAACTAAATGTTCGTGCTTCAACACGATTATAAATAAAATGTTCATTTCAATTTTTTAATTGTTCTTTAATAAATTCTAAAATTGCATTTTGACGAACCCCACTATCTGTAATTTTTTCAAACTGATCTGATTCCCCATTTGAATTTTTAACATAAGTAGTATTAGTAAAACTAACAACAAAATCATGTTGATTACTTAATTGTTCAGAAATAAAAGTATTATAGTTATTATCTACTCGTTGTTTAGAAACTTCAATAATTGTAAAAATAAAACTAGTCAAAAATACTAAAACAACTAAACCAAAAAATTGAATTTTATTTTTAACCGTATTTTTAAAATTGTTTTTAAATAATAACTTAAAACATCTCATTTTTCCACATTCTTTCTTCTTCTCTTTTGTTAATATTTGAATTTAGTTAAAATAAAGATTAGGTGGTGTTGTTTGTTTTTTAAATTGTGTTAATAATTCTGTTTTACGAAGATTATCAACAATACTAGTTTTTTTAATAAATCATTGATTAAAATTATAATTTGGATAAATTATTAGTAAAATTGATATTTTTAATTGACTTTGTTGGAAAATAACAATACTAGTTAAAGTACATTTACAAAATGTATAGTAGTTAGAAGCAATCACATCATTAATGTTTTTTAAATAACCTATATATAAGCGAAACAATATTAACATTACAATAAAACTAATAGTAAAAATTGCATAAAAAACATAGCATAAAATAACTAAAAAAGAATATATTGTTTCATATGTAATTATATTTTGCAATTGAAAAATTATTGAAGTATAACCAAAAAATAATATATATGAAATTAAAACAATATTACAAAGTCATAAAATAATAATTTGTCAATTAGAAAATAAAATTAATTTCCACTCTGAAATTGTTGTCTTTTTTAATTGTTTAAAATTAATCAAAATTTGAACTAAAATTCCCATAAAAAAGAGAAAAATAAAACTTGATCAAATAAGATAAAATAAATTTAATGTAATTTTTAAAAAACTATAATTACCCACAATATCAATAATTGAAAACGATGATGAAAATAAAATATAAGCAAAAAAAATAATAAAGAAAATATTAATAAATTTTTGATATTTTTTTAGAACATATATTTTCATTACCATCACCTTTATAACTTTCATTATATTTTTCTCATATTATTATAACATTATTCATAAATTAATGTAAAATTAAGTTTAATAAAAAACTGTGAAACAAAGTGGTGTTGTCTAATCGATAACACCACTTTGTTTCTTAATAATTAATATAAACTTAAACAACCTTAAATTCTATTGTTTGTAAAAATGAATAATCATCATTTTTAATACTACTTTCTTTGCTATTAGGATTAAAAAAGAAACTATAACCAAAATCATTGTAAGATAGATTTATAAAGTAAATTGGATAATCTCCATTAGAATAATGGTTTCTAAATAGTTTAATTGTAATATTTTTATCATCATTTATTGTTTCCATTTTAAATTTTGAAATAACTTCTTCTTTTTCTGTTGAATCTGCTATATTAGGTTTATAAATTAATCATTTAATCTTTTCTGTATCAGTCACAGTATTATTAAAAAGATTAAAAATAGTCTCAAAAATTAGTGTCATTTTTGCATCAATTAAATTTTCTGGTTTAAATAAACTAACTTTTTTAAGTAAAACATCAAAATCTGCTTGGTTCATCTTAAAAACAAGTTTATTATCATAAGTTTCTAATTGATAATAACGTCAAAATGCCATTGTTTTTTCTGCAAATTGCTGTAATTGTTGATCAACTTTATCTTTTGGTACTAAAACTTTAATTGGTGTTTTTAATGTTCTTCATTGTGAAGATTTATCTTTAAAAGGTAAATTCTCAATTGTTAAATTAGTTGGCAAAAAAATTGTTATGTCTGCTTTTAAATAATATTTATCTTCACTAAGAATAATCTTGTTATGTTCTTTATAAAGTTTTAAAAAGTTTTCTGCGGTTAATTTATCTGGTTGATACCCTTCCCCCACTAAGGCTAATATTGAATCAGGTTTATAAAATCGACTTTGTAAATTTAAAGTATCAAAAAACTTAGAAAAATAAGGTTGAGAATTAGTTATTATATTGTTTTTATCTAATTCTTGTTTAATAGTTCGTCAAATTGTATTATTCATATTAATATCATTAAAATGTTGATTTGAAATATCAGTAATTTTATTTTCTTGCTTAATAAATAAATCATTAATAAAGTTTATAAATCATGATTCAACTTTTTCTTGAACATTAGTTAGAACTTTCATATTATTACTTGCAACAACTAACTCATTACTTTCATAAACTTGGTCAAATTCTTTAAATTTAACTGAATAATTAATATCAAAATTAATTGTAATTGCATTTAAATTTTCTTCATTATTAGCAATTAATTTTGATATGTTATTAAAATTAATTTTATTTACTTTTAATCTAATACTATCATCTGACAATAATATTGGAAATTCTTTTTCTATTTTACGATAAAAATTATGATAAGTAATAACAAGTTCATTATTAATATTATTAATTTCTTTTTTAAAATCATTAATTAACTGTTCTAAAAAAGATCATTTGCTAATTTCCGCACCAATAAAAATTTGTGATTCACCTGGTTTTAAAGTGGTAATAAATTCATTGAATTTAGCAATATCATTAAAATAATTATTAGTATCAATTAGTTCCTTACTATTTCATCAAGTTTTGATTTTATTTTTAATTAATGTTATTATTTCATAGAACGTTTCAATATCTTGATTCGCTTTTGATGTATATTCATTAGTTTTTGCTAAATTGTTACCTTTTGTTACACAACCATACATTCCAAATCTACTTGTCGTACCTAATAAAAGAATGCTTAAAATACTTAATAGTTTTTTCATTATTTATACCTCGTTTTATTTAAATAATATATTTATATTATCTTGTAAAAAGAAAAATAAAAAGTAATTTAACTTATTTTTCAAATTATTTGCAAAAAAATAATACTAATTGGTAATTTATTTGCTTAAATTATAAATTAAAAAGTTATTATTGAAATAATAACTTTGTTAGTAATTTAATTGTTAATTAAAGTGTAACTAATTAGTAGCTAATATTTGTGGTTTTTCATTTTTATATTTACATTTACTAATTAAAATTAAAAGACCACTAATCAAATCTAAAAAATTAAAGCAATAACGCCCGCTGCAATATTTGATTATGCTTTTCCTTTTAAAACATTATTACACATAATAATTGGTATTATTTCGATTCCAGCAATTATTAAATAAAAAATCCTAGTAACCATATAAAAACCATAACTCATAGTGCCTGTTACTAATAATATTAAACCTAATATTAAACCACCAATTGAAAAACCTATCAATGCTAACGATGATATAACAATTGCTATAATACATACTGCTCGACATAAATTATATGGCTTTTTATTTTGAATAACATTGATTTGAACATTCTCTTGTTCATTTTGTACAGGCATCGTGTACGATGAAGCGGCAAAAAAGCAACTCTTGTTAGAGTTGTTTTTTATTTGAATTAATAGTATAAGGAATATGATTTTCATCTAACATATTTCATATATTTTGAAATACACTATCTTTTAATTCTTTACTCCAATACATACTAGCAATAATACAAATTGGTTCTTTAATTAATAAACTAATTTTTAATAATTCACCAAACATTTTTATATTTTAAATAATCTTACCACTATATTGTGTTCCAATTTGATTAATTTCATTAACTAACTCATATTTCTTAGCAAAGGGATATTTATTACCAATACTACTATTTTGTAATAACCAATAAGGTGTTTCTAACAAATAAGTAAAATGATTAAGCATCATCATTTTCATCCTTATCATCATTTTTAATATATCTAATATCAGTTTGTAAATTAACTATTATTGGTTTTTGATTATTTAAGTTTAATTCTTGTTCCAATTGTTTTTCTTTCAGTGAATATTTATAATTAAATGCTCGTTGTCAATATAATTTAGCACCATGAGGTGATTTCATCATAAAGTTAATTATTTCACTTTTAATTCTATAAATTTGTTTTTCAAGTAAAGAAACTATCTTCTCGATCGCATAATTATAATATCTTCACTTGCGAGAAAGATTGAATTCATTGGTTAAATCATTCAAAGTATATTGTTTATTAGGTGATTTATTTTCTCAAAATTGCTCTATTTTACGATAAAAAGTTGCTAAACTTGCTGTTTTTGGATTAAATTCTTTCATTTTTTACTCCTTTTTACATATTAAAATTGCTTTTATTTAAACAATATGTTTAAATAAAAGAGTATAAACAAACTTATTAAGAAATAAAAAATTAGCAAAATGTATTAAAGAACTTAATATTACTTTTATTATGTTTATTTTTTTGTAAAAAAAGTTTTTAAAGATACAAATTTTAAACTTCCTACAATTTAAATTTATAACTTTAAAAATAATTGTCAATATTTTTTTAAAAAATAGTGTATAAATAACTTTAAAAAGATTGGAGATTCAATATATGAAAGATTATACACATGTAAAATATGATGAACGAAGATTTTTTAAATATTTATTATCTTCTAATTCTTGTAAAAAGAAAAATGGTACGCTTAATTTATCAGAAATAGCAAGACAAATAGGAAGAGATATTAATACTGTTAAAAGAGAAATTAAAAGATTTAAAAATATCGAAAATTATACAGCAGTTGAAGCACATAAAGACTATAAAAAAAGCGTAAAAAGAAATTATTTATCGTTATTTTTTAAAGTTTTAAGTTAAATTTCCTTCTTGTGTTAAAACATTGTATAAATGAATTCATTTAGGTCTTTTTGGTTTGTTAAAGAAAAATTTATTAAATGGTGGTAGAAAAAATAGAACAAAGAAAAGACCTGATAATCGTGGAAAATTAAATGAAAGATTTACGTCAATTTGAGATATTGAAAATAAAGTTTCTAATGTTGGTTGATTAGAAATGGATGCTGTTGAAAAAAACCATCAATCTAGTTGTTTAGTTTTAGTAGAACAATCAAGTAAAAATTATTTTGTAATGAAATTAAAAAATCATACTGCTAATGAGGTTTTAAAAAAACTTGAAGAATTAGTTAGAATTAATGGTTTAGTTGGAAAAATTAAAGTAATAATAACTGATATAGGTAAAAAATTTAGTAGAGAAATGGAAATATTTTATGAAACACAAGTATATTTTTGTGATGCTGGTTCACCACAACAAAAACCTTTAATTAAATATATGAATAGTGAATTCAGACATTGATTTTCTAAGGAAATTGATTTTAATAATGTTAGTCAGAAAAGAATAAATTCAGTAGTTAATATTATAAATGATAAATTTCGACCGTGTTTAAATTGAAAAAAAGCAAAAGAAGTATTTTTACAGAATATTAAATAAATTTATTAATTAAAATTTAATAAATTATTTTTTAGTGTGTTTAAATATGGATAAAATAAAATTTTATTATATTATTTAATTAATAAAGATTTGTTGCACTTCATTTTACATAATTTAAATCATTTTTCATAAGCCTTAAGAAAATTATAACACCTTTTCAATTGCTGCTAATAAATATGTTTTTAATTTTGTTTGTGTTTCATATGTATTTTGTAAAGTATTTATAAAATTTTGTGCGGAAATTGGGGCATGATTATCAATTCCACTTTTGTAAGCATATTGTAATATTTTTACTATCTTATCAAACAAAGTATCTTTGCTATGATCATCAGTTGTATTATGTAAAAAATCAACTAAATCTTGTTTAACTCATTTTGTTGTTTCAATCCCTGTTCAACTTGGATGGTCAAGAGAAGTTTGGCTAGTATTAATTCAACAATTACTTGTTTGTTTTGTCTCATCTCATATATTATTTTGTGCATCATACCCACATTGTGCTGAATAAATATTTTTTAATGCATCAAAAGTTGAAGTGGCAATTTGTTTTAAAGCACTAGTCACAACATAATTTTCGCCATAAATTTTAGATTGTTCGGTATCAACACCAACTATCTTAACATTGACTTTATTAACTTTAATTTGATTAATTGTATCTTGAACTTGTGCACCAGCAACCGGAAAAATAATACTAGCGCCACGAGCTAATAATTCATCACTAATAATTTTGCCATCACCAGCTTGAAATGATTGTGAAAATCATGATTCATTCTGTTTTAAAACATTTTGCACTTTAACAATTGATTGTAAAGTTGTTATTTCTGGATTAATATTTTGGACTTGGTTTAATATATTATGTTTTATATTATTTCATTTACTATTTACTGAAGAATTAATAATAGTATTAAATAAATCAATTCCAACTAAAAAACCTCACATATAATTTGAAACAGCAACTGGATTATCCATCCCACCATAACTACCAACTTTTAATTGTCCATTATATTCGTTTTTGTGCGCATTTAAATAAATGCTTGTTGCTAAACTCGCATAAAAGCCAGAAGCTTCAGCTTGATAAGTAATTCCAATAATATTTTTTGCTAATGGTGCCTTCTGGTCCATATTAAGATGAATGTTCTGACTACTTCCATCAATATAAATAATATTATCAACTAAACTCGCTGCTCAACCAATGGTATTACCATGGTTGAAACCAGGTAAAACTAGTGTTTTTGTTCCTGTAATTGAAGATGTAATATAAGCATTTTTATAATCACCAGGCGTTTGACTAACTGATTCAAAGTAACTTGCTCGTCAGTTTGAACTTTTTCAATTTTGTGGTGGAACAATTTGATTTTTTTGTGCAAAAACATATTTACTTGCTCCCTCTCATGCGGATTGATTAAAAGCAAGATCATTTACAGTTCCCCCGTCAGTAATAACCCAAATACTATTATCAAAATTATACTTCTTTACACAAGCAAAAACACTGCTCAATGAAGTGCTAATGATACTTATCATCATCAAACTTTGTAAAATTCGTTTCATATTTTTTGCTCCTTTTTTACTTAATGTTTGTAAAAAAAAAAAAAAAAGATCAACCTGGTTTTTCATTTAAATGAGTGGTTAATGTTTAAAAAGCAAAAGCATTAACCTATAGCGTCTTTTTCCAATGGTAAGACGTAGAAACACTAGACCATATTATTAGTATATACAGGTATATAATTTATTTTTATACTTATATCATAACTTCTTTTTTATCAAAAAGCAATTAAAATAAAAAAAAACAATCCGGGTGAAATTGTTTTTTAGGGTATCCATGGAAGTATAAGATAATATAATACAAAGTATGGTCATATTGATAGGGCTAAACTTGTGCTGTTTATTATTTTAATAAAAGTACAATTCTTATACTTCCCTAGACATTTATTATTATATAGTTCAAAAAATAAAATTCAATAAGATTTAAATAACTTTTTAGATTTTTTAAATTTGTTATACTTTATTCTACAATTTACATTTTAGAACAAAATTAAAATAAAATTAAAACAAAACAGCATAAATAATGAAAAACTAATTTTAGTCTTGTATTTCTTTGCATTTAGTCGTATGATTATTTTGAAATTATTTTAAAGAATTTAGGTAACAATTTTGTAATAAATTAAAGTACTGAGTTGTTTATTAGTAGAATTTTAATCCCCTACTGGTGTTTAGAATTTCCCCTACCATTTACAATAACATACCAAAAAGATTAAAAAGATAAGGACGCGCAAAAAATGAATAAACGAAATAATACACGAAAAGTAATGGTTGGTAATGTTCAAATTGGCGGACAAAATAAAGTTGTTATTCAATCAATGACTAATACAAAAACACACGATGTTGAAGCTACTTTAACGCAAATCAAACAACTATATCAAGAAGGTTGTGAAATTGTTCGAATTGCTGTTTTAGGAAAAGATGATGCTGCTGTTTTAAAAACAATTGTTAAACGTTCTCCTTGTCCATTAGTTGCAGACATCCATTTTAATTATGAATTTGCTTTAATTGCTGCTGATGCTGGTATTAGTAAAATTAGAATTAACCCAGGAAACATTGGAAGTATTGAAAATACAAAAAAAGTTGTTAAAAAATGTCTTGAAAAAAAGATTCCAATCCGAATTGGGGTTAATTCTGGTAGTTTGCCATTAGATCTTGTAAATAAATATGGTTGAACTCCCAAAGCAATGATTGAAAGTGCTCGTCGTCATATTAAAATTTTAGAACATCTTGGTTTTTATGATATTATTTTATCTTTAAAAGCAACCGAACCATTAATGGCAATTGAAGCTTATACCTTAGCTAGTAAAGAATGAAATTATCCCCTTCATCTAGGGATTACTGAAGCTGGTAGTCATCATACCGGAACAATTAAATCATGTAGTGGTTTGTCACCGCTTCTTTTTAATGGTATTGGTGATACGATCCGAATTAGTTTATCAACTGATCCAATAGCAGAGGTGGAAGTTGGTAAACGAATGTTAAATTCATTAGGACTTTATGATAACATTGTTGATATAATTGCTTGCCCAACATGTGGTCGTTTAGAATATGACCTTTTCCCCGTTGTAAAAGAATTAGAAGAATATACAAAAGATTTAAAAATTCCATTAAAAATTGCCATTTTAGGTTGTGTTGTTAATGGTCCCAGGAGAAGCTAAACAAGCTGATTTAGGGATTGCTGGTGGTAAAAATGGTGGAATTATTTTTAAAAAAGGTAAAATTTATAAATCATGTAAACAAGAAGATCTTGTTCCAGAATTAAAACTATTAATTGATGAATATTATCAAGAATGACAACAAAAAAAAATTCAACAATAATAAAACCTTTTATGATAAAATAAAAATTGGAAAGAAAATAGAGGTGAATGATATGAATATGTGTTGTCCCGCAAAAAATCATGATTGTTTTTCGTGTCGTACTTGTAGTAAACCAAAAGTTGGTTGTCGTTCTTGCTTAATTTGTATTTCTTGTACAGATTGTGTTAATAAAAAATGTGAGTGTTGTAAAAATAAACGTTAAAAAAACTACTTAATTACCTAGTTTTTTTAATTCGAAATTAAGTGACTATATGGAAACTCATTTAGCAAAAAATCAAACCAACCTGGATTTGGATTGATATAGGGATAAATTCGTTCAAATTGCTCCAATGCACTATCAAAGTCATCATTATTAATGTATCCTTTTGCTACTAAATACATAAAAACAATTGATGCACTACGGTTAATTCCTCAAACACAATGAACATAAATTTTTTTATTTTTAATATTATTATCAATAATCTTTAATGATTGAATTACAATATTAAGATCTAATTCTTGTAATGTTGGATAATCCTTAAAATTAAAATAAACATGTTTGTCATCAATTCAAAGATATTCTTGATTATCATTTTTAATATTATATTTTTGAATTTGTTCGCGATAAATTTCTTCAGCACAACTAATTACTAACGCAGCATCTTGTGGAACACTATGACGATCACCAAGATACAAATTATCGATAATTTTCTTTGCGGACATTTTTATTCTCCTAAATATATTTTTATTTTAGAATTTTGTTGAAATGGGTCAGTAAAATGTTTTGCCTTAATCATCGCAATTTCATCCTTATAAGGAGCAAATGCATGATTCTTTTCTCCTACATATGGTGTCTCTAAAATCTTAATCATCCCATCTAATTTAGGATGATAAATTATTTTTAAAAGGGTTTCAAATCCCAAGTAACCATAACCAATGTTTTCGTGCCGATCTTTATGGGCATTTAAAGGATTTTTACTGTCATTAATATGTAAACATAATAACCGGTTTAAACCAATTAATTGCTCAAATTTTATAATAATATCATCTAATGCTTCTGTCAAGCAATAACCAGCATCATGCATATGACAAGTATCTCAACAAATTCCTAATTTATCATTTAATTTAACATTATCAATAATATATTTTAGTTGTGTAAAATTTGTTCCTAATTCGCTTCCTTTACCAGCCATTGTTTCTAAAGCAATTTTTGCTTTTTGATTAGGTGTTAAAACTAAATTTAATCCTTCAATAATGCGATCTAATCCAACTTGTTCTGGTGCACCAACTGAGTTTCCGGGATGTAAAACAATTGTTTTAATTCCAATTTCATCAGCACGAATAATTTCTTTTTTTAAAAACTCAACAGCTATTTCAAAAGTACTAGGATTAGTTGTGTTTGCTAAATTAATAATATAAGGAGCATGAATAATAATATTATTGATATCAAAATGATGTTCTTTTAATTGTTGATAAAATTCTGGAATAAAAAATTGCTCCGTACTAACGCGAATAGTATTTTGGGGTGGTCCTGTATAAATCATCATTGCATTAGCATTATTATTTAAACTTTCATTTAAAGCACCAAGCAAATAATTTTGCTGTTTGCTCATACTAACATAACTTCCTATAATTAAATTATAATCTTTCATTTTAAGGTCTCCCTTTTTTTCTAATTAATTTTATAATATCATATATAAGATAAAAAAATAACTTATTTATGAAAGGATCAAAATGATTAACGAAAAAAAATTGAAAAAATTAAACTAACAATTAATCAAATTTACCAAAAAATTATTCTTAAAAAGAATGATAAAATTGTAGCTTGACAATGAATTAATCTATTATGCTTGTTAATTTTAATTTTTAATTTTTTTGCAGCATATAACCTACATTTTACTATGCGCAAAGCTGTTTTCTTACCTCTTGGTATTGTTTTTTTTACTAATAACTTTAATAAATTTTATCTTATTAATTTTTGTTAAAAAACATCAGAAAAGATTAAATTAATCAACTTAAAATTAATTTAAATAAAACATTATTAATTAATATCTATAATGATATCTTTAAAACCATTTTTAAAACATTAACAATTAGTGATATTAGTTCCCAATGAAGAATTACACCGAATAATCTGCCACACTTATCTGATTTTAAAGTAAATGACAATATTATAATTGGCCAATATCACGGTTATAATTTTAACTTTGGTTCTATTAATCAAGCAAGAACTACGGTTGTTGATAATCTTCGTAAAACAGAATTATTAACACAATTTAAAAAACAAACAACACCACCTAATCTTTATTTTAACTAAATTCAAATATTAACAAAAGAGAAGAAGAAAGAATGTGGAAAAATGACAGGTTTTAAGTTATTATTTAAAAACAATTTTAAAAACACGGTTAAAAATAAAATTCATTTTTTGGTTTAGTTGTTTTAGTATTTTTGACTAGTTTTATTTTTACAATTATTGAATTTTTTAAACAAGGAGTAGAGCATCTTCAAACTTAACAGTTGAGTATTTTAATAAGTTATCATCGGTATTAAATACTTGGCCACCTTTTCCTAGGCCTTGTATACTACAGAGTTAATAAAAATGGCACAAACAAAAAGTAATTTATCTAAAAAATCAATAACTAATAAACCTAAAATAAAAAATAAAAAAGTTAATAAATTAGAATTAACTGTTAGATTACATGAAAATCCGATTAAAACTAAAATTAAGGAACTGGTTGCGGGGGGGGGTGTTGAAGTTGATGCTTGCTCTGCTAAATGTAAATGAGAGGGATTAAATTATTTAACATTATCAATATATAATCCATTGATTTTAAATGAGTTTTTGAAATTAAAAAAAGATGATGAAATAAAAATTAAAGGCTCAGTTTTTAATCAGTTAAATATAAAAACTAAACGCTATTTTTTATCTTTTAGGGTAGATAGTTTTGAAATTATACAAAAAGCTATTAGAAAAAGAACAAATACAAATATTAAAAAATAGGAGTAAAAATCAATGGCATTAAAAAATGTAAAATATGTTCTTATCAATGAAGATAATGAACCAATTAAAAATGAAGATGGCAGCTTAGATATTAAAACTGCTGAAATTATTTTAGAAAATACTGATGAAGTTGAAGAATTTAATGCAAGTAATTTAGAAAATAGTAATCAACAATTAACCGAATTACAAACAAAAAATAATGAATTAACTTCACAAATTGAACAACAAACAATTCAATTAAAACAAATTGAAATAATTGATTTTATTAATTCTTTAACTGATAATGAATAATTTAAGAATGTTTTATTAAAATCTTATGACATTACTGATGATATTGAAGTTATCAAAACACAATTGCAAAGTGTTTATGATGAATTAATTAAGGTACAAACAGTTAATACTGGTGGAATACCAAAAACAAAAGAAAAACAAAACAATATTTTAGATACAGACAATGTATTTAATAAATAGAAAGAAGGAATAAAATTATGGCACAAAATCCACAAAGAATTTTTGGTGATATTGTAAACCAAGCAACAGTTAATGATAAAGAAACATTTGAACAATGATACTTAAAAACTTATCAACAAAAATTAAGCTGAGAAGCATTATTTGCTTGACTAGATTCAAATAAATTTAGTTTAAAATATAAAATAAAGAAAAATATTAAATATAAACAAGGTTTAGGAAAAGATGGGCAAGTATTCAATACAGATGATAATTTGTTAAAATATTCAGCAGTAGAATTTGAGGATGGAACTGTTGTATTAGATACAATTTTACTTTTTACTCGTAAATTAGACCCCATAGAAAGTGATTTTAACCCTAATCTTTGAGCTGCTGATATTGAACAAGCAATTGATACTGAAGTTGCTTATAAACGTAATAAAATTTTAGAAATTATTAATAAAGGAGAAGTTACAACTATTAAAGGAAATAAAGCAGATGATACAAATGCTTTACAAATCCATGATGAAATTATGGATAAAATATATGAAAATGGTTTTACTCCATCAGAAACAGTTGTCTTGGGTTCAGCAAATTTTATCCGTGGAATTCGTAATAAATTACAGTTACAACTTGGAGCAAATGACCAAATTAACAGTGTAATTTCAACAAGTGGAGCAATGAAAACCGTTGAAGGAACAACATACTATATGGTTCCTAAAAAATTACCAATTATTAATGAAGATGGTTCAGAAGGAACAATTAGCCTATTACCAAATGGTGTTAATGCAATCGCCTTTAAATTTAGCAAAAAATATGACCCATTAATTTTGCGTAAAAAAGACCATACCCCATTAAGAATTGGTCCTGCTGGTTTAGGTACTGGTATGGGTAATACTTTAATTATGGAAAGAATTTTAGAATTAGGTGGAGCAGTAGTTGAACCCAAAGCAATTATTAAACATAATTATTTACAACCCTTATCAACAGTTATTACACAACCTAATTTAGGTCAAATAACAATGGCAGGCAATACACCAACAACAGCAGAATTAGAAACTGCTATTAAAACAAAAAATACTAGTTATCAAACTGGAGATGCAACATTCACTAATATTACATCTACTGGCGCATTAGCAACTGGAAATCCAAATAAGTATAGTGGAACAGTTTCTTTAATTTATTCAAAGTAAGTAGCGCCATAGATATTCACGATAAAATTACAAGTGTAGTTAGTATTTAATGCTCAATGTTCGTGGGTAATTTCATCTTGTCCAAGTGTGTATTTAATCAATCTATTTTCAATTTCTTCTTCATTTTCTTTATTACATGTAAAGCAATAACCCCAATATCTTTTTTTTAAACAAAGTTTCTTTTTCATAGTCATTTTTAAATTCTCCTTTTTACAATTAACTACAAAGTACTACAATGTTCTACATTTTGTAGTTACTTGTAGTATTAAGTACCTCCTCATCAAGTCCCCACTAGTAGATTAATTAAGAAATCCTTACCCAGTTCTTAAAAGTTATTTAACCTCTACGCACACGATTTTATTTTTATCCTTGCAATTAATAGTTATGAATGCACCACTACGCGTCTATCTTAATCAAAGTCATTAATTTACAAAATCGCAAAAAAACAAGTTAACAGCTCTAATGGTTTCATGCCGGCGGAAATGCCTTGTTGGAGAACCTTCCCTAAAAAAATATGTAATTTTAAATTAAACACTTGTAGAGCCAATATATTTAATTTTTAGAGTTGTTTTATAAAATTTAAGGTTTTTAAAAAAACAAAATTTTAATATTCAGTGTAATAAACATCTTCAAATCATTCTGTTTTTTCACGATGGTTAACTGTATGAAACTGCTTTGGTATTCCACATTTACTACATTTAATAATAGTATTTTTAGACATATTTTTTTCATCTCCTTTTTATGGTTGTTTTTAAATAAAAAAACCAACCCAATAAGGGTCGGTTTTTTTGTCCTACTTCATCCTTTATTTTACATTGAGTTAACGAAATACAAAAAAAACTTGTCGAATAATATTATATGTTAGTATATGCTAAGTAATTTTTTCATATATATTGTTCTTTTTTATTGTTTTATATATAATTGATTTTATTATATATCAATTATATATTAATTATTCGTATTAAATATTAAAAATTTTATAAGTTAATGAAAGGTATATAAATGTTATGTATAGTCATTTAAGTTTTATGGATAAGGTTAAATTAGAGCAATTATTTATTATTATCAAAAATGTTTTTAAAAAATAATGGTAAGCAGAATATTTTTGCAATTGCTAAATGTTTGAATAGACATAGTAGTACTATTTTACGAGAAATTAATAGTTTTAAAACGATTGAAGAATATAGTCCTTATAAGTCAGATAAAATGTATTATGAGAAAAGAAAAAAGAATAATAAAAGATGTAATTTTAGAGAAGAACAGATTAATTTTATGAAAATTAGACTTAGTAAATATCATGATTCTCCGAAAGAATTTATTTATCATTATTTTTTGAAATTTGAAGTTAAATTTCCGGTTTCTGTTAAAACATTGTATAAATGAATTTGTTTAGGTGAATTTGGATTAAAAAAGGAAAATTTATGTTATAGTGGTAAAAAAATTAAAACAAAAGGAAAAAAAAGATAATCGCGGTCAATTAACTAATTTTAAATCAATTTGAAACATTTAAAATAAACTTTCTAATGTTGGATGATTTAAAATGGATACTGTTGTTGGTAAAAACCATCAATCTTCTATTTTAACCTTTAATTAAATATATGAATAGTGAATTAAGAAAATTATTTTCTAATTATTTTTTAGTGTGTAAATATATGTAAAATATAAAGAAAAATTAAAAATATTTTTAATTTTTTTAAATTTATTGTTGATTTTTTTATTTTTTATTATATTATTTAATTAGTAAAGATTTGTTACACTTCATTTTACACATTTCATTTTAATTTTATCTAATAAATTAAATAACTTTAATAAAAATGTATTTTTGTCATGGAAAAATTTAAAAAAATATAAAAATATATTGACAATAAAATTAAAAGTAATACATTCTAAATAAGTAAGTAGTATTTTTTATTCCACAATTTCTAAGATATTAATTAAAACCCTTAAATAATACATAACAGCCAAAAAGATTAATATTTATCTACTTTATAATTAGCAATAAGTTTGTCTAGTTTATGAGCTAAAATTTTAGCTTCTGGATCAGAAACAATAATCGCAGCTTTAATTTTCTTATATTCTAAAAATGAAGTGGAAACAATAATAACTTCATTATTAAGATCATTGCCTTCATAATGATCACGTGCTGGTAAACGAATAATATCATTAGGATAATGAACATATTTTAACCCTGAGACAATAGCATCTGCTTTTGAAGTAATAACCATTAAACTACGATATTTAAATTTCGGGAAGATAATATCAATTGTAATTGCTTGTACTACGACAAATAAATATGAAGCAAATAAGGCGGGACCAAAGAAGTATTTAATTTTATGACTAGTGAAATCACTACCATATAAACCACCATCATCAATTTTAAAACCAAGGCGTTGAATTTGATCAATATGTGCTGCTCAGTTTTTTCCAAAATAAATACTTGTTAATTCACTACGACTTAATAATGTTGTGTAAATTGCTAACATTACAACAATAATAATATAATTAACAATTCGATTATAATTAGCAATTGAAATTTTCTTTTTAGCTGAATAATAAGCAAAAACAAAATCAGTTCCAGCTGTTGATGCTCCCCCCTTATAAACTAAACCATAAGCAATTCCATTTAAAATTCCTGCTACCGCTGCAAAAACATATAATCAAATCTGGTACATTCCACCATAATTACTAAAAATATTTAAACTATTATAATTAACAATAAAAAATAATTTTTGCGGATTAATAATTGGGATATAAGCAAATACAAAGTGAAAACCATTTTGCAAACCAATATAAACAATTGTACGAAGAGAAAAACGAAGTCCAACTTTAATTACACCAAAAATAAATAATGGGATATTAAACACAAAATAAAAAACTCAGTACATACTTGTTTGCATTTGTAACTGATCTTGGTTTGGTCAAATTCCAACCGCAATTCCACGGGCAATCCCTCCAATTCCACTTGGAGTAATTCCATTACTTGTTGTTACTGCAATAAAGTAATCATAACTAGCCATTCCTAAAAAAGCAGCAAAAATAATATAAGCATAATCACGGAATAAACGTGATTTAAAATAATCTTTAAAACGTAAATTAAATTCTTTTCGTGAAATCCGTTCACGACTACGGGTTTTTCTTTCCGTTGTTTTTTCTTTCGGATAAAAATCTGATGGTTTGTTTGTAATACTATCAGGGTTAACTCCAGTGTTGTTACTATATCCTTCTGCTGTTAAGCTTTTTTCTTCTTCGTTAACCATTTTTTGTTATTCCATCCCCTTTCTTAACCTTAATTATTACTAATAAGTATAACATTATTTAAAAATTAAAAAACAACCTTTTGGTTGTTTTTTAATAAAATTAATTAATTATTCACTTTTTAAACGAATTGTAACTTTGAATGAACCAACTTTGATTGGATCATAATCATTTCTTGTAATATCAACTACAGTATAATCTCGTTGTAACTTTTGGTTTAAAGTTCCAAATTTAACACCTCTGTTTGCTCCTTTGTTTGAAGGAATAAACACTGGAATTTTTCGATAATCTAATGCTGGAATTGTCATATAAACAACAATTTGTTGATATGGTGAGTCAACATCTTTCAATGATTCATTTAAGTATTTAACAAATTCATTACTTACTAATTGTGTTCCAAAGTTTTTATCTTCCACAAATTCATGTGATTGATTATGGGTAATGTAAAACGAAACTTTTGCATCACAATTTACTAATAAGTATTTTTGTTGTACTGTTGCACCATTATATGTATATGATGATTTATCTTGACATTTTTCAGCAATTGTTGCTGCTATTTCATTTGCAACTGTTTCAATTTTATATAATTTTTCATTATTTAAATCATATTTTGCTGATTTATTTCATAATAATTCATCATCATTGAAACGAACTTGTTCTAAAAATAATAATTTACGTAATCATTTTTTAGGAGCATTTTTTCATTCATCTTCCCCTAAAATTACTTTACTTGGTCCTTCTGCTTCTTTTGTTTTTGAACGCATTACTTGAATAATATCTAATGCAACAGGAGTTTTTTCTTGTTTATCAACTAACATTAATGAAGGCCCAAACCCTGATAATACTTTATGTGTATTTGGTTTAAATAATTTAATTCATTGGTCATGTTTAATTTCAAATAATTCATTAATTGAATCTAAATCATCTTGTGAAGATTGTGATAAATCAATAATATAATTTGAGCTTAATAAGTTAAATAATCTTCTTAATAAATATTTTAATGTATTAACTGTTTCATACATTTTAAATTTATGAATTGGATCATTATCTCATGGTGATAATGCATTATTATAAATAATTTTTAAAGCAATATAATTAATACTTGATTTTTTAGCAACTTGTGCAATTGCCCCTGCTTCAGTATCAATTACATCAATAGTATGCCCATATTTATCAACCATTTCCTTAAATTGTTTTGAGTTATAAATCAGCATATCTGCTGTTCCAGTGACTCCTTCTGTTAACCCTAATTTAAAGTCTTTAACAACTTTAGCGAATTCACCATCGAATTGGAATGATTCAGGTTCATTAACAATTTGTCCATATTTAATATCTTTAAAAACTGTTAAGTCAGCATCACGATAAATAAATTTTGTTGATATTGTTGTGTCTCCTGTGTCATGTTTATCGTTTGTTGACAATGCTAAGTCTACATTTAAAATTGTTTGTAAACCAGGATATTTTTCTAATAAGTAAGTAATTGCCATTGCAGCATTTGCTTTACCATATCCTACTGTTGCTATAATGAAAGTTTTTCCATGGTATTTAACATGTTGAATTACACAGTTCTTTCACCAATATTTTTTTACTGTTTTAATACTGTGCTTATCTTTCATTGTGAAATATGCTGTTGAAATTACGCCGATCATTTATTTTCCACCTCTATTTTCATATTTAATTTCTAAAAATTGTTTATTTACAACTAAAATTATTATATCGTATTTTGTCTTAATTATCAATGACAAATATTAAAATGTTTAAAATTGTGTAGAAACCACATACATTTTGTATTTTTGGTTTTTACAGTTTTGGAAAGTAAATTTTTTTAATATTTTTAATTTAAGGAGTTGAAATTATGCAAACAAAGCAATATTTTATTTTGCAGTCGCTAGTAAAAAAGTATGGTAAAGATAATGTTATTAATACTGTTAATAAGATTGCAAAAGATATTGAAATTAAAAAGTAAAAGAATAAATTATTCCGCGTAATTTATTAGCGGAATAATTTATTCAATAATGTTTTTTAATGGAGCGAAGAGACAGCGAGCGGAGCGAGTTTGCAAATTTCAATTTTTTAATTTTTTAGAAGGGAGTTATATTGTGCCAACTTGATTAACAATAATATTTAGTATTATTATTTTATTGGGGATTTTTGCTTGAATTGGTTTATCAATTTTTCAAAAAATTAAACAAATTCGAGGAAAGAAAAAAGATAAAAAAATAATTGAAAGAAAGAAGGATAAAAAATAATGTTAGATATGTATTTAATAACAGCAGTTAATTTTTTAGCAAATACACCTAAAACTATGACTGAGGGGATGACTGGTATTTGAACTGGATTAACTAGTGCATTATGAAAAGTTAAAGAAGGTATAACAAATATTTTACCTGAGATAATGGTTTTTTTAGGCGATGCGTGAATTATTTTAATTCCGTTTGCAATTTTTTTGATTATTAAAGTATTAAGCTTTTTCCGTTTTATGGTTAAAGAATTTTAGTATTTATTATTTATCATATATTTTAACTGTGGCACACTATTTTTTATATGTGATTTGATGTAAAAAATGAATTTATTAAATAGAAAAATGAACTTATTATATTTACTATTAAAGTTCTTAATAGTTATTTTCAGTGTGCCAATTTTTATTATTTTATATATTTAACAATGTTTATTAACAGTGTTTATTAAACATTAAATAAACAATATATTAGCATTATTTATAACATTGTTAATAATCAGTGTTTATTACAATAAATAAACATTATATAAACATTATTTATAACATTGTTTATTAAACAAATATTTAGTTAGGAGATTATATTATGGATATGAAATTTAAAACAACTAAGGAATATAAAAAAATAAATAAAAATTTTATTAATGATATTTTTTGATTAAATTTGATTTGTTTTTTTGGACATATTATTAATTTATTTATTTTAAGTTTTTTTATTTATATTTCAATATTAAGTTATGGTAAAGATTTTCCATTCTTTGAAATTATTATGTCTGTATTTGCTTTTATAAGTATTATTTTTTCGAATATTATGTATATGAAATATATTTTTGAATGTAAGGTGGATTTTGATGTTGAAAAAGAAAAATTAATTCAATATTGACAAATTGAAGGAGTTGATAAAATTGAGTAATTATATTAAGAAAAATCAGAATGTAGAAAATTATTTTATTAGTAAGGAATTTATCCCTTTTACAACAGATAAAGCAAGTTTTATTAATTTACCCAATCATAATCGCCATATTGGTTTTTGGTTGAGTAATAAGTTTATTTATTCGAGTGAAAAACATTTAGAGCAAGTAGCAATCGGTTTGATTTATGATAATTCTTAGCCTATTATAAAGTATGATGAAAATTTAAAGCGAAATATTTGAAAATATTTAACTGGAACAGAATTAATCAATTTATATAATCAATATAAACAAAATTATTTTACTAAAATGAAAGAAGCATTATTTTCAAGTGAACCTAAAAAAGTAAAAGCAAATAATAACAATAATAATTTAATAAATTGAACTGTTGAAAAAGAGCAACAATTAATTAAAGATTTGGAAGATTTAAATTAAATGAGTTTATATGATTATTGAGTTCAATTTGTTAGTTATATTATTGGTGCAAATGGTCCTGAGTTTTTATATATTATATCGTTTGTGTTATTTATTGTTTTGTTTTTTGGAATGTTTTTTAAACTTATTCAAAAAATGTGGAGTTTTTAAATATGCAAAATGATTGAATTAAATTAAAAGAGTTTTTTATTCATATATTTTTGTTTATAGATAAAACGAATGTTGAAAGTATTACAATGTGGAATTTAACACAAAATGAATATTTAACTTTAATGGTTGGTATTTGAATTGTGATTTGGTCTTTTACTTGGTTTTTAATGTGAATGGTTTTTAAGATAGTTGGGTATTTTAAATAATGAAAAAGTTTATATTTTTCTTTAAAAACTATTGTTATATTAGTGGTTCAATGCTTTTGTTTAGTTTGGTTAATTTATTATTTTGGATAATTTCTTTGTATTGTGTTGGTTTAGTATTTTGATTGTTGTTTGCTTTGCAGTGTGTTTATTTTGTGTGATGATTGTGAAAAAATATTTTTTATCAGTTAAACGCTTTTCGGTTAGTTCAATTTATTTGAGATAATTCGTTGTCGGTAATTATTGGTAAATTAGGAACTGGAAAAACATTGCTTTTAACTTATTTATTGCAAGTTATAAAATTATTGACAGATAAAATTTATAGTAATTATCCGTTAGAAGATGATAAAGTAAAAGTTTTAACATTTAAAAATTTAGATTTTACAGATAGAACAAAACCAGTTCCACCCGATGATAGTGTTATTTTATTTGATGAAAGTTATTTGTATATTGATGAAACTAGTCCTCACGATGAGAAAAAAGTTCATAGTGGTAAAATAACCGTGAATTGTTTTAGCGAGACATTTTGGTAATCGTGCGTTGTTTACTGCTCAGCGTGAGGGTATGATTTGAAATAATATTAACCAGTTAGCAAGTGGAATTATTATTCCAATTTCATTGAAAAAACCAGTTATTAAGAAAGGGTTTAATTTTTTTAATCGTTTTTTATTATGCGAATTGGGATTTTTCAAGATATAACGGATTATGAAATTTAAAAAACAAAATCAGTAGAACGAACAGCAGAAGGTAAAAGAGCAAAACATAAGTCGGATGTTGAGTTAGGAATTCGGTTTTTTAAAATTTAAATTATTAAGTTTTTGTATTTAAACTAATTTTTAGTTTGTTTAATTTTGTATTTTTTATTTATTTATTTTATGATATTTTTATATTATAAATAAATATTTTTATTATTTTTGTTATTTTCTTGTAATTTTTAAAATGTATGTGGTATAATACAAAATGTTTAAAATTGTTAAAATTATAATAATTTTTTTGTTTTTTATTTTTAAAATAAATAAAAATTATTTTTATTATAATTAAACATTATACATATAAAATTTAACTACTATGTCTTATTCTTATTTTATCATCATTGTTATTTAATTACTGTAAAAAATTATTTTATCTTTTTGTTTCTTGTGCAATCTGATAACTATCTAAACTAATTTTAATAATATCAAAAAAAGAAATTAAGATTAACAACCCAACAAATCAAGCGCCACCATCAGTTAAATTTTTTTGTTGTTTCAACGATAATAATTTCATTTCTAATTAAACAAATAATATTTGTTCATAATTAGATATGAATAAATTATTTAAAAATGGCAATCCTGATGAAACAATAAAATATTTAAAAAAAATAATTACAAGAAAAAATATTAAAGAATATCCATTCTTAAAAGATAAAAAAGATAAAATCAAAGATTTCATTAAATATATCAAAAATAATTCTGAGGGTATTAAAATTTATAAAGAGGATTGATATATAGGGTCTTATACTGAACCACAAATTTCGCATAATGTAAAATTATTAAAAGGATATAGTGCTAAATCATATAGTAAAAAAGTTTTTAAAAAAATGATTGCAATAAAAAATGGCAAAAGAAAATGGTGTTAATTTAATTGAGTTTTATCTTAATAAATTAAACAAAAAAATAAAAAAAAATATAATTATTATTTTAATTTAAAGTAAAAATCAATGATTTAAAATAAATTTATTAAATAATTTGCGAATTATTATTTTTTTATTGTAAATTATTACTTTTATGTTATAATTAAATTAATTAAAAAACATAAATTTATCTTTTTCTTAGAAATTTTATTTTAGTAAATAAATATTTATTAAAATAAGGTATCATCAAACGTTTATTTTACTCCATCATTACTTTGTTATTTTTTTAAATTTATTGTTTTTTTTTTTTTTTTTATAATAATCATTAGGTTTTGAATCTTCATTTATATTTTTATATTCTATTTTTATTCCAAATTGTTTAGTTGCTTTATTTTGTTCTTCATTTTATGAAATAATAATAATATTTTTATCTTGATTTTGATGTGAAATATTTACAATTGAAGTTGAAATACTATGTCCAATAATACTAATCATTCCATATAATGATAATATTTTTTCATTTCTTTTTTTCTTTCAATTTGAATAAAAAAGTTACAACATTATTTTTGCAACTTTTTTATTAATTATCCTTGTGCTTTTTCTGTTAACTCATTAACTTTCTCTTACTCACTACCTTTTAACTTAGTTTTCAAATCAGCAAATTATGCTTCTAATGCAGTAACTTTTTCTTGTGCCGCTTTTAAAGTCACCTTCTAAAGCATTTTTCTCCTCAATAACTTTATCTAAAATTAGATTCAAGCTTTTTTTTTTTTTTGTTCTAAAGAAAGTTTATTTTGTTCACTATCTGCTAACTTCGCTTTTAACTAAGTAACTTCCATTTCCAAAGTATAAACTTTTTCTTGTGATTATTTTGTTAACTTATTAATCTTTAGTTTTTTTAGTTCTATCTCTGCTTTAAGACTAGTATTGTGACTTGTTGCATCATATGTAATTTATACTTCAAGAACTTTTTTACTTTGTTCTAAAGCAGTTTTATCTTCCTCATTTGTACTTCAGTATCATAAATTACTGGAATAAAATTTCTTAATTTTGGTTTCCTAACATTAGTAATTAAATAATTATCCTTTCAATAAAATTATTTTCCGCCATAATTTCATTCTCCTGATAATTTACTATTATTTTCTAAATTGTAAGTATACATTGCATATTCTGTTGAAATAGCAGTTGATCCAATTGTTAATGTACTTAAAACTTAAAAGTTTTTTCATTTTTTTTATACTCCTTCCTTTCTTAGACAACACTAAGATAATTCTATGATATCCTCAAAACAAAGAAAATAATTTTCCGTTTTTAAATATTTAATAATATTTTTTGTAAATTATAATATAAAGTTCAATAAAATAACAAAGGAATTGATTTTTGTCAGAAAGAAAACATTATTTTATTTTGCGGTTTTTAGTAACTAAGTATGGAAAAAATAATACAACAGCTGTTAATTTTCTAGGTACAGATACTTTACTATTTCAGATAACATGGATTCTATTTGAACTGGATTGAGTAATACAATGATAAAAGTTAAAAATGCTATTAATGTGTTATTACAGTTAATAATCTTCTAAAATATAAATTTCAGTTGGAACATCATTTTTGTTTTAGCAAAAAAAAAAAAAAAAAATATTGACAATGTCAATACAAAATTGTTTTTTTTATTATTTATTCTACAGTTAAAATTTTAACTTTATAAGGTTCTTGAATTCCCTTAATTTCAACTAAATCTCCAGCTTTTTTGCCAATAATAGCTTTTGCAATTGGTGATTCATTTGAAATTGTATTTTCAAAAGGATTAGCTTCAACAGCACCAACAATTTTTAATTCATATTTTTTATTAATCAATAAATTAGTAAATGTTACTGTACTTCCCAATTTAATAATTCCTGTTTTTGATTTAACTTCCTTAATTTCTTTTGCTTTTGTTAATAGTGATTCAATTTCTTTAATTCGTCCTTCAACTTCTGCTTGACGGTTTCGTGCTGCATCATAATCAGCATTTTCTGATAAGTCTCCCTGTGCACGAGCTTCTTTTAACTCTTCAATAACTTCGGGACGAATAACATTAATTAAATTATCTAATTCTTCTTGTAAGTCTTTAATTCCCTCTTTAGTTAACAAAATTTCTTCATTCATGGTGTTCTCTCTGTTCCTCTCTGTTTTTTAATTACAACAATCATTATTATACCTTAAAAAAAGCAATAATAATGGGATTTTTTATTTTTTATCAAGTAATAACACCTTAATTTTTGTTGCAATAATATCAATTGCAATTTCATTTTCTTCATAATATGGTACAATAATATCGGCATATTTAATACTTTGCTCAACAAAGTACTCATGCATTATTTTTACTGTTGTTAAATACTGATTAATAATACTTTCAACTGTTTGCCCCCATTCTGATAAAACACGTGTTAAACGTCGAATAAAACGAATGTCATCTTCTGTTTTGTAATCTTATTAACAATATTAATAATATTATCTTTTCCATACTTAATTACTAAAAAACGCAAAATAAAATAATGTTTTCTTTCCATTAAAAAATCAACTCTTTTCAAAGTTGATTCGTTGCACTTCGATTACAAAATGCATTTTATAAAAAAATTTTATACTAAATTTAAGAAATTAAAAACTTTCTTGAGAAAGAAGGTTTAAGTATTAGTTTTCCCTAAATTATTTTTGTAATTGTTGATCATAATATTTTTTTGTTTTATTAATATTGTTTTTGCCAACAAAAACAAAGTTATGTTTTGATTTAATACAATCCGGATTGATACAATGCAATTTATACTCACAAGGTTTTGAGCGACAGAAAAAAACCGGTTGTTCACACATTTGGCATGATAAAATTGATTTTTGTGATTCTTGCATTGCAGCACATTTTTTACATTCTTCAGCATGTTGTTCGCAGCCAATGAAGACACTATCTGGCATTGCTAATCTTTTTTTTGTTTCAGTTGAATTGTTATTTTCGAAAGCCATAGTTTTTGTGTTCTCCTTTCATAAAATAATTGTAATAAACACCTCTCTTATCAAAAAATTATCGGCGCCAATAGTAAAAACATTAATGCCGATGAATGATAAAACTTATCTTTAAGGGTTAATACAAATTTTAGTATATATTTTTTAGTAAAAATTAACAATGTTATTCCTTTCAAAAATGTTGATTATTAAGGGTTTGATGAAATAATTTGGTAATTTATGTTAAAAATTAAAAAAATAACTTATTTTATTTAAAATAATTTATAATTATTTAATTTAAGTTTAAACTTGAAAAAAATACAATAAGATTATCGATAATATTAATTGAATATAAAGGAAACATATAAAAAATGAAAAAAATTTTAGCAATTCTAGGAGCAATTAGTTTTTCGGCAATTGGAGCAAGTAATGCTATTGCTTGTAATTCAATAATATCTTTTTTATAAGAACAATTTAACAAATTAAGTTAAATAAATATTATTTTTCAAATATTGAATGTTCTCAATATTTAAATTAAAAATGTTTCTTTTAACTGGAAATATTTAGTTAAAAGAAACATTTTTTTATTTCATTACAAGTTTTTATTTTTAAATAGTATCTAAAAATTGATAAACTTCTTCATAATTTGGTTCAGAAGAAGTTGGTGAAACAATTTGTAAATAAATAATTTTATTGTCTTGATCTAAAACCATTACACTTCGTGCTAATAAGTTATTAAATGGAAAGTATAATTTTGTTTGTGTTCCAAATTCACGATAATTAGTATCAGATAATAGAATATGGTTTAAATTAATAAAAGCTTCACATACTCGTTTCAAAGCAAATGGCAAATCACGTGAAATTGTTATTAATTGAAAATTAGGATATTTACTAATAATTGTTTCATTAAATTGTTTTGTTTGTGTTAAACAAACACTGGTATCTATACTGGGTACTGCGGAAATAACTTTATATTCTTTTATTATGGTTGCTAATTCAAAATCTTGTCAATCAACCATATCAGCTTTAAATGATACTTTGTCACCAACTTGAAGATGATCTTTTGCAAGCAAATTTTTAACATCGCCGCTCATTCTTCCTACTGCCATAAAAGTTGCTTCCTCCCTTCTTTTATAAGAGTATTATATACTAAAATATTATTATGATAATAAAGTATTTCAAGTATTTTCAATTATTGTTGCTATAACTTCGTCGGCAATATAATTAATCGGATTTACTGTTCGTTGTAATAAACAAATAAATTCAATGTTTTTCTTTTTATTTCCTAAAATTGGAGAATAGTCACAATTGATAACACTGAAACCATTATTAATACCTAAAGTAAATATTTTTTTAATAACATCATAGTGAGTTGCTTTATGATTAATTTTTCCTTTCTTCACAGCTTCTTTTGTATTCTCAAACTGTGGTTTAATTAAGAAAAAAGCATAATGATTTAATAATAAAATATCTTTTAAAGATGGAATAATTTTATCTAATGAAATAAAAGAAACATCACAGCAAGCAAATTCAATTTCATCAGGGGCAAATAATGCTTTAGTAACATATCGAAAATTAGTTTTCTCTAATGAAACAACCTGTGGATTATTGCGTAACTTTCAAGCTAATTGGTTTGTCCCAACATCGACAGCATAAACTTTTTTAGCATGATTTTGTAATAAACAATCGGTAAAACCACCAGTTGAAGCACCAATGTCAAGGCAAACTAGGTTCTTAACGGTTAAATTAAAAGCAGTTAAACCTTTGGCTAACTTTTCCCCTGCTCGGGAAACATATTTTAATGGTTCACCACGTAATTTAATAATACTATTTTCTTTTACTAGTTCACCTGGTTTTAAAGCTGGGACATTATCAACTAAAACATTGTTTGCTAAAATCATTGCTTTAGCTTTTTCACGTGAAGGAGCTAAATTATTATTAACCATTAACTGGTCTAACCGAATTTTCATTAAAATTTATTCTTCCTTTCATTTACTTTTCTTAAATGCACGTTGGTTTTGAAAACGAAATAATAATCGTTGCTTTCGATTTTTTGTTTCCCGATAAGTTTCTAAGATTGTATCTTGTGCCAGGATATAATTAGTAATTTCTTTAAAAAAGTAAGCACCATATGATAATGTTCATTTTAATGAAACAAAATTTTGATCAATTTTAGCTTCAATAATTTTTGAATAATTACTAATAATGTAATTACATTCTAGCATAATGTTATTAATATTATTATATTTAAAAAGATAATATGTTGTTTGTGGTAATTGATATTTTTGTGCTAAAAAAGCAAGATTTTTTGGAATAATTAACTGTTGAGTATCTAAGTCAATTGTAATATCAACTGGTTTTCATAATGGCACATAGTGGATTTTTCCCAATAAAGTTAATAACCGTTGCTTAGTTTCTTGTGATATTTGTCACTTTTTCCCTCATTTGTTATTTGCTCAATTATAATAATTAAACTTGTTATTTTCCATCTAATCACCCATTTAACTAAAGTAATTATACCAAATTTAGGATAAACAAAAAAGATTTAGATAATAATTTTATTTGCATTAATTATCCTAATATTTAAAATTTAATATTTATACTTTCACTTATAATTTAGGAAGTAAATATAACTTATTTTTTTAAAAGGCAAATTATTTACAATTTTAAGCTTAAAAATGGGAAAAAAATTGATATTTTAATAATTATCACTAAATTAATTGTGCCATAAAATGATAAGGATATAATTAAAGTGTAAATAATATTTACGGTGTCAATATAGATATTTTTACAGGAGATTATTAATAATGTTTGGTTATAAAAATATCTTAGTTGGTGTTGAATCAATTACGTTGGCAACTACCCCGGCATTATTATTATCGAATACAACATTTTTCAATAATACATACAATAAAACTGCACATAATATAAAACCGAGGAAAAACTAGGAATAACATATCAACAATTTTATCAAAATAATAAATCAAATATTAATCTAACAAATATTAAAAATTTAAAAAATGGGATTATTATTTTGTTTACTCACACTTATACTTAAATCATGCTTTATTAACCAAAGTTCAAAATGATTTAGGATAAGTTGGCGGAGTTATTGCAGCCTTATTAAGCACAATCCCAGAAATTGTAACTGTCGCGGGAATTGTTGCTGCATTATTAATTGCACAATGATATGTCTGAAATATTCCATCATATGATCAGGGTAATAGTGTTGGTATTAACTTAATTGAAGTAGTTCCTCAAATTATAACTTCTGTTTGAGCACAATAAGTTATTAGTTTATTATTAAAAACAGACAAGGCCCAAATTTATTATTTACACTACTGCTAGTATAAACTAGCAGTTTTTAAATTTATTTTTTAACTAAATTTAAACAAATAAAAAGAGCACTTTGCTCTTTTTATCTTTTATTTTCAATTTCTTGGTTTTGTTCTTACTGTGTTGCAATATGTTCTTTATAAATTTTTATCGTTTGTTCTTTAGTTAATTTTTCTAATCTTGCTGATTTATATACTACATTTGAGACATGTTTTATTACCCCTGTATAAAAGATTGAATTACCTGTTTGTAATATGTTTTCATTTTTGCTATCAGTTTCAGATTACAATATTTTCTTTATCTTTATAATTGTGAAAATATTGTAAAACTACCCCATTAAATAATTCATTATAAAAATTTTTAATGTCTGATAGTTCTTCTAAGATTATTATTTCTTTTAGATTATTATCATTTGAGATAACTTTTTGCTATATTTTATATTTTTCATCTAATTCTGCTTTAAAATCTGCATATTCATTAGCAATAACTTTTAAATTATTAATAAATTCGATTCTTTTCATTGCAATTTTCTTTAAATATTATTTTTAATTATTATTTATTAAAATGTTTTAACAACTTTTTGAATTTCTTCATCATATTGGTCAATTAACTCATCTGGACTTAGGACATTGGTTGGAGCAACTTTCGTTCCTGCAACAAGAATTGGTTTATTAACAGTAGCACCAACAAATTCTCATGTTCCTTTTAAATATTCGGTGTGATTTCCCCATGGATATCAACCAAAAGGAGCTCCTTGAGTTGTTAAAATTTGTACTTTTAAATTTGTTAATAACCCGATTGCATCACCTTTTTTTGCATATTTATATGAAAATGTTTTATCTGCAACTAACACATGATCTAAGTAATTTTTCATTAAGCCAGAAACATTAAAGTTGTTCATTGGACATACAACAATAACTTTTTGCACTTCTTTTAATTGATTAATATAAACATCAGTATCCTCTGCATTAAAATAAGTGCCAAAATTATCACGCGTAAGTGTTTTAAGGGCCATTGGGGTTTCGTTTAAATCTAAAAGAATAATTTCATCGTTTGCATTTGCTGCTTGATAATATTTAAGAAAACGAGCTGCTAAAGCTTTTGAATATGATTTTTCATTAGGACTAACCGTTCCATAAATTACTAATACTTTATTTGCCATGATTATCGTTCCTTTCTTGTTTTATTTTATCATATTTTATTCTCTAAATTAATTAATAATATTGTTAGGAACTGTTGAAAATGATAATTTTTGATAATTTAAAAAATTTAACAAAATTTTTAAAATAGCAAATCATTTTTAGCATTTTAATAATTGGCATCGTGTAATAGAAGTGCAAATTAATAAATTTTGAAATAATTATGTTGTACTTTTTTTAAATTTAATATGTGGAATATCTGCTGCTCATCGCACAGCATATTGATATATTTTTTTAATTTCTTTTAGTTGTTTTATTTTTTTAATAGTTTCTTCATAATTTTTTCCCTAGCTTTTTATTTTATATTAAATAAATATTTTTTAAAATATACTATTCATCTTCTTCTGATCCAAACATTGCTTATTCACAACAAGCACAACATAATTCACCACCACCCCGCGCTAATACAATCACAAGGTTCTAAATCATGTTCTATTGCAGTTTCTTCTGACCAATTTTTGCATTTTCTTTGGAATAATTATTCCTCCAAACTGTTATATTTATGTGGTTCATCTTCAACAATATTATTTCCATCTCTTCAAGATTCAGCAAGTGCTTCATTTACTAATTTTTTAATTGTTTCCATTTTGGGCCTCTTTTAATTCTTCATAAACCATTTTTAATGTCTCATGTGCCATTTTGTTAGATCATTTTTGAAATCATCACCACAGATTTGTTTTACTTGTTCTATTTGTTTAACAATATTATTAATTTTTTCCATATATTAAATACTCCTTTGCTTAAAATATCTTTTTAACGATAAAAACCACCTTAGTGGTCTTAAATATATATGGTACCTTACATCATATAATAGTCAGTTTACGAAAAAGAAAAATACTATATTAATAATACATAAAAAAGCACGATAATGCTTTTATCAAATTAATTCCAAATTTAAATTAAATTAACAATTATTTTTCTGTTATCTCAATACTTCTAGCGGATTCTTTTTTTAAATCGAAAGTAAAATCATACTCCACCAATTATTATTCCAATTATTGGAATAATAATAACTGGTAATAATCATCGCAAGTATCTTTTATCAGAACCATTATTTGAATTATCTTCCGGAATAATTGGTTTATTAGGATCAATTGGATCAATTGGTCCTGGAGGAATATCTGGAGGAACAATTGCATTAACATCATTTTCAAGACTAAATGATGTCATTCCGGTTGTTAAATCACTAGCATTATTGGCATATAAAAAAATAGTTATTTTCTTTGTTTGTGTTGTATTATCTAAAAAGTCTTTAAAAAAAATATCATCAAAATATCCAGGAACATTATTATCGTTATCATCCTCAGGTGGGATGTTATTAATTGAAATGCCATAATCTTGATTAAAAACTAATTGCGAATATTTTGGATATAAACCTTTATTAATATTACCAATAATTCATTGTTTTATTTTTTCAACAGTATAACCTTCAAAATTATATTTCCCATTTTTAAAATTAATTTTTGATAAATCAACTACTTTTTCGGGGTCATAATTTTTTAAATTTTTAATGCTTCCCTTTGCTTCCCCAATTAGTAATGATGATAACGGTTTTGCTTTAATTTTAATATAAAGATATTTTGGGCTTGTTGTGTTATATAGCAATGGTTGTAAAGCATCTGGGTTACTACTAATATCAAACCCATCTTTCGTAACAACCGCATAGTCATTGCCTAAAACAGCACCGCTTACTTTTTGATTAATATAATTTTGGGCATAAGCTAGGACTAAGGTACGGATTTTAGTTGTGTCAATTTCATTCATTTTAATTGTTGGGAAATTTCCTGAAATATCATAATAATTTGCTGGATTTGGATCGGGAGGAACTTTTTGGGCAATAATATCACTAGCATATTCTTTTCAGTAACTAGCTACTTGTTCATAGTTTAAAGCTAACATTTGTTCAGTATTTAATTTTTTAATATCAACTAAATAATTTTTTAAATGCATTCCATGCATAGTTGATCAAAATTCAACCGCTTGATTATTGTTAATAATATCTAAAAAGCGAGGATATTTATTTTGATATTCTACACCAATAATCACATACTTTTGGGCAGTTGTTAAATCTGCCATTGTTACAGTATAATGTCAAATTCCAGTATCTGCTCAATAATTACCTGTTTGATCAGATTGAATTTGTTGGTTTTTTTGACGATTGGTAGGATTCGCAACCCCTAATAAATTGTTAGCATTAACAGCACGGCGATAAACTGAATTAATATTGACATCATTAAAAACTTGGTTCACTCCCATTTCGGAAATTGAACCTTCTGCAATAAAACCTAAGTCATAATCTTGTGGATTTTTCTTTGGGTCAATTACTTCTCCATTTTTATTTAAAGGGTCAAGTGGCGTTGGCACTTCTGACTTATGTTTAACTCACAAAATTTGTGTTTTAGTTCCAGTGTTTGGATTAATTTCCGAGTCATATTTTGGATTGGGCTTACCATCTGGTAAGGTCTTTTTCACCAGTTCGGCTTGATCAGGATTATTATTTGGATCTCAAGCATATCATTTTAATTGTAGATTAGGAACAAGGGTTTCAATAACAATTTCAACGGTATATTTTTCTTGATAAGCTCTATCCTCATAGTAAATATCAATTAAATAAGTATTTTGGTTATTTTTACCATTAATGCGGGTGTCTTCTAACGTTGCACTAAATTTATTATCTAGTACTGAAACTGGTTGACCATTAATTTCAACATATTCCGGATTAATTGTTCCATCATCAGCTTGCTTTAAAGCATCAAATTCCATTCCCACTGAAGTATAATAACGATATTTTCCACCATAACTTTTAGCAATATTTGGCGGTACTAATGTTTCAGGTTCATCAGTAACCATCCCCTTTGTTGAATCATTTTTATCGACAATTTTTCCTGGAATAATATGTAATCGTTTTGAAATTTCATTTACTCAATAGCCACTACTTAAGCGAATATTAATTGGAGTTAAAAATTCTCATACTTCTTGTTGGGTAGTTTCTGGGTCACGAAATTTAATTAAAGTTGTTGCTTTTCGGGTTTGATCAGAAAAGGCCGGTGGTAAAATAAAATTTTTTCAACTACTATATTCATTACCTAGTTGTTCTCTTATGATTTCATTTAATTTTGTTGGTAAATCATTATCCTGACCCGACGGATCATTAATATTACGAGCATCTGTTAAACTACCAGAATAATCCGATGTAAAATCTAATGTCTTACTTAAGGCAGCATTTAATTTATTTTTTAATTTATTAGCATCATGAATAGAATTAAAGGTTAATGATTTAATGTTTACCCCTGCTCCAGCACTTGTTGGTTTGTCATTTCCTCCAGCAACAACGACAATATAAACATAAAAATAAAACATATTTCCACTAACTTGATAATCTCAAGCAATTCCTTCATGAGTATTGGTATCATCGCTAAAAATTTTACTATAAACTGCTAAAAAATCATTTCAATCAGTACTCCAACCCCTATCTGCTCCACGTGAATTAACTTGCCCAATAAAAGAACTATAGTTATCTGGGTAAGCACTACTTTTATTTTGGATCTTTTTGGTTATCGTATTATTATAATCACTATGATGAAAAAAACTTAAACTAAAGTCAATGTTAATTGAATTATAATAATTAAAAAATTCATTGTTATTGTTGGCATATTGTGAAATATCAATCGCATATTCATATCGTTTAACAGCTGATTGTTGTTGGCGAACTTGGTAATTGTAAAAACCATTATTAAAAGTTTTTGTAAAAGTTGGATAAATTGGAGCAACAGATTTTGTTCGCATTAGGTTTATATTATTCATTGCATAATTATCTTGTTGTAACTTGTTACTTTGGCTTTGAAAATAATAATATGTCATTGAATTTGGAAATAATGTACTTGCCAGCAATAATAAAACAATTGCTCTCATTTTTCCTTTCCAAAATTTAAATTAAATAACATAATAAGTAATTACTATTTTAATTAGTTAATATAAATGTTATTTAATTTAAATTTTTATAACTAATTATCATTTACCAAGTAATATTTAAACATGGTCATATATATCTTAGATGTTATCATATTTTTAATTTTAATTTCACATGAAATTAAATTTTTATTTTAATTACATATAAAAATAATGATTTTAATGAATTATTATTAAAGTTAACAATTCCTAATAATATTATAATCAATATAGTTATGATATTCGCAAAAATAGCTGGTGGTGTTTTATCCTTATTTTATAATTTGTATTGTCAACCTAAACTCTATCGGTAAAATCTAAATTTTTAAATGTTAAAACTTTAACTTTATCATCTTCTAACGGATAATTACTATAAATTTCATCTGTCAATAATTTCATAGTTTGCAATAAATAAGTTAAAAGTAATGTTTTACCAGTTCCTAATTTACCAATAATAACTGATAACAGATTATCTCAAATAAACTGAACTAACCGAAAAGCGTTTAACTGATAAAAAATATTTTTTCACAATCATCACACAAAATAAACACACTGCAAAGCAAACAACAATCAAAATACCAAACCAACACAATATAAAGAAATTATCCAAAATAATATATCAATTAAATGCATCAAGTATATTCAAACAGCAAATTTTGTCTCTTGTTAATTTGATGATAACATCATTTAAAATAAATGCAACTCTTTTTTAAAAAAATAAAATATTTTATAAATATAGCTTAATTTAACCATATTTAAGCACACTAAAAAGGATTTATTAAGTAATTTTAATAAATTTATTTAATATTCTGTAAAAATATATCTTTTGCACTTATTCAATTTAAACAGGGCCGTATTTTTTCATTAATTACATCATTAACTACTCAATTTAATTTTTTCTGACTAACTTTATTAAAATCAGTTCCCTTATAAAATCAATGTCTTAATTCACTATTCATATATTCAATTAAAGGTTTTTGACGAAGTTTACCAGCATCACAAAAATATATTTGTGTTTCAGCGAATATTTCTAATTCTCTTCATTTATAAAATTCTCTTCCTCTATCAGTTATTATTCCTTTCATTTTCCCAATTAAATTATTTACTTTAACTAATTCTTTAAACTTTTCAAAAACCTCATTAGCAGTATTATTTTCTAATTTTATTGCAAAGTATTTTTTACTTGATTGTTCTATTAAAACTAAAAGAGAAGATTGATGGTTTTTTCCAACAACAGTATCCATTTCAAATCATCCAACATTAGAAAATTTATTTTCAATGTTTCAAATTGATTTAAAATTAGTTAATTGACCACGATTATCTTTTTTTCCTTTTGTTTTAAATTTTTTACCCCTATATCGTAAATTTTCTTTTTTTAATCCAAACTCACCCAAACGAACTCATTTATAAAAAGTTTTAACACAAGCAGGAAATTTAACATTAAATTTAAAAAAATAACGATAAATAAGTTGCTCAGGTGTATCACGATATTTATTAAATCTAATTTGAATAAAATTTAATTGTTCTTCTGTAAATTCAGGTAGTTTTTTAATACATTTTTTTCGTTTTTTATAATAATCTTTATGTGCTTCAACTGCTGTATAATCTTCTATTTTTTTAAATCGATTAATTTCTCTTTTAACAGTATTAATTCCACGATTTGTTTGTCGTGCTATTTCTGACATATTAATTGTTCCATTTTTCTTTTTACAAGCATTAGAAGATAATAAATCCTCAAATAAATCTCGTTCATCATATTTTACATGTGTATAATCTTTCATATATTTTGTCTCCAATCTTTTTAAAGTTATTTATACACTATTTTTTAAAAAACTATTGACAATTATTTTTAAAGTTATAAAATTATAATGTAAACAATTAGTAATTTTTGTCTATTAAAACTGTTTATATCAAAAAAAAGAAAGTAATTAAGTTTACTTTCTTTTTATTTTGATGTAAAATAAACATAATAAAAATAATATTAAGTTCTTTAATACATTTTGTTAAGTTTTTAGTTCTTGATAAGTTTTATATTACTCTTTTATTTAAACATATTATTTAAATAATAGCAATTTTAATATGCAAAAAGAAGTAAAAAATGGTAACTTTTAAGACTATTTCAGGGAAAACTAAGGACTTTTTGAGGAAAAAAGGAGACAAATTAAGTAATAAAAGAGCATATTTATACTATTTAAAACTACCATTTGATAATTGAAAAGATGAAATTGATACAAAAACTGCTGATTTTATTGAAGATATGATAAATAAATTAGAAATAGAATTGGAATTGGCTTTATTAAATGACAAATATGGCGGGGGTAAAAAGTTATATGTTGAGAAATATGTTAAAGATATAAATGTTTCTAACTCTAATATTGTTATTCAATTTTATAAAGAAGAATTACCTAAAATAAATGAGGTAATTAAAGATGCTTAAACACTTTTTACATTATTATAAATAAATATTTTTATTATTTTTGTTATTTTCTTGTAATCTTTAAAATGTCTGTGGTATACTACACTTTATTAAAAAATGATATTATTAGCTGTTAAACCGAAAAAATATAATAAATCACAGATGGAGAAAATAGGTTAATTTTTAATTTTAAAGATACTATCTGATGAATAATGCAATTAAAAAAATCGCTCTAATAAGCGATTAATTTAATTTGTATTTAATTACTTTATTTATAATTTTTATAAAAAATAAGCTTTTTTTCGACTACCAAATTTTTTTACTTAAAATTTCTCTTATATAATTTACAACTTTTTTTGAAATTATTAGATATTTAATAGATTTTTTACGCTTTCGTTTATAATCTTTATGTGCTTTTTCAGGATCATATTCTTCTTTAAGTTTTTTAGCCTCTAATCTAATTGTATTAGGGCTTTTATTCATTACTTTTCCTATTTTAAAATAATTAGGTATACCATTTTTATTTTTAAATATTTCGCATTCTAAATATTCTTTTAATTTATATCTTTCATCAAGAATAAAATGTTTATATTTTTTCTTTTTCATAAGATTTGTTCAATCATTTCTTAATATATATTTATGCATTAAAATTAAAATTTTATTGACATTTTATTAAAATATGTTAAGATGATGATGTAATTTAATACAAGTAGAATTATTCAACCCTTAATCTCTTGTTTAAAAATTACTAAGAATAAAGACTTGCAAAAGTCTTTTTTTATTTTACTTTTTGATATTTTTTTGTAGAATGGTGATGACAAAAGAGGTAAAAAAGATGGCAAAAGTGGGAATTAATTGGTGAAAAGATGCAAAAAAGCGGAATATTGATGTAAAAATAAGTAAATTTGATGATTATTGTATACAAAATAATTACAAACTTGCTACAAAAGAAACCTTATTAATCTTTTGTGAATTAGAAGAAGATTAATATGCAAGTCTTAAAAATAGCAATATTATTGCTTATAATACCTTAAAAATGAAAATACGAATATTAGAAAATAATATAAAATTATATCTCTTAAATGAAACTAAGGGGATGTATAAGTATATGCACAGTATTATGGCAGTGAAAATGAAACTGAAATAAATTATACTCCACCAGTAATTAATATAACGAATGGTCGTGATATATAATGGCAATGTTATATGAATATAGTTATCTCACTAGAATAGTAGTTATTTTATTAAATAATACAGAATATATAGCAAATAAGATTAATTTAGCAGGTAGTCGTAAAGCGGGGTAAAACATATTCTATTGATGAATTAATAGCATTATTAAGTTGTGTAGTATTAGCACATAAAGATAAAAAAATAGCAATATATGGTTTTCGGCTAAATAGTGCTGATACTGATGAAATGCAATAAGATATTCAAGATGCATTATATAAAATAGGTTTAATTCTTAATCCTACTAAAAAATGAAAAGGTGATCATTATCAATATAATGCTAGGTTTAAAAAACCTACTTGATTATTTCCTAATGATAGTTTTATTAAATTACAAGGAGCAAGAAAAAGTAATTCATCGCAAGTATATGTATTTAACAACGGCGATTATTTTTTTTTAACATCACCTACACCTAAAACTATGACTGATGTATTAAACATTTTACTAGTGAATCATTAAAAACAGTAGAAAACTATATGACATCGGCCAATAATTACTTTAAAAGAGTATAACAATTTGTAGATAAAATGTTATAAAATAATATTTTTATAAATATTTAATTAAAAAAGTGCTATTAAGTTAATCTTAATAGCACTTTTTAACTAATTGTCTTTTCGAAAATAGTTTGAATATTATTTAATAAGTTTCCTTTAATATATGTTAATTCATTATCTAATAAATGACAACTAGTTTTAACATCATATCATAGGACATGGTCATTAATTGTTGTTTTTTTAAAGTTAATTTTATTAATATTTTTTTTTAATAATTCTAATAGTTTATCACTTTCCAAATGATCAATAATTAAATTAATTGCTTGTTGATTTGAAATAAATTTATATCCTTCAAAAAAGTTAATAAAATTCATTGCATATTCTTCTTTTCATTTTGGGTTTGTTGAAAAAATATAATCTTTAAATTCAAATAAATGCATTTTTTGATTAAATGATCAATAAAAAGATTTAATTTGACTAATAACTTCTGGAATAATTTGTAATTTTTTTTCATTAACATTAAAAATTGAACTTAAAAATTGCATAAATAAATTAAGAATAATTTTTTCAGCAGCAATTTTAACTTCTTTATGATATTTATCAAGGTTCTTTTGAATTAAAGGAACATCATAAAATAAATTATAATCAATTAAAAAGGTATACTTAATCCGGTTTCGTAAATAATTATCATACAAAGCTTGATAAATTTTTTTATTCACAATTACATTATTATAATAATTTGTAATTAATTTATCATTAATTGGTAAAGATAATAAATAATCAATAAAAAACTTATTCAACCCTTGATACTGAAACGACCTAATTTGATGATATGATAAAAAATATTTTCGATATTGACTAATACTCATTTTTCGTCAAATTGCTTCAAAACTAGTTGGATTAGAAAAATCAAATGTTAACTTTTCTGATTTAACAGTTGTTCATTCCGAAGGTTCTTCGTCAATTGGTTCAGGGTCATCTTTTAAAATAATATTCCGTTTTGTTGGGTCAATATAATTATCGTCATCATTTGTCATAATATGTTGTTTGTTAAATTTAAAATATTTTTCTTCATTAGAAGAATTATTAACTATTAAATCAGGAATATCATGTAAAGCAATTACAGGTTTTTCCTTTTCATTTTTAATTGGATATAATAACTGAATAAAATTGAGATACCGGTCTGAGAAAGATAGACTACTAAAATCAATTGTTTTGCGTTGTGATGTTACTTTTGCTGTTGGTTCAGATTTTTCTTTTTGTTCAAAATTAGAACTTAACTTCGCAATTGACTTTGTTGAAGGCGACACAGATGGTTCAACTATGTCTTCTTTTTCTTGTTCTTGTCGACTAAATGATTCTAATGTTTCATTACCAACATAATGATATCCGCGGAGAAAAATAACCCGGTTATCTTTTAATAATGTAATAAATTGATTTGCCTGGTCAGAAGTTACGGTTGGAAAATAAGTATGAATTAAATTTAATAATTCTGCTTTAATAATCCGATTACCATTTTTTGGTAAATATGTTTTAAATAAATATATTTCTAAATCCTTAAGATTTTTTATTTTTTTAATTTTAGTTAAATCAAATTTCATAAGGCCTCCTATTTACCAATAATTTTTTGGACAATCCTATTAATAATATCTGCTTGGTAATTTTTAAATAACCAATTACTATGTAAAATTGCTTCAATTTTTCATCCGCGGTCAACCAAATACTTTTGACGATAAAAATCATATTCTTTTTGTTCAACCCCAATTGGATATGTTAAATCATCACAAATAATGCCTAATACATAATGGTCCTTTTTCTGATCATATACTGTAACATCAATTTGATAAGTTCCTTGCACTGTATATGTTGCAATTTGATAACGTTCATAACCACTTAAGGCTGCTGTTAAAGCAGTTGCAACTTCTGTTGTAAATTGTCGGTTAATTTTAGAAATTTGCTGTTCTTGGTCATAGCTTTTTGCTGTTGTTAACTTTGCTAATACTTTGTTTTCTTGATCTTTACCACGGTTTAATTGTTCAACATATTCCAAATAATATTTAAAGTACCGCGGACCAGGATGTTTTGAATCTTCTGAAATTAATGCTGATGGAAATGACTTAACAATATAAATTTTTTCTTTAGCCCGCGTAATTGCCACATTTAAGCGATTCTCACCACCTGCTTGCGATAAAGGACCAAAAAATTGTGCAAATTTATTATTTTCATCTCGGGCAAAACCAATTGAAAAAATAATAATATCACGTTCATCACCTTGAATATTTTCAAGATTTTTAACAAATAATCCTTCATTACGGCCATTATGCATTCGATGTAATTCTTGTTCTAATGCTGGTGTTTTTTCAAATTCATCAGTTAAATATTGTCAAATTAAGTTTTTTTGCACTTCATTAAAAGTAACAACTCCTATTGTTTCTTGCTGTTTTCGAATTGTAATAATTTCTTTTAGTAACATAACAATTCGTTTTGCTTCAGGAATATTCCCGCGGTTTTTTCATACTCCATTGGGAACATCAATTAATTTTAATGGAAAATCTTTTTTTGTCTTATTTGAAATCATAATTAAATTATTATCATAGAAAGCAGCATTTGAAAAATTAATTAATTCACTATACTTTGACCGGTAATGGAATCGTAAAATACTAGAATTATATTGCTTACTAGCAAAATCAAGTAAACTCTTATCAGTTAAGGTTGTTTCAAGGGCTAATAATTCTTCGTTTTGTTCTAATCCATCATAATCAAACCGGGATGAAAAGAAATTTGTTGGTCCTAATTGTTTTTTATCCCCAGCAATTAAAATTCGTTCTGCCCGATAAATAATTGGAATTGCGCGCTCAACAAAAATTTGTGATGCTTCATCAAAAATTAATTGGTCAAATTCTTGATGATTTAATGGTAATAATTGCGAGGCAATATCTGGAGTTACCATAATAACAGGAAATAAAATTTTAATTAATTCATAATTATTTTTAAAAAAATAAGTAATTGACCGTTTTGTTTTCTTTCGACATTCTTCAATAATTTTAGGCAATGTTTCAGTATAATTTGCTTTAATAACATCCCGAATTTGTTGATGGTATAAATAAGTTAAATATTCCGTTGTATTAACCATTGATTGATTGCTTAATTTAGTTAGTTCTTCTCGTCAATTTAAAGTTCCAACTTTTAATAACTCAGCATGTTCTGATTGAAAAAAATGAACAAAATAATGTTGATAAATTAATAGCATATCTGCTTCAGTTTTAACAACAGTTCCTAAGTAAGCATATAAGTCATAATTTTTGTCTTCCCGACGAAGACGATCATTTTGGTCAATCAATTCTAAGCGTTTAACAAAATAATCAATATTTTTAAATTCCCTTGTTAATGCATCAATTAAAGCTGCTTCCTCAATTTTAAATAAATTAAATTTATTTTCATCAACACTATTAATCGTATAACTAACAATATTATTTTTTAATACATTAAATATTAAAACTAAAAATTTATGTGGTTTTAAACCTTCTGCTTTTTTTAACATTTTTTTAAATTCTTTTGCTCGAAAACGATGATAAATTTCTGCAAAATGCGGAAAATCATTAAACAATGCTAAAAATTTTTGAACTATAATTATATTTTGATACATTCGATAACAATGACGATAATAATCTTCATATTCTAATTCAAAATAATAAAATTGACTTAATAATTCAAAATCTAATGATAATGGATGGTCCTTAACATTATTTAAAAATTGTAAATAATCTTGATAAGTATTTTGGCACGCAAAAATTTTATATTTCTTAATATTATCAAATAACTGATCCATTTTAGTTAGATACATTGCACTTTCTACTTCTGGATATAATTGATTAATATTATTAATACTATCTAAAATTTTTTGATAAAAACTCTCTTTTTCTTCTAAGTTAGTAATAATTAAACAATAATTTTGAATTTTTTTCATATTATTATAAACAACTTTAATTGCATCTTGTTTTTCCGCACAAAATAGAACACGTTCCCCACGACATAAATTATTAACAATTAAATTACTAATTGTTTGAGATTTTCCTGTTCCAGGTGGTCCTTGAATAATTGTATTTTTTTCTAATGCTTTCTTAATGGCCACTTTTTGGGAAATATCATAATTGTTAATTGCCATTACTGTTCTTTCATTTAATTCTTCTTGATATCGCAGTTGGTTTTCTGCTCAATCCTCCTCAATATTATATTCATTTTGAAACATTTGAATAACAGAATGATCAGAAACTTTCTCTAAATCACAATAATCACGATATAATGTTGTTGATGAAATATTATACATTCCAAGATAACAATCAAAAACTAATCCTAAAATATTAACTTGATAATTATTAATTAAATATTTATCAAAGTTATCAACAATATTAGAAGATAATTGCTCATTTTGTTTGTAGTAATTTAAATTGTATAAATAATTTATTTTATCTTCATTTTTAATCTTAAATCCTAATGTTTTTAAATCAGTAATTGCTTTTTGAAAAATATCATCTGTTAAAGTTAGGGAATCAAAACTAAATTCTGCAACATTATAATTACTATCTTTAATTTGACTTAAGCGAATTGCTGAATTTAATAAAATTTCATCATGTTTTGTTGCTAAAACAATTTTATTTTTTGTACGACTAAGTTCATTAAGTGGTCACAATAATAATGGCGCACGAAAAACTTTTTGTGATTGTGTTAGTCCTTCAATATATGGTCAACCAATATATAATGGATTAATGTTTCGTTCAAAGTAATATAATTTAGCATCTTGTAAAATTCGTGTAAATTTATTAAAAATTTTTGTTGTTTCTTCACTAATAATTTTTTCTAATTTTAATAAGCTTTCCTCACTAATTTTTTTTCCTTCTTTCTTAACAAACAATGTAAAAATAAATTCAAGAATTTTTGAATAATGCAAAATGGGGTACTTATTAAATGCATGTTGCTTTAAGTGTGAAACAAATTCTGCATCATTTTTACTTTTATTAATAATTCCTCCAACGTAACCACAAATTTCCCTAATTGTTTCTCCAGATAATTTAGTAATAATAAGATTTTCTTTCTTATTAATATTTTTTCAAACTTTTTCCGGGTTTTGGTTTGATAAAAATAATAAGTCTAAGAAATTAATAATATTTTTACTTTTTGTGTTAATTTTGGTTAAAAAAATGTCTCCCACTGATTTATCATTTAATAATCGTTTTTTATACTCACTTAAAATCGTTAAAATTTTTTTTTTCATAGCCTTTCTCTTCCTATTAATTTTACTTAATATTAGCACATTTGTTAAAAGTTGTAAATTATTGTAGAAAGGCAAATGTCTTAAAAATAAAATTTTATGAAATAAATTTAGTTAAAAACTACAATAATTTTCAAAAATAGTATATGATTGAAGTAGTGTATGACTAATTTATTTAGTAGATAACATTACATTGATGAGGATAATAGTATGAACGCTATTAATCAATTATTAAATACATTAGAAAATTACGGCAGTATTACGGGAACTAATATTGTTAAAATTCAAACATTACAAAAAAATTATACCATTAAAGATAATTGTTATTTAGTTCAAAAGAAACAAAATTCAAATGAATATGCCTTTTTTGCTAACGCGAAAATATTACCTTGATGAAATTATGAATATGATAATGATCAAAACTTAAAAATTATGAAAAATAACAAGGAAATTATTGAAACAATTCCGAAAGAAAGATATTTATCATTCAAAAATGAAAAAGATGCAATAACTAGTAGTCAAATAGTAATTCCGTTACCGTTAGCAAAACCATTATCAGTAAATGAACTAATTAATGATTATGCTTCAGAACATATTATTAGAACTTTTATTACTGCTTCAGTTCCATTAGAAATTGCTGAAAAAATTACAATAAAAAATACTGAAGCAATTAAAAATAACAGTGAAAATGAACAAATTTGAAGTTTTTCACAACATATTAATGAAGCAAAATAAAATGATATTAGAATTAATGCTAATATCATTTTATTGTCATTGTTTTTAAACAATCTATTTGTTATTGAACTTTATTTATCTAATTCAGATTCTTGTTCGTGTTGATTTGTTTGTTGTTGATCCAAATTATTTAATTGCTCATTAATTGATTTTAATTGCGCTTTATTTAAATCTGTTAAATTTGGTTTTAGAGCAATTGGTGGTTTTCCTTGCCCATTAATGCCTTTTACTTGTGGTTCTTTTGAATCTACTTTTCGTAAATTATTTTTCATTTTCATAATTTCTTGTTGAAAAAGACTTGGTGGCGATGGTGGCGCTTCTTTTGGTTTTTGAATTTTATATCGCATTCCATCAACTTTTGTTCGTCGTTCCACACCATAACTTTCTGTACTCCCTGGGATTGGTGGCGCTGGACGATGTGGTTTTAATGGTTGCAAATTTTCATAAATTGGTTCATTATCTTTTGTGATAATTTCTTTTAAAACTTCCCGATATTGGTTATCTTTAAGATGATTTCCAATTGTTTCACTCATTGCAGTAGCAAATTCTGATGAAACTTGTGCTGCTTCTTTACTACTAAAACCAAGTTTTTTCAAAAATGAATTAAATGACTTTTTAACTGATTTATAAGATGATTTTAATGTATTTTTTGCTTTTGAAGTAATTCCCATTTTATTTACTTCCTTTTTTTAGTTTTTAATTGGTTATGTTTTATAAACAATTAAAGTAATTTATTTTAAAAATATTATTAATATTTTTAAAACCATGTACTATATTAAAATTAACATATTTAATTAAATTTAGCAAGGATTATTTTTAAATAAGCAAATAATAATTTAATAAAAATAAAATTATATAAGATTTAATTCTCATATCATTTTTAAGATTGACAATTAATCATAAGATAAAATTATTTGATTTCCAAATGGTAACCACATTGTGCCACCAATTCAAGTTCCAAAACTACAACCATATTGATATAACAATAATTGTAAATATCATGTTCAATCTTTCCCTATATAATATGTGAAACCAACTTTTTGCTTAATTTCAATCCCAGTGATACTGCTTACTTTCTAATATTTATTAAAAAAATAGAAATTAGCATATTCTTTAACATCCTTTAACGTTGTCGCATGCTTATATTGAAAATTATAATGGTGGTTAACCTATTATGCATTAAAAAGTTGTAAAAATTTTTATCATAATATCTTGTATTGCCTCAACTAGCTGAAGTGGTTTTTGTGTATGGTGTTCGAATCTTATTAAATTATGTTGGATCTTGTTTTCCTGTTTTTATTGTAATAATTTTAAAATTTTCAGTTGTATTATAAGTTTTAATTGTCAATGTCACATCAGATTTTTCCACATTAAAATAATAGACATATTTATTTTCTCACGGTAAATTAGCTTGTGCTAAATTTGTTCCTAAAAAAGCCCACTAGTACTGTTTAATAAAGCTATTGTTAAAAAACTTAATCATCTTGTCATCTTATTTTCACCTCACAATTAAGTTAAACATCTAATTGAAAAGATTAATATGAGTTTTTTCATAGTTTTTTTAAGCAATAAGGTACATACCTATGGTTGTATTATAACATATAAAAATATTTAAAGTTTACTTTAAAACTAATACATCTTTACTTTTATTCATTGTTATAAATAATTATATTTTTTCATATTTTTAAAAGTTGCTTTAATTGTTCTTTTTTTCTCTGCAGTATTAACAGAAAAAAATTTTGGTCTTTTGTAGCAAGATGACCAACATCTTTAATTTTATTAGTTTTAATTACCACAGTAATAATCATATCATCATGATAATGGTTTAAGAAGAATTTATATTGACCTCAAATGGTTTCTTCCGTTACTTGATTTTGAACCATTAAATTTCCTTCAGCAACATTTTCTCCTTCATCATTTAAAATAAAAATTATTTTCGCACGAATATAACTTTTTTTGAACTCCAAAATATATCATTCCTAAAATAATCATTGCAATAAGCGATGAAATTGAAATAAAAGCTTCTCAAATAATTTGCTAAGAATTTTTAAATATTTTCAAAAATAACCATTAATTTTCCTCACTTCTTAAATAATTAAGATAATAAGTTAATACTATTTTTATCTTATAATACTTTCTAAAAAAATAATGGTACTCTAATTTTATTTTTTAAGATTATTTTTTAATAATTTAAGTTTTAAATACTTTTTCATGTTAATTAAAAAAAATAAGTAGTAAAATATAAATACTACTTATTTCATCGTTTTGATTTATTAATTCATTTTGTGATTTTAAAAAAATCTAAAACTTTACTGCAAAAAGAAGAAAAACCTTTTTTAGTTGAATAATTTGTTTGATAATAATTTGGTAAATTAATATTTTCTTTTATTTGATTTGCTTCTAAGTCATGTAAAAATTGTTTTTTACTAAACTTTCGTTCGGATTTTTCTTTTTGTGAATTTTTACTTAAAGGCTTATTAACTTCTAATTTCTGCTTAAAAATTTCAGTTTCATCCGTTTGTTCTTGTATTTGACTTAAAACATTTGGTTTTTTACTTGGATCAATAATATTTGCATCAGAAGAACCGCGTCTACGATTAGCGATTATCATATGATCTTTTGTTATATCATTAGAAATATTTTCTTCAATTGCTTTCTTTTTACTAATATTTCCACTCTTACGAGAAATAGTTTGCTGTTTTAGTTTTCCAGCAAGACTTGTTTCAGAAATTGATGTTTCTTTTCGCTCTAATTTTAGTTCTTGCATCACATATATCCCTTTTACTGGATCATAAACAATAATTGCTGGTTGTTTTTCATTATTATTTTCATCAAACAAATCAATTACCGGACGATTATCGTTTTCTTTTTTAATACCTATCTTATTTTGCTTTGCTAAATATTGCGGTGAAAAACGATCAATTGGTAACACTTTTTCACTTTTAATATTAGCAGTATGTAAATTATATTGTTTTGTTAATTCTTTATTTGTTGTATTAACTGTTTTAAAAATATTATCATATTTTTCCAGACTAAAGTTATAAATTCCACCACGTTTAGCTTGTTCACGACAAACTTTTGCTGCTTTCATTTCTTTATCACGACGAGCATAATATTCGGTAATCATTTTATTTGCTGGTTCAACCTTACCTGTATTACTATGACGAATTAACTTTTCTAATGTGTAAGAATTTATTTTTTTATTTAATAATTGATTTTCTTTTTGATTTAAGTTTTTATCTTTTGTTTTTTCAATAGCCATATTTTCTCCTTATAGTCCTGTTTATTATATCAAATTTTATAAGTATTAAATTATAATAATTTCAAAAATCCATTATTAATTTAACAAACATTAGTAAATCTTGTTCATTAACTTCATATTTTGAAATCTAAGATACCTATTATTATATTGAATAATAATAACAAAAAAGCACCCTCGTGCCTTTAACAACTTAATTGCTAAATATAATATTTCCTGTAGTATATATTATTTTGAGGTTTTTAATAAAATTAAGTAATTAGAAACAAATTAAGTTTCGCTTATAACTAAATGATAACAAAGTTTATAAAAAATTCAACCTTTTTTAAAAAATATAATTTTTAATTATGAATTTCCCTATACTAAAAAGTACTTTTTAAAGTTATTACTAATTTTAAAAATTTTTTTATAAAGATAAAAATTGGTTTTGTCTTTGATTTAAATTAAAAATATTAAATTTAATTTTTTCTTTATTTTTATCAGTTTTATTAATTTTAATTTCATTAATTTTGATATTAAGTCTTAACATTGAAGAAATTAACATATTATTAAATATTTCTTTACAATATATTTTTGCCCCTCGTCCTTTAACAGTCTTAATATAATGTGAAACATCACCCTCAATATGACAACCAATATTATATTCTAATGCTTGATTTTCAATGCCATCTTTATTATTTTTAATTAATTCAATAGTTTCTAATAAAAATTTCTTTTTGTTGTCAATAACATAGGGAAAATTCTAATAATACTACATAATTTCCAGTAAAAAAATATATTTTTGCTAATTTATATTTTAGTCTATTAATTTTGTTTTTATTTCGATATTAAAATAAATCCTTAAATCTTTATGATATGGTGTTATTTTTATATTTTATTTTTATTGCGTTGTAAATTTTTTTAATTTGTTTTTCACCATCACTTAATACTAATATTTTAGTATTTTCATTAATATCATAAGTATTAATTAGTTTAAAAATTTTGTCAATAAAATTATTAAAACTAGATTTTTCATTTTTAGAACTTTTATCCATCATTTGAAAAACACCCTTTTTATTTTTAATTACTTTTCTTGTTTTAGTTGATTTTTATTCATCAATTCCAATATGCATAGTTGAAAAAAATATTTTTTTCAACTTTTTTTTATTTTCTCGAATAGGAACAAAAGCTCCGTCAATTTGAATATACAAAACATTATTTGGAATTTTAATTTTATTGTTATTTTTATTGATAATATAGTCAATTTTTTATAAATTAGCATTCTTAAAAATATTAGATGTTGTATACAAAATATCTTTATATCTTTTTCCATAACCTAAAAAAGAGAGATATTTATCTATTAAATTCTTTTCAACTCTTTTATATTTTTTTAAACCTAATTACTCATCTAAAGGAAAACGATTTATATATTTTTTATTTTCTTCATCATATTTAACATATCTTCGTCTTTTTGAACGAACATTACTAAATTCTGTTTGAATTGTTTTTGGTAATTTTTATACCACCCTATATCATTGTAATATTTTCCTTTGTTGATATAATTTAAATATCTCATTATCTCTTTAAATTAAGAAGTTATTAATTTATTTTATTGTTTCTAATATTTTATTTTCTTTATAATTTTCTAACAAATTATGTTTTAACTCCATCTTCTTATTATTTCCTATCTTTAAAAAACATTTTTAATATGACATTAATAATATTTAATTTGATATTTGATAAGTTTATTTATCTTATCATAAATTTAAAAGTAAGGATATTTAAAAATACAATATTTTACTAAAATTAATAACAAAAAACGAATTACTAGTTATGAACATTTAAATAAAAAATATGATTTAAATTTTAGTGACTATAATTTTGGTTTTGACTGAGAAGTATTTAAAGACTTTGTTGGTAATAGTTATCCCTTACCAACTTTACCCATAATTTTATTACCATTGGTATAACCGGCAAAAGCAATACGAACACCACTAGGAAAAACAATTTCTCCACCTTTTTTAACATTTTTAGGTCAAATAATACCATTTTCATTGTTTGGTCCTAAATCAATACTATATTTATCATATAAGTAATTACATACATTAATTGTATCTCCAAAAGTAGTGTCCTCATGTGTATTAGCATATCTTCGTAAAATATTAGATGAAGCATCATTAAAATTACAAGCATAAAATAATTTTTCTGCTATATGATTTCATGTTTTATTAGTACCACGACCCGCAGAAGAAAACTTAAAAAAACTTGGTGAAGTAAAATAACGGGCATAATGTTCAGTGTTCATCTTTAATATCATTTGCCGTTACTGGATAAGCTCGTATCATTAATTCTTGTAATTTATTAATAATTTTTTTATTTAATTTTTTCATCAAATATTTTCCTTTCTGTAAAAAACATAGTATTCTTTTATTGGTTAATATTTTGATATTTAGTAGATAATTTATTTTAGTATTTAATTACTTCGCCGCCCGCTCCACTTCGGGGTGAGCGGGGGCGGATAGGATATTTTGATAGAGTTTACCCCCCCCGCGGAAATAAACAAAAAAAACAGTTTACCTAGTTATTAATTACGCTTCATCCATCCCTAGACAACTTTATACAAAGAAAATAACCTTTTGGAGTTCCAGCCCTCTTGCTTTTTAGTGTCCAATATTGTTTTTTTTTTTTTTTTTTGATTTAACAGCACTCTTTTTATGAAACAAGCAAAAACACACGCTCTGACATTTCACGGGCAACTAACCCCGCTGGGAATTAAAAAAAATAAATAGGATTAAATCCAATCGCTTTCACACTTTCTTTAAGGCCCCAAGCCATAGATGGGTTATCCATCTTTAAGAATTAAAAAATATTAAATTTTAGTGTTGCATTATTCATCAGATAGTACCTTTATTAAAAAATGATATTATTAGCTGTGAAAGGAAATTATAAAAATTAACTAGTTTATGGAGAAAAAATAGGTTAATTTTTAATTTTAAAGATACTATCTGATGAATAATGCAATTAAAAAAATCGCTCTAATAAGCGATTACTTTAATTTGTATTTAATTACTTTATTTATATTTTTTATAAAACCTCAACTTTTTTCTTACTACCACATTTTCTAAAAATTATTTGTTTTAATTTTACCAAGTTTTCGTAAGTGTTGTTTTAACCCATGATGTCATCAAAAATTACAAGCGTCAGTTATCACAATAATTGTGACAGGAATCATTGCTATTGCTAAACAAGAAGGAATAAAATATCAATTATTTAAATTATAAACTTCTAAATCATTTAAGTTTAGTACTTTATTATTAATTCAAGGAATAAACAAAATAACAATATTTAATAAAACTACTCCTATTGCGGCATAAATTAATGGTCGATTAATAATTGGAGTAAAATGTTGCTTTATTTTTCAATTTGTTAAAGTAACAGTATTAACAAACATACTTGGCGCACAAGTTAAAACAATAAAAATTCCTGTTCGACCAAAATCAGAAATTTGCAATTTCATTTCAATTGTAATATTAGGATCACTACTTCGTAAAAAATCAAAAGCTGTATGATAACCATAATCTTCGTATGCTTGAGTTGGAACAAAACTCATTCCAAAATAATAAGCGCCAACACAAACACTTGTTGTTAAAATTGTAATGCGAATCATTGGTATTCAAATATTTTGAAATAAGGGATTCTTCCCTTGCACAGGTTTAATTGTCATTAATGTATCATCATTATCAGCCATTCCAATACAAATTGCTAAAATTGATTCAATAACTAAATTCATTCATAAAATATCAGTTGCTTCAACTGGTGAAACATGGTTAATTAAGGATAAAATAAAAATTGATAAAACATTTGCTAAATTAACTCCAATCACAAAGGTAATTGCTCGGCGAATTTTTTGATAAACATTACGGCCTTCATTAACCCCTTTAATAATTGTTTCAAAATTATCATCCGTTAAAATAACATCAGCTGCTTGTTTTGCAACATCTGTTCCAGTAATCCCCATTGCTACCCCAATATCAGCTTTTACTAAACTTGGAGCATCATTAACCCCATCTCCTGTCATTGACACAAGATAATCTTTCTGCTGTAAAATATTAACAATCCGAACTTTATGTTCAGGATTAACTCGTGCAAATACTTTAATATTATCAACAATTCGAATTAATTGCTTATCTGTCATTGCATTTAACTGCTCTGAAGAAATTACTTCATATTCTGAATAAGCTAAGTCTAATTCTTTGGCAATTGCTAGAGCAGTTGTTGCATGATCACCAGTAATCATAACAACTTTAATTCCAGCAGCATGTGCTTTTTTTACTGCTTCAATAGCAGATTGACGAACAGGGTCAATCATACCAACAGCTCCTAAAAAAATTAATTTTTTTTCTAATGCCTCAGGGTCTTGTTCATCATCAAAATTAGTATTATAAGCAAAAGCTAATACCCGTAATGCTTGTCCTGATAAATCATCTGCTAACTTTAACAACAATTTTTTATCTTTTTTTGTTAATGTTAAAATTTCATTATGAATCATAATGCGATCACAACGTTCTAATAAACTATCCAATGCACCTTTTGTAAAAGTTGTACTAACCCCTTCAATCACATTTAAAGTTGACATTAATTTCCGTTCAGAATCAAAAGGAACTTCATCAATTCGTTCTCATTTATCACGTGAATCTTGCTCATCATAAGCAAATAATTCAGCATAATCAACTAATGCTAATTCTGTTGGGTCACCAATCCGTTCTTTATCTTCAGTAACACTATCATTACATAAAACTAATGCTTTTAAAAATAAATCTTGGTGCTGATCCAGACTACTATTAACGTATTCGTCAGCATTAATTACAGCATTATTCATCATTACTTTTTTAACTGTCATTTTATTTTGTGTTAAAGTTCCTGTTTTATCAGTACAAATAACATTGACACTTCCTAATGTTTCCATACTAGCAAGTTTTTTGACAATCACATTTTGTTTTGCCATTCGTTTGGTTGAAAATGATAAAGTAATCGAAACAACTGCTGCTAATGATTCTGGAATCACCCCAATTGTTAAAGTAATTGCTACCATTAAATAATTAATTCATCCAATTTTATTACCATTAAAATATAATGCTAAAAAAATAACAATAGCAATAATAAAACTTAAGCCTGCAATTCAATACGAAAACTTTGTTAGTTTTTTTTCTAAATTTGTAGCAGTTTCTTCTGTTTTATTAATTGTTGTTGCAATTTTTCCAATTTCTGTTTGTTGACCAACCTTAATAACTACACCAACTGCTCGCCCAGCTGTAGTAAAAGTTGACATGAAAGCAATATTTTTCATTTCTGCTAAAATTGTTGTTTGCTCAATTGGGTAAGCTATTTTATGAACAGGAACACTTTCCCCCGTTAAAATTGCTTCATCAATAAATACATCAGATTGTTCAATAATGCGTAGTTCCGCTGGAACATATTTTCCTGCTTCTAAAATAACAATATCGCCAACTGTTAATTCATTGGCTGGAATTTCTTGCTGAGAATCATTTCGAATTACGACCGCTTTTGGTTTTGAAAAAGATTTTAAAGCGGCCATTGATTTCTGCGCTTTTACTGTTTGGATTGTTTCTAAAATTGCATCAAGGATAACAATTGCTGCAATTACTGAAAAATCAATAAAATATTCGCCCTGAATTTGTCAATTATTTCCAATCATTGGTGCAATTACTGAAATTACAGCTGCTGCAATTAAAATTAATTGGATTGGTTCAATTAAGGCTTTGCCAAAAATAACATATCATGGGGTTACTTTACTTTTTGGTAATTCATTTTTTCCATATTGTTTTTTCCGAACAATTACTTCTTCTGAAGTTAAACCCGTTTCAAAATTAGTTTTTAAATTAGTTTCTAAGTTGCTATTATTCTGGGATATGTATTCTTCCATCACTAATGACCTTTCTATTTTACTGTGTTGTTAATTATTATACCTGAGACGTGTAAAATGAAGCGCAACAAATCTTTATTAATTAAATAATATAATAAAAATTAAAAAAATCAACCATAAATTTAAAAAAATTAAAAATATTTTTAATTTTTCTTTATATTTTAAATATATTTACACACTAAAAATAATTTATTAAGTTTTTTTTATTAATAAATTTATTTAATATTCTGTAAAAATACTTCTTTTGCACTTATTCAATTTAAACACGGTAGGATTTTTTCATTAATTACATCATTAACTACCCAATCTAATCGTTTCTGACTAACTTTATTAAAATCAGTTCCCTTAGAAAATCATTTTCTTAATTCACTATTCATATATTCAATTAAGGGTTTTTGTTGTGGTTTACCAGCATCACAAAAATACACTTGTGTTTCAGCAAAGATTTCCATTTCTCTTCATTTATAAAATTCTTTTACTCTATCAGTATGATTTTATAATTTTAATACAAAATATTTTTTACTTAATTGTTCTACCAAAACTAAAAGAGAAGATTGATGGTTTTTACCAACAACAGTATCCATTTCAAATCATCCAACATTAAAAAGTTTATTTTCAATGTTTCAAATTGACTTAAAATTAGTTAATTGACCACGATTATCTTTTTTTCCTTTTGTGTAGTATACCACATACATTTTAAAGATTACAAGAAAATAACAAAAATAATAAAAATATTTATTTATAATATAAAAATATCATAAAATAAATAAATAAAAAATATAAAATTAAACAAACTAAAAATTAGTTTAAATACAAAAACTTAATAATTTAAAATTATTTAATTAAACTATTCAAAAAGTTAAATGGTGTCTGAAAATTTAAAGACTTATGAACTCTTTCAAAATTATAAAAATAATAATAATCATTTAATTTATTCTGTAAACTAACGACATTTAATATTTTTTCTTCAAATACAAATAATTTATTATAATTTTGATAAAATCTTTCAATCTTGCCGTTTGACTGTGGAGAACGAACGGGTGTTGTCTGATGAAAAATATTTTTATCTTTTAAAAATTGAGTAAAATTAGTTTCTTTAACATTATTTTTTTGATTATTCCGATAATTATTAATAAATTCAGAACCGTTATCAGTTCTAATCCGTGTTATTTTAACACCAAATATATTTTTAAAATCACTAATTGCTTTTTTAACAGAATCAATAGCATTATCAATACTTAATTTATTATAAACATACCCTAATGCTAATCTTGTTTTTTCATCAATAAAATCATAAACATAATACTTTTTATTAACTGGAAATTTACTTGGTACAAAATATTTAGCGTCCATCTGTAATAAACCTATTTCTTTAACTTCATATCTTGGATGTTGTTTTTTAATTTCTTTAATTTTATTTTTTATTTTTAATCATCTTTCATCTTTTTTAAGTCAACGAAAAAATGTTTTTAAATTTTTTGGTGCTTTATTTTTTAATTCTTCTCCATGAATCCCTTTTTTTAAATTATAAAACAAAGATAAAACACCACCAGCACACTTATTACAATATTCAAAATATAAATTACAAATATTTTGACGAACATCTTTACTATATTGATAATTAATATTATTAGGAATTGTTGACTTTAATAACAATTTATTAAAATCATTATTTTTATATGCAATTAAAATTCTATTCGCTCAATAATAAAAAGTTGAAAACTTATTTTTAAAATATTTTTTAATTAAATCTTTCAACAAAAATTTATCATTATTAATATAATAATCATTACACAAATTAATATATGAAAATATTTTTTGTTTTATTTTTTTATAATATTTATTTTTATAATTTTTACTTAAAAAATTTTTTAATTTTGCTTGTAAATCAAACAAATTAAAATTATTAATAATATATTTCATTAATTTACACCTACCATCAAAAATATATAAAATTAATATTTAATACAAAATAATTAATATATAATTGATATATAATAAAATCAATTATATATAAAACAATAAAAAGGAACAATATATATGAAAAAATGAATAAGTATTTTAGGAACAATCGTATTAACAGCAACAAGCACAACAACATTAATCAGTTGTAATAAAGAAAATAATAATGAAAACGGGGCAAGTAATAAACAAAAACCATCACCAGAAAATAGTAATTGAAAATTAATTACTAATTATTATTGACTTAAAAATAATTTTGATAATAAATATTATTTTGTTATTTGAAAACAATCATATAGTAATGAATGAGAACTAAAAAAATTTAAACATGATAGTAAATATGATATGCGAATAGAAAATTATATTGAAGGTAATCGTTTCAAAGGTCTTTATCGTTGAGATGGTAATGGTGAACCTGAAACACCAACAATCAACAAAAACACCGGTAAAATTACTGATTGAAAAAAACAAAAAGGAACTTAATAACAGTTCCTTTTTTATATTAATCGTACAAATTTCATAAAGATAATTAATAAAAAGATATTTGTTATTGTACTATACAATGCTGGATTAAATTTTCATACTTCGAATATTTGACTAAAAAAACTATATACTGTCTCAAAAACCTTGCCAACACCACTCGCTAACTCGTTAACTTGTTTAACACCAGGAATAGTATTAACAATTCAAATTACGGCATTTTTAATATGAGCACCAAAATCTCATCAACCCTCAGGCGTTACATATTGTACTTGTCATCATTGCTTATCAGGAAATAAACCACCACTATTTATCTCTTGTCAATTATAAATCCCAAAATTAAAATCATAATATTGGTACATATCATTCTCTTTTTGAGCTTGCAATTCAAAAACATTGTAACCGATTTTTTGTTCTTCAATTTTCTTGTATTGTAAACCATATTTTGATTGTAAATCACCACCAAAAACATAACCAGAATTTAACTTAATATCATAATTATTAACAACCGAAAAATCATAATTAAAAACACTACCATAATTATTAATGGTATAAAACCGATTTTTAAATGCTGAATATAATTTAATATCTAATTGCTTATATTTATCCGAAAAATAAAAATATTGTGGATAAATTTTAAAACCATTATTTACTAATAAACCATATTTTTTATTATAACCTTGAACATAAGTATTATTTTCTAAATCAAAAATCGTTCGTAAATAATTAGTATAAAATTTCTGTGAAATCTTAAACATACTATTTAATAATTTATCAAATTGTAATTTATCATTAATATTCTCACTCAATAAAATATTATTAAAATTTTGTAATTTCAAAGCAAAAAAGTTAACTAAAACAGTATTATACTGTAAATTATCAATATATCCATTTTCAATAAATGAACTACGATTTTGAAACACCGGCACCAAAGCACTTGCGAAAAATGACTGTAAAAACTTAGATAAATCAAAACGACCGTTAAACTGTTGAAAATATCTTAAATCTTTATTATTTATGGATGAATAAATTGAACCATTAAAATTAAAAACTTCACCCGTTCCCGTTCGTATAAAACTAAAATTAAAACTTAAATCATCACTATTAACATTATTCAACTCTAAAGGGTTCACCATCACCATCTCAACGATAAAGACCTTTGAAACGATTACCTTCAATATAATTTTCTATTCGCATATCATATTTACTATCATGTTTAAATTTTTTTAGTTCTCATTCATTACTATATGATTGTTTTCAAATAACAAAATAATATTTATTTTCAAAATTATTTTTAAGTCAATAATAATTAGTAATTAATTTTCAATTATCTTGTTTTAACTTAACTCTTGGATAATGATTTTCTTTATAGCGGTCAACATTGTCGACAATTTTTTTAGATACATCATACATATTATATTTTACGGCAAAAGCATAAATAAAATCAGTTAAATCATTTAAAAAATTTTCCTTTTTAACATCATAAAATTTTTCAACCATATATGTATTTTTTCAACTATCTCACATTTGATAAAAACTAAAAAAAGATGAGCTTGGTTTATCATAAACAAATCCCGTTGAATAACTATCTTGTAAAAAATCCAAATACCATTTATCATTAAACAATAATTTTTTTGATGTTTTTAAAGTTGGATTAATAAAATAATTTGTTTCAGACCAATTTTCAAAAAAACTGCTGCGTAAAAACATTGTATTAATAAAATCAGTTTCATTAATACCTTTACCAGTACTATTCTCTTGTTTAAGCGTATAATACTTCTCATTTAACGGTCTAAACGCCGTTAAAGTAATAAATGGAATAACCAAACCTAAAAAACTTAAAATAAATATGGCAAATAAAGATAACGATTTTTTCATAAACTTAACTCCTAACTATACAATGTTTTTGAAACAATAAACCCAACAATATATAAACTCGATATTGTTAACATTAACGGATGACTAAACAAAACTGCCATTCTACCAAATAATCAAATCAACCAAGTATCAGAATTATATAAATCCATAATAATATTTTTTGCTGATGTAAATTGATTAATAATAACAGTAATAAAACCAGTTCCAAATATAGCGATTGCCACCACCAATAAAACTAATTTAATCATTATTTAACACCTCTTTTAATTTTTGCTTGTTGTCTAATATTTTGACGTTTAATTTCTCGTTTAACTTGTTGCTTATTACTATTCTGATAAACATTTTTACCAACATTAATACCTTTTCGTACAGTTGACGAATATACTTGCGAAACACCATTATTAACTGTTGAACCTAAATTATTATACTGTGTTGATGTGCCGTGAATTGCGTAAATTGATAACTTAATAACCATAAAAAAGATTAAAAAATAAGCAATCGACGTATTTGTCATAGGTAACTTTGTATTTCAAATTACATCAAAAATAAACAAAAATATATCAAAAACAAAACTAAAAATCTTGTCTCAATTACTATTATTATTTTCAACTAATAAATTAATCATCTTTCCTATTTCCTTTCTCTTTTTTAGGTTTTAAATTCTTTTTCAAAATATCAATATCAAATAACTCCAATCGTTCTTTAACACTTAATTTTGTAATTTCCGACCAATAATATTCTTTTTTATTAATAATTTCATCATTTTTTAAATCACGCACAAATTTTAATCATTGACTATCATACTTATTGGCAAATTCAAGCGGAATAATTATTTTAAAAAACCGAATTCCTAATCCAACATCCGACTTATGTTTTACTCGTTTACCTTCTGCTGTTCGTTCTACTGATTTTGTTTTTCAAATTTCATAATCTGTTATATCTTGAAAAATTCCAATTCGCATAATAAAGAAACGATTAAAAAAATTAAATCCCTTTTTAGCAACAGGTTTTTTCAATGAAATTGGAATAATAATGCCACTTGCTAACTGGCGAATATTATTTAAAATCATACCCTCACGCTGAGCATTAAACAACGCACGATTACCAAACTGTCTCGCTAAAACAATTCACGGTATTTTACCACTATGAACTTTTTTCTCATCGTGAGGACTAGTTCCATCAATATACAAATAACTTTCATCAAATAAAATAACAATATCATCGGGTGGGACTGGTTTTGTTCGGTCAGTAAAATCTAAATTCTTAAATGTTAAAACTTTTACTTTATCATCTTCTAACGGATAATTACTATAAATTTCATCTGTCAATAATTTCATAGTTTGCGATAAATAAGTTAAAAGTAATTTTTTACCAGTTCCTAATTTACCAATAATTACCGACAACGGATTATCTCAAATAAATTGAACTAACCGAAAAGAATTTAACTGATAAAAAATATTTTTTCACAATCATCACACAAAATAAACACACTGCAAAGCAAACAACAATCAAAATACCAAACCAACACAATACCAAGAAATTATCCAAAATAATAAATCAATTAAACTAAATAAAATCATTGAACCACTAATATAACAATAATTTTTAAAGAAAAATACAAACCTTTTCATTATTTAAAATACCCAACTATTTTAAAAACTATTCACAAGAAAAACCAAGTTAAGAACAAAATAACAATTCAAATACCAACCATTAAAGTTAAATATTCATTTTGTGTTAAATTTCACATTGTAATAGTTTCAACATTTTTTTTATCTATAAACAAAAATATATGAATAAAAAACTCTTTTAATTTTTGTCAATCATTTTGCATATTTAAAAAATCCACATTTTTTGAATAAGTTTAAAAAAAATTCCAAAAAACAAAACAATAAATAACACAAACGATATAACATATAAAAAATCAGGAGCATTAGAACCAATAATATAACTAACAAATTGAACTCAATAATCATATAAACTCATTTAATTTAAATCTTCCAAATCTTTAATTAATTGTTGCTCTTTTTCAACAGTTCAATTTATTAAATTATTATTGTTATTATTTACTTTTACTTTTTTAGGTTCACTTGAAAATAACGCTTCTTTCATTTTAGTAAAATAATTTTGTTTATATTGATTATATAAATTGATTAATTCTGTTCCAGTTAAATATTTTCAAATATTTCGCTTTAAATTTTCATCATACTTTATAATAGGATAAGAATTATCATAAATCAAACCGATTGCTACTTGCTCTGAATGTTTTTCACTCGGATAAATAAACTTATTACTCAACCAAAAACCAATATGGCGATTATGATTGGGTAAATTAATAAAACTTGCTTTATCTGTTGTAAAAGGGATAAATTCCTTACTAATAAAATAATTTTCTATATTCTGATTTTTCTTAATATAATTACTCAATTTTATCAACTCCTTCAATTTGTCAATATTGAATTAATTTTTCTTTTTCAACATCAAAATCCACCTTAATTTCAAAAATATATTTTATATGCATAATAATCATAAAAATAAATGATATAAAAGCAAATACAGACATAATAATTGCAAGTACAAAGTGTGGAAAATCTTTATCATAACTTAATATTGAAATATAAATAAAAAAACTTAAAATAAATAAATTAATAATATGTCCAAAAAAACAAATCAAATTTAATCAAAAAATATTTTTAATAAAATCTCTCTTTATTTTTTTATATTCCTTAGTTGTTTTAAATTTCATATCCATAATATAATCTCCTAACTAAATATTTGTTTAATAAACAATGTTATAAATAATGTTTATATAATGTTTATTTATTGTAATAAACACTGATTATTAACAATGTTATAAAAAATGTTAATATATTGTTTATTTAATGTTTAATAAACACTGTTAATAAACACTGTTAATAAACATTGTTAAATATATAAAATAATAAAAATTGGCACACTTAAAATAACTATTAAGAACTTTAATAGTAAATATAATAAGTTCATTTTTCTATTTAATAAATTCATTTTTTACATCAAATCACATATAAAACCAGTGTGCCACAGTTAAAATATATGATAAATAATAAATACTAAAATCCTTTAACCATAAAACGGAAAAAGCTTAATACTTTAATAATCAAAAAAATTGCAAACGGAATTAAAATAATTCACGCATCGCCTAAAAAACCATTATCTCAGGTAAAATATTTGTTATACCTTCTTTAACTTTTCATAATGCACTAGTTAAACCAGTTCAAATACCAGTCATACCCTCGGTCATAGTTTTAGGTGTATTTGCTAAAAAATTAACTGCTGTTGTTAAATACATACCTAACATTATTTTTTATCCTCCTTTCTTTCAATTATTTTTTTATCTTTTTTCTTTCCTCGAATTTGTTTAATTTTTTGAAAAATTGATAAACCAATTCAAGCAAAAATCCCCAATAAAATAATAATACTAAATATTATTGTTAATCAAGTTGGCACAATATAACTCCCTTCTAAAAAATTAAAAAATTGAAATTTGCAAACTCGCTCCGCTCGTTGTCGCTTCGCTCCATTAAAAAACATTATTGAATAAATTATCCGCTAATAAATTACGCGGAATAATTTATTCTTTACTTTTTAATTTCAATATCTTTTGCAATCTTATTAACAGTATTAATAACATTATCTTTACCATACTTTTTCACTAGCGACCGCAAAATAAAATATTGCTTTGTTTGCATAATTTCAACTCCTTAATTAAAAATATTAAAAAAAATTTACTTTCCAAAACTGTAAAAACCAAAAATACAAAATGTGTGTGGTTTCTACACTTTTTTTCCTTTTGTTTTAAATTTTTTAACACGATAACATAAATTTTCCTTTTTTAGCAACAGGTTTTTTCAATGAAATTGGAATAATAATTCCACTTGCTAATTGACAAATATTGTTTCAAATCATACCCTCACGCTGAGCAGTAAACAACGCACGATTACCAAAATGTCTCGCTAAAACAATTCACGGTATTTTACCACTATGAACTTTTTTCTCATCGTGAGGACTAGTTCCATCAATATACAAATAACTTTCATCAAATAAAATAACACTATCATCAGGTGGGACTAATTTTGTTCGGTCGGTAAAATCTAAATTCTTAAATGTTAAAATTTTAACTTTATCATCTTCTAACGGATAATTACTATAAATTTCATCTGTCAATAATTTTATAACTTGCGATAAATAAGTTAAAAGTAATGTTTTACCAGTTCCTAATTTACCAATAATTACCGACAACGGATTATCTCAAATAAATTGAACTAACCAAAAAGCGTTTAACTGATAAAAAATATTTTTTCACAATCATCACACAAAATAAATACACTGCAAAACAAACAACAATCAAAATACCAAACCAACACAATATAAAGAAATTATCCAAAATAATAAATCAATTAAACTAAACAAAAACATTGAACCACTAATATAACAATAGTTTTTAAAGAAAAATATAAACTTTTTCATTATTTAAAATACCCAACTATTTTAAAAACTATTCACAAGAAAAACCAAGTTAAGAACAAAATAACAATTCAAATACCAACCATTAAAGTTAAATATTTATTTTGTGTTAAATTACACATTGTAATACTTTCAACATTTGTTTTATCTATAAACAAAAATATATGAATAAAAAACTCTTTTAATTTAATTCAATCATTTTGCATATTTAAAAACTCCACATTTTTTGAATAAGTTTAAAAAAAATTCCAAAAAACAAAACAATAAATAACACAAACGATATAACATATAAAAAATCAGGGGCATTTGCACCAATAATATAACTAACAAATTGAACTAAATAATCATACAAACTCATTTAATTTAAATCTTCCAAATCTTTAATTAATTGTTGCTCTTTTTCAACAGTTCAATTTATTAAATTATTATTGTTATTATTTGCTTTTACTTTTTTAGGTTCACTTGAAAATAATGCTTCTTTCATTTTAGTAAAATAATTTTGTTTATATTGATTATATAAATTGATTAATTCTGTCCCAGTTAAATATTTTCAAATATTTCGCTTTAAATTTTCATCATACTTTATAATAGGATAAGAATTATCATAAATCAAGCCGATTGCTACTTGCTCTAAATGTTTTTCACTCGAATAAATAAACTTATTACTCAACCAAAAACCAATATGGCGATTATGATTGGGTAAATTAATAAAACTTGCTTTATCTGTTGTAAAAGGGATAAATTCCTTACTAATAAAATAATTTTCTATATTCTGATTTTTCTTAATATAATTACTCAATTTTATCAACTCCTTCAATTTGTCAATATTGAATTAATTTTTCTTTTTCAACATCAAAATCCACCTTAATTTCAAAAATATATTTTATATGCATAATAATAATAAAAATAAATGATATAAAAGCAAATACAGAAATAATAATTGTAATTACAAAGTGTGGAAAATCTTTATCATTTCAACTCAATATTAAAAAATAATGTTTATATAATGTTTATTTATTGTAAATAACACGGAAAAAGTTTAATACTTTAATAATCAAAAAAATTGCAAACAAAATTAAAATAATTCACGCATCGCCTAAAAAACCATTATCTCAGGTAAAATATTTGTTATACCTTCTTTAACTTTTCATAATGCACTAGTTAAACCAGTTCAAATACCAGTCATACCCTCAGTCATAGTTTTAGGTGTATTTCCTAAAAAATTAACTGCTGTTGTTGAATACATACCTAACATTATTTTTTATCCTCCTTTCTTTCAATTTCTTTTTTTTTTTTTTTCCTTGAATTTGTTTAATTTTTTGATAAATTGATAAACCAATTCAAGCAAAAATCGCCAATAAAATAATAATACTAAATATTGTCGTTAATCAAGTTGGCATATTACATCTCCTATCTAAAAATATCGCAGCACGCTTCGTGTGTTCGCTACGCTCAAAATAAACTATATTGAATAAGTAATTTATTCATTTTCTTTTTCATTATTAATTACTATTTTATTTACAGTATTAATAACAATATCTTTTCCATACTTAATTACTAAAGACCGCAAAATAAAATAATGCTTCTTTTCAATAAAAAATCAACTCCTTTCAGAATTGATTTGTTGCACTTCGATTACACCATGCCATCTTAAAAATTTTATTTTAAAAAAGTTATTTTTACTTCTTAATCATGATTTTTTTTGTAAATAAAATTATTTATTTTTATTTAAGATGTAAATAAAAAATTAAAATCAGAAATAATATTTCTGATTTTAATTTTACTTAAATTATAAATTTTTATGGCGTTTAACAAGATTCTTTTGGTTAACGCCAAACATTGAATAATAAGCATTTCGTCATTTTACAACACCTTGCCCCATTCGATTGTAATTGTTTGAAGCATTACGTAATAAATTAATCCTTTGCTTCGTTAATTCTAATAAATTACCTTGGCTAAAAGAAGGTCACTTTTGATAAATATTTGTTATTTCTTGTTGTTTTTTATTTTTTAATGTCCTTTGCTGAGAATGTTTTTTTGTATCTTTTTTATTTTTTTTTAAACTAAGTCCTTGTTTTAGTTGTTGGGTTTGACCTATTGGACGTGCATTATAATTTGTTTTAATCTTAATATTATATTGTTGGCGCATTAAATTTAAAATTGTTTCTTTTTGAGCAAAAGTTAATTCTGTTTTTGCTTTTAAAATTCGCTCAATTGAAAGAAAATTCAATTTTAGTGAATTTAAAAATTTAAATTTTTTTAACGCTTTTGGATCTAAATTTAATTTGTTCAACATTACCAATGATTCCTTTTATTGGATATATTATACATTTTTTTCTATTGAATTAAAAATATTTTTTCATAAAATAAGTTAAAACTTCTTGTTGTGAATAAATATGAACATTTTTCTTCATTGCAATATAATGATGCTTTTGAAAAAAGCAACAGCTGGTAAAAAAGCATCCACAGTAATGTCTAAAAAACCGTTTGTTTGTGCTTCTAATTATAACTGTTTCAACAATTTTTTGCCAAAATATCACCCTTGATATTCAGGGTCAACATATAAATCAGTGATTTGATTTTGTTGGGGATGATAAGCACCATAACCTAAAATTTTATTTTCAAAACTAATTACATATACTATTTTGGTTTATAATTTTTTATAAAAATTATTATTCTGAAAATACTGTAAAATAGCTTCTTGTTTTAAAAGATTATAATCATCAAGACTAATTTTCTTAATGATTTTTTGTCTTAACTGATTAATTTGGTTTTGATCAATAATTGTAGCTTTTGGAATCATTCGTGCTTCCTTTCTTTCACATTTTTCCTTTGCTATTTTAAAATAATCAAAAAACACAGAGTTCAGGTTTTATAAAAAATATAAATAAAGTAATTAAATACAAATTAAAGTAATCGCTTATTAGAGCGATTTTTTTAATTGCATTATTCATCAGATAGTATCTTTAAAATTAAAAATTAACCTATTTTTTCTCCATAAACTAGTTAATTTTTATAATTTCCTTTCTATGAATTATTATATTTTTTCGGTTTAACAGCTAATAATATCATTTTTTAATAAAGGTACTATCTGATGAATAATTCAATACTAAAACTTAATATTTTTGAATGCTTAAAGATGGATAACCCATCTATGGCTTGGAGCCTTAAAGAAAGTGTGAAAGCGATTGGATTTACCCATATTTATTTTTTTAATTCTCAGCGGGGTTAGTCGCCCGCGAAATGTCAGAGCGTGTGTTTTTGCTTGTTTCATAAAAAGAGTGCTGTTAAACCGAAAAAAACAATATCGGACACTAAAAAACAAGAGGGAGGAGCTCCAAAAGGTTATTTTCTTTATATAAAGTTGTGTAGGGATGGATAAAGCGTAATTAATAACTAGGTAAACTGTTTTTTTGTTTATTTCCGCGGGGGGTAAACTCTATCAAAATATCCTATCCGCCCCCGCTCACCCCGAAGTGGAGCGGGCGGCGAAGTAATTAAATACTAAAATAAATTATCTACTAAATATCAAAATATTAACCAATAAAAGAATACTATGTTTTTTACAGAAAGGAAGATATTTAATGAAAAAATTAAATAAAAAAATTATTAATAAATTACAAGAATTAATGATACGAGCTTATCCAGTAATGGCAAATGATATTAAATATGAACACTGAACATTAACCCTTACCAACTTTACCCATAATTTTATTACCATTAGCATAACCAGCAAAAGCAATACGAACACCACTAGGAAAAACAATTTCTCCACCTTCTTTAACATTTTTAGGTCAAATAATACCATTTTCATTGTTTGGTCCTAAATCAATACCATATTTATCATATAAGTAATTACATACATTAATTGTATCTCTAAAAGTAGTGTCCTCATGTGTATTAGCATATCTTCGTAAAATGTTGGATGAAGCATCGCTAAAATTACAAGCATAAAATAACTTTTCTGCTATATGATTTCATGTTTTATTAGTACCACGACCCGCAGAAGAAAACTTAAAAAAAAACTTGGTGAAGTAAAATAACGGGCATAACTATCACCAACAAAGCCTTTAAATATTTCTCAGTAAAAACCAAAATTAAAGTCACTAAAATTTAAATCATATTTTTTATTTAAATGTTCATAACTAGTAATTCGTTTTTTGTTATTAATTTTAGTAAAATCTTGCATTTTTAAATCTCCTTGCTTTTAAATTTATGATAAGATAAATAAACTTATCAAATATCAAATTAAATATTATTAATGTCATATTAAAAATGTTTTTTAAAGATAGGTAATAATACATTTTAAAAAAAATAACTCATTAAAATGAGTTATTTTTTTTCTTTATGTAAAGTATGTTGGTTACATTTTGAACAATATTTTTTCACTTCTAATTTGTCCTGTTGTTTCTTTTTGTCACGTTTTGCAATGTAGTTTTCTTCCTTACATTGTTCACAACGTAAAATTATTCCTTCACGCATTTGTTTATTCCTCTTTTCTGCTTAAATCTTATTCTTCCTGAATTTTACAACAAGTATATCATAGCAAAATAATTTAAATTTACCAATTATTTTTGTTGCTTTCCGCATTTTTTTAATTATCTCAACGAAAAATTTGAACAATTAGCCATATTAAGAGACCAGTTAAAAAAAACTAAACCCAACATAACACCACAGCTAATACTTAAGCCCTTGATTGATAAAATTGCTTCTTTATAGTGCGCACCAAATAAAGCCGGAATAAAAGTTACAAATAAGAATGAACCTCCGACAAATAAAATTGTTAAAATGGTAGTTACTATTGATTGCATTGTTCGTGAATTAATTAAGATAACAGCAATACCTAATAGTTTAATTCCTAATAATGCAATGCGTTTATAGACAACTGACATTTTTAAATCATTTAAAAACCCATTAACATATATACAGCAACACTTGCCCCCGTTGCAATAAAAGTAACTCCAATTGATAGTGTCATAACATTCGGTCCTTGGCTGTAGTTAACAAAAATTGCTTGGCAAAGTATTGCAATTGGAATTAGTACAACGGAAAAAATTAAAACCATTTTTTGTCATCGCAAATAACTTAGAAAAAAATTAGATGGTGCTGATAAATTAACTTTTTCATTAACTAATCAACTATTTTTTATTTTTATCGATGTATTTTGCTCATTTTTTCGCTCATTTGTCATGTTCGATTATTCCTGTTCTATAGCCCTCCCTTGTTTATAAGCGCCAATTTGATATTCTTTAAATTAATCTTTGAAAAAAGCTTCAACACTGCAATATTCGGCAACAACATCAACTACTTTTGTTACTTTTGTAATTTCTCCTGAAACCATAAAAATTAAAATATCACAAAACTTCTCAATTTCTTCCATATTATGTGAAATTAATAATAATGCTTTATTTTCATTTGCTAAAAAAATACTTAAAATCTCATATATTTTATCTTTAATTTCTAAATCTAAGCCTGTTGCTAATTCATCAAGAATAATGAAATCTGGGTCAACAATTAATGCTAATAAAATATTAATCTTTTGTTGTTGTCCGCCAGATAATTTTGAAATATCCTTGTTCATAATTTTTTTAATTTGTAAATTTAATAAAAGTTGATAAATGTTTTCTGGTGAAATTAATAAATTATAAGCTTTTAAATACAAATTTAAAATATCATAACCAGTAATGCCACGAGGATATTTAGATTCTTGCAATTGCATCCCAATCCGAATTCCAACTTGTTTTTCATAGAGTTGTTTTCCCTGTTCCATTTGGTCCAACAACTCCAATTCGATCTGCTTTTTGTACAGTTAAACTGATTTTTTTTAAGACATGTTGTTTTCGATAAAATTTATTAAAATTAGTACATTTAACCAAAAAAGTCTGTTCCCAAATTAGTCATTTTTTATTAACTCATCGTGTTTTTATCTTTCATTACTAAAATTATATATTAAAAATCAGCCAATTTTAACTGATTTTTAATTTATTTTTTACTTTTATCTAAAATATTATGAATAGTTAATTGTAATTCTTTTGTTTCATCAATTGCTAAAACTTTTTTAAAGTTAACTTTCGTTACTCTTTTATTTTTAATTTGTTTAAAATCAACTTTTTGCATTGTTTGCTCATGATTATTTGAAGAAACATTTCTTAAACCAACCTTAATTGTTCCAGCTGGAGCTTGTTCAATTGCTTTTAATCATTCTGTTCGTGATTTTTCTTTAATAATAGGTTTATTTTTTTTGCTATTATTAAACTCAAAATTAATTTGTTGTTGTCTATTTTTAAGCAGAGTTTCCACTGTTGTTACCACTTTTCCAAAAGATGGTTTTTCTTCGTCAAAAGACCAAACTATCGGTTTTATATTTTTTTGTTGATTATTTTGTTGTGCCCGTTCTTTTACTAAAGCTACTTTAGCTTGCTCACGTTGTTTCTTTTCAATTAACATATCTGTTGTTGTTTTCACTTTTCCAAAAGTTTTGCAAACAAATAATTGCGATGGTTCTTGTTCAGATGCAGATACGATTGTACTAGTTTCCACATTTTTTGAGATTTGTTCTAATTGTCGTTTATTTTGTTGTTCTTTTCGAACTTTCTTTTTTGTCTCTTTTATATTTTTATTTTTATGGCACATTTTTTCTGCGCGTGGTTTATCCAAAATGTTTTTGTTAATTGTTTTCTTACTATTTGCATGGTAGTCAAGCGTTGTTATTGGATCTGCTGTTGCAATAACTTGCTCAACTTGATAAATTTCTTCTTGTGGAATCATTAATGCTAATTTAACATTGGGATCACTTTCTTCATCGTTAGTATTTTCTGAGGTGATTGTTTCCTGATTATAACTTTTTTCATTTGGTTCTGCCTTATTAACAGCAGCATTATTCGTTGGTTTTGTTACTTCAATTAGGGGTTTGATATTGTTTACATTATCATGTTCATTATGATGAAGCGAATGCTTTTTTGCAGATGCACTACTACTTTCTAATCCTTTTTTTGATGGGATTAGTTTTAAATCATAATAATGGGGAATAACAATATCAACAATATTTTCAAAGCCTAATGTATGATTAGCAGTAACTAATTTATGAATAGGCATTTTATCAGTATTAAATATCTCAATTTCATCATTTTGATTTAACATATGTAAAATATCTTTCCCTTTTGTTAAAAACGTTCAGCGGAGAAGTTCATTAATATCTTTATTTAACTTATATAATCGTGTTCCTTTTACTGGCCGTGTTGACGTAGGAATTTCTTTTAAATTAATTTTTTTCCCAGTATGAAGATTAGTAATTAATACTAAATTATCATCTTCACAATAACCCGCATTAATAACTACATCATCACGTAGATTAATTGATTTTACCCCTGCTGTTCGTAACCCTAATGTGGGGATTTGATTTTTATGATATTTAACAATAAAACCGTTTGCTGTTGTTATGACAACATATGGATTATGATCAACTAATTGGCTAGAAACAACTTCATCATCATTTTTTAAATTAATAGCTTTAAGAGCTTTGCTAATTCGTGTTGCTTCAAAATCTTTAACAGCTATCTTTTTAATCATTCCATTTTTAGTTGACAACATAATGTATTGTTCTTTTTTATTAAAATCATTTAATAAAAAAACACTAATAATTTTTTCTTCTCCTGGTAACTCAGAAATAGTATTAACATGTTCACCAATATCACGTAACCGAACAGTTTTAATTTTATAAACTGGAATAATAACATAATTTCCTTTTGAAGTAATTAATAAAATTTTATCAGAAGTATTAGCTTGAAAATCAGCAATTCATAAATCCCCTGGTTTTCGTTTAAATTCTTCAGTTGCTAACCGTGCTAATTGATTATTTTCTAACGCTTTTAAATACCCATCTCGTGAAATTCAAATGTTCAAATTTTTTTCAATAATTGTTTCTGTTTTTTGAATTTCAATTGATTCAATTTCATTCTCAATCACACTACGACGACGTGAAACAAACTTTTTCTTTATTAATTCTAATTGGTTAATAATAACACTATTTAATTTATTAATATCACGTAAAATTGCTTTTAATTCAGAAATTGTTGCAATTAATTCTTTTTGTTCTGCTTTTAATTGTAAAATATCTGTTGAAGTTAACCGGTATAATCGTAACTGGACAATTGCTTCGGCTTGAATTTGGGTAAAACCAAATTTTTTCCCTAAATTATGAATTGCATCACTGCGATCTTTTGAATGGCGAATAACTGCAATTACTTCATCTAAAATACTAATTGTTTTAATTAACCCAACAACAATTTCTGAGCGTTTTTGTGCACGTGCTAATTCAAAATGAGAACGATTAGTAACAACTGCTTGTTGATGTTCAACATAGTGGGTTAATATTTCCTTTAATCCTAATTGTCGTGGTTGTTTATTGGCAATAGCAACCATATTAAAATTATATGAAATTTGTAAATTAGTATTTTTTAATAAAAATTTCCTTACGGTTTCAACATTGGCTTGTTTACCTAATTCAATCACAATTCGTAACCCTTCGCGGTCTGTTTCATCACGAACTTCCTTAATATTTAATCCTGGTTCATTATATTTAATATCATCAATCTTTTTAACTAAGTCTTGTTTAATAACTTCATATGGAATTTCAGTAATTACTAACGCATTGTTTTCAAATTCAATTTTGCTACGAACAATAATTTTGCCTTTTCCTGTTTGATATGCCTCTAAAATTCCACTTTTTCCCTGAATAATTCCCCCCGTTGGGAAATCAGGTCCTTTAACATATTTTACTAAATCCTTAACCGTACTGTCTGGTTTTTCAATAAAATGAATTGTTGCATTAATAATTTCATGTAAATTATGTGGTGGAATATTTGTTGCATATCCAGCAGCAATTCCAGTTGAACCATTAACTAATAAATTTGGAAATAAAGCTGGTAATACAACAGGTTCTTGTTCTGAATCATCAAAATTAGGAGCAAAAGCAACTGTTTTTTTATCAAGATCTTGTAATAAAAATGAGGAAATTTCACTTAAACGAGTTTCAGTATAACGCATTGCAGCCGCTGGGTCCCCATCAATTGAACCATTGTTTCCATGCATATCAATTAATGGATAACGGACCTTTCAATCTTGCGATAACCTTACCATTGCATCATAAACTGATGTATCACCATGCGGATGATATTTACCAATTACTTCTCCAACAATTCGTGCCGATTTTTTATAACTCGTATTAAAAGTTAATCGTAATTCATTCATTGCAAATAAAATACGGCGTTGCACTGGTTTTAAACCATCACGAACATCAGGCAATGCTCGATCTTGAATAATATATTTGGCATAACGACCAAAGCGTTCTGACATAATATCATTTAAACTAAAAACTAATTCATTTTTTTTTTCGTTATTACTCATTTTTAAATTCCTCTCTGTAAATCAACTTTCATCATTTCATTCTTGATTATAAACTTTTTATAATCAATTTGATAAAATAACTTTTGCCATAATTTTGTTAATATTCAATAATCCTTATGTTTATCATAAGTAAAGAGTTGCTGTTGATGAGTTAATAATAAGAATGTCCGGAAATATGATAAGATTCGGTCATTAAGATTATTACAAATTTCCATTAACTGTAACAACTCTGCTAAAATATTTGTTTTGATTATAAATTCTTGTTGATAATAAATTATTGTTGCTGATTTAATCATATATTTACCCATTTTAGATAACCAATCAATTTCACTTAGTAGTAAATTGTTAGGTTTAATTAATGTTCTTTTTTTAATATTAATTCCCATATTAATTTTGTTCCAAACAAATAAAATTATTAATATATTATAATTATAATAGTCTAATTATAATTAGAATAGTCTAATTCAAATGCAACAATTTTATCGTTAAAAAAATGAATGCCTTCTTTTGTTAACAAGTACAAGTTACTACTTAGTTCTAATTGATAAAGCGGTGTTACTTGTTACATATTTTTTTTTCAAAAAACTTCTTTTTCCGTAGTTTGTTGCGATGCTAATAGTAAACTTTCATAACATCAATTTAATGCTATTTCATCTGCTATCGCAAGTTCAATCGTTGTTGCAATTGTATTTTCACTATCTTCACTGCCATTACTTGTTCAAACTTATAATGTCAATCTTGTTTTTGTTTCTTTTATTTTAATAAGTCATAACTGAAAATTTTGATATTGACTAAGAGTTAGATTGGTTTGATTTAGAGTATTAATTAATTTTTTGATTTCTTGTAACATTGTTGTCCTACTTAATTAATGATTCCTTGAAAATCATCTTCTAAAGTAAATTTAACATTTTCATCAATTCAATCTTTTCGTTTTTTAGAATCATCTCCCATTAAGGTAACAATCCGTCTTTCAGCCATAACAGCATCATCAATTGTTACTAAAATTAGCTGACGAGTTTGGGGATCCATTGTTGTTTCTCATAATTGTTCTGCGTTCATTTCCCCTAGCCCTTTATAACGCTGTAATTCAAATTTACCATGAAATTGACTTAATTTATTTTTTAATTCTGTTTCATCTCATGCGTATTCAATATGTTTATTTTTGGTGCTAGTAATTTTAAATAAAGGTGGTAAAGCAAGATAAACCCGATGATTTTCAATTAATGGTCGCATATAACGATAAAAAAATGTTAGTAATAAAGTTTGAATATGCGCACCATCCGTATCCGCATCAGTCATAATAATTACTTTGCCATAATTGGCATCATTAATATCAAAGCCATTTCCGACTCCAGTCCCAATGGCATTAATCATTACATTAATTTCTTCATTATTCATTAAATCTTGAATTTTTGCTTTTTCAGCATTAATCACTTTCCCGCGTAACGGTAAAATTGCTTGAAAACGACGATCACGCCCTAACTTGGCACTTCCCCCCGCCGAATCTCCTTCAACTAAAAAAATCTCATTATTAAATTTATTTCGATTTTGAGCTGGTGTTAATTTTCCGGTTAATAAGCGATCACTATTACCACGTTTTTTGCTATTACGAGCTGCTTCGCGTGCTTTCCGGGCCTCTTCGCGAACATTACGAGCTAATAATGCTTTTTCAATAATAGTATAAGCATTTGCCTTATTTTCTATTAATCAAAATCCAAATTGCTTTGCTACAATTGTTTCAACAACAAGTCGTGCTTCATAAGTTCCTAATTTTCCTTTCGTTTGACCTTCATACTGAATTAAATTTTCAGGAATTTTTACTGAAACGATGGCTGTTAATCCTTCCCGTGTATCAACCGAATCAAGATTCTTATCTTTTTCTTTTAATAAACCTTCTTTGTGAGCATAATCATTAATTACTTTTGTTAATCCTGTTCGGAATCCAGCAACATGACTGCCACCTTCACTTGTTTTAACATTATTGGCAAAACTAAGTAAATTTTCATTAAATTCAGTTGAATATTGTAACGCTATTTCAACTTCAATTTGTTTTTCTATCCCTTTTAACATAATAATTGGAGTAATATTTTTTTTACCTTCATTCATATAAGTAATGAATTCTTCCAAACCATTATTAAATAAATATGATACTTTTTTATCAGTGCGTAGGTCAGTCAATGTCAACTTAACCCCACTATTTAAAAATGCTGATTCACGAATTCGTTCTGAAATTGTGGAAAAAGAAAAATCAATTACTTTAAAAATCTCATGATCAGGTAAAAAAGTAACTGTTGTTCCTGTTTTTGTTGTTGTACCAATTTTTGTTAACGATTCTTTAACTTGTCCACCATTCGCAAATTTAATACTTCAAACTTTGTGATCACGATAAATTGTGACATCAAAAGTTGACGATAAAGCATTAACAACAGAAGAACCAACACCATGTAATCCTCCTGATGTTTTATAACCATCACCACCAAATTTTCCCCCAGCATGTAAAACTGAAAAAATTACTTCTGGCGTTGATTTACCAGATGAATGAATTCCGGTTGGAACACCACGACCATTATCTGCCACCGTAATCGCATTATTTTTATAAATAATAATATCAATTTCATTACAATAACCAGCTAATGCCTCATCAATTGAATTATCAATAATTTCTCAAACTAAATGATGTAATCCACGAACATCAGTTGAACCAATATACATTCCTGGACGTTTTCGAACCGCATCTAGTCCTTCTAAAATCTGAATTGATGATTCATCATACTTTAATGTTTTATCTTTAATACTCATATTTTCTATCATTCCTTTTAAATATAATTTTCACTATTAATTAATATCTTATATTATAATGCTTTTATTTACAATTATTTACTAAATTATTTCTAATTGCTATATAATTGCTATATAATAGTAAAAAAGAGGTGAAGGAATGACATTATATGGATATTTAGGGACAGCTATTACGGCAATAATTGGTTACTTAATTGGTTCTTTTAGTTGATCAATCTTTATTAGTAAAAAAATTTATAAAATTGATGTACGAGATTATTATTCTAAAAATGCCGGAGCCACAAACACTAGTCGTGTTTTAGGAAAAAAATGAGGTTTTGCCATTATGTTTTTAGATATACTAAAAATTACTATTACAATGTTTATTGCCTTTGGTATTAGTTGTATTAATATTAATGGGGTTAATTTTGGTTCAACTAGTTATTATATTCCAACTTTTTTTGTTTTAATTGGTCATTCTTATCCAATTTATTATAAATTTAAAGGAGGTAAAACAGTTTCATCTTTTTTAGGGTTATTATTAATGAGTAATCCATATTATTTTTTAATTGCTACAGTTGTTTGATGAAGCACAATTTTTATTTGAAAACGAGTTTCTGTTTCTTCAATTTTAGCAGCATTTTTTACAGGAGCATTATGTTGAATCCCACAATTAAGTGGCATTGATGTTATTAACTTTAATGGTGATTTACTTCAATATTCTCATCTTGTTTGAGTGAATTACTTACATTATGTTAATTATGACAATTACTATGATAGTTTAGCTTTAATTAATATTATTATTACTTTAAGTGCTATTTTCTTAATCTTAAAACATCATCAAAATATTGTTCTTTTATTAAAGGGAACAGAAAAACCTTATGATTTTAAAGGGAAATCTGATTTAGAAAATGGTAATCTTCCAAAACATAATCAAATCAAAAAAAATTAATGAATTATCCATAGTTTTAATTACTTTAATGAGGGAGTAAATTATTCGGTTGGTGATATCTTATTCTAATAAATATTTACCTATTAAAATAAAATTTCTAAGAAAAAGATAAATTTATCTTTTTTAATTAATTTAATTATAACATAAGAGTAATAATTTACAATACAAAAAATAATAATTCGAAAATTATTTAATAAATTTATTTTAAATTATTGATTTTTACTTTAAATTTTAAACAAAACATTGTGTTTGGTGGACAACATTTTTATTTATTAAAAATTGCTGATTATACTTATCTTCATTTTTAAAATAATAATTATATTCTTTTTTATTTTTTATTTTTAATTTATTAAGATAAAACTCAATTAAATTAACACCATTTTTTTTGCCATTTTCAATGCAATCATATTTTTAAAAACTTTTTTACTATATTATTTAGTACCATATCCTTTTAATAATTTAACATTATGCGAAATTTGTGGTTCAGTACAAGACCCCATATATCAATCTTATTTATAAACTTTAATACCCTCAAAATTATTTTTGATATATTTAATTAAACCATTGATTTTATATTTTTTTATATTTTAAAAATGGATATTCTTTAATATTTTTTCTTATAATTAATTTTTTTAAATATTTTTTTACTTCATCCGGATCGCCATTTTTAAATAATTTATTCATATCTCAATAAATTTGTTTTCTTATTTTTTCATTATCGGATAAATTTTTAGTAAGTTTTCTTCTTCAATAAGGAAATATTACTTTTAATTCTTTCATTAAATGAAATTGATCTAAAATAAAAATTGCACCAATTTCATTCGCAAATTTTTGGATTCATTTTGCTTCATCACCTGCTAAATTCGTTTTAAACATTTTTTCCTCTTTTTTAAATTTTTTTGTTGTTTTTTACTAAAAAAAGAAAAAATTTAACAAAATTATTCATAAAAATTAAAAAAAACAAGTAAATTTACTTGTTTTTTAATTATCTTTTTTTCCAAACCCCGCTTTTTATTTTTTGTTTGCTTGAATTTCAATACGATATCTTTCAAATCCAGAAACAAAAAATAGACCTTGTCCTTTTACGTTACGAGCAATATAATCTTGTTCTGCTGATGTTAATCCGCCATAACTTTTATATAAATTAATAACTTTTTATATATCATTAGGTTTTAACCCCATAATAAAAGAATATTGACTATTATTAAAATTGTTTCATTTTCTACAAAATCAGCGATGTTTTGTGTTGCCACGACCAACGCACCATTATATTTCCGAATTCGCTTTGTCATTTGATACATAAAATTTAAGGTAACTTGATTATCTTTATTGATTGCTAAATGAGCCTCATCAACAATTATTAGAATTTGATTATTATCTTTAAAACGATTTTCTTTTATTTCTTTTTTAATAATATTTAGCATTAAAATTAATTTTGCTGCATTTGTTTTTTTTGTCATCTAAATTAAACAAATTATAAACATCATAAACAATAAAATTATTATTAAATTTTATTTTTGTGTGACCATTTCAAGGTGCTTAATATTTTCCATCATTTAAAAAATCAGTTTCTATTAAATCCGTAAATTCTTTTAAAAGTTGATTTTTACTGTTTTTATATTCTTTTTATAATAAATAATAAAAATCATTCATAATTGTAAAATCCTTATTATTAATTTTATTAATGTCAATATTATTTGTAATTTTAAATTGATGATATAATAATTTTAAATATTTTGTTAATAAATTAATTTCTCGCACGTTAAAATCAGGATAAAGCGTTTTGAATCATTGTTCTAAAAATCGTAAATGATTAATATTTGTTCTTTGCTACTTAATAAAGTTATATAGAATCCCTTTATTTTAATTGCTCCAATTAAAGTCTTTTTTAAAGTACCCTTTAAAATTCCGTGTGTTAAAATATAATTATTATCAATAACTTTATTATATGGCACCAGTAAACTAGTTTTGTTTTTACTATATTTTTTATAACTAAATAGGAAATTTATTTTATAATATAATCATTGTGATCCTTTTAAATTAGTCTTTTTATTTGTAATAATTAGTGGTAAGCTAATTAAAATCATTATTGATAATGATAATAATTTTATTCATAGTTTTCATTGAAAACCAAATATAAACATAATTGTTAATCCAACTCAAACAGCAAATATCAAGACATCTGTTATTGTTATATTGCGTCAAAAACGATATTTAGCATCTTTTAATTTTTTTGGTATTATATAAAAAATTTTATTATAAAATAACTTTCATTGCTAATTTGCTCCTTAAAACGCTTTATATAAACAAAAAAGTTTTAATTTATTTATCTTATTTATAAATATCGCATAACACCATTAAACATCGCTAATGAAATAATAGCACCAAGCAATAATTTAAAAGTTATATCAAAAGCAAACAAATTACTAATATTTTCTCAAAGTAAATTAACATTATGCATTGTATTTCCCAAAGCATTAATATATTTACCAATCTCTTTAATACTAGACAAATTATTAAACGACCAAATAATAGAATTAATAATATGTTTATCTAAATTATATCACGGAGCATCTAAATAAGGTAATTGTCAAATTTTTCCACCATTAATTTCATTTTGTCAGTCTTTAACATTATATATACTAAAATTAAAGTCGTGAATTTCAACAGAATTGGCAGCAGTTAATTTAGTACTAACAAATTCAAAAACATTAAATCCCTTATATTTACACTTTTGAAAATACTTCATACATACTTGGTAATACATAAGTTTCTGTGTTTCAATTTTAATAAAAATAATATGAAAAATCTTTAACATCCACTTTATAGGTATTATAAAACCGAACTATTGAACTAGAAAAATAATCTTCATGTCCCCAGCCCCGCGTAAACTAAAATACAAAGCCTTTGGATATAACAAAAAACCATTTTTTACAAAAAAAGAAAAACAACATAGCCAATAGATGAAAAAAACTTAACATATTGCATCGTGTACGATGAAGCCGTAAAAAACAACTCTTGTTAAAGGGTTGTTTTTTTATTTAAAAACAACATTTAAAAACAACCCAATAAGGGTCGGTTTTTTTGTCCTACTTCATCCTTTATTCTACAAAGTATAATTCTAAATTAAACATCATATTTTCTGTAATTGAACCAGTTCATTTTGCTACTAATTCACCTCGCAATGATGGATCAGTATTTTTTAAACGATCTAAATCAAATCTTCTTCATTGTGTTTTTAATCCGATTGTATGATCAATTACTAAACGACCACGCTTAGCATTTTGATTTTGTTTTGGATTTCCTTTTTCATGATTTCATTCACTATCACCATAAAATAATCGTTCAGGTATTGTATAAATTGCAACTGCATAATCTGCACTTTCCATATTAGGACTTGATTGTGCTGTTGCTGTTAAGCGATGAAAAGTATAATAATCAGGATTTGATAAAATATCTTTTACTCTCATTTCTTGTGCTGATAATAATAAATGTCCTTCTTTTGTTAAGTTTGCTACTCAATTTCCAATAACAAACCCTTCATGTAATCCTATAATTGATGCCATATTTTATTTTCCTTTCTGATATTCTTTTTGAACTAAGTTTTTAATTCTTTCATTAATAGGAATATTATGATTATCTTGTAAATTTTCTTTAATTTTTTGTGATAATTCTTCAATAAACATATTTTCATCTTTAATTTGAATTCCACCATTCATTAGGTTTTTCATATCTAATTGTGGTTTTTTCTCAATTAAATCTTTAAAGTTAGTTTTAATATATTCCATATCTTTACCACTATTTAATAGTTCTTCAACTAATTTACGATTTTCTTGTGGTACTTGTGATAACTCATATTCTTTTATTTTTGACTGATAATTATTAATTTTTTCTTCATATTGTTTTTCAGTTTCAGTTTTAATACGAGTTTCTACACTTGGTAAGACATTAGATAATATTTGCTTTTCTTTTTGTTCTAATAAAGCATTAATTTCATCTTGTGTCATATTTTCTTTATATTCATATTTAAAGTTTGACATACTTTAATCCCTCCATTATTTTTTTATAGAAAATTTCAAAAACTATCGTTACCATCTTACCATCATTTTAATTTTTGTAAACTTGTGGATATTTTTTCTTAATTTCAGTTCTAGTTTCTTCAATACCTTTTTTAAAACCTTTTTCATATTGTTCTAAATATTCTTTTTGATTATTAACTCCATAATCGTAAGTTTCTTTCATTAATTCTTGGAATATTTTAGTATGTTCTTCACAAGCAGGAACACCAATACCATTTCAATTTTTACTTACTTTTTTAAAACACTCTTTACCATCTATAATCATTCAACATATATTTTTATCCATTCGCATTTTTTCAACATTTCTTTTAATTTGTTTTTTTGCCATAATTTTACCTTCTCTTTCCAAATTGCTTACTTATTAAAAATGGATTATCTAATGTTTTTATAAAATATTCCATAATATCCATAACAGCATAAGTCATAGCATCAAAACCATCATCAAATAATTTATTATCTTCTAATTTATAAGTAGATTTATTTGCTGGTGGTTTCTTCCATTCCATTTTTAACATATCTTTAAATAACTCTGGTGTTAATCTTTGACTAATTTGTAAATAATTCTTATTTAGCAGGATGATTATAGCATCAATTCTATCAGTTCTATATCATATCTCTTTATTAACTGGTTTAAATATTAATCAATTAGCATCAGGAAAATATTTTCGCCTAATATTATTTAATGTATCAACCTCTACTAAATGACCGCCACCAGTATCAACATTTACCTCTAAACCATTATATAAATCATTTCATTGTGTAGCACATATTATATAAAAGTGTACTATTTCATGTAAAACTTTCATTATGTCTTTTTGTACCATTTCAGCATTACTATGTTTATATTCCATTAATGGAGTCATTTTTTTATAATTGTTATCTATTCCCATTAAAATTGCATGGGTAGCATGTCCTAATGGTGATTCACCATAACCTAAATCTAATCCTGCTCTAAAATTAACTGGTTCAAAATCATATAATTTACTAAATAAATAATTAGCAAAAATAGAACCATCTAATGCACCGGGCATTCCAATTCCTCAAACCTCATATTTTTTAAGTCATTCTGCTTTTAATTCATATAATTTCATTAATTCATCATAATTTAAATTATCTTTATTAATTAAATAATTAGTATAATGATTAATTACTTTTTTATCATATGCTTTTTGACCTGTTTTAGGATCTAAGACTGGAACTATAATTTTAGATATTTGTTCACCATTACTTTCTAATTCTTTACGATTAAATGGCATTAATTTATTTAAATAATCGATATGATCTTGATAAATACTATCAGGATTAGTACTTGTAATTAATATTAATTTTTTATAATCACGAACTGCTTGCATAATTGCTTCTTTTTCTGATTTACTAAATTCATTTGCTTCTTCTAATCAAATAATACATAAATTAGCACCATTTGCTCGTGCTGTTCCTTTACCTAATACTTGACTATTATTACTTTTTCTTGCTCCTTGTAATTTAATAAAACTACCATTAGGAAATAATCAAGTAGGTTTATTAAACCTAGCATTATATTGATAATGACCACCTTTTCATTTTTTAGTAGGATTAAGAATTAAACCTATTTTATCTAATGCATCTTGAATATCTTGTTGCATTTCAGCAGTATTGGCACTATTTAATCTAAAACCATATATTGCTATTTTTTTATCTTTATGTGCTAATACTACACAACTTAATAATGCTATTAATTCATCAATAGAATATGTTTTACCTGCTTTACGACTACCTGCTAAATTAATCTCATCAGCAATATATTCAGCACTATTCAATAGACTAGTTACTATTTTATTAAGATAACTATATTCATATAACATTGCCATTATATATCACGACCATTCGTTATATTAATTATTGGTGGAGTATAATTTATTTCAGTTTCATTTTCACGACCATAATACTGTGCATATACTGATACACCCCCCCCTTAGTTTCATTTAAGAGATGTAATTTTATATTATTTTCTAATATTCGTATTTTCATTTTTAAGGTATTATAAGCAATAATATTGCTATTTTTAAGGTTTTCATATTCACCTTCTTCTAATTCACAAAATATTAATAAGGTTTCTTTTGTAGCAAGTTTGTAATTATTTTGTATACAATAATCATCAAATTTACTTATTTTTACATCAATATTCCGCTTTTTTGCATCTTTTCACCAATTAATTCCCACTTTTGCCATCTTTTTTACCTCTTTTGTCATCACCATTCTACAAAAAAATATCAAAAAGTAAAATAAAAAAAGACTTTTTCAAGTCTTTATTCTTAGTAATTTTTAAACAAGAGATTAAGGGTTGATTAATTCTACTTGTATTAAATTACATCACCATCCTAACATCTTTTAATAAAATGTCAATAAAATTTTAATTTTAATGTATAAATATATATTAAGAAAGGGTTGAACAAATCTTATGAAAAAGAAAAAATATAAACATTTTAATCTTGAAAAAAGATATAAATTAAAAGAATATTTAGAATGCGAAACATTTAAAAAGAAAGATGGTACACCTAATTATTCTAAAATAGGAGAAGTAATGAATAAAAGTCGTAATACAATTAGATTAGAGGCTAAAAGACTTAAAGAAGAATATGAACCTGAAAAAGCACATAAAGATTATAAACGAAAGCGTAAAAAATCTATTAAATATACAACAATTACAAAAAAAGTTGTAAATTATATAAGAAAAATTTTAAGTAAAAAAAGTTATTCACCAAGATTAATTATTTATGAATATGAAAAAAAATATAGTGAAAAGTTTCCATTTTCACATATGACACTTTATAAATATATTGATTATAAAGTTTTTGATGATGAAAATATTGAAATTAAGAAAAAATTACCATTTAAAGGTAAAAAATATAAAACAAAAAAAGAAAAGATGATCGTGGTCAATTAACTAATATTAGATTTATTGAAGAAGCAAAACATGAAAAAGGTACTTTTGGTTGATTTCAAATGGATTGTATTATTGGAAAAGAACATCAGTCAGCTTGTTTAACTTTTACGGAAGAAAAGAGTTTATATACTATTTGTTTTAAATTAAATCAGCATAATTCAGAAGAGGTTAATAATGCTCTTAAATGTATTTTTTAAAATAAACTTTATAAAGTAAGTATAAAAGGAATTATTACAGATCAAGGTAAAGAATTTAGTAAGTGAAAAGAGATAGAGAAAATTACTAATACAAATGTTTATTTTTGTGATGCTGGAACTCCAACTCAAAAAGCAAAAGTTGAAAGAATAAATAGAGATATTAGAGAATATTTACCTAAAGGAACTGATTTTAATACTGTTACTCAAAAAGAAATTAATAAAGTTATGAAAATTATTAATGAAAAGCCTCGGCCAAGTTTAGGTTGATTATCCTCCAGAGAGGTATTTTTACAAAATATTAATATTTAACTTTTTTAAATATAAATTATATATTTGTAACAAATTTTTCTTTTTGTCGTGCTTAAATATTAATTTATATTTAAAAAAGTTATTTTTTTTTGAAAAAATATTGCATTTTAAAATAAAAAGTATATTATCAAATTAATAAGGGTTGATTGACCTACTTGCATCTTTACAATACAATTAAAGTATTAAGCTTTTTCCGTTTTATGGTTAAAGGATTTTAGTATTTATTATTTATCATATATTTTAACTGTGGCACACTGGTTTTATATGTGATTTGATGTAAAAAATGAATTTATTAAATAGAAAAATGAACTTATTATATTTACTATTAAAGTTCTTAATAGTTATTTTAAGTGTGCCAATTTTTATTATTTTATATATTTAACAATGTTTATTAACAATGTTTATTAACAGTGTTTATTAACAGTGTTTATTAACAGTGTTTATTAACAGTGTTTATTAACAGTGTTTATTAACAGTGTTTATTAACAGTGTTTATTAACAGTGTTTATTAACAGTGTTTATTAACAGTGTTTATTAACAGTGTTTATTAAACATTAAATAAACAATATATTAACATTTTTTATAACATTGTTAATAATCAGTGTTTATTACAATAAATAAACATTATATAAACATTATTTATAACATTGTTTATTAAACAAATATTTAGCATTAGGTAAACAAAATTAGGGGGAATTAAATTATTAATAAAAGATACTTATTAATTATTAAAAAAAATATAGCATTGATACTTTATCGTTTTATACATTTAAAGAAGTAAAAATAACTGTTAAAAAGAAAAGTATTATCCAATAGTAATTATTTATTTAGCAAAATAAAAATATTAAATGACAAGGAGAATAAATAATATGTAAAAAGATGAAAATGGAAATATTTATACCGAAGAAAATTTATTTGAAGAAGCATTAGAAGAATATTATTCAGAAGAAAGTGCTTATTACTATATTGAAAAATTAATTATGGAAAAAAATTGGAGGAAATTTAAAATAAATAATAATGATAATATTGTAAAAGATATAATTCAAAGCGTTTCTTTTCCTTTTCTTATTAAAGGTAATGATTTTAAAGAATTAAATTTAAAAAAATTAAATATTAAAAAATGAATGGATGAAAATGGGTAAGAATTAGCAGAATTTATTTATTGTCATAATAATTATTATAATACAACTGGCTGTGCTTTTTCATCACAAATATTTAAAATCTCTTTAATTTTTTCTACATTTGCCATTATTTTGCACTCCTTATTTAAGTGTTGAATTAACACTTTTAACAAATTATAGTTAAGATTCTTTTTATGGAAAAAGATTAAATCATTAACTTTATTATATACTATTATTTCACCAATACAATACTTTTTATATATAATTACTAAACAAACAATATAAAAGTGTTATAATAAAATTAAGTATTTAAATATGGAACAGTACTCAAAATGGACAAGAGTACATCCTGCTAAGATGTTAGGTCGGGAAACCGATGTGATAGTTCGAGTCTCTCTCCTGTTCCGCAATTTAAATAAAAAGTAAATATAAAAAAGAGATATTAAATTTCTTTTTTTAATTCTTTTTTAACAATCATAGTATTAAGCATATCTTTATATTCTTTATCTTGTTTTTCCATATATATAATTGTTTCTTTAAGTTTTATTTGAAACTCTTTAAAGAGAATAACACACAACTGCACAGGTCAATAACCCTGCATTTGTCTTACTAAATTACCATTTTAATCTTTTTTAAATCTTGCTAATATCTTATCTTTACAATCAGGGATTTCACAATTCAATCATTTCTTAATAACAGCCATTATTTTACCTCTTTTTACCAAATTTAATTTTAATTAAAATATATTTTATTTTTGATATTGTTTATCTAATTTTAAATATTCTTTTACAATATTATAAATTTCTTTCTTTTTAGTTGGTGAATTATTATTATATGCCCTTGAAAAACTAGGGAAAGTTTTTCTATTATCTATAATACAACAACGTAATTCATTTTTTAAAATATAACAATTTTAATTATCTTTTCAAACATAATTATTATGATTTAACTGTTTTAATTTATCTTCTATAAATAATGTTGCATATAATAAGAAGTAATAACCAATTTGACATTTTTTATTCACCATTAACTTTTATATTACCATTATCATCAATGATTAAATCAGGTTCCTTAGTATCTAAATTTCAACGATAAACTGCTTTAAAAAAAGTTCCATCATCTTCAATTCAAGTCGCATATTCTCTTGTTTTATTTGCAGCTAAATCAAATTCATTTCTATATAAAAATGCACCACTATATGACTTGTCAATTTTAGTATAGCTAATAATACCATTTATTGTATTATTTTCAGTATAACCTATATTTTTATATTTTTTAATTGTTCAATTATCTTTTTTTGCACCTTTTCATACAATTATATAATATTTATAATCTCCCTGAGAATTAAATGGTTTTTCTTGTGCTGCTATTCATTCTAAATTATCTTTAATGTTTTTGTTAGTAGTATTTATTTTGTTTTCTTGTTTTAGTTGTGCTAATTCTTCGGGTGTATATTCGTGTGTTTTATTACAAGCAACTAAACTTGTTGTGCTTGTTGCTGTTAATCCGATTACTCCTAAAAAACTTAATATCTTTTTCATAATAATAAATAATTCCTTTCATTAAATCCTTTATATATATTCAAGTAACAAAACCTAACTTCGTGGAATAAATGTAATACTAATAGGGTTAATGCTTTTATTTCTAATTCCTAAAACAAGGTGATTATTAATATCTATTGTTAAATCTTTATCATTACCAAAATAAGGTCAATATTCAGCACCACCTAAAAATACTAATTCGGGTTTCAATTTTTTTAAAAATCTAATTTTTAATTTCATATTATTTGTATAATATGTTTGTAAATATATTTTTTAACTTTATTATCAGAAATATCAGAAATTTTCAATAAAAAATGTAAAACACCACTATTTTTTTCAGTCCAATAAATACTTTTATAATCTTCACTTGGTGTACTAGTAGTTTCACCAGTAAATAATGTTGTCATCTTATTTTCTTTTATATTAGCAAGGTCATAAATTAAAATACCATTAAATTTAACATTGTCAAGTTGCGGTAAACCTTCTTTTTTAAAGTTGCGTTAGATAATAAACCTAAATTATAGCCGCAACTATTTTCCCTAGCTAATAAATTAACATTTCTATTAGGAATAAAATATTTTATATCTGGTTCAATACACCAAACATATAAATTATTAAGATTATTAAATTGAATTAATGAATAAGCATTTAATAATTGTGATAAAGTAGTAATTGTTGGGTTAATTTGTTTTAAATCAATTTCTAATTCATAATAAGAATTATATAAATTATCTAAAAATAAATTGCCACGATTAATACAGTGTGAATTTACAGTAATATTAGTTTTTAATGGTTTATTTGTTTTAGCATCTAATATATTTACAGTATATGGTTTATATGTAAATGGATTTGGTGGTAATACGGCTTGAGGGTAAAAAAATGTTGTTTCTTCTAATAAATCATAATCTAAATCACTTGTTTTAATAACACTATTTCATGCTTGAACATTACCATTTGGTTTAATAAATTTAGCCATTGTTTGTCATTCACCTTGAAAGTTTTGAAATGCAGTAATATTATAATTTAAAGTAAATGGATTTTATGAATATGTTGTAATTTTAAAATTATTTTTTCCAATAGTTTGTAAATTAATTAAATCAATAACATAACTTTCTAATGTTCCATCAGTAGTTGGATTAAATTCTAATTTATTATCTAAATTAGTTAATTTAGTATCTTTATCTAATGCTTGAAAATCTTGTGATAATATTACAATTTCATCAGTTAAACTCCGACCGTCTTTAAATTGAATAAGTGCTAAACAAATGTTTTTACAAAATATTTAAAGAAATTTATTAATTAAAATTTAATAAATGCTTTTTTAGCGTGCTTAAATATGAATAAATTAAAATATATTTATAAAATATTTTAATTTTTAAAAAGAGTTGCATTTTTTAAAAATAATGTCATCATTAAATTAATAAGAGACAGAATTTGTTACTTGAATATACACGATACAAATTATAAATAAATATTTTTATTATTTTCTTGTAATATTTAAAATGTATGTGGTATATTAGATTTTCTTTTTATTTTGCACTTCAATTGCTTTTCGTTTAGTTGCTGTTTTTCCTAAACGTTTTGCAATTAGTTTTTCTGCTGTAATTGCAGTAGTAATGGCACTTCCATCTTTTGCCCGATAATCCGCTGCTGTTTTTGTATAAACATCTCCTAATGAACGATTGATTGATCTTTTCATAGCTGGAGTTGAATCAATAACTGCTTGTGATTTAATGAATAATCATTTTTCTTCTGTCGCATTTTTTGCTACTGGTTTTTTCGACTGGGGTACCTTTTTGCTTTTAGCTTTCAAGCTTACTGGCATACTCAATCTCCTTTCATAATGAAATCAAACCAATGTTGGTTGCTAATGTTAAAATAGCATTAATCATTAGTTTTTTGCATTAAATATTTTTTATCCCAAATTGAATTTAGTATTTAAGATAATTGTAATATTTTAAGAAAAAAATAAAATTTTTACTTAAAATAGACAAATTAATTATATCAAATTTAGTTTAATTAATAAATAAGTTTAAGATATTATTTTAAAATGATAAAAGAGATTTTTAGTTATGATATTATATAAGTAGATAAAAATGGATTGGTGAAAAAATGAAAGTTGTAAAAGTCACACCTCGTGGTTATTGTCTTGGTGTTGTCAAGTCAATTAAATGAGCAAAAGAAGCTGCTGTCAAATATGCTGGACGGAAAATTTATATGTTAGGTTATCTTGTCCATAATAAACATGTTATTAAAGAAATTGTTAATTTAGGTGTTATTCCGGTCAACGATTTTAAACTTAATCGCCTTGCGCTAATGCAAACACTAGCAGATAATGCTGTTGTGATTTTAAGTGCACATGGTAGTGATGACCGGATTAAAGATGTCGCAGCAAAGAAAAACATTACACTTGTTGATACTGAATGTGAATGAGTAACTGTTACTAAAAATTTAATTAAGGAATATTTAGCAAAACCTGATTATCAAATTATTTTTATTGGAAAACACTTTCATCCAGAAACAAATGCAATGTTAGCGCTTAGTCCAAGCATCAATCTTGTGACAACAGAACAAGAACTTGATAACATTTTTCCTAATCTTGACCCAACTAAAAAGATTTTAATTACAAACCAAACAACCCTTTCTAAAATTGATATTGAAGCAATTGTGAAAAAAATTAAAACCCTTGTTCCAAATGAAATTCTTTTTAAAAATGATTTATGTAATGCAACATTAGAACGACAAAATGCTGTTCTAAATTTAGATCCAGCAACAATTGACCTTTTACTTGTTGTTGGTGATGAACGAAGTAGTAACACATTAAAGCTAGTTGAAATGGGCGAAAAAATTGGGATTGAATCATATCGCATTAATGATAAAAATGATATTCAAGCAACTTGGTTGGCAAATAAAACCTGTGTTGCTGTTACTGCGGGGGCATCAACACCTAGCATCATTCAGTTAGAAGTAATTCGTTATTTAGAGCAAATATAAAAATATTATTAACGATAGTTAATAATATTTTTGATATTATATGGAATTATTGTTAAAGTTGGAAACTTTCGGGTTAAGTATCCAGCAAAAGCAGCAGTAAAAAAATCTTCCATATAATGGTTGAAGCAAATAACTGCTAATTGTTTTTCATTTGCTAATACTCATTGATCTCATTTTACTTCCCCAGTAATAAACAGGTCAATATTTTGGTTAATTTTTGCAATCACATCACCTGCGGCTCCTGCTGCTAAGGCAACTGTTTTAATAGATTGCTCTAACGTCGATAAATTGTGCTGCACTGTTGTAATTTTAAAAATTGCTTTTAATTTCGTAATAATTTCATCAGCTGTTAAACTGACATACCCAATCATTGTTAAATTATCATCAAAGGGAACAATTTTTTGAGGATTTAATTCTTGTAAAATCAATTCATTCATTAAACCATCATAATTTGTGTGTAAAGCATAAACAGTTATCTGATGTTTATTAAGAAGATCAATAATTGCTCGTTTGTAAGGAATCTCTTGAATTCTTTTTTTCTTGCCAAAACAAAAAGGATGATGAGTTATAATAACATTAATTTGCTTAGCGACTGCTGCTGTAATTACTTCGCTTGTTAAATCTAAACTAACCATAATTTTTGCTACAAAATGATTTTTGTTTCCATATTGATAACCACTATAATCTCACTTACAAGCTGCTTTTAATGAAAAATCAGTTTCAATTTCTTTATATAATTTTTTAATTAACATTATATCACCTTATTAATCATTTTTAGTTTTGCTTTAACTTCTTGATATCGCTTAGTGTTTTCAGGAATCTTGTTTAACAATGTTAAATAATAATCATTTTTTAACAATCATTTCTCTTGAAAAAGTTTACTATGTTTTTTGCGAAGATAAGGACCGAAGTATAAGTCTTTTTTATTTTTGACTTTTTGACCAGCAGTTTTATTAACAACAATAATCTCATAAATAATATCATTTTCCTTAATTAATAATTCTTTTTCAATAAAGTACTTATGTTTTTTAATTCATTCTCGTAATAAAAATGGATCATCATTAGGACATAAAATATAACGATCAATTAAATCAGAATCTCGTTGCAAAATGGTTAAAATTGTTGTACTCCCTAATCCTGAAATAATACAAGTATCAATTTTAATGTCCGAAACTCCTGTTAAACCATCTGCTAAAATTAAAGTAATAAGTTCTTCAGTATGATATTTTGCAATATTATTTTTCGCTTGGGCTAAGGGTTGTGCTGCAATATCGCATGCATAAGCTTTGGTAATTAAATTTCCTTTTGCTAAATAAATTGGAATCATTGCATGATCTGTCCCAATATCACAAATAATGTCTTTTTCATTAACTTGTTTGGCAATTAATAATAAACGTTCTGATAATATATCCATTTTTTAAAACCCCTATCCTTTAAAAAAGTCTTTTAATACTTTTGCTTTCGAATTAACTTGGTTTGGCTTAAACTTACGAATTGTTTTTGCTTCAATTTGGCGAATTCGTTCACGTGTTACTTTAAATTCTTTTCCTACTTCTTCTAATGTTTTTGGTGAATCATATTTTGATAAATGCTTATCAATTAAAGCATTTTTTTGACTTTGTACTTTTTCAATTGGTGTATCATAATGAATATCAAGAGTTTTAACTGTTTGAACTAATTCAGGGAAAGTTTCATCTTCGCATTCTTTTGCTAACCGTAATACTGTTCGTAACTTTGTTGGTAAAAGTCCAAACCGCATTCTAATTACTTTTTCTTCTCGTGCTGATAAAATTTCATGGAAAACTTCATCAATTACTTCTCGTAATGATTCTTTTTCAGCATATTCATCCGGTGTAAAAATATCTTTATCATCAACAAAATCACCAAAATGAGTATCATCCTCATCACCAATTGGTTTTTCTAATGAAACTGGTTCAATTGATAGTCTCTTAATTTCACGAACTTTTTCGCCAACCATTCCTTGCCCCATTTTTTCAGCAATTTCATTGTAACTTGGTTCACGTCCTAACTCTTGTGTTAATTGCCGTTCAATTCTTGTTAATTTATTAATTGTTTCAACCATATGAACAGGAATCCGAATTGTTCGCGCTTGATCAGCAATTGCACGGGTTGTTGCTTGTCTAATTCATCATGTGGCATATGTTGAAAATTTAAAACCACGCTTATAATCAAACTTATCAACAGCTTTTATTAACCCAATGTTCCCTTCTTCAATTAAATCCGAAAAATCTAATCCCCGGTTTAAATGTTTACGAGCAACTGAAACAACTAACTTCAGGTTAGAAGTAATTAATTTATCCCGTCCAAAACGTCTTTCTTCTGGATCAGATGATTCTAACATTTTAGCATATTTAATTTCTTCCTCACGAGTTAAAATCTTACTTGTTCCCAAAATATTAAAGTAAGCTTTAATAATATCTTGAATTTTTGTTTCATTTGAAATCCCACCAACTTTATAACGTAATTTTTCATCTGGTTGTTTTTTCGTTACTTTTTCTGGTTCAGGAACTTCATTTTCTTCTAAATCTTCTAAATTAATATCACTAAATTCAACACCATTAGCAACTAATTCTTCGAAATATTCTTCAACATCATTATCATCAACTTCAAAATGATCATTAATTAATGTTATTAATTTTTCTTGTTCAATCTCATTGTTATTTTCTTCTAAATATTTATTAATATATTCTTTAAATTCATCAAAAGATTTCATATCTCTGACTTCTTTTTTTGATAATACCATTCTCTCTACCCCTTTTTAAATTTTAATCGTTGATTCAACTTGTCAATTTCCATTGAAATTGCCTGTTGTTCAATTAGATTACTTGCTTTTTCTAACTTATTTCATAGCATTGCAATCTCTTTTTCATTAGCAAAATCATCAATTAAGAGCGCATAGTCTTCTAATTCTTTCTTATTATATTTAATTTTAATCGTTGATTTATTAATAATATCCATTAGTATTTTTTTTAAATTTGGATCACTTATTTCTTGACACAACATATTAATTCTAACATTTTCTGCCCCCAAATGTCCATTATAATAAGTAATTATATAATTTGCTAACAAACGATAACCATCAAAATTTAAATTTCCAATTTTTCTTTGATAAAAATCTGCTGCTTTTCGAGAACCAAGTAATTGTAAAACCATATTTTGTTCTGCTAAAAGATATCGTTTTAAATTTTTAATTTTATATTTTGTATTTTTAACTATAACAATCTTACTTTGCTGTGGTTTGAAGCTTAGTGGCAACTTTTGCTGATAATTATTATCATTTGTTCCATTAGGAATTGGTTCTAACACAGCAGGCGAAAAAACTGCTTTTTTATATGTTTTAATTTGTCCAATTTTTGTTGTAATTGTTTCTTTAGATATTCCTGTTATTTTAACTAAATTATTAACTGCTAATTCTTGTTCCAATTGATTTGGACTAGCTTTAATTAAAGGTGCAACAATATTAATAAATTCTTCTAATTCATTTGCTGCTTGTAAATTAAATTTATTTTGAAAATAATCAAGGGCAAAATTAATTGGATGTTGGGCATTTGCTAACATTATATGAATTAATTCTCCCTGACCACTATTAACTAATTCGTCAGGGTCTTGTTGCGTCTCATTCAAAACAATTTTAACTTTTAGATTATGACTTAATAATTTAATTGTTGCTTTTAAACTAGCATTAATTCCAGCCTTATCACCGTCTAAAAAAATTAAACACTCATTTGTTAATCTTTTAATTTCTTTTAAATGATATTCACTTAAATTAGTTCCCATTAAAGCAGCGGTATTTTTAATATTTAATTTTTCTAAACTAATAACATCCATATATCCTTCAAGTAAAATTAAATTATTTTGCTGGCGAATAAACGGTTTCGCCCGGTGAATATTATACATTAGTTGTTCTTTTTTAAAAACTTTTGTTTCAGGAGTATTAAGATATTTTGCTACCTGGTTAGTAACCCCAATTACTCGTCCAGAAAAACCAATAATATAACTATCTTCATTTTTAATCGGAAACATTAAACGATTATTAAAATAATCATACACCTTGCCATTTTTAATTGTAATTAAACCCGCTTGTTGAATATCATTAATTGAATATCCTTTTTTAATTAAAAAATGGTACAAATGATCAAAGCCACTATCAGCATAACCAATCTGAAATAATTCAATTTCAATATTATTAATGTTCCGTTTTGTTAAATATTCTTTTGCATCATAAGCCTTTTTGGTTTCTAAATTATTACTAAAGTAAGCGCTTGCTAAGACATTAATTTCAAAAATTAATTGTTCACTTTTATCATATTTTGGTTTTTCTTGATAAGTAGTCAATTCATCTAAGGAAATATTGGCCATTACCGCAACTTTTTTTAAAGCTTCAATAAAACTAATATTTTCATATTCTTGTAAAAAAGTAAAAACATTGCCTCCAGTTGAACAAGCAAAACAACGGTAAATTTGCTTTTCTGGTGAAATACTCATTGAAGGATGTGAATCTTGATGAAAGGGACAAACTGTTCAATAATTACGACCCCGTTTTTCAAGCGATAAATATTCTGACATTACGGTAACAATATTTACTTTTGACTTAATTAAATCAATTTTTTCATTACTAATTAATGCCATACCTTTCACTCCTTTTAATTATTTTAATGTTGCAGTAAAATAGCTTTCTAAATTAGGAATTGTCACTCGTTCTTGTTTCATTGTATCACGATTACGAACTGTAACTTTTTGGTCTTTTTGACTATCAAAATCAACTGTTACACAAAACGGTGTTCCGATCGCATCTTGACGACGATAACGCTTTCCAATATTTCCTGTTTCATCATAAGTGCATTGAAAACGACCTAAGAGTTTTTCATATAACTGATAAGCATCGTTGTTTAATTGTTTACTTAATGGAATAACCGCAATTTGATATGGAGCTAATAACGGGCTTAATTTTAAAACAATTCTTGTCTCATTATCAGCAACTTTTTCAACATGGTAAGCATCATATAAAATCGCTAACATCAAGCGCCCAACACCAACCGATGGTTCAATTACATTCGGGATAATTTTTTCATTTATTTTTTGATTTAAATACGACAAATCATTTTTACTCATTTCACTGTGGCGACGTAAATCATAATTCCCCCGGTCAGCAATCCCTCATAATTCACCTATGCCAAACGGAAACTTATATTCAATATCAATAGTTCGTTTTGCATAATGGGCTAACTCATTAGCTTTATGCTCACGAAAATGATAGTTTTCTGGTTTTAAATTAATTAATTTTAAAAACTTGGTTACTTCTTTAACTCAATATTCAAATCAATCAATCTTTTCGTTACTATCATAAAAAAATTCTAATTCCATTTGTTCAAATTCACGTGTACGAAAAATAAAATTTCCTGGGGTAATTTCATTTCGAAATGACTTTCCAATTTGACCAACACCAAAAGGTATTTTTTTTCGCAAAGAACGTTGAACATTTTTAAAATTAACAAAAATTCCTTGTGCTGTTTCTGGTCGTAGATAAACAACTGATTTTTCATCTTCAATAACACCTTGGTTTGTTTTAAACATTAATTCAAACTGACGAATTTCAGTAAAATCATGTTCCCCACAATTTGGACATAAAATATTTTTTTCGGTAATAAAAGTCTCTAATTGTTCATTAGTTCAACCACCACAATTTAATTTCGTATAATTATCTTCAATAAGTTTATCTGCCCGCATTCGGCTTTTACATTTTTTACAATCTAATAATGGGTCAGCAAAATTGCCAAGATGTCCAGAAGCTTTTCAAACATTATTGTTCATTAAAATAGCACTATCAAGACCAACATTATATTTTGATTTTGTAATAAAATGTTGTCATCATAAATTTTTTAAATTTCGTTCTAATTCAACCCCCAATGGTCCAAAATCTCAGCTGTTTGCTAAACCACCATAAATTTCACTCCCTTGAAAAACAAAACCTTGTGTTTTTAAATGATTAACAACTTCTTCTAATGTATATTGCATTAATGTAACTCCTTATTATTTCTCTATCTTCAATTATACTATGTTATTCTTTAAAATAAATTGATTTTTGTAGCATTTCATAAATACTACACGAAAATATTCCAACTTTTATTAAAAAATAATCACATAGCATTTTAAATAATATTATTAAAGCTTTTATATTAATATTGTAAAAATAAAAATTAGTATGAAAATTACTATTAAAAACTTTCACTAATTCAATTGGAAAAAGATAATCTCTTGGTAATAAACAATTTTTGCAAAGATATCATTCCTCAAGAAAACTAATTGTTTTAATGTGTTGTTTGCTGCCACACCCTTTACACATAGTAAAGTCTTATTCTAATCCATATCATTTTAAAGCAAGAAACATAAAAGAAATTACAATACTTAAATTATCTTCTCATGCAACTAAATTGTCTAATGTTGTTGTTAATAATTCTTACAATTCATTATCAGCTTGACGGTCAACAACCGCTTGCTCAGCAATTTCACAAATTAATGTTGCTAATAAATAATCATCATAATTTTATGATAATTTAATTCTTGTTTTTAATAAATTTCCTGTCTTTAATTTACTTAACTTATTGTTATAATATGATAAAAATATTTCGAATTAACTTTGCTAATTTTAATACTGTTTCACGACTATCATTAACATTCTCAATTAAAATATACTCAAAAGTAACACGCCGATTAGTTAACTAAATATAATAACAAACTGCATCCATTAATTTTTCTAATTCTTGTGACAAAATCGTAATAATTGCACTGTTATTATCATAAGGTCATTTATGCAATATCATTACTGTTAATTTTTGAATCATTTTAATAACTTTCTTTGTTATAACCTAGACGGGCAATCATTGAAGGTTTATCCCGTCATTTATCCACTACTTTAACAAATAATTCTAAAAATATTTTTGTTCCTAAAATTTGTTCTAATTCTAAGCGGGATTGCGTTCCAATTTGTTTAATTAAACGGCCTTGTTTCCCAATAATAATTCCTTTTTGTGAATCCCGTTCAACGCAAATTGAAGCCATAATTTTTAATAGCTGTGGTTGATCATCAATTTTATCAATTAAAATAGCAACACTATGCGGAATCTCATCTTCTGTCAACAACAAAATTTTTTCCCGAATAATTTCACGAATTAAAAACTTTTCTGGTTGATCAGTTAACATATCATCAGGATAATATTGTGGTCCTACTGCTAAATGTGTTTTTAATAAAGTTAATAATGTTTCAAGATTTTTATGTTTGACTACTGAAACGGGAATGATATCAGTAAACTGATGAATTTTTTCTCATTCAGCAATTTTTACCATTAAATCACCTTTGGAAATTAAATCAATTTTTGTTACAACTAAAACAATTGGAATTGCGCGCTCTTGTAGTGCTCTGATAATATAACGATCATTATCACCAATGTGTTCATTTGCTGGAGATAAAAATAAAATAACATCGGCTGCTTTTGTTGCTGATAAAGCAACTTTATTCATAAATTTTCCCATTTCATGATGAGCTTTATGAATGCCTGGCGTATCCATAAAAACAATTTGTGATTCTTGATCATTATAAATCCCTTGAATACGATTTCGTGTTGTTTGTGCCTTTGCTGTTACAATTGCTACTTTATTATTTAAAATTGTATTTAATAATGTTGATTTACCAACATTTGGTCGGCCCACAATTGCAGCAAAACCTGATTTAATTGCCATTTTATTCACCTCTTAATTATTCTAATTATAAAGAAAAATATCATAAAAAATTATCTTATTAAAAATTATCTTATTTAAAACTCAAAAGCAATTTGATCATCTAATGATAAATCTTTTAAAATTCCAAGTTCTTCAAATGATTCTAAATGAGCTTTTGTAATATTTGTTCGTTTTTGTAAATCAACAATTGATAAAAATGGTTTTTCATGGCGAGCATTAATAATACTATCGCCAACAGCTCCGCCCAAACCATCAATTGCAGAAAATGGCGGTAAAATAATTTTTTCATTATTTTCATTTGTAATAACGGTAAAATTTTTATTTCGACTTGTTTTTAAATCAATATTGCTCATTTTAATTCCTCTGGCATACATTTCTAATGCTACTTCATAAACGGGAATTAAATCTTTTTCTTTTTGTGTTGGTTTATTGGGAGCATTAAAATCTTTATTATCCAAACGAGTTTGAATATCGTGTAAAACTTGTTTGATTGTTTCTGCTCCTTTTAAAATTGTTTTAATATCAAAAACATCTGTTCGAGTTGAAAAAAATGTTGCATAATATTCAACTGGATAATTAATTTTATATCATGCTACTCGTCACGCCATTAAGACATAGGCTGTTGCATGGGCTTTTGGGAACATATACTTAATTTTATTACACGAATCAATATATCATTGTTCAACATTATTATCCCGCATTAATTGTTCATGTTCAGTTGTTAACCCCTTTCCCTTTCGAACATCTTCCATAATCTTAAAAGCACTTTGAGCAGGTAACCTTTTATAAATTAAATTAACCATAATATCATCACGACATCCAATTACTTCTGAAATACTAATATTTTGATTTCGAATTAATTCTTGGGCATTGCCAATTCAAACATCTGTTCCGTGTGACAATCCTGAAATTTGGACTAAATCTGCAAATGAAGTTGGTTTTGTATCTAATAACATCTTACGAACAAAAAAAGTACCAAATTCAGGGATACCAATTGCACCAGTTTTTTCATCATTAATATCTTCTGATTTAATGTTTAAAACATCTAAACTTCGAAAAAGACTTAAAACCGCTTCATCATTTGTTGGAATTGTTTTTGGATCCACTCCCGTTAAATCTTGCAGCATTCGCAAAGCAGTTGGGTCAACATGACCTAAAATATCTAACTTTAAAACATTATCATGAATTGCGTGGAAATCAAAATGAGTTGTTAATCAATTTGATTTGATATCATCAGCAGGAAAATTAACTGGTGTAAATGCCTCAACTTCATATTCATTTGGAATAACAACAATTCCACCTGGATGTTGTCCAGTTGTTCGTTTAACTCCCTCACAACCCTTGGCAATTCGTTCTAATTCTGCGCGACGTTTTAAATGTAAAATATTTTTACTTTCAAAATAACCTTTCACATAACCATATGCAGTTTTTTCTGCCACCGTTGAAATTGTTCCGGCACGATAAACACTACGTTCTCCAAACATTTCTTTAGTAAAGTCATGTGCAATTGGCTGATATTCTCCTGAAAAGTTTAAATCAATATCCGGAACTTTATCTGCTTCAAACCCTAAAAATGTTTCAAAGGGAATATCATGTCCTTCCCCTTTTAATAGTTTTTGACACTTTGGACAAGTACGAACTGGTAAATCATATCCACACTTAACTGAACCATCAACAATAAATTCACTATAACTACAATAAGAACATAAATAATGTGGTTGTAATGGATTTACTTCAGTAATATTACTCATTGTTGCAACAAAACTACTACCAACACTTCCCCGCGACCCGACTAAATAGCCATCTTGCAATGATTTATCAACTAATTTATGTGCAATTCAGTAAATAACAGCAAAACCATGCTTAATAATAGCATTTAATTCACGTTCTAAGCGTGATGCAACAATTTCTGGTAATGACTTACCATAAATTTTATAAGCATTTTTATAACATAATTCTTTTAATAATTGATCACTACCCTCAATTTTAGGTGTATATAATTTATCTTTAATAATTTCAACTTTTTCAATTTGGTCAGAAATTAAATTTGGATTTGTTACTACAATTTCATAAATTAATTCATCATTATTTAAAAACTTAAATTCATTCATCATTTCCATTGTTGTTCTTAAAAACTGATCAGGATTATCAGTTACTCGTTGCTTATAATCATATAAAGGATGGAGACGGCCACCAATTCCTTTTGCATTAATATAAACTTCACGGAAAATTTTATCTTCTGGGTTAAGATAGTGCACATCACCAGTAGCAACAACTAATTTATTTAATTTTTTTGCTGTAAAAATAATATCTTTAATGACTGTTAATAATCGTTCTTCTGATAAATTCCCCATTTGAACTAAATGTTTATATACATTAGGAGGTTGAATTTCAACATAATCATAAAACTTAATTGTTTCTGCTAATTCCGATGCATCTTTATTTTGTGCCACTTCAAAAACATCACCATTAACACATGATGACCCAATCAATAAATTACTACGATGTTGTTCAATTACACTTCGTAATAATTTTGGTGATAAGTAAAAATATTTAGTATGCGCAGCAGTTATTAGTTTAAATAATTCTAATAAACCTACCTGATTTTTTGCTAAAATTGTCATATGTTTTGGTCGCAGTTTTTTATAAACAGCAGGGTCATGAATTTTCTCAATATCATCATCAAACTCAATATTATAAGTATTAATCATTTTCCGTAGCTGATGCTCATAGATGTCTGTTAAAACAATTGCATCATAATCGCCACGGTGAGCAACTTCTTCATTATAAATAACATTATAACAACAAGCAATTGTTCCCAACCGATAATTTTTCAAATGTGGTTCTAAAATCCGTGATAATTGTAAAGTATCAATTACTGTGTTATTAATTTCTGAGCGTCCAGCTTTTTTTAATCACGATTGAATAAAACCAAGGTCAAACTCAGCATTATGTGCAATTAAAATTGCATCCTTAAAATATTCTAAAATTTGGTCAATTCATTCAATAAAAGTTGGTTTATCCGCTAATAATTCATCTGTAATTCCTGTTAATTCAGTTGTAAATGATGATAACTTAACGGATGGTTTAAACAAATGATTAATTGTTTGACGTTCACCACTAATACCATCCATAATAACCGCACCAAATTCAATGATTTCATCATATCTACTACTTAAGCCAGTTGTTTCTAAGTCGAAAATAACATATTTTGCAGTTCATAAATTATGATGATGCGGGTTTTTAACATATCAGACTTTATCATTTAAAACATCTGCTTCAACACCATAAATAACTTTAACATCAGGATATTTCTTATTAAGATTATAAATTTCTGGATAAGCTTGAACATTTAAATGGTCAGTAAAAGCAATTGCTTTATGGTTCCAATGTGCTAATGTTTTAAAAAGCATTGTAAGATCTGTTACTCCATCCATAACACTCATTTTAGTATGGAGATGTAACTCCACGCGTTTTTCAGGCGCATTATCTTCACGATATAAATCTTCACTCTCTAAACGATAAATTTTTTTAATAAAAAACATTTGTTCATTAGCATAAGTATCATACCGAATATCGCCAAAAAGACTAACTCATTCATTCGTTTTTAATTCTTCAATAAAATCATCTGGTTGTTCTGTTCGAGTAAAAAATTTTGCGCCAATTGTATCACTATAATCAGTAATTGTTATTACATAAATAAATTTCTTTGTTGAAATTAACTGTCGTTTTTTACTTAAAATTTTTCCATAAATTGTCACATTCGGAGCATCTTGATCAATATCAATTAACCGTTCATAACTTGCTTTTCCATTTTTTGCTCTCTGATAACTATTTAATTCTCTTCGAACTGGATTAGTCACATTGGTTGGTTTAGAAATTAACTGTTCTGTTTTTTGCACTATTTCTTGATATTTCATTAATTCTTGTTCATTAATTTCTAAAATATTATTTTCTCGTAAATGAATTACTAGGGCTAATTGTAAATCACTAAAACCATAGCGGCGAAGTTTTTTTTGATAATAATTACAATGTTCACCCACTAATTTTTGTTCACTTTCCGAATGAACAGTAATTTTTAAAATATTATCAGTTAAAGCAAAACGTTCTGGGGATAATTTACTAAAAAAACTATTTTTTAATTCCGATTTATTTAATCGAATATATTCTAAATAACTAAAAATAGTTTCTAATTCGTATTGTTCTTTGCGAACCCGTAAAGAAATCTTTGTGGGTAATGTTTCATTTTCTAATAAAGTTTGTTCTAATTTTAGTAAAACTTCTAGTGGTAAAAAATCATTAATTTCAATCACAACACGAAAAAAGCCTTCACTAATACTATATTCTGCTTTAATGACTTTAGCATCATCAAAATAATTTCCAATAAATTCTAAATTATTTGCTGTAAATAGTTTTATCAATTGTTGGTCCATCATTTAATCCTCTCCTAGCTTTTCTGCTTAAAAAAAGACATCTTTAATTGTTATTCCAATAAATAATAAAATAAAGACTATTGTTCCCGTTACATTAATAATAATCTTTGCCTTATACGGTAACTGTCATTTTTGCTCTTTTGTTTGATATTCTTCTAATAATACTTTTTGTTGCGCTGGATCACGGCGTTTCTTTCAAATCCTTACCCGACCATTTAAGCGTTTTACTCCACCAACTATTCCTTCAATTGATGTTTCAAAAAACTTGTATCCATCTAATGGTGGGATTGGAATTAAGTTCAAAACAAATAAATTAGCAGATAACATGGCCACATACATAAAGAAAAGAGCTGGTCTTTCTGTTAACATTGAAGAAACTGTTCTTGCAATTCCAACTGGACCAGATAATTGATTTCACTGACCAGTAAATAATAATTCAAATGATTTTAAAATTGTCACTGATTGTCTAAATGTTTCTCCTCAACCATAGCTATATGCTTGCGTAGTTGAAGCAAACTGACGATCAGGAGCTCTAATTCCGACTGTATAAGTATTGTTGGTTTCTGTTAACTTAACTGGTTCAGTTTGAAATAAACCATCCGAAGCCGTTATAACTTCTTGTTTACTATTTACACAAGCAAAAGCAATAGTAATATAATTAATTTTTTCATCATTATTACTATTATCATATTGTTGTTTTAAATTTTTAATAAAATTAAAAACTGTTGTTTGATAAGTTGGAATCTTATCTACTGTTCCCACATGACTTGATAAAATATTATTCTCCTTATTATCAGCTTTATCTTTCTTATTAACACGATAATATTCTTGTACTACTTTAAGTTTTTCAATATTAGGACCTAATCAATAATCTAAAATCACAATATCTTGAGCAACATTTTGACCACTAGTTTTTAGTGCAGCATATGCTGCACCATTAGAATCATACTTAGCTCCTCAATATGTCATATCAGATGGTTTATAATTTAATGCCGCAAAAGTTGTGGTAAAAATAAAAACAGCAATAAAAAAATTCATTAAAGCTCCTGCGACAATAAAAATTAAGCATTTTCATTTTGCAATATTTTCCATTTTTCGTTCTTCAGGAACTTCTTCCTCTTCACGCCCTTTTGGTGGATCAACTAATTGACTTGCAATATAAACATATCCTCCAAAAGGAAAAATTCGGATTGAATAACGAGTTTCTTTTTTTCCTCAAGAAAAAATTTTGGGACCAAAACCAATTGCAAATTCATAGACATATGCTCCCGCTAATTTCGCAATAATAAAATGTGCAAATTCATGAATTGTAACTAACATTAATAAAATTATAATCCCAATTACAAAACCTAAAACCACCATTCCTGCTGACATTTATTTCTTAACTCCTTACTTTTTTATTCAAAATAACATTATTTTTCAGAAAAATAATTAATAATATCTCTTTTAATGATATCATTTAATTCTTTGATTTCACAATAATTAATTAATTTTTGCGGTTTAATTTGATTCATAAAATATTCAATATAATCAACAATTTGATAAAATTTAATTCTTCCGGATAAGAAAAGCGAACGTAATGTTTCGTTTGCTGCATTAAAAGCAATGGCTAATGAATTATTTTCATTTAAGCAACGATAGGCTAATTGTAGCGCTTTTCAACGAGATAAATCAGCTTTTTGAAATGTTAAGGTTATTAATTTCTCAAAATTTAATGGTTTTAAGAACGAACTATTTTTTCGAATTGGATAATATAAAAAATAATTTAAAACTTGTAACATTGAAGGTTTTGATAATTGTCCAATAATTGAAAAATCGGCATATTGTACGGCTGAATGTAAAATAGCTTGTGGATGTAAAATAACAGTGATTTTTGAAGTTTTAAATAAATGATAAGCTTCTATAATTTCAAATCCTTTGTTTACCATTGTTGAAGAATCAATGGTAATATTTTGTCCCATATTTCAAGTTGGATGTTGCAAAGCTTGTTGCTCATCAATTGTTTTTAAATCAGCTAATGTTTTATTAGCAAACATCCCCCCTGAAGCTGTTAAAATAATTTCTGAACACGGGTTGGTTTGGTCTAAACATTGAAAAATAGCACAATGCTCAGAATCAATTGGATATAATTTATTATTATTTTTTGCTAATAAATTGTTAATTAAATCCCCTGCTACTACTAATGATTCTTTATTTGCTAATAATAACGTACGGTTTTTATCATATAAAGTTTGTAATGTTGGGTATAATCCTACAAAACCACTAATTGCATTTAAAACCAAAGCTGTCGGAAAAGCAGCTAACATTACATTAATTCCTGCTTCTTTAGTTACAAAAGTTATATTTGGATATTGCGCTGTTAAAATAGCTTGTTGTGTTTCATCACCAAGATGAACAATCCTAATTGTGCTATGTTTCTCTAAAATCTTAATTAGAACTGAAATATTATGATAAATACTAACAGCTGTAATTTGAAAATCATTTGGATTTGATTCAATAATTTGTAACGCTTGTTGACCAATATTTCCAGACGCACCAAAAACAATAATATTTCGCATTATAAATTATCGTTGTAACACTATATTTGAAATAATAAACATTAGAAAAAAGACTAATGAAAATGAATCCAAACGATCTAAAATACCACCATGGCCAGGCAATAAATTACTAAAATCTTTAATATTATAACGACGTTTAATTCATGAAAATGATAAATCGCCTAATTGTGACAAAATGCTTAATACAAACGCTAACAGAAAATAAATGACATAACGCATTACATTTTGATCATTATCATTTGAGAAAAAGTTAAAAACCCAATGGTTACTAGTTGCAAAATGAAACATTAAAATAGCATAAGTAATTGCAATTACTGCTGCTAAGATTATTCCCGTTACAGCACCTTCTCATGTTTTGTTTGGAGATATTGTTGGCGCTAATTTATGTTTTCCATAAGTAACACCGCCAACAAACGCAAAAGTATCAGTTAAAATAATAATTAATGCTAATCATACCACACTACTTCAACCATAAGCAGGATTTAACATAAATTTATTCATTGCTTTTAAAGCAAAAGTTAAATACAAGGTAAAAATTAAAATTAATGTCATTTTACTAAAAGTAATTTCTTTTGAACTAAATACTAAACAATAATATCCTAAAATCGCACATAAATAAATAACAAAAATAATTCAGGGTTTTAATCAATTTCAATTTAATAATGTATAAAATGGGTAATTAATTGAACCGATTCCACCATATTCTGTTGCGATTGATTCAGCTGGAAACAAAAATAAAAAAATTATTAATAAATATGTAATGACTTGAGTATAAATTGGTCACTTTGTTTCTCCAACTAACCGCAAAATTTCATAGTTAACTAAACCTAAAATAACAGCATTAATGCCAATAAAAACATAATTAGCAATTTCAATATGTGGAACATTACCATGTCATTCTGTTGCAATTGCCCCTGTGAATAAATATAAACCTAAAAAGACTAATAACAAATAAAATGTAATATGACGAGCAACATATTTTTTTTGAAACATATCTTTATGTTCTTTACTTTTTGACGCTTTATTTGTTAAATTATAATCTCCTGTTGATTTTTCATTTTCATTAACATGAACATTATCTTCCTGATTGTTTATCACTTTCAATTCCCCCAAATCTTCTATTTCTATTATTATAATCTAATATTGCTTCAGTTAAAGCATTTTCATCAAATTCTGGTCAAAATGCTTTGGTAAAATATAATTCGGCATAACGATTTTGTAATAATAAAAAATTACTTAACCTTTGTTCACCACCACATCGAATCATTAAATCAATATCTGATAAATCTGCGGTATATAAATGTTGAAATAATGTCTGTTCATCAATAGTTGTTAATTTTTCACTTATCATTTGATTAATTGCTGTTAATAATTCTTCAATGGCTCCATAGTCAAAAGCAAATGTTAAAACCATTCCATTATTATCTTTTGTCCGTAAAATAGCATTATCAATTGCTGCTAATGTTTTAAGTGGCATTTTTGTACGCCGACCAATATGATTTAAAACAATATTTTCATTCTTAAAATTATTAACTTGTTTATTATTTAATAATCGCTCTGGCATCGCCATTAAATATGCAACTTCTTGCGCACTTCGTTTTCAATTTTCAGTTGAAAAACAATAAATCGTTAAATATTTAACACCAAGAGCATTTGCTTTTAATGCGACATCTTTAATCCGTTTTGCTCCTTCTTCATGGCCAGCTGTTCGTTCTAAACCTTGCTTAGTTGCTCAACGACCATTACCATCTAAAATAATTGCAATATGTTGTGGTATTTTCATGCCTTATGTCCTTCTTCCCCATTTTGTTAATTATACCAAGAGTTATAAAAAAATGAAAGTTTTAAACTTCCATTAGTTCTTTTTCTTTTAGAGTTGCTTTTTCATCAATTTTTTTAATAAATTGATCCGTTAATTTTTGAACTTCCCCTTCATAATATTTTTTATCATCTTCAGTTAATTCAGAATCTTTTTTAAGGTGTTCATTACTATCTCGTCGTTCATTCCGAATTGCTACTTTAAACTGTTCACTAGCTTTTCACATTTCCTTAACCAACATTTTACGACGTTCTTCAGTTAGCGAAGGAATATTTAACCGAATTAAATCTGCTTCTGAATTTGGTGTTAAACCTAAATCTGTTTTATTAATTGCTGTTACAATTAAATTAATAATTGAACGATCATATGGTTTAATAACTAATTGTCGTGCTTCTGGCACCATTATATTAGCCAATTGTTGAATTGGTGTTAGTGTTCCATAATAATCAATCATAATATGTGATAACATATTTGGATTGGCACGACCAGTACGAATTTTAATTAATTCATTTTCAAATGAAACGATTATTTTTTCCATTTTTTCTTTTGTTTGATTAATAACTTCTTGCGACATTTATTTTTTCCCTCCTGTAACAATTGTTGAACGTGCATTACCATGTGCTGCCTTATAAATATTATCTGGTTCATTAATATCAAAAACAACAATTTTAACATCATCTTCCATTGCTAAACTAGATGCTGTTAAATCCATTACTTTTAATTGTTTTTTTTGCAATTCATTTAAACTAATATTATCAAAGCGAACTGCATCAGCATTATGGCGCGGATCTTTATCATAAATACCATCAACCCCATTTTTTGCCATTAACATAACATCTGCATCAATTTCAATTGCTCTAATTGTTGCTGCTGTATCAGTTGTAAACTTTGGTTGGCCAGTTCCTCCAGCAATAATAACAATTGCTCTTTTTTCTAAAGCAGCTTTTGCTTTTTTAAACAAATATGGTGAAGCAACTTCCGGAACTTGAATTTTTGAGGTTACAACAACATTCTGACTACCTTCATTTTTTAATACAGCCTCTAATGCTAAAGCATTCATTACTGTTGCTAACATCCCCATATAATCTGCACTAATTGGATTCATTTTAATTGTGTCAGCACGATTACCGCGTCAAATATTACCACCACCAACAACAATAGCAATTTGTAATCCTTCTTTTTGTAATTTAACAATTTGTTTTGCAATATCATAAATTTTTTTTGCATCATATAAATCATCAGAATTCCCTAATGCTTCACCAGATAATTTTAGTAAAACTCGCTTATATTGTAATGCCATTATAACTTTCCTCTTTTTTTCTATTTTATTCTAATATATTATAAATTGTTTTAACAAATAATCAAAATAAAATTACAAATTAGTAAAGAAATTTACTTTATCAAAAACTACTTAATATTAACTTAAACTTGGCAAATAAAATGTTAAAAACTCATGTCAAAATTCTCATGCTTTTGTTTTTAAAGCATCGTTTTTAAAGCATCACTTGTTAAAAGTCAATATACAAATCCCTCCGTAAAAAATTCAAAATTATCTCTAAATGAAAATTTAATAAGATGAAAAAATGGAAAAATCTTTTCTTTTGTTAAACTTTGTTGCTGGTGAAAGTTATTAATTTTTTTAATAAAAATGTTTTTAATTGTTCAATCACATTAATTTTATAATCTAAGCAGCAAATGTTCAAGTTCATGACATAGATTGTAAAAAATACACTTTGTTGTGAAATTCCACCTTCAATCCAATTTTGCTTTCATATCTCTTCATAGTTACAATTTATTGCATCATATGCAATTGCAATTTACCGGTTGTTTAAATTTGCATAACCCTTTGTTTATAAAAATTGTCCGTCTTTAATAATAACAGAACTTAAAACTTTATTAATTTCTTGTTTTGTTAAAAGAAAAACACAAATATTATAAAATAATGTAATAATTTCTTTTAATTTATTTTGATAAATTGAATAATAATGATTGATAAATTGTTGTCAAGAATGTAGAACTGGTTTATCTAAAAAAGACAATAATTCATCATAAGAAATAAATGCTTTTTGATCATAAGAATGGTAAATTAGTATAATTAACTGGACTTAAAAAAGCATTTGTTAAATTTTGTTCAAGTTTTGTTGCAATATTATTATTAATTCACATTCCTCGGTAACCTCGATTTTGTACTCAAGTTTTATTTGGGGCATATTGTCGATTTAAATCAATTTGATTAGCAATTGATTTATCAATATTATAATAAAGAATCACTGATCCTCGATAAAACGAAAAATCACTTGAAACAATTGTTGCTGAATAAGAACTAATGTTATTTTTAATTTTTATTTTATTAATATTTAAATTAGGAAATTGTTGTTTTAATTTTTCTTTAATCTGTATTTTTTGGGAATATATAGGCCATTAGTTTTAAGAGTTTTTAAATTGTGGTAAGTAACAATTGTCCCTAACTCAAGTGGTCTTGGATTTAAATAACCAAGATATCAGACATACAGAACAAAACTGACAAAAACCGTTACCATTAAAACTAATGTTGAATTAACCATTCACCATTTTTTGCTATTTTTTTCATATGTTTTTTCTTTTCTAAAACTTTTAATAATTTATAATGTTTAATCTTGGATAGTCATTTTATTATTTAGAAATAATTTTGTTAAAACAACATTATTTTCTATCACAAAATAAAAACTGTTTAAAAAACAGTTTTCTTAAATAGATTAATTAAAACCCATTCCGCTTAGACCACCCATCCCAGGAATATTTGGCATACGCCCTGATTTAATTTGACGAGCAATTTCATCAACTTGTTTTTTTGTTTTTTCAAATTGATTAATTAGCTCATTATATTCTTTTTCAGTTCGTCCTGAGCCTTTTAAAATCCGATTTTTTCGTGATAAATGTTTTAATAATCGTGGTTCACGACGTTCTTTCACTGTCATTGATGATAATAATACTTCGGTTACTTTTAATTTTCGTTCAGCATCATCAATTTTTTCATCACTTAATTTTGGCATTCCAGGTAATAATTTCATAATTCCGCCTATTTTACCCATTTTTGAAATTTGGCGCATTTGGTTTAATAAATCTTGCAAATCAAACTGTCCCATCATCATTCGATTCATTGTTTTTTTGATATCACGTTCATCTAATACATCTTTTGCTTTTTCAACTAAGGTTTGAACATCTCCCATTCCTAAAATTCGATCAGCCATTCGGTCAGGATAAAAGATTTGTAAATTACTCATTCCTTCTCCAGTTCCAATAAAAGTAATTGGTAATTTTGTTAAATGTGTAATTGACAAAGCAGCCCCACCACGAGCATCACCATCTAGTTTTGTAACAACTACTCCTGTTAATTTTAATAACTGATTAAATTCAGTAGCAACATTAATAATGTCTTGCCCTGTCATCCCATCAACAACAAGAAGAATTTCATCCGGGGTAATATTATTTTTAATTTCTTTTAATTCGTGCATTAACTCAGAATCAATATGTAAACGTCCAGCTGTATCAATTAAAATAACATCATTTTTATTATCTTTTGCATAAATAATTGCTTGTTGCGAAGTCGTTACTGGATTTTGTGTTCCGCGCTCAAAAACTTCAATATTTAAATTTTTTCCAATTGTTTTTAATTGTTTAATCGCTGCTGGTCGATAAATATCACAAGCAACTAATAATGGTTTTTTGTAATATTTCTTTTCAACTAACTTAGCAATTTTCCCCGTTGTGGTTGTTTTACCACTTCCTTGTAAACCAACCATCATTACAATTGTTGGTTTTGAAGTAAATGATAATTCTTTAACTGTTTTTCCAAATATATTAACTAATTCTTCATGCACAATTTTAACCATCATTTGTGATGCATTTAATCCATCAAGAATATATTCACCTCGTGCTTTTGTTTCAACAGCTTTAATAAAATCTTTAACTACTTCATTATTAACATCAGCCTCCAATAATGCTAATCAAATTTCACGCATTATTTCAGCAATAGCATCAGTCGTTAAGGTTGATTTTTTCATATTTTTTTCAATTGATTTTTTCAATCGATTCGCTAAAAAATCTCCAATCATATTTTTTCTCCTTTAATAACAAATACACTCTTATTAATTAATTATACTAAAATTAACATAAAAAAGAATAAAATTTTTTTTCTTTAAATAACAGTTTCAGTAACCCGTAATTCACGGATAACTGTAATAACAATATCACCAGGAATTGCCTTTGCTTGTTTAATTTTTTCCTTAATATTAAGCGCAATTTTATGAGTACGAGCATCATCATTAATAATTGGATTAACAATAATTCGAATTTGTCGTCCTGCTTGTAAAACATAAGCTGATTGGACACCATGGACTTTTTGGCAAATTTTTTCTAACTCATTCATTCGAGCAATATAATTTTCAACATTATTATTACGACTGCCTGGACGAGCAGCTGACAACGTATCAGCTGCTGATACTAAAACAGAATAAGGATTAGTTACTGGTACTTCGCCATGATGCGAAGCAATTGCATTAATAATAATTGGATGTTCATTACATTTTGTTGCAATTTGAACACCTAAAGTAACATGACTTCCTTCATTTTCAAAATCAACTGCTTTTCCAATATCATGTAATAACCCAGCACGCATTGCAATTGCAGGGTCTAACCCCAGTTCACTTGCCATTATTGCTGCTAATTTTGCTACTTCGACAGAATGTAATAAGACATTTTGACCATAACTAGTTCGATATTTTAAAATTCCTAAGTGACGAATTAATTCAATATCTAAATTATCAATTGCTAATTCAGCCGCAATTTCTTTTCCTGCTTCAAGAATTGTCATTTCGATTTCTTCTTGTTCTAATTTTATTGTTTCTTCAATTCGCGTTGGTTGAATTCGACCATCAAGTAATAATTTTTCTAAAGTTTTTTTTGCAATTTCCCGACGAATTGGGTTAAAAGATGAAATTTGTACAACATTAGGTGTATCATCAATAATTAAATCAACCCCTGCTGCTATTTCAAATGTGCGAATATTACGTCCATCTTTCCCAATAATTCGTCCTTTCATATTATCATCTTCTAAATAAATTGAAGTTGTTGTTTTTTCTGCCACAACTTTTACTGCATAACGTTCAATTGCAGTAGTAATAATGTTAATGGCTGTTTGTTTGGCATTAATTTTTGCAGTATTTTCAGCATTTCGTAAAAATTCACCAATTTCCTTTTGATACCGATCACTTATTTCTTTAAAAAGAACATCTTTTGCTTCTTCAAGTGAATATCCGGCAACTTTTTCAAGTTGATGAAGATTTCGTTCTACCATTTCTTGATAATAGTTAATCTTTCCTTGCAATTCTTCTTTCTTACGAAACACTTCTTGCTCTTTGCCATTTAATACTTCTTCTCTCTCAACAATTAAACGTTCTCTATCTACTAAAAATTTTTCGGTTGCTAAAAATTCTTCACGTTTGCGAGTTAATTCATCTTTCATTTCTTGTCTAATTTGTGCTGCTTCAACACGTCCATCTGCTTTAGCAGCATTAATAATTTTTTTTGCTTTATCTTTTGCTTGTTTAATTTTTAATTTTGTTTTTTTGATTAATTTAAATCTTAAATATTTTTCAAATAAATATCCAAGAAAGTAACAACATATTGCAACAGCAATAAGGATAATTACTCATATGTGTGTTTGCATAATTATTTCTCCTTTACTTAAAAGATTAAGTAAGAAGTATTAATTTAAATATATAAGTGGAATACTAGCAATGAAATCATTGCCACATATTATTATACTCTTTTTTAGAAAAAAATTCGCAGAAGATTTCAATTTTATACGAATATTTTTTCATTTTAACCCTATATTTTAATATTTTTTTATTATTTTTATTAACTTTTAATCAAATTTTAATCAATTTCAACATCATATTTCTTTTTAATTTCTATTAGAAAAAAAATCATTTAATATTTTTCAATTATATTTTTGCTTTTCTTCTTGTGTTGATAATAAAAAATTTACTAATCAACTAATAACATTAGGTTCTTTTACATAATCATAATTGTATCAAGCATACTTGGAATTGATAATTGAATAAGCAAGCTCTTTTTTATTTTCTCAAGATTCATCTTATTTACCCTTTGCTTTTACTAAATATGTAATTAAATAATCACTTGGTAAAATATTATAATACATCTCTTTATTTAAAAAAACTTGCTTAAACTTATTCCATCTTTTAAAAAATTTCAGAATCACTTTTTAAACGAAAAATATGTTTCAAAGGCATGCGTAAATTGATGTGCTATTACATGTGCTATTACTTTCAAAATTTTCAATAATTGCTTGAAAATCTTGAAAAAATTCATTTTAAAAATTACTTGTTGATAATTTATCTTCTTTTTCATAAGAACTTATGGCAACAAGTTTTGGCATCATAGTAACAAAACTTGTAACAGTTAATAAACTTAAATTTTTTTCATTCTATTTGTGTCCTTTCTTTTTTTTATTTATTATTCTTTAGAAGCCATACTACGGTTGTTTGATATTAAATGATTAATAACCTAACCCTTTTCATTTGAATTTAGTAATTTTATTATACATAAATATTAAATATATATTATTACTTATTTAATATTTTTTGTTGCATTTGCAATTACAATTTACAAATGAAAAAATGTTTTTTCTTTTTAAAAAAAAACATTTTTTTATGCATGGGGACTAAAAGGGTCAATAACTATTAAAGTATCTGGTTCTTCTTTTTTTCCCATTTTTCGATCAATTTTATAATAACTATTATTTGACATTTTAATTCATTCAATAATATCTTTTACTTCAGATAATTCTTCATAAAAGTCAATAATAAATCAATCATAAAATTTATAAGTAACTAAATCACCAACTGCATTCGCATGCTGTGCTAATTTATTTGTTAATTCAGCAAAATATGCTCGCTTTGTTTGATAGGTTTCCATTAATTCAATAATATTTTTAATATCTTTATATTCTTCAGCAATATTTTTAATTTTATAATGTCCATCGCGGTCTAAAACAAAATTCATAATTCGACGTTGATGTAAAACTTCATCTTGTGCTTGAACTTGGAAATAATGGCTAAAACCAGGAAACTCTAACTTATCAGCGGCTGAACTTAAATTATAGCAAAAAAATTGCATTTTGATGTGTTCATGAATATAATGTTCTAAATCTTTTTCAATATCGTTTGTTAACATATTTTTTCTCTCTTTCTATTCTTATTGTACACTCTTAAAAGTTAATTATTCTCATTTTAATTTAAAAGCAATTTTTTTATTAAAGTAATAAAATTGATTTTCTTTAAATTGGAATTTTAATATTTCAATTTTTTTTGCTTTTGGATTAATTTTTAATTCATCAAAAGCAATTAAATCATTCAAATCAAGATCAAAAATTGTTGTTTTTTGTTCATTAATATTAGGATAAAATTGATACCATCTCGTTTTAATTTCATTTGCTTTTTCAGGAGTATGAATAATAGCATTTAATAATAGTCCCAATTGTTTTTTCGTTAATGTAAAATAATTATTATCATCAGGTTTTGATAAGATTAATGTTGTTTGTTGTAAAATTTTACTTAAATTAAATTTAAAAGTTTGATTAACAACTAATTCATCAATAAATTTATTATTTGTTTCTGGCAAAGCAACTATTTTAAAACTATAATTAATAACTTCGTGCTTGCTTGCTTCTTGTTCATTTGTTTTAACATATTTTAATTCAAAATATTTTTCAAAAGGTTCACCTTGATATCCTAAGAATTCCATAACTTTTTTCTTAATTACTACTGGTAATTTATTAACATAATTATTTTCACCAATAATGATACTATTATTTAAATATTTTTCAAATTTTCATGTTTGCAAACTATGAAAATCAACATATTCTTTTTCATACATAAACCCATTTTTGCGGAATTTTTTCGACGCTCCTCATTGCGCATAAATTGCTAATCCTAAACCAATAATGGCAATTAAAATTAAGACCGTATAATCTAGCGTACGATTATTTTTAATAAATAAACTTGTGTCATCACGTTGTGTTTCTAAAATAAAACGAATCAAATTTCATAAAAAGAAATAAAAACCAGTTTGCACGCCGCTACGTGTGATTGCATAACGCCCCGGATTATTTAATTTTGTTAATGCAGCACTATCATTATGTCATCATTTTTTAATTCTATTGGTAAAACCAGTTTGTTTTTTTGAACTATCTATTTGCCCACTTTTTTTAGCCATTTCATCTAATTGCTTTTGGTTTGGTACATAGTTAAAATATGCTTTATCCCAAACTTCTTTTCAAGTCATTTTATCAGGTTTAAGATATTTTCGATTAAAAAAATGAATAAAATTATATTTTAAATCAAAAGGATATTCTTTAGGGTCTTTTTTCCATGGTTTTTTACTAAATAATTGTCCAGCAACAGGAATAAAAAAAGTAATAAATAATCATGCTAAAAAATTAAAGAATGATTCATATAAAAAGATCGGTTGGCGAAAGACAATTTCACCAATGTTATTTGTTTCTGGTGATAAACCATCTCACTGCCATAAGTTATCCCGAATAAAAACTGGTAATCAACGTAATGAATCATATGAAGTAACACTTCCTAATAATTCATGATTAAAAAAATTACCTCAACGACCTAATACTTGTCCTAATAAAATGTTTGGAATAATACAATCCGTATAAACTCAAAGTGAAACTTTTGCTTTTCGACCAACAATCCCAAAAACAATTAAGCCAATAATTGTTCCGAACAAAACACCACCATGAATACTCATTCCTGGTTCTCAGAAAGCAAATAATGTAAAAAATAAAATTGGATTTTTAACATCATATTTACCAAAAAAACTTGCTCCAAATAATGAAAATGGAATAATAGCAAAAATTGATCAAATTAATGGTTCAATCGGAACCTTTTTTAATTTTAGTCGAATAAAACAAGCTAAAACCGAACAAATCATTCCTATTGTAATAAAAACAGCATACATATGAATTCATCCGCCATATGTTGCCAAAATATTATGTGGTGTATTAATTGGCTTAATTCATTCTGCATTTGGTGGTACGCTTGTTAATAATAAACTGTTCATTTTTTTTCACTCCTTAAGTGTTTTTATTTTCTAAATTATAAAACAATGCATAATTATTATATACCAAGTTCAAATAAAAAAGTCTATTTATTTTTAGAACTTAATTGTAATCTTACTTTTTTTTAAAATTATATTTTACCTAAAACAATATTACTTTTTTTTAGAAAGCGATGTGAAATAACAAATGACTAGCACTGCGTTATCAGAAACAGCAGTTAATAAAATTAAAGCACTTCACCAAGAACATATACAAAATCATTATCGAAAAATTACTAGTTTTTGACGTAAATCAATCATTGTTGATATTATTTTCAATTCATTAATCTTAATTTTTACTACTGCTTTATTTATTGGTATTATTCTTACTTTTATTGGTAATAATTGGTAATAATAATGACCCTGCACTTACATTTTATTTAATATACTTACCTTTACCGCTGTTAGTAGTAACAATTATTGTTTATATGTTGATTAAAGCCGGTACTATTAGTATTAGTCTTTTTCTTAATCGATTAGATTATAATGAATATTACCGAATTGCAATTTCTGATATTTGAAAAAATAAAGTTATTTTAGATGAAATAAGTAATAATTTTAAGATTATCACAGAACCCAATTTCACTAGTTTTAGTAAAAATCCCAAAAAATAATTTATTACAACAAAGTTTAATTAGTGTTAGTAGCTTAGAAGAAAAAATTGATAATAAAGTTATCAATGGTACAATAAAAAATAATATCTTTTCATTAGGTATTATTACTGTTTGCATCCTGTACGATGAAGCTCCAAAAAACAACTCTTGTTAAAGGGTTGTTTTTTTATTTGAAAACAATCCAGCAATTTAATAAATATTTTGGTGGTCTAACCCAACAGTAAACAGTCTGGAAATAATAGACACTTTAACAAGTGATAGTCGTGATAAGTCCAAGGTTAATATCAAACGACAATAAAAATAGAGATAGTGACTTTATAAATAAATTTGCGTATAGCATTAGGCTCTTCAAGGTGCAAGTAGATTTATTTTAAAAACTGAACGCTTTAACCTGAAATGGTGCGGATGAAGAGAGATAATTCTCTGGCACAACAAAGAAAAAACAACTACAAAGTTGTAGTCATTTTTAGTTAATTAATGAGGGTAACTATGAAAAAGAAACTTTGTTTTAAAAAAAGATATTGAGGATATTGTTTTACATGTGATAAACAAAATAAATATATTCTTACACAAGATGAAATTACTGATTAACATTGAGCATTAAATACTAGAAAGAATTAGAGGGAAAAATGGCAAGTTATAAACATTTTAATCAATGTAGAAGAATATACTTTCCTAGTGATTATGAAATTAAACATAAACCATTAGAAACTTTTAAAAAAATTAAAATACATGGTCATTTTGAAATGACATTTAAATTTAATAGTTATTGTGGCATTACTGAACATAGACATAGCGGCATAACTATAAAAGAATATTCGGAGGAATTAAAAAATGAAACAAGAAAAATATATATACTTAGTGCTAATAAAATATTTACATTTAGAAGGATTTGTAAGTGCAGAATCACCATTTTATACATTAGCAGAAGCAAAGATTAGTGCTGAGAGTAGTAATAAAAACGGATGCTTAACAACTATTATTGATTTAGAAACTATTGAATGACGGAGATAAATAATATGAAAGAAATTAGAAATTTACAATTATCAGAATTTCAAAAAGAAATTATTAATAAATTAGATGATTAATACTGATTTGAATTTGGCGGTTATGAAAATAGTATTTTTATTTTTAATAAAAAACAGGAATTTTTAATCACAATAGATAAAAAAGATGACACTGCATCAATAAATGAAAGTTTAGAATTTTGTAAAAGCAGAATTGAAAAAAGTTTAAAAAACCATAACCAACGTGTTAAAGATGAAAAAAAGAATTAAATATTATTAAAACTTATATTAAAGGAGAACAAATAATATGGGTACACTAATATTAATATTATTAATAATTAATATTATTTCATCTATTTCACCCTTATTTACATTGTCTTTTTTAATATATGGAATAAACAAAATTACTAGAACTGAAAAAGCAATCAAAAAATTAAAGGAGAATAAATAATATATATAAAGATGAAAATGGAAATATTTACACTGAAGAAGAATTATTTAATGAAGCATTAGAAGAATGTCATTCAGAAGAGAGTGCTTATGACTATATTGAGACATTAATTGAAGAAAAGAATTTGGAGGAATTATAATATGAAAACATTAAAAGATATGATTAAAGATTTAACAGGAGTTACTGTTGAAAAAGAAAAATTAAATCAATATTTAGAAAGTGAAAGATTAGATTTAGAAGGTGCTAATTTAGAAGGTGCTAATTTACAAGGTGCTAATTTATGAGATGCTAATTTAGAAGGTGCTTATTTAACTGGTGCTAATTTATATGGTGCTTATTTAACTGGTGCTAATTTATATGGTGCTTATTTAACTGGTGCTAATTTAGAAGGTGCTAATTTAAAAGGTGCTAATTTACAAGGTGCTTATTTAACTGGTGCTAATTTATATGGTGCTTATTTAACTGGTGCTAATTTATATGGTGCTAATTTAAAAGGTGCTTATTTATGTGGTATTAAAATCACAAAAAAACAATTAGAACAATTAACTATTGAGGAGGATGAATAATGACAAAAACAGAATCAATTAAATTTGATAAATTACAAGAAGAAAATGAAGCACTTGAACAAGAAATTTTATCCTTAAAGCATTGAATACAAAACGGTGGTTGTCATGAACATATACAAAAGGATATTGATAAATTACAAGAAGAAAATGAAGCACTTAAAAAAGAGCTTGCTTAATTAAAACAAAAACAATTACCTAATAAGGAGAATAAATTAAATAATGAATAATATAGTTCAAAATGTTTCTTTTCCTTTTGTTATTAAAGGTAATGATTTTAAAGAATTAAGTTTAAAAGCATTAAATATTAAAAAATGAATGGATGAAAATGGGTAATAATTAGCAGAATTTATTTATCGTCATCGTAATTATTATAATACTAATGGTTATAAAGATGTGTATTTAAAAGATATTACTAATCTTGTAAGTAAAATATATATTTTTTTTCGTGAACCATTAGAATTAATTAAAGTATTTAAAGATGATTTAAATCGGATTCATACTAATATTATTAATTTTGAAAAATATATTGAAAATCATAAAATTGAAATTAAAAATAATATTAATCAAGTATGCATTAAAAAAACAAAATTAATTATTTAAAGAACAAGAATTAAAAAAACAAGAATTACTTGAAAAAGCAAATAGTTTAACACCAGATATGGGTCTTGATATAGAGCAAATTCAAGATGAACAAGTTCGTGTAATGGAACAAATTAAACAAATTGATAAATTATTAGAACCAATACAATTAAAAAAATTTAGTATTAATTTAATTAAAGAAAAATTATTAATAAAAGATATTGAAGTATTAGGGATTTATTATGATTTTTTAGAAAAAGCAGATAAGTTAGACCTTATTAATTTAATTAAAAATTATTTAATTGTTAATGAAAAAAGTGTTAAAAATGAAATTAAAGCACAATGAGATACAAATACAGATAATAAAATAGTTGGTATTAAAGGAATAAATATAAAAATTAAAGGAGTTAAATAAAATGGCAAATGAATTATAATAATATATTAAAAGTGCAATTATTAAATATGAATTAAAAGTTAATGATAAATATGTAAAAGAAAATATTTTAGCACTTGAAGAATTAAAAATGAAAAATGGACAAAATTATATGCAATTAGTTAATAATTCTTATAATGCAAAATAACAGCATTAGGTATTATTAAATTAAGTAATAAAGGATTAATTTTTGGTAAAGATTTTAATATTATTTCGTTTAAAAATAAATTAACTATTTTTATTGATAGTAAAGTTTATTGTAGAATAATTGAAGAAGCAGGATATAGTCCACGAAAAGCAATTATTTTAAAGGTGAGAAATTTGAATGAGATAGTTTAAATTCATGTCCTAAAATACATGAAATTAATTTTAATGCAAATACTAGTGATTTTAATGAAATAATTGGTGCTTATGCTTTTGCAAAAGATAAAAATGGTAATTATCAAGGTATTTTATTAAGAAAAGCAGATATTGAACGATTAAAAAATAGTAGTCCAAGTGGTAATAGTGAATATTCACCTTGAAATAAATGACCAAAAGAAATGGTTGAAGCAAAATTATATCGTAAATTAGCATTGGAAATGGGAATTGATATTTCTGATATTGATTTAGATGAAAAAGAAATTAAAGAAGATCGTAATTTTGAATATATTTCATTTAAAGATATTAATGTCGCCAAAAATAAGAGGCAAATTAGCGATGAGCCATTATCAAATAATATAAATTTTACCCCATCTTATCCAGAAATAGCAGATAATGTAGTTAAAGAAGATGATATCTCAAATGTAACACCAGTAATTAATAATAATGATGAGGATTGAGCAACTTGATAAAAGTAGGTATTGACCCATCAGGAACTGGTACTACTGCTATTGTTGTATATGAAGAAAATAAAATAATTGAAAAACAAGAATTTTTTAATAAAAAATGAAGGTAGCATTACGAATATATTGATGATTATGTTTATAAGTATTTTGATAAGTATTATTATCAACCAAATAAAGATGATTTTTCTCCATTTTGTCCATCAGATGAGATGATTTATTACGATTGCTTGGAGTCTATAAGGTAAATAATGATTTTAATTGAGTATCACCAAAACATACTAAGTCAGTTGTTAAAAATATGGAAAATTTAAGTAAGTATCAACAAATAACAGCAGTTTATGAAAAAGATAATTTATTAACTTATGAATATCGTAAAGGTTGATTTTATAATAATGAAAAAATAAGTAATCATCTTCGTGATGCTATTATTATTGCTAATTATGAAAACTAATTTAGGTAAATTATATTTAGGTGATAGTTTAAAAATATTAAAAATAATACCTGATAAAAGTATTGATTTAATATTAACTGATCCACCATACCTTTACCCCGATATTGCTAAAAAATTAGAAAATAAAAAAAGCATATTGAATATAATTTTAAAAAAAATGCAAGATCCTAATTGTTCTAATATTCAATATCAAATTCGGAAAAGAGAACTTGAATTTTTACAAGGTGAATTTATTGATAGTTTTGATATACCATCATATTTTAAAGAATGAATGCGAATTATTAAAAAACCAAATTTTATAATTTATTTATCAAAACAACAATTAAAAGAATATTTAATTGAAATTGAAAATTATAATTTAAAATTTGAATTAATAATTTATCAAAAAACAAATGATGCACCTAGTAATAATACATATCGTAAAGATAAAGAATTATGTTTATATATTTATAATAAACCGATTTCTTATAGTAATGTTTGAAATCAAGATATGCAGACTGTTTATCAAATAACAAATAGTAATAATCAATTTTTATGAACAATTAAACATCCTACTGTTAAAGATATTAATTTAATTAAATTACAAATTAATAAACATAGTAAAGTTGGCGATACTATATTAGATTGTTTTTTAGGAAGTGGAACAACTGCTATTGCTTGTGAACAATTAAGTCGGCATTGAATTGGTATAGAAATTAATAAAAAATATTATAAATTAGCAAAACAAAGATTAAATAGCATTCAAACTACATTATTTTTTTAAAGGAGATTATTTATGAAAAGAAAATTAATTCGTAATATTAATGTTTACTTAAATGAAAAACAAGAAAAAGTTTGAAATGAATTACCTGAATTATATACCAGCTCACAACGAATAGAACATCTTATTAATTTTTATATAAAACACAATAAAGGAAATAATAAAAATGAATAAATTTATTTTATGTTATCGTACAAAAAAGGTAATAGTCCATGTAAAAACTTATTTGGTGAATATATAACTGGTATTGATGTTAAAGATGTAGATATTAATTCAACTTGAGATTGAGAATATTTTATTAAAACATATGGTGAAAAGAATTTAGTTATTTGTAAAGATGATAATTTAGAATTAATGTTAAAAAATAAAAAATAACCAACTAGGGTTATTTTTTTAAATGTTATTTATTTCATCTTTTTTTAAGACAATATTGATTTCAACTTGCTACTTGTTCTATTGTTTGTTTACAATTATGACAAATATTAACATTATGTTTTTTTTAAATACTTACGAAATATTAATCAACCAAATAATATTAAATATAAGATATAACTTGGAATTTTATAAACTTTTTCTAAACATTTACCAATAGGTAATTTAATTGCTGGTATTTTAGGTATTTTAGTTGTTAATCAAGCAGTACCATGTAATATTGGATAAGATATAACAATCCCAGCATATCCAAAAAATCCACCATCAGTTATTTCATGTTGACCAAACATAAATTCTTTAACTGGTTCTAAACTTTGAATTCAATTAAAATGTAAGCTAGTAAAAAATAATCCATATAAACTTAAAAATGGAGTATGATATAAAATTGATAAAACATTAGGTCGGGGTTTATTTAACTAATGGTTCAGATGGTTCTAATATACTCATTAATAGTGTTCGTATTTTACGACAAGAGGTGTAAATATGATAGATAAAGAAAACATTATTATTAAAAATGAAAATGGTACTTATTGACAAAGATTAGGTTTTGAACAAAGAAACCCAAGTCAAAGTTTTAAATCTTGAAAAAATCGCAAGTTTTTAAAATATGATAAATATCCATTTCATATTAAAAAAGCATATATTATGCGATATAATGAATTATATAAAGCAATACTATAAGGGGTTTTATCCATATCATCAATAAAACAAGTTGCTTGATGTTTTGATGCAATTTTATTTTCTTTTGTTCCTATAAAATAAGGGGGTTCAAGCAAGTCATAACATACATTCAGCACCTTTACGATTAGTTGGTTATAATCATACTTGATAACGGTATTTTTCTGAAAATTCAGGAATATCAATATACTTAGCACTATCAGTTGTAAATGATGGTATTGGAACTGGTTCTCATCTAATTTTATTACCTATTCTCTCAATTATTTTTTGAGCAATCTCGATTGTAATTTTTAATTCCCAATCTTTACTCAAAATTGTGTCATTATCAAATGGAACAGATAATTCATTATTAGAATTATATACAATACTTTTATTATCAAGTTTAATGGAAATATTTTTTATATAATTATTAATAAAATTCTCTAATAATTGTTGTGATATTTCAATTTGTCATATTCCACTTTTTTCAGTACTAGATCATGGAATAATTGATAAATTATTAGATGTAAGCATACTTTTTTTTCATACATATTTAGCATCTGCTTCACTTAACATAATTGGTCTATTTTTATGATTAGTATCAGATTTCCCAAATCAATTATTATATTGATTTGTAAAACCATAATTATCTGGATTTATTTTAGTTAATGTTTGAGACTTATAAAAATTTGCTTTTTCTAATAAACTAATAATATCAGGTGAAAATTCTATTCTCATATTAGTAGGATATGTATAACTGGTAATACCATCACTACTACTTTCTATCAGTAAGCACTTTTTTATTATATAATTAGTGTAGAAATAAAAAGATGGAAAAATGATTAAATTTATTTGGTGCAATTATATTAATAGATACAAGTACATCTAGTTTAGTTGGTTGTTAAAGTAAAGATGTTGAATATACTTACGAAAAATTATTAAAACTTAAAAAAATAAATAAAATAGATACTTATAACCAAGAAATTAAAGATAATTTAGAATTAATAGCACCACAAGAAGAATCATTTAATATTATTGATAATCATAATCATTATTTTTATGTAGTATGGCGTGGCGATGAAAATATAACATGAAGAATTATTAAGTTTAAATATAATTATTCTATTCCTTTAATTTTGGATACCGACATTTTTGGTAATTCAATTTTTTTAAAATCAAATGAAAAAAACATATTTAAGTATTAAAGATAATGCTCATGATTTTTCTTTTACTAATTGAATATGAACACGTCAGAATTATTATAATTATAAAAAATATTTTAAAGCAGTTTATCGTTGAAATTTAAAAACAAAAGAACCTAATTTAGTTATTGATAATTATGGTAGTATAAAAGTTAACGAAGGATAAAAAAAGAGATTTAATTATCTCTTTTTTATTTATTATTATGAATTGAAATGAAGCATTCTGAAAATTACTTTTTCTTTGCAGATACTTTACCAAAAAACCTTGAAATTGAAACCAATATTGTGCCACACCAAAGTAAATTTAAAAAATTTATTTTAAATAATAAAGAAATTGAATTAGAAGGAACAGAATTTCCTAATCTTTTTGATACTAATACAACATACTTTATAAAATTATGTAAAATTTTAACCCCAAAAGCAATGGCTAATTTAATCGATAATAGTAACAAATATTAAGAAGTTTTATCAATGTCATTTGTTAACGATAAATTTACTCTTTTATTAGATAAATACTTTTCAAAACAAAATTTTAAAACCAATAATTGCAAGAAATAGAAATATCCAAAATTTTATTGATGATTTAATTGCTAAAATTAAACTAGATTTATTTTATTTAAAAAGGTTTTGATTATTTAAATGGTTTTAACATTAAATAATCAAACACAAGAACTTGATAAGGATTAATTTTTTTATCAAAAATTGAGTAATTGTTATACATCGTTTTTTTAGGCAATAAATTATCTGGCATTGGAATTGTTTGCGCAGATAAATTAATTAATACTAAAAATTTGTTTTTTTTATAATAACGATAAAAGCTTAATATTACTGGATTAATTTCAACAAATTCAATCTCGCCATAACTAAAGGCAAGATTATTTTTGCGAAGTTGAATTAACATTTGATAAGCTTTAAAAATTGATTGTGGACTATAATAATCTTTTTCTCAATTAATTTTTAAATAATTCATATTAACATCAATTCATGGTTTATGTGTACTAAACCCAGCAAATTGCTGATTATTTCATTGCATTGGAGTACGAGCATTATCGCGTGAACGTGCACTTAATACTTTTAAAATAGCATCTGGTTGTTCTCCTTCATTTTGAAGAATGTGATAATAATTAATTGATTCAACATCTTTTAACTGTTCAATCTTGGTATAATTATTATTTCCCATGCCAAATTCTTCTCCTTGATAAAGATATGGTGTTCCTCGTAGTAACAAGACAACAGCCGCTAAAGCTGTAGCTGATTCAAAACAATAATTTTCCGGATCACCAAAACGTGATAATGCGCGTGGTTGATCATGATTATTTAAAAAATTAGCTAACCAACCACCTTCTGCTTGCACCGAGCTCTGTCATTCCTTAATTTTTGCTACTAGTTTAGCAGGCTCATAGGGAGCTAATTTTCATTTTTCATTATTTAAATAATCAATTTTTAAATGATGGAAAGTAAAAGCCATATTTAATTCTTGGACCACTGGCTTTGTATATAAAATTGCTTGTTTTATTGATGTTGATGATAACTCACCAACAGTAATAATATCATTTGTTTTCAAATAAGTATTTTGAGTCATTTCTTGTAAATATGTATGAACTTGTGGTGTGTCAGTATAATATTTCCGACCATCACCAGTTAAATCATTTTCAAAAGTATTTGGTTTGCCAATTAAATTAATAACATCAAATCGTAAACCTCGAACTCCTTTTTGTAATCAATAGTTAACAATTTGATAAATATCTTGGCGTAGACTTTCATTCGTTCAATTTAAATCAGCTTGTGTTTTATCAAATAAATGTAAATAAAACATTTTTAATTTATCATGATATTCTCATACTGAACCACCAAACTTACTTTGCCAATTATTTGGAAAATTTGATTTGTCACCAGGAAGAAAGAAGAATCGTTGCAAATAATCTGGATTTCCTGTCTGTGCTTTTTGAAATCATTCATGTTCTGTTGAACAATGATTAAAAATCATATCCATCATAATAAAAATGTTCCGTTTTTTTGCTTCTGTAACTAACATTTCAAAATCATCCATTGTTCCAAAAAGCGGATTAATATTTTTGTAATCTGAAACATCATAACCATTATCTTTTTGTGGTGACACATAAATTGGATTTAATCATAAATAATTAACTCCTAGCATTGCTAAATAATCTAATTTTTGAATAATTCCTTGCAAATCACCAACACCATCATGATTGCTGTCATAAAACGATTGTGGGTGAATTTCATACACAATCGCTTCTTGAAAATTTATTTTATTCATTGATAATCTTCCTTTATAGTTTCAAAGATTTATTTATTAATATTTTCAACAACTTTTGGTTGTTTTTTAAAACTAATTAAATTTGTCCCCTTAACTTGTAATATTTCATCTCGTATTTTTGTAAAACGTGGAAGTTTTTCTAAAAATCATGTTAAGGCCATTGTTACGCTCATTGTTAGTAATGCACTAAGAATAAATCACATATACCCCGTACCATTAAATGTTTCAACACCTTGGATTTGACTAAATGATTGAATTGATAAAATTCCTAATCATGCCCCATTTCCAATTCCATTTGAAGTTACGCCTGCAACGGTTAATAACATTGCACCACTTGCTGAACCAACAATTGCTGCTAATAATGGATACAGAAAGCGTAAATTAATTCCATATAACGCTGGCTCAGTTATTCCCAATCAAGCCGACGTTATGGCAGAAATTCCAATTTCTTTCATTTTTGGGTCCTTTCGGTTATTAATAGTAAACATTAAAGTGGCACTTCCTTGGGCAATATTTGACATACATAAAATTGGAAAAATAAATGTTCCCCCAATTTGAACTGTATCTTGAATCATTACTGCATTAAGCATCGTATGAACACCAGTAATTACGATTGGCGCATATAATAATCCTAAAATTGGTCCAAAGAAATATTTTGCAATCGGATTAACTAACACTCAACTTAATCCAACTGAAATTGCACTTCCAATGATATAGCCAATTGGACCAATTAAACATAATCCAACTGTAAAAGATAATAAAATTGTTAATAATGGCACAAAAATTTGTTTTAGAACAGCGGGAACAATTCGATTTAATCCTTTTTCTAAATAAACCCCAAAAAATGCTACTCCAATTGTTGGAATTACTTGCCCTGTATATTGAATTTTTCAAGGAAAACTTCATGCTCCAAAGTCAAATGTTGGTGCCACATCAAAAATTCATAATGAATTATTAGCACCTTTAGCAATTTCAAAAATATCAACTAACGGTGGTAATAACAATGTTAAACCAATAATAATCCCAAGAACTGGCGAGCCTTCTATTTTGGCAAATATTGATCAACAAATTGTAACTGGAATATATCAAAAGACAGCTTGGGCTGGAATTCACAAAAAATCATCTAACCCTTTAGCAAATCCTGAAATACTTACCAATGAAGTTCCTTCCCCATTTCAATTTGCTTCTAAAATGTTACGAAATCCCAAAATTAATCCCCCTGCTATTAAGGCTGGGACTATGGGAATAAAGATTTCTGAAAAATGTTGTAATAATCGTTGATATCATTTTCCTTTTTTTACTGTTGATTCATTTGTTATATTTTCTCCTAATTTTTCTGTTTTAGAAGTTAAGTATTTTTTAAATTCAGCAAAATAATTATTGACATCAGGTCCAATTACAATATGATATTGCCCAATTGGTTGAACCGTTCCTTTAACATTATATAATCCTTCTATTTCCTTTGAATTCGCTTTTGTATTGTCTTTTAAAACTAATCTAATCCGGGAAACACAATGAGTATATGAAATAATATTGTCAATTCCTCCCAATAATGGAATTAACACTGCTATTTCAGTACTATATGTTTTTTTTGTCATAATTTTTATCTCCTGTATGGAATCATTTCCATATCATGATTATAATACACATTTTTTAAAATATAAAATTATTTTAAAAAATTTTTAATCTCATAACTTAAACATTCAATTGTTTTATTTTTTGTCATATTATTTTCATCTAAAATTTGCTTTAACTTGAGAATTATTTTTGTTGCTAATTCACCATAGTTAATGGCAATATAATAATGTTTTGGCAAAATTGGCAGAAAAAAGTCATTACTATTACAAATATCTGTTAGTAAACTATTAGTAATATTATTTTTCATTAAAAAGGAAATAACAACTTTATAGCAGGTATGTGTCCCTACAATAATAATTTTATTATTTAAATCAATTGTTTTAACTAATTCTCAAATTATTCGTTCTTGATTCTCAAAAAAAAAGTACGATTGAAATTGATAATTACGACGTTTAAATCAATCAACAACAGTATCATATCGTGCAAATCCAGTTGGTAAATTTGTTACCGGATTCTCACCAATATAAAGAATTTCTTTTTGCTTGTCAAATTCATGATTCAGTGCCATTTCTTGGAGCAAAGCATACATCATTTCATTATCATTATTAATAAAAACAGTATCCCCTCATTGACGACCATATACAATAATTGGAACATTAATTCTCTGTAAAAAGAGGCGGATATTTTGGTCATTACTAATCGTAAATAAAATTAAAGCAGCTGGTTTACGGCGAACAATTTTTTGTAAATTTAATAAATAACGATCTTCATCATAAGTTGTTTCAACAACAAAAGAAACTACTTTAGCAAAATCATCATTAATTTGTTTTAAAATTGATTTAACAATAAATGTATTACTACTTGTTAAATCAGGAATTAAAATATATACTTCTAACATTTTCTTTTTAATTGAATGCGCAGCAAAATCAGGTTGAAAATTATATTTTTCCACAACTTTTTGAATTAAAAGACGCTTTTCTTTACTAACATAACCGCCATTAAAATAACGTGATACTGTCCCAACACCAACGCCACATTCAGCAGCAATTGTTTTAATTGAAATTTTTTTAGTTTTCATTAAAACCTTTTTTAAAAAACCAATTTTGCTTAATAATGGGACTAAATAATAAAAATAGTACACAATAAAACATTATTATTGCAATAATAAAAATAAAAAAATAAGGAAAATCTCATCGTTTAATATATAAAAATTGAAATAACAGTCCAACTATAATTCCAGTCATAAGAAAAATTAAATGATAAAACCATGGGATTTTCTTAAAAATTTTTTGTCAAAGACCTTTTTCTTTTGTCAATGAAAAACTATTCATGTTAACCACTCCTTATTTGTCATAATTATATGCTAATTTAATAAAAATAGTTTTAATTAATTTAAAATATTTTAACTATTCATTAAAATTTAATAATTTTGCAAATAATGCTCAACATTCATCACGGGCAATTTTATTTCGACTTGATGTTTTAATAAAATAATCACTATCAGCAAAATTTAATTTAGCTTTAATAATATTTTCATGCTTTTGAATATCATTTTTTTTGACCTTATCAAGTTTTGTTCCAATTAAAACGGTCAAAATGTTAAAATGTTTTAAATATTGATACATTTCATAATCATCTTGAGTTGGTGGATGACGTAAATCTACTAACAAACAGACAAATTTTAAATTTTGGCGTTGAGTTAAATATTCTTCCATCATTTTTGCAAAATCCATCTTATATTGGTTACCAACTTTTGCAAATCCATATCCGGGTGCATCAACAATTCGAAATTGATTATTATTAATTATAAAAAAATTTAACATACGGGTTTTCCCAGGAATTTGAGAAACTTTTGCTAATTGACGCTGATTTGTCAACATATTTAAAAAACTTGATTTACCAACATTACTTTTCCCTAAAAAAGCAATTTCTAATAAATCATCATTAATTCAACATGCTTTATTAACCGCTGATGTAACATAACTTGCATTTTTAAACTTAAACATTATTTTTCCTCCATCTGACGATTAATTTCATACATTAAAATTGTTCCTGCCTGAGCAACATTTAATGACTCAAGTTGTGAATTAATTTTAATTTGGACATTATAATCACTAATTTCTTGCAATGTGGTGGAAAGGCCATGCCCCTCATTACCCAGTGCTAAAATATACCGATCATTTTGCTTAAACTGACAATCTTGTAAATAAACACTTTTTTGATTTAAACCTGTCGTAATAATTTTATATTGGTTTAATTGGAAGTTTTTAATTTCATTTAAACCAATCTCTTTAATTGCAACTTTAAAAATCGCACCTTGACTAGCACGTAAGACTTTATCATTAAAAAGATCAACAGTTTGATTATACAAAATAATATTTGTAAAACCAAAACCAAGGCCAGTTCTGATTAATGTTCCGACATTACCTGGATCTTGAATGTTTTCTAATAAAAGAATATTTTGATTAAATTGAAAATTATTTTGTTCCTTAACCTTCGTTAAATAAATAACACCGATAATATTTTGACTATTTTTGCTTTGACTCAACTTAGTTAAAATTAATTCCGGAACTATTGTTAATAAAATATTATTAAAATTCTTTAATTTTGGTTGATTTACTTTTGTTGTTAAAATTTCAACAACAATATTTTGTTGTAATGCTTCATCAATAATGTTTCATCCTTCAATTAAGGCTAAATTAAATTCTTTTCGGTATTTTTTTTCTTTTAATTTTGCCAATAATTTAATATGTTCATTTTGCGTTGAATTAATTTCTCGATAATTCATAAGATGGAATGCTTTCTTAATTGACATACATAAAACCAACAAGGTATTTTTTGGTTTTTGGGTCATCTCATTTTTCTTTTGTCTTTGCTGTTTCGCGCATTACAACAGCCATTGCTCTGGGACGTTTTGGTGTATCTTGCATTTTCCCTAATAAAACCGCTAATCCAGACCTATTATTTTTATCATTAATTTCTTTATTATAATCTTCGGCATCCTTAACTCCAATTTGTTTTGCCATAATTTTAACCTTGTTTTTTTCATATCAACGCTGAAATTTTTGATATTTTTCAAAAGACCATTCTTTTTCTTCTCAACCTAAGAAAATGCGGTCTTTTTCTTCATCTCAACTAGTTAAATAATCACGAAAATTTGTTTGTGCAGTTGGTCCTTGTTCCATCATTTTAAAAGTTTGATTAATTGTTTCTTCTAATGTATCATACCCATAACCAATAAAAGCATTACCAATTCAATGATGTTTATAAATTGGTTTTAATAAATTAAGAGGTTCAGTAAATGTAACAGCATATGCTCAATATTTGTCGTCTGCTTTACTACGAAAAAGTTCATATCCAAATTTTTGATGCTTAATAACAACAGCATCTTTTTTAATTTTACAAACTAAATGCTTAAAAGCTGTTACAATAGCATTAATTTCCACATCAGTTAATGGTGCCTTTAATTTTGGCTGTTTTAATTTTAAAATATGTTCTGTATAATACGATGGCATTTCCTCAACCTCATTTTTAGTTAAAATTAACTACTAATTATAATTTTATCTTGGATATTTTGTTAAGTAAAGTAATAATTTGAAATTAACAAATAATCCATTATAATCATAATTTCATAATAATTAAAAAAGGAAATTAATTTCCTTTTTTAATTATAAAATTTATTTTACTTGAGCATTTAAATAATCTTTTAAAAATTTTAATGAACAAACATTAACATTATCAATGCGCATTATTTTGGGTTTAAGTTTATCACATTGATAGCAAACAAATGCTTTTGATTCATTTAAGTGATGACTACAAGTTTTTTCTTTATGAACTCAACATTCAGTAATTGCTTCTACTAATAATTCAAAATTATCACCATGGTCATTCACAATGCGTAAAAAATTAAGTCCTTTGGTAATATCATGACCACAAGTTGTTTTAATTAAAAATGATAATATTTCATATGATGAATTAGCAAAAAGTAAATTTGACTATTGATTTTCATAATTACATGTATGACAATCAACATATGGGATATTTGTTAGTGTTTGAATTTTTACTACTGATTCAGCTATTTTAGCTAATCATTTATTGTTATTCAAAACTTATTGTTATTCAAAACTTTAGTTTTCATAACTTACTCTCCTTCTTTAATTGTTTTATTCAGATATTTGCGTAAACATTCTCGTGAGCAAAAATTATTATTATCAAGTAATAAGTATTAGTTATGTTGGCAAAGTAATTTCTTGCAATAAATACATGCAACATTATTTTGTAATACTTTAATATATGAATTAGTAACATCATTCATTTGATTACATTCGTTACATAACTCAACAATAAAATGACCAATTGTTTCTGTTTTAACATTAATCTTATCAAAACTAAATCCAAAAAAAAGATCATAAATATTTAAATCAAATGAGTTAGTATTTCTCGCAGCAGAAACATATTTTTTCAATTTATTTTACAAGATATTAACCAATTAAAATTAAATTATGGTGATAAAATAGCAAAAATTATTTTAAATAACTGTGGTATGCATATTTTTTTACATACCAACGATTTAGAAACAATAAAATATTATAGTGAATTATTTGGAAAAAAAACAATTGAACAAATTAGTATTAATGAAAATAAAAGCAATATTAGTATTTCAAAAAATTTAAAAAGTCATCCCTTAATGTTAACTAGTGAGTTATAAAATTTAAAACAAGGGTAAGGAATTGTTAAAATAGCACGCTATAACCCAATGAAAATAACTTTAAAACTATGAAAATATTTAAAGTTAGTATAAAAAACAAACATATTTCAATTAAAAGAAATTAATTATATAAATTTTAATAAAAAATATTTTTATGATATTAAAAATAACAAAAAAGAAATAAAAAAAATGAAATTAATGAATTTGTCAATTTAACAACAACAGAAATTAAGACAAATATTAATAATTTAAAAATGCAATTAAGAGAGTATGAAAATACAAATTATAAATCTATTCAAAATAAAACAATGATAAAATTACTTTTACAAAAAATCAAAAACCTTTAAATAGAATTAAACAAAAAAACAAGAAAACCAATAATTATTCTTAAAAGAAATAATTATTTTTTATAAATAGTAAGATTTCACAAAGTGGTCAAGCTGAAACACTAAAAAATAAACGAAGTGGGAGGATATCTGTAAGGTTAATCAACTAATTAAATTAGTACTACATGAGGCAGAAGAGTAGTCGCAAGTGATTAACTAAACCATACCTAGGGGAAAATATACTTAAATGAGAAAAAGCAATAAAATTATTTAACAAATAACTAGTAAATCTATCTTTTTCCAACAATTTTAATATAATAAAATTAAAATATTATTACTTTAATAAAAATTTGGTTTTTTATTATATAATGAAAATAATTAAGTATTTATAATCAAAATTACTAGAAAGAGTTAAAGATGGAAAATAAATATATTAGTGAATCAGAATTAGAAAAAAAGCTTATTAGTAAATTAAAAATTGAAGGTTATGAATATATAAAATTAAATAATGAAGAAGATATTAAAACTAATTTTAGAAATCAAATTTTTAATCATAATAAAAATGAATTAAATAATAAACCATTAACTTATAAAGAATTTGAAAAATTATTATTTAAAATTACTGGTAAAAGTATTTTCAATTCTGCAAAAATATTAAGACAGAAAATTACAATTGAGCGTGATGATTTTGAAAAAGTGGATTTAGAATTATTTAATAAAGATAAATGATGTGATAATATTTTTCAATTTACTAATCAATTAAAAATAAAAAGTATTTTTCAAAATAGATATGATATAATAATTTTAATTAATGGTTTACCTTTAATACAAATTGAGTTAAAAAAACCAAGAATAAATTTTAAAGAAGCTTTTAATCAAATTAATAGATATAAAAAAGAATCTCATAAAGGATTATTAAAATTTATTCAGTTTTTTATAATTTCTAATCTTATAGATACTAAATATTTTTCAAATAATGATGGTAATATTTTATTTGAAAATTCTTTTTATTGAACTGATGAATTAAATAATAGAATAACTAATTTATTTGATTTTACCAAAAATTTTTTAAATAAATGTCATGTTAGCAAAATGATTGCAAGATATATGATTATTAATGAAAGTAAAAAAATATTAATGATAATGAGACCTTATCAAATTTATGCAGTTGAAAAACTTATTAAAATAGCAAGTGAAACTAATAATAATGCTTATATTTGACATACAGCTGGATCTGGAAAAACTTTAACTTCTTTTAAATTAAGTCAAATTTTAAAATATATGCCAGAAAAAGAAAAAATATTTTTTTTAGTTGATAGAAAAGATTTGGATTTTCAAACCATTGAAGAGTTCAATAAATTTGAAAAAGATAGTGTTGATTATACTAGAAGTACTTATAATTTAATTAAAAATATTCAAGATTCCACTAAAAAAATAATATTAACTACAATTCAAAAAATGGCTAATGCTTGTAAAAATGAAAAATATAAATCAATAATGGCTAAATTTAAGAATAAGAAAGTGATTTTTATTATTGATGAATGTCATAGAAGTCAATTTGGAAAAATGTATGTTAGTATTAAAAAAATTTTCGAACATGCACAATATTTTGGATTTACTGGCACACCACGATTTGAACAAAATAAATCAGAAGATGGAAGAACAACAGCTGATATATTTCATAAATGTATCCATAAATATTTACTTAATAATGCAATAGCAGATGGTAATGTTTTAGGTTTTAATGTTGACTATATGGAATCAATTAAAAATAAAAAAGACACTAATGATGAATTGATTGAAGATATTAATAATGATGAATTATTAATAATTGATTCCAGAATTAACTCTATTTCAAAAAATATAATTGAAACATTTTCAAAAAAAACATACGGAAAGAAATATAATGCTATATTTGCTGTTAAAAATATTAATATGGCAATTAAATATTATAAAACACTTAAAAAATTAAAACATAATTTAAAAATTGCTTCAATTTTTACATTTGAAGCAAATGAAGATTTAAATAATAAAGATTTTTCTTTTAAAATAGAATTAGAAAAAATAATTAAAGATTATAATATAAACTTTGATACTAATTTTAATATCAGCAGATTTAATGATTATTTTATTGATTTACAAAAGAAAGTTAAAAACAAAGAAATTGATTTATTAATTGTTGTTGATATGTTTTTAACAGGTTTTGATTCACCCATAACTAGTGCATTATATTTAGATAAATTATTAAAATATCATAAATTAATCCAAGCATTTTCACGAACAAACAGAATTATAAATATTACTAAACCATTTGGTAATATTGTTTGTTATCAAACTACTAAAAAAACTGTTGATGAAGCAATTTTATTGTTTTCTAATAGTATAACTACTGATCAAATATTAATGAAACCATTTGATTATTATGAACTAGAATTTATTAATTTAGTGAATAAATTAAAAAAAGATTATAGTTGTGCTTATGATGTAGGAAATGATGGTGACGAAGTTAAAATTAAAGAATTTATTTTTTTATTTAAAGAAATAGTAAAAATATTATTAAAATTAGAAACATTTATTGAATTTGATATTAATCAAAGTAAATATAATTTTAGTGAAAATGAATATAATGAATTTAAATCTCGTTTTTTATCATTTAATGATGAAAAAATTAAAAAAGAAAAATTATCTGTATTAGCAGATGTTGATTTTGAACTAGAATTAATTTATAGTAATAAAATTAATGTTCATTATATTTTAGAATTATTAAAAAAAATAGATTTAAACAATATTAAAAGAAAAGAAAAACAAATTAAAGAAATAAAAAAAGGATTATTAGAATCAACTGATCCAGTATTAAAATATAAATCAGAATTAATAAATTCATTTATTGAAAGAGTTATTCCTACTCTTAAAAATACTGCAGATTTAGAAGTATTATATGAACAATTTTGTGATAAAAAATATGAACAACAAATAATTAAAATTAGTAAAAAATATAATATAGATAAATTAGATATTAATGAAATTATTAGTGAATATCGTTTTACTAATCAATTGCCTTCTAACTTAATTAGAGAAAAAATTAATCAACAATATACTGAAAAAATAGCTATTAATAAAAATATCTCTAAAATAAAAGCAAAAAATGAAGTAAAAAAAGAATTAGAATTAAATATAATTAATTTAATTAATGAGTTTGAAAGTTAGGAAAAAAATATTATGACAACACATGAAAAACAAAATTTACAACAACAACAATTATTTTCTAAATTATGAGATATTTCTAATACTCTACTAGGGACAATGGAACCATCCGAATATAATGTACAATATATAATAGAAAAAGATTTAAAAATAGAAGGAATTGATTATCAAACCGCTTTAACTAATGAAAAATATCGCAATTATTTTTTAGAAGTTTTATATGATAATGATAGTGCTGTATATTATATTGAACCAGAATATTTATGACAAGAAATAATTAATAAAATTAATATTGGAAAATTTGATATCTTCTTATTAAGAAAAGCATTTAAAAATTTACCAAAAACTGGTCATTTGTCAGAAAAAGAATTCGAAAATTTATTTGATTCTGTTGATTTAGATTATAGTAAATTGGGAAAAACAGAAACAGAAAAAAGTAAAATAATTGCTAAAGTAATGTTAAAAATTAATGAAATTAATTTTGAAATTAATGAGTCGGAAATTGATATTTTAGGTGATGCCTATGAATATTTAATTAGTAAGTTTGCTTCTGAATCAGTAAAAGAAGCAGGTGAATTTTATACACCACAACCTGTTTCTAAATTATTAGCTAAATTAGTTAGTCAAAAAAAAGCAGAAATTAAAACTGTTTATGATCCAACATGTGGTTCAGGTTCATTATTATTAAGAGTATATAAAGAATTAAAAATTGGTTATTTATATGGTCAAGAATTAAAAAAAAATTCATATAATATAGCAAGAATGAATATGATGTTGCATGGTTTAAAGTATAATAAATTTGATATTTATAATGGTGACACATTAGAAGATGATGGATTTAAAAGACAACAATTTGAAATAATTGTTGCAAATCCGTCATATAGTACTCATTGATCGGCAAATCAAAAATTTTTAAGTGATGAAAGATTTAGTGCATATGGAAAATTAGCACCAAAAACAAAAGCTGATTTTGCTTTTATTCAAAATATGATTTATAAATTATCTGATAATGGCGTAATGGCAGTTGTTATTCCTCATGGCATTTTGTTTAGGGGCAATGCTGAATTAATTATTAGAAAATATATGGTTAAAAAAAATTGAATTGATACTATTATTAGTTTACCAGCTAATATGTTTTATGGTACATCAATTCCAACTTGTATTATTGTGATTAAAAAATGTAAAATTGATAATTCAATTTTTTTTATTGATGCTTCGAAAGAATTTAAAAAGCAAGGAAATAAAAATGCTTTAACCGATGAAAATATTATTAAAATTATTAATATTTTTAATAAAAGAAAAACTATTGATAAATTTTCTAATTTAATTGATATAGAAATAATTAAAGAAAATGATTATAACTTAAATATTGATCGTTATATTGATAATACAAAAGAAAAAGAAATTATTAATATTAAAGAATTACAAAATAAATTAATTAATAATAAAAAAGAAATTCAAAAATTAGATGAAGAATTTAATTTAATGTTAAAAGATTTGGTGATTAATAATGAATAAATCTCTGGTACCAAAAATTAGATTTAAAAGATTTAATGATGAATGAAAAAAATATAAGCTTAATGATATTGGATTTTTTTTTCGTGGGCTTTATAAGAAAACAAAAGCAGATTTTGAAATAAATAATTCTAATTTTTACTATGTTACATATACAAATATTTATAATAATAGATTTATAAAAATTGATTCTTTAAAATATGTAAATATTAATAACAATGAAAAACAAAATCGTTTAATTAAAGATGATATTTTATTTACAATGACTTCAGAAACTTATAATGAAGTAGGACTTTGTTCTATTTTTGATTCAGATACTGACAATGTTTACTTAAATAGTTTTTGTTCTGGTTTTAGAATAATTAATATAAGAGCCATAAATTCTATTTTTTTACTTTTTTTACTTTTATCAATTCAATATAGGGAAAAAATTATTAAAATGGCTAATGGTTTTACTAGATATAATTTATCAAAAAAATTATTATTAAATTTACAAGTTAAAATTCCTAATATTATCCAACAAAATAAAATTGCTGATTTTTTTACTATTATTGATAGAAAAATTGAATTAATCAAAGAAAAATTAAGTTTATTAGAAAAACAAAAACAATATTACTTAAATAATATATTTGCAAATGAAAAAAGTTATCCCAAAATTAGATTTAAAGGGTTTAATGATGAATGAAAAAAATATAAAATTAATGAAATTTATAAATTAAAAAGAGGATGTGTTATAAGCAAAGAAATACTTTTAAAAAATAAAGAAGCTAATTTTTTTCCTGTATATTCATCTCAAACATCAAATAATGGAATAATGGGTTGAACTAATAGTTATCTTTTTGAAAAAAATAAAATTATTTGAACAACCGATGGTGCTAATGCTGGTACTATTAGATTTGTGAATGAAAACTTTTATGCATCTAATGTTTGTGGAGTTTTAATTGGTAAAAAAGATCATTATAATAATTATTCATTTGCTATTTCAATTAGTTTAGAAGCAAAAAAACATATAAATAAAAATGGTAATCCAAAGTTAATGAATAATATTATGGGGAATATTAATTTTTATAATTCAAAATTAAAAAATGAACAAAATTTAATTGGACAATTTTTTACTATTATTGATAAAAAAATTGAGTTAGTTAAAGAACAATTAAGTTTATTAGAAAAACAAAAACAATATTACTTAAATAATATGTTTATTTAATTTATGGTTTTTATCTGATTTTTATATAAAAATAAAACTTTTACATAATTTTGTGGTTTTTGTAAGTGTTTATATTTTGATAATGATAAAAGTATTTAATGCCATTAATTATCAATTATTTTCTATAAAATTAAAAGAAACCATTGATGACATATATTTAAAATTATTATATAATTTCATTAATTAAGTTATTAACACTTAAAAGGAGTAAATTTATATGTTTTTAAATAGTTTTATAAAAGATATAAACTTTGTTGAATAAGTAAATATCGATGTTAATTTAATAGAAAAACAAAAAATGAAATAAAAATATGAAAACCTTGATCAAAAATTAAGAGAGCAAAACCGTAATGGCAAAAATGGTTATATTTTGTGAGGGAAAAAGAATAAAATGATAAAAACTCCCTTTGGCAATATTATAATTAAATCATCCAGATTTCATTATTATGATAAAAAAGAAAAAAAATTTAAAACAACAACTTTATTAAATAAAAAAAATGGTTTAAAAAATAATCAAACAATTATTTTAAGTGTTAAAATAGAATTTTGAAAATTAATGGATAGTGCTAAAAGACAAAGAGATATTATGGATATGTACCCAAAATTAAATATATCTAAGATGACAATCACAAATATTAATAAGGAAATTGATTTTGCTAAATTATTTAAAGAACAATTAAAAAAAGACTGAAAAAATAATTGTCCAAACACCATATTTGTATGCTGGAGTTGACGATTCTTTTAATAATTTAACAAAATATAAAAAAATAGAAAAAAATATGTTTAGAACAGCATATTTTCATACTGGATATTATGAAATAAAAAGCACTAAAAGTAAAAATGTTCTAAAAGATAAAAAAATTTTTATTGTTATAAAATCAGTAAAAAATAAATACTATCTTATTAAAAAATATAAAAAAGAATTTTTACATTTTTTAAATCAAAATTTTAATATTGAAAATTGTAAGTTAACGCTAGCAGGTGATGGAGCAAAATGAAGCCAAAAATTTGCTAATGAAATTGGTGCAATTTTTATTTTAGATCAATTTCATTTAATGAAAGAATTAAAAACAATATTTCCTTATCGAAGAAGAAAACTTACTAAAAATTTAACCGATAATGAAAAAATAAGAAAACAATTTTATTGAGATATAAATAAATTATTTAAAAATGGCAATCCTGATGAATCAATAAAATATTTAAAAAAATTAATTACAAGAAAAAATATTAAAGAATATCCATTCTTAAAAGATAAAAAAGATAAAATCAAAGATTTCATTAAATATATAAAAAATAATTCTGAGTGTATTAAAGTTTATAAAGAGGATTGATATATGGGGTCTTGTACTGAACCACAAATTTCGCATAATGTAAAATGATTAAAAGGATATGGTGCTAAATCATATAGTGAAAAAGTTTTTAAAAATATGATTGCAATAAAAATGGCGAAAGAAAAAGGTGTTAATTTAATTGAGTTTTATATTAATAAATTAAACAAAAAAAATGAAAAAGAATATAATTATTATTTTAAAAATGAAGATTAAAAATATTTATCAAATAAAAAACAACAAATAATTTTATTGTTTTAACTAAAAAATTTTATTCTGTTTGAGAATGAAAACTCTTTATATTACCATTATTTTCTATTAAAAAAAATAAACCGTTTCTATTATTATTTATAAATAAAGATTCATATTCATTTAAAAGTAAAATATTAAGTCCTTCAAAAAATAAATTATAAAATTGTTCGTTATTTTTTCTTAATAAAGAAATAAACTCATTAGTTTCTTCATTATTTTCTACTAATTTAGAAATTATAAAATTAATTATATTTCTAATATTAACATTTAAATTTTCTTCTTGTAAATAAATATTATTTATTTGTTGCATAGAATTATCTGATAAATAAAGAACTCACGGTTCAATATTATAAGTAGTTTTAGGTTTACAATTTCCAGTAATAATAGTAGTCATCAATGTATCTTTTAAAATTTTATTTACTCCTCTTGTACTTACACTTTCAGAACTTCTATTAGAAGAATTATTTGAATTCATTGCCATTAAAGGTAATACCCCACTTGTTGTTATAGCTGTTGTTCCGATTAAACTTAATAATTTTTTTATATTCATAAATATATTATTTCTTTCTTTTTTTATTTATATGTATTTAATATACATAATTTAACTATATTTGATTATTTTTCTTTTGTCAAATTTCTTTAAAAAATCTTTGGGAATGTTGTGTTACTTAATGAACTACTGGAATATTTATTAATAAAAATTGTTCGGTTTCATAAGGCAATATTTTTGATATTTTACCGTTAAAGCCAATTTCTACATTATGTCATCTGTTTTATTTATTCTTATTAAGAATTCCTGTTCTTTATTAAAAATTGTAATACTATCTTCATAACCGACACTAGTTTCATAACAGTATTCATCATCTAATTTATTAATAATTTCTTTTTGAAATTCTGATAATTGTAAATTTCTAATTTCTTTCATATTATTTATTCTCCTTGCCATTCAATAGTTTCATCTTATAAATCAATAATAGTTTTTTCTCTAAAACATTTATTTTTAGCAGTAACCTTTGCTTCTTCAAAGGTATAAAATAATTCAGTATCTATTCCAGTATATAAACTTTTTGATATTAATAAGTATCTTTTTTCCATAATTTAATTCCCCCTAATTTTTTCTAGTATTTAATACTCAATGTTCGTCAGTAATTTCATCGTGTGTAAGAATATATTTATTTTCTTTATTACATGTAAAGCAATAACCCCAATATCTTTTTTTAAAACATATTTTCTTTTTCATAATTATTTTTAAATTCTCCTTTTTACAATTAACTACAAAGTACTACAATGTTCTACATTTTGTAGTTACTTGTAGTATTAAGTACCTCCTCATCAAGTCCCCACTAGTAGATTAATTAAGAAATCCTTGCCCAGTTCTTAAAAGTTATTTAACCTCTACTCACACGATTTTATTTTTATCCTTGCAATTAATAGTTATGAAAGAACCACTACGCGTCTATCTTAATCAAAGTCATTAATTTACAAAATCGCAAAAAAACAAGTTAACAGCTCTAATGGTTTCATGCCGGCGGAAATGCCTTGTTGGGGAACCTTCCCTAAAAGAGCCAATTATTTAATTTTTAGAGTTAATTTTCAAATAAAAAAACCAACCCAATAATGGTCGGTTTTTTGTCATACTTCATCCTTTATTCTACAATTTAATCCAAAAACAGCAAGTTTACGAACATTTTATCGTAAAATAGATGAATTTTGGCAAAATAAATCACCTAATAAACCATATACTTTTAATGATTTAACCAATGAATTCAATCTTTCTCGCAAGTGAAGATATGATACTTATGCGAGCAAAAAGATAGTTCCTTTGCTTGAAAAAACAAGTTAATAGAATTGAAAGTGAAATAATTAATTTTATGATGAAATCACCTGATGGTGCTAAATTATATTGACAACGAGCATTTAATTATAAATATTCACTACAAGAAAAACAATTGGAACAAGAATTAAACTTAAATAATCAACAACCATCACCTGGAGAAACAACATCTAAATATCCTAAAATCGCAAAAATTTATGAACCAGAACCATATTCAACATAAACATAACGATTTTCTGAATCTTGATATGTTTTGAAACCCAATTCTGTTCCTAACTTAATGACATATTTTAAAACTTTTTTGTTTCTTCACCAAATGGTTCTACTGGTTTTGCTTCACTACAAACTGAAGGAATTCGAATAATATCCTGAATTTTTTTGAAAATCTTCATCAAAGTATTCTGTTAGTAATTTATCAACATTAATTTCCATAATTTTCTTCCTTTCTTATAGTTTTAATATCTTATATTTTCTTAATTATCAATTATAATTATTCACAATTCTTATTTAGTTACATTATATCATAAGTCTTAATCCATAATATTAACTAAAATATCATTTAAAATATTTAAACCTTGGCTTGTACAACGTAAATGATTATTATCAAAAACTAAATTATTTTTTTGTATTTCTACATCAATTTTATTTTGATAGTAATCTACTGCTGCTTTTGCATCTCTAACCTTTGTTAAATCAATGCCATTTAAAACACGTAATCCCATCATTAAAATTTGAAAATAATAATCCTTTACCGACAATTCTGTTTTAGTTTGTGTTCAGTTAGCATATTTTCGCGAATTCTCTAATAAATAGTAACCATCATTATTAATAAAACCAGCTGCACTAGGACCAAGCAGTCAAAAAGACTTATTAGTTCAATACGCTAAATTATGTTGTGATTTTTTGTTATTATTAGTATAATTTGAAATTTCGTATCTTTCATAACCTATTTTAGTTAATGCAGTATTAATAATTTCATCAAATGCAATATCATACTCTGGTAATTTAATTTTTGTTTTACCCCAATATGAATTTTCTTTTAAAATTAATGAATATCAACTAATATGATCAGGTTGTAATTTTTGAATCATTAACAAATCTCCCTCAATATCATCTTGTGTTTGATCAAATAAATTATAAATTAAGTCAAACGAAATATTATCAAAACCTTCTTGACGAGCTAAGTAATAACTATTAACAACAGCAGCACTATTATGATAACGATTAACTTTTTTTAATAACTGATCGTTAAAAGTTTCAACACCAATTGAAAGACGGTTAATCTGATATTTCTTTAAAAGTTGTAATTGACTTTTTGTAATTTTTTCTGGATTTAACTCAATTGTATATTCAATTATTGGGTTTTGCACAACTTTTTGTAATAGTTGTAATAGTTGTTCTAATTGATTATTATCTAAACTATTTGGTGTTCCTCCTCCCAAATAAATTGTTTTTAAAGCAAAATCAGGGTGGGGTTGAGCAATCTCATGTGCTAATGAAGTTAAATATTCTTCAATCATTATTGGGCGTGATTTTTTAATTTTAAAAAAATCACAATAAAAACAAATATGGTCACAAAAAGGAATATGCACATATAAATGTTCAATCATTGTTAATCCTCACTTCTTTTATATTTTAATAATATAGATTTATAATTTAAAGTGCAACAATTATATGCTTTTTAATTTTTAAATTAAAAGATTTCATTTAAAATTAATCAACCTCAAATTCAATTATTTGCCACCATTATTAATAATCATTTCTTCCTTGCTTGGAAAAATAAAAAAAACAATAGTCAAAGTCATTCATTAATAATATGCTATTTTTAGCATATTTATATTTGCAATTTTTGTTAATAATTTTACAGTAAAAGATTTTTCAGTTTTATTAATTAGATTAATTGTATTTTCAGAATCACTAGGATTATTAATCGATAATACTTTTAGATTTGAATTTGTTTTACTGTTAAAAAAATTAATAATAGGTATAAAAATTGAAGTAATATAAGTTCCTTCTGACTTTTGTTCTAAAACACTAGCAACTTCAAGTACCTTATCAAAAGTCGCTTGGTTCACCTTAAAAACCAAACGATGATTCTCATAATATGCTTCTAATTTAAAATAATGTCAAAAATTCATTACAATATTTGCAAATTGCTTAAGCTGAAAATCAAAGACATTTTTTCTAATAAAACTTTAACTTCTTGTTCTAGATTTATGGAAGTCCGCAAATGTTTAAATGGTGAACCTTCAAGTATAAATTTTTCTACTATCATACTTCTAATTTTAATTTCAACATAAGAATCTTCGTACTCAGTTACTTTTTTTAGAATATATGTTTCTTTATAAAAATTTAACAAATTTTCTTGTGTTAATTTCATTGAGTCATATCCCTTGCCGGCTCATGCTAAAACAGAATCCTTTTTAAAGGAGATAGAATTTAAATTCATAAAAAAGTATTTCTATAATCGGATAAATTACTATCAAAAAATAAAATATTTTTTATTCTTTAAAGTCTCCATAACAATGGAACAAATTATCCTGCTGGGATGTCATTCATAACTATATTTTCTCACTCTAATTTGAAATTTTTAATCTTTTAAAACTTTATTAACAAACATAGTAAAATACTCCTCAATATTATCCTGAAGCTTACTTAAAACATCTAAATCATTAGTTATAACTACTAGTATAGAAACCACACACATTTTGTATTTTTGGTTTTTACAGTTTTGGAAAGTAAATTTTTTTTAATATTTTTAATTAAGAATTTGAAATTATGCAAACAAAGCAATATTTTATTTTGCGGTCATTAGTAATTAAATATGCAAAAGATATTATTATTATTATTAATAATACTGTAAATAAAATAGTAATTAATAATGTAAAAGAAAATGAATAAATTATCCGCGTAATTTATTAGCGGTAATTTATTTAATATTGTTTATTTTGAGCGTAGCGAACACGCAGAGCGTAACACGATATTTTTATAGAGAAGATATATTATGCCAACTTGATTAACGACAATATTTAGTGTTGTTATTATATTAGGGATTTTTTATTGAATTGGTTTATTAATTTATCAAAAAATTCGTCAAATTGAACGAAAGAAAAAAGAAAAAAAATAAATTGAAAGAAGTGAGGATAAAAAATAATATTAGGTATGTATTTAACAACAGCAGTTAATTTTTTAGCAAATACACCTAAAACTATGTCTGAGGGTATGAATGGTATTTGAACTGGATTAACTAGTGCATTATGAAAAGTTAAAGAAGGTATAACAAATATTTTACCTGAGATAATGGTTTTTTTAGGCAATGCGTGAATTATTTTAATTTTGTTTGCAATTTTTTTTGATTATTAAAGTATTAAACTTTTTTGTGTTATGGTTAAAGGATTTTAGTATTTATTATTTATCATATATTTTAACTGTGGCACACTAGTTTTTATATGTGATTTGATGTAAAAAATGAATTTATTAAATAGAAAAATAAACTTATTATATTTAATATTAAAGTTCTTAATAGTTATTTTCAGTGTGCCAATTTTTATTATTTTATTTATTTAACAATGTTTATTAAACAAATATTTAGTTAGGAGATTATATTATGGATATTAAATTTAAAACAACTAAGGAATATAAAAAATTAAAGAGAGATTTTATTAAAGATATTTTTTTATTAAGTTCAGTTACTTTTTTAGTTGTTTTAGTTGGCTCTGCTTTTTTAAGTTTTTTTATTTATTTGTTAATATTGAGTTGAAATGATAAAGATTTTTCACACTATTTGTACTTGCAATTATTATATATTTATGTGTCTGTAATTGTTTTTATGGGTATTATTTTTGCAATTATTATGTATATAAAATATATTTTTGAAATTAAGGTAGAATTTTATGTTGAAAAAGGAAAATTAAATCAATATTGACAAATTGAAGGAGTTGATAAAATTGAGTAATTTTGTTAAGAAAAATCAGAATATAGAAAATTATTTTATTAGTAAGGAATTTATCCCTTTTACAACAGATAAAGCAAGTTTTATTAATTTACCCAATCATAATCGCCATATTGGTTTTTGGTTGAGTAATAAGTTTATTTATCCGAGTGAAAAACATTCAGAGCAAGTAGCAATCGGTTTGATTTATGATAATTCTTATCCCCTATTATAAAGTATGATGAAAATTTAAAGAGAAATATTTGAAAATATTTAATTGGAACAGCCTTAATCAATTTATATAATCAATATAAACAATATTATTTTACTAAAATGAAATAAGCGTTATTTTCAAGTGAACCTAAAAAAGTAAAAGCAAATAATAACAATAATAATTTTACAAATTTAAGTATTTAAAAAGTGCAAGAATTAATTAATGATTTAGAAAGTTTAAATTAAATAAGTTTATATGATTATTTATTTCAATTTGTTAGTTATATTATTGGTGCAAATGCCCCTGAGTTTTTATATGTTATATCGTTTGTGTTATTTATTGTTTTGTTTTTTGGAATGTTTTTTAAACTTATTCAAAAAATGTGGAGTTTTTAAAAATGTAAAATGAATGAATTAAATTAAAAGAGTTTTTTATTCATATATTTTTGTTTATAGATAAAACAAATGTTGAAAGTATTACAATGTGGAATTTAACACAAAATGAATATTTAACTTTAATGGTTGGTATTTTAATTGTGATTTGGTTTTTTACTTGGTTTTTAATGTGAATGGTTTTTAAGATAGTTGGGTATTTTAAATAATGAAAAAGTTTATATTTTTCTTTAAAAACTATTGTTATATTAGTGGTTCAATGCTTTTGTTTAGTTTGGTTAATTTATTATTTTGGATAATTTCTTGGTATTGTGTTGGTTTAGTATTTTGAATATTATTTGCTTTATAATGTGTTTATTTTGTGTGATAATTGTGAAAAAATATTTTTTATCAGTTAAATCCTTTTCGTTTAGTTCAGTTTATTTGACATAATCCGTTATCAGTTATTATTGGAAAGTTAGGGACCGGTAAAACATTACTTTTAACTTATTTATCGCAAGTTATGAAATTATTCACATATGAAATTTATAGTAATTATCCGTTAGAAGATGATAAAGTTAAAGTTTTAACATTTAAAAATTTAGATTTTACCGATCGAACAAAACCAGTCCCACCCGATGATAGTGTTATTTTATTTGGTGAAAGTTATTTGTATATTGATGGAACTAGTCCTCATGATGAGAAAAAAGTTCATAGTGGTAAAATACCGTGAATTGTTTTAGCAAGACATTTCGGTAATCCTGCGTTGTTTACTGCTCAGCGTGAGGGTATGATTTAAAATAATATTCGCCAGTTAGCAAGTGGCATTATTATTCCAATTTCATTGAAAAAACCAGTTATTAAGAAAGGTTTTAATTTTTTTAACCGTTTCTTTATTATGCGAATTGGTATTTTCCAAGATATTACCGATTATGAAATTTGAAAAACAAAATCAGTAGAACGAACAGCACAAGATACAAAGTTAAAGAAATAGGTTTATTATACAGATGGACGCTAAATATTTTGTACCAAGTAAATTTTCAGTTAATAAAAAGTATTATGTTTATGATTTTATTGATGAAAAAACAAGATTAGCATTAGGATATGTTTATAATAAATTAAGTATTGATAATGCTATTGCCGCTGTTAAAAAATCAATTAGTGATTTTAAAAATATATTTGGTGTTTAAATAACACGAATTAGAACTGATAACAGTTCTGAATTTATTAATAATTATCGGAATAATTAAAAAATTAGTGTTAAAAAAACTAATTTTACTTAATTTTTAGCAGATAAAAATGTTTTCCATCAAACAACACCGGTTCGTTCTCCGCAGTAAAACAATAAGTTAAATGCAGTTAGTTTACAGAATAAATTAAATGATTATTATTATTTTTATAATTTTGAAAGAGTGCATAAGTCTTTAAATTTTCATACACCATTTAACTTTTTGAATAGTTTAATTAAATAATTTTAAATTATTAAGTTTTTGTATTTAAACTAATTTTTAGTTTGTTTAATTTTATATTTTTTATTTATTTATTTTATGATATTTTTATAATTATAAATAAATATTTTTATTATTTTGTTATTTTCTTGTAATCTTTAAAATGTCTGTGGTATAACACACAATCCTTTAAATATCACTTCATAATCAATATTAACTTGCACTGTAATTCCAAATACCTCTTGTGAAGTATCTTTTAATAACCTCCCGATGTTAATTGGAAGAAGGTGGCATATTGATGAAACGGTTATTAACCATTTTTATTGCTTTTGTATTAGGCAGTGGTAATGTGTTTGGGGTGACTAGTTGTACCGCGCGAGGAAAGCATGAACGTGATGATAAAGATGAATTAGATCATAATCAAGATCTTGGTATTTTAAATGATATAAAAGAGGAAGTAAATCAAACTTTTGCAGCGTGCTGAGATACAAAGGCAACAATTGATATTAATGATTATACTGATGAAATACCATTTGTTGCAGAGTTAGTTGATGAGTTAAAAAAAGAGAATGATGGTTTGACATTGACGGATGAAAGAATTAGTAAATATTGTTTTTTAACATAGTTGCTTACTGGTTTTAAAGTAGAGTTTGCTAATTTGAATCAAAGTTTACGAGATCGCTATTCAAATTATTATGTTGATACAATGCCGTTTTTTTATATGAGCATAATATTTTATTTACTTTGTATAATATTAATTTTGATAACTACTTATTATTTATTATAATATTGAATAAAAAAGCACATTTATACCCTTAACAAATTATTTGCAAGATAAATTCTATCTTGCAAATAAAAGAGATTAAGAAATCATATTATTAAAATGTAATGCTATTTTCATATAAAAAATGTTTATCCTAACATTATAATTTAATAATAAACAATAACAATTATTATTTATCTTTTGGTTAAGAAAAACATTATCAATTATTTTTAAAACAATATTTAATTTCGGTTAAACCAACGACCAAGTAATGCATCACAGTTTCGTTTACGACGACGAGCAATTAATCATGGAATTGAAATTACTAGTGTTAAAATAATTAAGAAAATAATAAAAATTACTAAACAAATACGATTTGTTTTTTTCTTTAAAGCTGCTAATTCTTCTGGATGAACAATTTCATATCCATAATAACCAATAATATTTGCTTTTCTTTTTTTTGTTAAAACAATATTAGCAATATGAACACCTAATGTTACAATTAAAATAATAATTGTAATTGTAATGGCTGCTGTTAAATCATCAACAATGCCTCAACTTCAAAAACCAAACCGAAACTCTTCACCTGAATGTTGTTGAAAACCATATAAAATTCCTAAAATAATTCCACCAAAGAAATAAGTCGGAAATGCTAATCAATTTAAAACAATACTACGAATAATCATTTTTTTATAATTATCAATTAAGAAATGCGGAATAGTATGATTACCCCGTATTAAATTAAAAAGATAACTATTTGTTTCAATTCGAACTCGTGATAAATCAAAAATACCAGCAAACAATAATCCTAGAGAAATTAACAAAAAAGTAATTGTCAAAAATGGATGAGGAATATATTTCGCTTTAATTCCCATAATTGTTTCTAATTCTTGTTGATGAGAAATAAAATATAATGCAATAAATAAACTTGTCAGCATTGTGCCAAGAAAACCAATAATAATCATAATTAAGGTACGAACTTTTTCCGAACGAATCTCACGAGCAATTTCTAAAGGAATTAAACGGTTAGCATATTCCTTATTAAAACGACGACAACGTTGTTTTTCTGATAACTGTGGTTGATAAGCATAACGATTATTTTCCCTACTGTTTGTTAAAGCTGGTGGGTCAAATTGCGCTGATGGAGTAAAATGACCTTTTTGATAATACGATGGTGGCGCTGGCATTGAATTTGTCATCATTTGATTATTATCAAAATATTGTGCTGAATTTGCACCACGATAGGCACCTTTGCTATCATAAGCTAATTCTGAAAGATTAAATTGTTCATTAACTTGTGATTGATGATACGGTGATGCAACACGTGATTGATAAGGAGGACTATATTGATTTGCATGCATATTATCATCGTTAACATAACCATCACGGTAGTTCTGATATCCCATAAATTCAGCATTGTAATATCGCCCTTGATTTTGTTGTCCTGACCAATATTGATCATAATTAGAACTTGTTACATGCTGCTGAATTCTGCGTGGCAAAATTTGTTGATGAACTAGACGCGAATAATTTTGCGCCGCATCATGATTATAATATGGTTCAACATAACCAGGTGACATTTGTGAGGCATTTACATTCATTACCTCACGGTCTTCTTCAGGATACTGGCGGTCATTATTATTAGCATAATAATTATATTGGTTACTTAAGTTCATTCGTGCTGGACGAATTGTATTATTATTTTGATATAACATTTCCATATTATTTAATTGGTTTTTTTTATATACTTCATTTGGACGAAAGTATTGATTTGACGAAAGATGATTTTTAGGCATTCCATTTGTTGGATAGAGTTGATTTTTATTAAAATCAACATTATTTTGGTTTCTTAATTCAGGATTAAAATTATCACCAAAACGATTTGCTGATTGCATTGGTGGTTGCTCGTGTTGTTTATCTTTCACCATAAACGATTTAACCTTATTAAAAAAACCCATGCTTTGTTTCACCTGCCCTAAATGTGAATAACATTGTATTAACATTGTATTAAAAAAGAAACTGCTAGTTTTTATCACCCATTTTTTTAGCTAGCATAATTTCTTGTTCAAAATACTCAATGTTTTCCTTAAAACTAGTTTCTTGTTTTAATTTTACAATATTTGTTCAATTACTACTGCTTTTTTTACTTCGAAATAAAGAAAAAGTAATAATAAAATAAACAAATAATAATAGCGCTGCAAATCCTAGTAGAAAACCAATTAACCCGATTACTGGAATATCTAAATCTAAGATTGTTATGCTTGTTGTCAAGAAGCCCTCCATATAAACACCACACTATCTATAAGTATTATACTATACTTTTTAAAATTTATGCAAAAAATATATTATTTTTATCCTAAACCCTTTTCTAATGTCTCTAATAATTTAGTTTTTACTTCATTTTGTGTTTGATAAGTTAATTTTAATGATAAGTAAAGTGCTCTTGTTTAATTTGATCATAAATCATTCCAATTGTTGTTGTTAATTTAGTAATCTTTGCATCGTTATTAATATAATTAATAATACTATCATCAATCCATTTTGTTTTTTCAATTTCTAATCAATTTAAATTTGTTTTTGAAGATTGGTCATTATTAATTCAACAAGAATCAAGTTGCTTATTATCTCATTGTTTAGTTACATTATTATAAATACAAGTTGTTGAATAGATATTTAGATAAAGCTTCTATATATTCATCACCATATATTTGAGATTGTGCTGTATAAATTCCAACAACTTTTATTTTCGTTTTATTATATTTAATTCGGTCAATTGTATCTTGGGTTTGTGGTCCTACAACAGGAAAAATAATATTTGCTTTTTTAGTAATTAAATAATCAGAAATCACTTTTCCTTCTCCTTGATTAAATGATTGTGAAAACCATGACTCATTGTCATTTAATACTTCTTGAACTTTTCTTATTGGTAATAAATTATTAATTTTGGGGTTTATGTTTTTAATTATTGCTAAAATATCTGTCATTAATTTATGTAAATTAGGATATCTAACATCGTTCTTAATAATTTCATTAAACACATCCGCTGATAATAAAAATCCTCATAAATAATTTGAAACACCAACTGGATTATCCATTCCTCCATAAGTTACAATATTTAACTGTTGTTGAAATTCTGTTTGATGCAAATTAAGTCATATTGCTGTAACAAAACCCGCTAAAAAACCAGTAATTTCTTTTTTAAATAAAATTACGACAATATTATCAGCTAACAGACCATATCGGTCCATATTTTTATGAACATTCTGACCACTACTATCAATAAAAATAACATTATCCACTAAGTTTTCTGCTCAACCAATGGTATTGGCATAAGTAAAATTAGTGTCTTTGCCCCAGCAATACTAGCTGTAATATAAGCTGCTTTAAATTCACCCGGTGTAATACCATTTGGTTCAAAATAGTTATCTCGCAATGGACTTTCTTGTCATTGTATCATTGATGAAACTTGGGTAAATTGTGACACGATATATTTGATTGTTCCTTATCACGCTGATTGAATATAAGATTTATCATTAATTGACCCACCAATAGTAATTACCCAAATATCATACATATATTGGTATTTTTTAACACAAAATGTTAAAAAAATAACAGAAGTAGTGCTAATTTGTAGTGCCATTAAAATCTTAATTATTTTTTTTCATTATAATCTCCTTTAACCATAATTTAAAAAATACTAAAAATATTCTTTTATTAAAAACAACAATTATTTTATTTAAGTTTTTTTCTTGTTATTTGTTTCAGAATTAATATTTGATTTAACACTACTAATAAAATTTTCGCGTAATAATAGATTAACTTTCGGAACTAATAAACGTAAATGATTACGATATTCAGCTAAAATTAGGTCTGAAGTATAATAAAATATTAACAATAAAAGTAAAACAATTATGGCACAAATTGTTGAAATAATTGTTGTAATATTATCAATTTGAATCGCAAAATTATCACGGGGAATATATTGTTGACCATAAACATATTCTTTAAATATACCAACCTTTTTATCACGCATCACATCATCAACAAATTTAATAATTAATTCTAATCCAAATCATAATAATTGAAATTGTGCTACAATCGGTTTATTTGTTGGTGAACGATATTTTCATTCACACGTCATTGCAAACAAAATATTAAAACACATAGCAAAAGCTAATCCATTAATAACTTGCAATGCTAAGTAAGCTTCTGACGAATGATTAAATGCAGTAATACTAAAGAAAATAAATCATAGTAATAACCCTAACCCAAAGCAATATTTAACACCAATTTTATTATACAGTAAATGACAAGCTAAATAAGCACCAAAAAATTGTGGAATTAGGAATAATTGCTCATTTAAACGCACAAATTGGTTGACTTTTCAAACATCATGGTATTTTTCTCATGTGCGTTGGCCTAACAATCAAAGATAAATATTTGATTGAGACACTTCTTTTAAAATAATAATTAAAATTACCATAAAAAAGATAATTAATACTTTTCCCCATTTAAATGGTTCAAACATTTTTTGCTGTTCAATCGTAAATGATGTTGATGTAAATTCTTTATGTGAAAATAAAGCATATAAAATTGTTGCACCCGCAATAGCAATTATTGCACCAATTCCAATAATTCCTATTTGCAACTGATTAGTTAAATTACTTCCTACTGTAATAACAATATTATTAAACTCACTACCAAAAATAAGCGCAAATGTCATTAATGGTGCTACTAAACTAATTGTTTTAAATGGAAAAAACTTACAACCATATTCTTCATTATTATATGATAAAAAATAACTAGCTTTTGTAATAATTCCAAAACCAAGAAAAAATGCCGCGATAATTAATGTTGGTGCAGAAGGATAAATAATTAAAATAAAAATTCCAAGCATTGATATTCCAAACATTGTATATTGAAAAAAATGTCAACCAATACGAAAAAAAACCTTATGTAAAAATATATAAGGAATCATCGCTAAAAAAGCATAAAGAGAAAGGGAAATTGCTACAATAATGGCAATTCCCTCCATATTATTAATTGATGCGGCAAAGAATAAATCGCGGAAATCAAAATTATCACCAATAATTGATGATAATGCAAATCAATATAAAAACGTTTGAATAAAGAATGCCTTCTGACTAGTATGTTTAATTTTAATGTTTTTTATTAAAATTAATATGTAAAGAACAAATAACAATAATAACATTAATGGATTAAATAAAAAAACATCTCAATTATTTTGTAACACACCTGCACCCTCTTTCTGTTTTATAAATTATAACATAACCTAAATAATTACATTTGTTCAATAACATTAACCCCTAATAAATTAAAGGCATTTGATAAAACTTGATAAATTACTTTAATAAATACTAAACGCTGTTTTGTTAATTCTAAGTTATCTAAATTAATAACTTTTGATTCATTATAATATGAATGGAATTGCCACGCAATATTTTGCACATAATCACAGACAAGATGTGGTTGACGTAATTTTGCTGCTCCTTCAATGCAACGATTAAATAAATCAATTTCATTTAAAAGGTCTAATTCTTTTTGTGACGTTAATAATTCAAAGGTTTTAACATCCGTAATATTAATTTTGCTTATTTTGGCTTGTTTTAGCACGCTATTACAACGCGCTGTTGCATATTGTGCATAATAAACAGGGTTTTTTGAAGAATGCTCTTTTAAAATACCAATATCTAAGTCCATATGACTTTGAGCACTTTTTGAAGCTAACATATAACGAATCGGGTCAACTCCAATTTCTTCAATTAAGTCAATTAATCAAACTGCTGTCCCTTTTCGTTTACTCATTTTATATTCATCACCGTCTTTAATTAAACGTACCATTTGAATCATATCAATATCTAAAATGTCTTTTTTATACCCTAATAACTGTAACCCCGCTAACATTCTTACAATATAACCGTGATGATCACCACCTCAAAAATTAACCAATTTATCTGCTTTGCTTCGCATTAAACGTTCATTATGTGATGCTAAATCAGGAGTAATATAAGTTAAATGACCATTTGATTTAACTAGAACACGATCTTTATCATCACCAAAGTCGGTTGTTTTTAATCATAGTGCACCATCTTGTTCATAAGTTTTTCCCAATTTGGCATATTTGGCTAATGTTGCATCAATTTTTCCTCCCTCGTACATTGCAGCTTCAGAAGAATAATATTTAATATCAACTCGAAATAATTTTAATTGCTTTTTAATAATATCTAAAAATAAATCAACTGATTTTTTACGAAAAATTTCATGTACCTTTGGATCAATAATTTTATAATCCTTATCAAAAGTTAAATTAATAAATTTATCTTGATAATTGTCAACAAAATATTGTGCAACATCAACATACATATCACCACGATATGCATCAGAAGGTAATTCGGTTTTTTTACCCAATAAATTTAAATAACTAACAAAAACGGTCACTGCTAAAATATTTATTTGATTACCAGCATCATTAACATAATATTCAGTTTGAACATGATAACCAGCTGCTCGCAAAATGCGAGCAACACTATCAGCAATGGCACCATTCCGAGCATGACCAATATGTAAAAATCCCGTTGGATTAGCTGAAACAATTTCTAAATTATAAGTAAAATTCTTTGGAGCTGAATATCCATATTTTTCTTCTCGTTTTAAAACCTCATTAATAACTTGATATAACTGATCATCAGCTAAGGTAAAATTAATAAATCCCACACCAGCAATTTCAATTTTTTTAAAATATGATTTATTATTTTTTTCAATAAAAGCAATAACTTCTTCAGCAATTTTATTTGGTGCCTTTTTTAATTTTTTTGCTAGTAACAAAGCCAAATTGGTTGATAAATGACCAAATCCTTCTTGACGTGGTTTTTCAACCATCACTGGTGTTGTTAAATTATTTGCCTTTAAGTACTCTTCTAACAGATTTTCAATTAATTTAACATTCGTATTCATAATTGTAGTTCCTTTCTTCTTTTATTTATATATATTTTACATAGTTTTTATAATTACTTATCTTTTTTTCTAATTTTACAATAATAAAATCCATCAGTATTATTTTCATAACCAAAAATTTGTTCTGTTGCAATAATTTTTAAATCCGGATGTTTTACTAAAAAATTGCGGATTTGAACAGTATTTTCATATCCACAAAAAGTACAAGTAGAATAAACCAAAATTCCACCTGGTTTTAACAATTGATAAGCTTTATCTAATAATTGTTCTTGAATCTCAACTAAATTTGCTAATTCTTGATTAGTAAAAGTATGATATTTAATTTCTGGTTTTCGTTTAATTACCCCTAAACCACTGCAGGGGGCATCACAAAGAATTTTATCATATTGAATTTCAGGATTAATTTTTCTAGCATCTAATAAATGTGGATAAATATTCGTAATTCCTAATCAACTAGCATTCATTTTAATTAAGTTAATCTTCTTTTCACTAATATCATATGCATCAATAATCCCTTTGTTGTTCATGATTTGACTTAAATGTGTTGTTTTACCACCCGGTGCACTGCACATATCTAACACGCGATCAGTTTCTTGCGGATTTAATACTTCTGCAATGCGCATACTCATTTCATCTTGAATAAAAATTAAACCTTTTTTAAACATTTCTGAATTAACAACTGGTTTATCGGCAATGACACCTACAGAAGATACTAAACTTTTTGTTAAATTATAATTTGAATATTGAGCTAATAATTCATCTCGACTAATTTTTAGGGTATTAATGCGAAATGAAAGTTTTGGAATTGTTAAACTATCAACCATTACTTGCTGAGCAATATCTTCACTATATTCATTACGAAGAATTAAATATAATGATGATGGAAAGCTATATTTAATACTTAATTTTTTTGTTTCATCAGCAATATTAATTTCAAAAATATCATCTTTACTAACAAAAATCTTTTTTAACGTAGCATTAATAAAACCAGCATACTTTGGATTTAGATTTTTACTAATATTAACAGCTTCATTAACAATTGCATAATTAGGGATACGATCTAAAAAACGAAATTGATAAATACTCATTCATAATAAAACTTGTAATTTTTGATTAGTTTTTTTGGATTCAATAAATTGATTAGCAATATATTCTAAATACAATTTATTTTTTAAAGTACCATAAACAATTCGATAAATTAAAGTTTTATCTTGGTCAGTAAAATCATCATTTTGTTCTACAATATTTGATAATAAATGATTACTAAACTTGTTTTTTGCAAAAATTTTTCATAAGATATTTCATGCTATTTCTCTTGCTTGCATTTTTTAATCCTTTAAACTTACGAACGATTAACAATTTCTTGTTCTAAAATTGTTTTAATTTCTGCAACTGCTTGTTCTACAGTGTTATTTACCACAACATAATTATAATTACTTTGCAATGGAAGTTCATCAGCCGCTTTTGCTAATCGTGCTTGTAATACTTCTTCGGGTTCACTTTTTCGGCCTCGAATTCGTTTTTCTAATTCCTCTAAACTTGGTGGAATTAAAAAAATTGAAACTGCATCACTTACTTTCTGTAACACTTGTGTTGCACCTTGTACTTCAATTTCTAATAAAACATTTTTTCCATTATTAATTTGTTCAATACAATATGATTTTGGCGTACCATAATAATTATCGACAAATTCAGCATATTCTAATAATTCATTATTTTTAATTGCAGCTTCAAATGTTAGTCGGTCAACAAAAAAATAATTTACCCCTTCAACTTCATCCTGCCTTTTTGTTCTTGTTGTCATTGAAATTGAATAAGCCAAATTCAACTCCTCATATTTAAAAAGTTCTTGGCATATTGTCCCTTTCCCGACTCCTGATGGGCCAGAAAAAATAATTAAAAAGCCCTCTTTCTGCACACTAACGTTCTCCTTTTTCTAATCTTAATATATATAAATACTTTTTTTTATATGTTTTACAACGTAACATAACTAAATTAAATTGATCAAATGACAACATTTGATTTGATTCACAAACTATTATTCCATAGTTATTAATAATATTGTTATTCAATATTATAGTAATAATATCATAATAATAATCAATTTGCTTAAAAGGTGGGTCTAAAAATAAAATATCAATTAATACTTTATGTTGTATCATTCAATTTAATAAAACTTTATAATCATAATTTAATACTTTTGCATTATTTATTTTTAAGTTATTTAAATTAGTTTCAATAATTTTGGAGGCACCTTGGTGTGAATCATTAAAATAACATTGTTGTAACCCACGTGATAACCCTTCAATTCCTAATTGACCACTTCCAGCAAAAATATCTAATCCAATTTTATTTTCATAAATAAAATAATTATCTAAAATATTAAATGTATCTTCTTTAACACGTGCCGTCATTGGCCGGGTATTTATTCCATCTAATGTTTTAATTTGATAACCCTTATATTTTCCACTAATTACGCGCATCTTCTTAACCCTTTTCTTTTCTTTTTTTTATTATACTAAAACTTTAGAATTTTCTTTAATAATTGCTAAATATGTTATAATTTTTTAAGAGGTGATTTTTAGTGTTTCAAAATGAAATACCAACTAAAGACTGACTAGTATTTGATAATACACCGTCAATTCGACAACCATCAATTGATGTCTCTTTAACATTAGCACCTGAAAATGAACTTGTAATGCAAAAATTAATTGATTTTGTAAGATATTCCCAAGATCCGCAAAAAAATAGTGGTCATACAATTATACCAGCTGTTGGTTTAGCTGCTCCTCAAATTGGACATAATATTAAAATGTATTATATTAGAATTGAAGAGACAGATAAAGAAACAGGAGATAAAAAAATAATTGAACATGCAATGATTAATCCTAAAATTATTGGAAAAAGTGAACAAATAGCTTGTATAAAAGAAGGCGAAGGTTGTTTAAGCGTTAATGGTGATAAAGAAGGTTTTGTCCCTCGTAGTTTTCGAATTATTATTAAAGGTTATGATTATTTAAAACAACAACAAATAACAATTACTGCCCGTAGTTATGAAGCAATTGTTTTTCAACATGAACAAGCACATTTAGAAGGTAAATTATATTATGATTTAATTAATAAAACCGAACCTTGAATGAAAAAAAGTGATTGAATTATTTTATAAAAAATAAAAACTGGTAATACCAGTTTTTATTTAGTTTTAAATACTAATTATATTTTCTTATTTTAATTCTTATGATAAAATCCCATCAGAGGTTATTTTTAATGCTACAAAATGAAGTACCAACTCATGACTGATTAGTATTGGATGACACTCCATCAATTCAGCAACCATTAATTGATGTGTCTGTATCCTTAACACCCGAAAATAAACTTGTAATGCAAAAATTAATTGATTTTGTAAGATATTCGCATACTCCCCCCCCAAAAAAAAATAATGCCAATAAGATTAAACCAGCTGTTGGTTTAGCCTCTCCTCAAATTTGACATAATCTTAAAATGTATTATATTCGAATTGAAGAGACAGATGACGAAACAGGAGATAAAAAAAATAATTGAACATGCAATGATTAATCCTAAAATTATCGGAAAAAGTGAACAAATAGCTTGTATAGAAGAAGGCGAAGGTTGTTTAGGCGTTAATGGTGATAAAGAAGGTTTTGTTCCCCGTAGTTTTGAGATTATTGTTGAAAGTTATGATTATTCAAAACAATAACAAGTAACAATTACTGCCTGTAGTTATGAAGCAATTGTTTTTCAACATGAACAAGCAAATTTAGAAGGTAAATTATATTATGATTTAATTAATAAAAACGAACCTTAAATGAAAAAAAGTGATTAAATTTAGTGATTGAATTATTGTATAAAAATAATATTTAACTTTTTTAAAACAAAATTTTTTTGGTAATCTTACTAATCTTTATGTTATAATTTATTGGATACTAGTAAATTAATTTTTTTCTTTTTAATAATATCCAATTTAATAAAGAAAAAACTATGCGTTAATTTTAGAATTATGAGGTGATAATTTCAATGAATGAAGAAAAGAAAGAAACAAGTAAAAACAAAACAATAGTTACAAAACCAACTAATATAGTAGCAAAACAACCAATCCAAAATGTTGTTAAAAATAAAATTCCAACAAAAGTGTTTGCTTTAGGTGGATTAGAAGAAGTTGGAAAAAATACATATTGTATCGAGCATGATGAAGAGTTAATTATGCTTGATGCAGGAGTTAAATTTCCAAGTTCAACAATGCTTGGAGTTGATGCTGTTATTCCGAATTATAATTATTTAAAAGAAAACCAACGAAAAATAAAAGCATTATTTATTACACACGGCCATGAAGATCATATTGGTGGAATTCCCTATTTATTACGGGAAGTTAATATTCCAATTATTTATGCACCACGATTAGCAGCTGCTTTAATTCGTGATCGTCTAAAAGAAGCAAAATTGGAACAAACAACAATTGTTAAAGAAGTTGATAATATGAGTGTTATTAAAACAAAAAACTTTAAAATTAATTTTTTTGCTGTTAACCATAGTATTCCTGATGCCTTTGGAATTTCAATAGTTACTCCAAACGGAAAAGTTGTTTCAACTGGTGATTATAAATTTGACTGAACACCATTAGGACATCGTGCTGATATTGAACGAATGGCAAATATGGGGCAAGAAGGTGTTATGTTATTAATGGCTGATAGTACCAATGCTGAAGTTGAGGGTTACACTCAAACTGAAACAAAAATTATTAAAAATATTGGTGAATTATTTATTAAAGCTAAGGGGCGAATTTTAATTTCAACTTTTGCTTCAAATGTTCATCGAATTCAACATATTGTTGAAATTGCAAATAAATATGGACGAAAAATTTTAGTGTTTGGTCGCAGTTTAGATCGCATTATTAAAATTATTCGTCAAATGGGACATTTAAAAATTTCTGATAAGGCATTTATTAAAGCTAATGATGCTAAAAACTATAAATATAATGAGATATTAATTATTTGTACTGGAAGCCAAGGTGAACCAATGGCAGCATTATCCCGAATTGCAAATAATCAACATCAACATATTTCTATTATTCCTGGTGATACTGTTATTTTTTCATCATCACCAATTCCCGGCAATCAAGCTGATGTTGAACGAGTTATTAATAAACTAGTTCGTGCTGGTGCTATTGTGCAAGAAAATAGTCATTTAAATCAAATCCATACGTCTGGTCATGCTTCACAAGAAGAACAAAAATTATTATTTACCCTATTGAAGCCAAAATACTTTATGCCCATGCATGGTGACTATCGTATGCTTCGCCAACATGGTGAAACAGCAATTAGTGTCAATGTCCCAAAAGATAATGTCTTTATTTGTGCTAATGGTGATCAAATTGAACTATTAAATGGAACAGCAGCAATTGGTAAAAGAATTGAAGCTGAAGCTGTTTATGTTGATGGAAAAGATTTATCAGGTCAAACAACCGCTGTTGTTCGTGACCGTGAAATTTTATCAAAAGATGGGTTAATTGCTGTTGTTATTTCAATTGATTCGCAAAATAATCAATTACTAACACCACCACGCATTATTTCAAGAGGAAGTTTCTATGTTAAAGAATCTGGAAATATTATTAATGAATCAATTCGTTTAGCAACCGAAGCAGTTAATGAAGTTTTAAAAACCCAAAAACCAACTTTTGGCGCTCTTAAAAATGCTATTAAGCAATCATTATCTCCTTTCATTTACCGTTATAAACGTCGTAATCCATTGATTATTCCAGTAATTTTAAATAAAAAATAAAAGAATATGTAAAAATATTCTTTTATTTTTTAATATATTATGAAAATCATTTTTAATTCACCTAATAAATTTTTCTTTTCCTTTATTTACAATTTACAAATATAACATATAATTTAATATTAAGAGAGGAACCAATATATTATGACTAATGAACAAATTGAATTATTATGAAATACCTTGAAAAAACAAAATAATAGTGTTAATCTTCCCCTTACCACTTTTCTTGGTTATAACAAAAAAACTGACATTGGAACAGTTTTAGCATTATTTGATGCAAATGGTTATCCAGTTATCACATTAAATGAAATTGGATTTATTGCTTTTGATCACACTGTTTTTTATGCCCTTCCCTTGGCGGGGGTCAAATTTCTCATAGCATTTCTAAAATTGAACATCAAATGCCAATTGACCAAGCAAGAGAATTAAAAATTGGTCATCCAAATTTTGAATATGATCCAATTGTTCGTGTTGTTTAATTTCCAACTGCAACAATTGAATTATGTGGTGGAACCCATGTTAATAACTTAAAAGAAATTAATTTTTTTGAAATTTGAGATTGTTGAGTTGATAAAAAGAAAGTTCGAATACAATTTTCAACAAATAAAGAAGTAACAGAAAGTTATTTTGCTAATTGAATTAACCAAAAAAAGATAATTTATACCAAAACCAACACAATACCAAGAAATTATCCAAAATAATAAATTAACCAAACTAAACAAAAGCATTGAACCACTAATATAACAATAGTTTTTAAAGAAAAATATAAACTTTTTCATTATTTAAAATACCCAACTATCTTAAAAACCATTCACATTAAAAACCAAGTAAAAGACCAAATCACAATTCAAATACCAACCATTAAAGTTAAATATTCATTTTGTGTTAAATTCCACATTGTAATACTTTCAACATTCATTTTATCTATAAACAAAAATATATGAATAAAAAACTCTTTTAATTTAATTCAATCATTTTGCATATTTAAAAACTCCACATTTTTTGAATAAGTTTAAAAAACATTCCAAAAAACAAAACAATAAATAACACAAACTATATAAGATATAAAAACTCAGGAGCATTTGAACCAATAATATAACTAACAAATTGAACTCAATAATCATATAAACTCATTTAATTTAAATCTTCCAAATCTTTAATTAATTGTTGCTCTTTTTCAACAGTTCAATTTATTAAATTATTATTGTTATTATTTGCTTTTACTTTTTTAGGTTCACTTGAAAATAACGCTTCTTTCATTTTAGTAAAATAATTTTGTTTATATTGATTATATAAATTGATTAATTCTGTTCCAGTTAAATATTTTCAAATATTTCGCTTTAAATTTTCATCATACTTTATAATAGGATAAGAATTATCATAAATCAAACCAATTGCTACTTGCTCTGAATGTTTTTCACTCGGATAAATAAACTTATTACTCAACCAAAAACCAATATGGCGATTATGATTGGGTAAATTAATAAAACTTGCTTTATCTGTTGTAAAAGGGATAAATTCCTTACTAATAAAATAATTTTCTATATTCTGATTTTTCTTAATATAATTACTCAATTTTATCAACTCCTTCAATTTGTCAATATTGAATTAATTTTTCTTTTTCAACATCAAAATCCACCTTAATTTCAAAAATATATTTTATATGCATAATAATCATAAAAATAAATGATATAAAAGCAAATACAGACATAATAATTTCAAAGAATGGAAAATCTTTACCATAACTTAATATTGAAAGATAAATAAATAAACTTAAAATAAATAAATTAATAATATGTCCAAAAAACAAATCAAATTTAATCAAAAAATATCTTTAATAAAATCTCTCTTTATTTTTTTATATTCCTTAGTTGTTTTAAATTTCATATCCATAATATAATCTCCTAACTAAATATTTGTTGTAAATTAACAGCTCACAACTTAACTAAAAAAATTAAACACTTATTTAGAAAACATTTACAGCTTAATAAACAATGTTATAAATAATGTTCGTATAATGTTTATTTATTGTAATAAACACTGATTATTAACAATGTTATAAAAAATGTTAATATATTGTTTATTTAATGTTTAATAAACACTGTTAATAAACATTGTTAAATATATAAAATAATAAAAATTGGCACACTGAAAATAACTATTAAGAACTTTAATAGTAAATATAATAAGTTCATTTTTCTATTTAATAAATTCATTTTTTACATCAAATCACATATAAAAACTAGTGTGCCACAGTTAAAATATATGATAAATAATAAATACTAAACTCCTTTAACCATAATACGGAAAAAATTTAATATTTTTATAATACAAAATATAGCAAACGGAATTAAAATAATTCACGCATCGCCTAAAAAAACCATTATCTCAGGTAAAATATTTGTTACACCATCTTTAAATTTTCATAATGCACTAGTTAATCCAGTTCAAATACCAGTCATACCCTCAGTCATAGTTTTAGGTGTAGGTGCTGTTGTTATTAAAAAATTAACCGCCGTTGTTAAATACATACCTAACATTATTTTTTATCCTCCTTTCTTTCAATTTCTTTTTTATCTTTTTTATTTCGTTCAATTTGACGAATTTTTTGATAAATTCCTAAACCAATATAAAGAAAAATCCCCAATACAATAAGAACACTAAATATTGTCGTTAATCAAATTGGCATAATATAACTCCCTTCTAAAAAATTAAAAAATTGAAATTTGCAAACTCGCTCCGCTCGTTGTCGCTTCGCTCCATTAAAAAACATTATTGAATAAATTATTCCGCGTAATTTATTAGCGGAATAATTTATTCTTTTACTTTTTAATTTCAATATCTTTTGCAATCTTATTAACAGTATTAATAACATTATCTTTACCATACTTTTTCACTAGCGACCGCAAAATAAAATATTGCTTTGTTTGCATAATTTCAACTCCTTAATTAAAAATATTAAAAAAATTTACTTTCCAAAACTGTAAAAACCAAAAATACAAAATGTGTGTGGTTTCTACACATTTATAATTAAATTGATATTTTTAACACTATATACTGTTTACAAATTTTAAAATAGAAATATTTTTTACAACATTATTTATATTAATTCTTACTAAAAAAATATTTTTCATAATAGACTCAATATTATGAATAATAAACAATATAAATTTATCAACCATAGAAAATATAGTTAATCTTATATATATAATAGGAATTTTTATTATTCCAATATTAACAATAGTAATAAAGTTTATTAAAAAATAAATTTGTAAACAGTATATAGTGTAAAAATAAACAATAAAATTATTTAATCAAATCACATATAAAAACTAGTGTTACACAGTTAAAATACATGATAAATAATAAATACTAAAATCCTTTAACCATAACACAGAAAAAGTTTAATACTTTAATAATTAAAAAAATTGCAAACGGAATTAAAATAATTCACGCATTGCCTAAAAAAACCATTATCTCAGGTAAAATATTTGTTATACCTTCTTTAACTTTTCATAATGCACTAGTTAATCCAGTTCAAATACCATTCATACCCTCAGACATAGTTTTAGGTGTATTTGCTAAAAAATTAACTGCTGTTGTTAAATACATACCTAACATTATTTTTATCCTCCTTTCTTTCAATTTATTTTTTTTCTTTTTTCTTTCCTCGAATTTGTTTAATTTTTTGATAAATTAATAAACCAATTCAAGCAAAAATCCCTAATATAATAACAACACTAAATATTGTCGTTAATCAAGTTGGCATAATATATCTTCTCTATAAAAATATCGTGTTACGCTCTGCGTGTTTGCTACGCTCAAAATAAACAATATTAAATAAATTACCGCTAATAAATTACGCGGATAATTTATTCATTTTCTTTTACATTATTAATTAATATTTTATTTACAGTATTAATAACATTATCTTTACCATACTTTTTCACTAGCGACTGCAAAATAAAATAATATTTTCTTTCCATTAAAAAATCAACTCAGAAAGAAGTTGATTTGTTGCACTTCAATTACAAAATGCATAATTAGTATCTTTTATTAAAATTATTTATATATTTAATTCTTTCCATAATATTTAATATTAATTATTTTGTTATATATAAAAATAATTATAAATGGTAAATAAATCAAAAAGTGTATTAATTTAATTAAAATAACTCTCAAAATAAATAAGATAGTATTTTATAAATTATGAAAAAATCTGTTAAAAATAAAAAAGAGAAAGGAAACAAGTGAAATAAAAAAAATATTTAGTTTATTAGCACCCATTATTTTTGGTTTTGGAACTATGTCTAAAATCATTGCCACTAGTTCATTATTAGACCAGCAAAGAGAACCATTAATAATAGAGGGACAATCAAATTTAGATTTATATATAAAAACAATGATAATAAAGGTGATATTGTTTTTAATGATTGAGATTTAAAAAAAGATGGATGACAATTGTGACATACATTTAATATTCACTTAATTAACCCTATAAATTACAAATAATTATGTTTTTAGATCAAGAAAGTGATTTTTTTCAAAAATTAGCTGAGGAAATATTGAATATTACGGTGATAAGTTAAATAAATATAATAATTTTTATAGTAATAATGAAACTTGCAAAAAAATGATTAATGCTAAGATTGTTGACGTCATTAGATTATATAATGATTAATAATAATATTACTATAAATAAATCTCTAAAGAATCTTTTTTATAAAATCATTCATTGTCTTAGAATATAACTAATTAAATATATATATGCATAAGTTTGTTTCAAAAAAATAAAAAGCATTAAAATGCTTTTTTAAAATTAATTATGCTAAAAATTTTGGTGCAGCAAGAATTAAAATCGCAACAATGCAATTATAACCGGCATGCGGAATTATGGTATATGTAACATTCCCATTAACAATAAGAAATAGCATTCCTAGTGTTAATGATGCTCCAATATATCCAATAAAATGTTCTCAATCACCGGTTCCAGAGACATGCATGCCAGCAAAGAAAATTGTTGATGCAACAAATCCAAGTCATTTGTTACCACTTAAACTAAAAATTCCGTGTCTAGTTGCTAATTCTTCAATAACTGGAGCAATTAAAATTGTATAGATAAATAAGAAAGCGATATTTCATCATTTATCTAGTCCTTTAATTAAATTATTTTGATTGTTTGAAGTTGTTGCTGTTATTAATAATTGTAAATAAACAAAAAATAAATGAATTGAAAAAACAGCAATAATACTAATTGAGCAAACAACAAAAAGACGTTTGCAATCTTGTTTTAAAGTTAATTTAATTTTTTCAAAAATTAATGGTGATGACCGATAAAAAATAAAAATTGTCACCAATCCCGAAATTATTAATGTTAATAAATTAATTGTTGTTTGAATACTATAAGATGGGTGAAACTGATTTACAATGGTTCCAATTACTAAACCAATAATATTTGGAATAAAATAAAAATAATAAAAGTAAATAGCACCTGACCGCATAATTTCACTTTGTGCACCACTAATAACAAAATATGAACCAACTGCAACAATAATCCAACTAATAAAGTTCATCCCTGCTAAAGCATATTCATTATGTTTAAACATATATGAAATTAGAATATTAATAAAAAAGGGAGCAAAAATAGCTGTTCCTAAAAAAATATAACCAGTATTTTTAAGTTTAACTAAATTAAAATCAAAGGGAGCAGCACAATCAACTAATGTTGGTTTTAACTCATATCATGTTCTTTTAGAATTATTATAAACATTATCATTATTAGTCATTTTTATTACTCCTTTAAATCCTACTTTTCATTATATAATAAATTTGTAAATTGTAAATGCCAACCGATAAAAAGTTAACTATTAATTTAGTTAACTTTTTAAAGTTAATTATATGAGGTTGAAATTATGAAAATAAAGCAATATTTTATTTTGCGGTCTCTAGTGAAAAAGTATGGTAAAGATAATGTTATTAATACTGTTAATAAGATTGCAAAAGATATTGAAATTAAAAAGTAAAAGAATAAATTATTCCGCTAATAAATTACGCGGAATAATTTATTCAATAATGTTTTTTAATGGAGCGAAGCGACAACGAGCGGAGCGAGTTTGCAAATTTCAATTTTTTAATTTTTAGAAAGAAGATTTAATATGTTATTTTTAGATGAAAATTGAATTATTTTTTTTCCATTAGAAGGGAGTTATATTATGCCAACTTGATTAACGACAATATTTAGTGTTGTTATTATATTAGGGATTTTTGCTTGAATTGGTTTATCAATTTATCAAAAAATTCGTCAAATTGAACGAAATAAAAAAGATAAAAAAGAAATTGAAAGAAAGGATGATAAAAAATAATGTTAGGTATGTATTTAACAACAGCAGTTAATTTTTTAACAAATACACCTAAAACTATGACTGAGGGTATGGCTGGTATTTGAACTGGTTTAACTAGTACATTATGAAAAGTTAAAGAAGGTATAACAAATATTTTACCTGAGATAATGGTTTTTTTAGGCGATGCGTGAATTATTTTAATTCCGTTTGCAATTTTTTTAATTATTAAAGTATTAAACTTTTTCCGTCTTATGGTTAAAGGATTTTAGTATTTATTATTTATCATGTATTTTAACTGTGTAACACTAGTTTTTATATGTGATTTGATTAAATAATTTTATTGTTTATTTTTACACTATATACTGTTTACAAATTTATTTTTTAATAAACTTTATTACTATCGTTAATATTGGAATAATAAAAATTCCTATTATATATATAAGCTTAACTATATTTTCTATGGTTGATAAATTTATATTGTTTATTATTCATAATATTGAATCTATTATGAAAAATATTTTTTTAGTAGGAATTAATATAAATAATGTTGTAAAAAATATTTCTATTTTAAAATTTGTAAACAGTATATAATGTAAAAATATCAATTTAATTATAAATGATTAATTTTATATTTTAATAACTATTGTTAAAAATTAAATAGTATTTTTCAGTGTGCCAATTTTTATTATTTTATGTATTTAACAATGTTTATTAACAGTGTTTATTAAACATTAAATAAACAATATATTAACATTATTCATAACATTGTTTATTAAACAAATAATTTAGTTAGGAGTTGATAAAATTGAGTAATTTTGTTAATAAAAATCAGAATGTAGAAAATTATTTTATTAGTAAGGAATTTATCCCTTTTACAACAGATAAAGCAAGTTTTATTAATTTACCCAATCATAATCGCCATATTGGTTTTTGGTTGAGTAATAAGTTTATTTATTCGAGTGAAAAACATTCAGAGTTGAAAATAATAATAGTAATTGAGACAAGATTTTTAGTTTTGTTTTTGATATATTTTTGTTTATTTTTGATGTAATTTGAAATACAAAATTACTGATGACAAATACATCGATTGCTTATTTTTTTAGTCTTTTTTATGGTTATTAAGCTATCTATTTATGCAATTCACGGCACATAAACACAATATAATAATTTAGGTTAAACAGTACAAACGGGGGTGTCAAATATTTATTATTCAACAGTTCACGGTGTTTCTGATACTAAACAAGGTATGCAAAAACATATTAAAGAGCGTAAACAATTTAAAATTAATCGTAATAAAAAACAATTATCAAGTTTAGCAAAACAAGCAAAAACAAGAGAACAAGCGTATAGGAGAGTGCATAAATAATGATTAAATTAGTTTTATTGGTGGCGGCAATCGCTATATTTGGAACTGGTTTTATTACTGTTATTATTAATCAATTTACATCAGCAAAAAATATTATTATGGATTTATATAATTCTGATACTTGGTTGATTTGATTATTTGGCAGAATGGCAGTTTTGTTTAGTCATCCGTTAATGTTAACAATATCGAGTTTATATATTGTTGGGTTTATTGTTTCAAAAACATTGTATAGTTAGGAGTTAAGTTTATGAAAAAATCGTTATCTTTATTTGCCATATTTATTTTAAGTTTTTTAGGTTTGGTTATTCCATTTATTACTTTAACGGCGTTTAGACCGTTAAATGAGAAGCATTATATATTAAAATACCGTGAATTTTTTTAGCGAGACATTTTGGTAATCGTGCGTTGTTTACTGCTCAGCGTGAGGGTATGATTTGAAATAATATTCGCCAGTTAGCAAGTGGAATTATTATTCCAATTTCATTGAAAAAACTTGTTGCTAAAAAGGAATTTAATTTTTTTAATCGTTTCTTTATTATGCGAATTGGAATTTTTCAAGATATAACAGATTATGAAATTTGAAAAACAAAATCAGTAGAACGAACAGCAGAAGGTAAACGAGTAAAACATAAGTCGGATGTTGGATTAGGAATTCGGTTTTTTAAAATAATTATTCCGCTTGAATTTGCCAATAAGTATGATAGTCAATGATTAAAATTTGTGCGTGATTTAAAAAATGATGAAATTATTAATAAAAAAGAATATTATTGGTCGGAAATTACAAAATTAAGTGTTAAAGAACGATTGGAGTTATTTGATATTGATATTTTGAAAAAGAATTTAAAACCTAAAAAAGAGAAAGGAAATAGGAAAGATGATTAATTTATTAGTTGAAAATAATAATAGTAATTGAGACAAGATTTTTAGTTTTGTTTTTGATATATTTTTGTTTATTTTTGATGTAATTTGAAATACAAAGTTACCTATGACAAATACGTCGATTGCTTATTTTTTAATTTTTTTTATGGTTATTAAGTTATCAATTTACGCAATTCACGGCACATCAACACAGTATAATAATTTAGGTTCAACAGTTAATAATGGTGTTTCGCAAATATATTCGTCAACTGTACGAAAAGGTATTAATGTTGGTAAAAATGTTTATCAGAATAGTAATAAGCAACAAGTTAAACGAGAAATTAAACGTCAAAATATTAGACAACAAGCAAAAATTAAAAGAGGTGTTAAATAATGATTAAATTAGTTTTATTGGTGGCGGCAATCGCTATATTTGGAACTGGTTTTATTACTGTTATTATTAATCAATTTACATCAGCAAAAAATATTATTATGGATTTATATAATTCTGATACGTGGTTAATTTGATTATTTGGTAGAATGGCAGTTTTGTTTAGTCATCCGTTAATGTTAATAATATCGAGTTTATATATTGTTGGGTTTATTGTTTCAAAAACATTGTATAGTTAGGAGTTAAGTTTATGAAAAAATCGTTATCTTTATTTGCCATATTTATTTTAAGTTTTTTAGGTTTGGTTATTCCATTTATTACTTTAACGGCGTTTAGACCGTTAAATGAGAAGTATTATACGCTTAAACAAGAGAATAGTACTGGTAAAGGTATTAATGAAACTGATTTTATTAATACAATGTTTTTACGCAGCAGTTTTTTTGAAAATTGGTCTGAAACAAATTATTTTATTAATCCAACTTTAAAAACATCAAAAAAATTATTGTTTAATGATAAATGGTATTTGGATTTTTTACAAGATAGTTATTCAACAGGAGTTGTTTATGATAAACCAAGTTCATCTTTTTTTAGTTTTTATCACATGTGAGATAGTTGAAAAAATACATATATGGTTGAAAAATTTTATGATGTTAAAAAGGGAAATTTTTTAAATGATTTAACTGATTTTATTTATGCTTTTGCCGTAAAATATAATATGTATGATGTGTCTAAAAAAATTGTGGATAATGTTGAGCGTTATAAAGAAAATCATTATCCAAGAGTTAAGTTAAAACAAGATAATTGAAAATTAATTACTAATAAATATATTCCACGAGATACTGGGTGATACATTATGATTCATCGAGCGTCTACAGATGGTACATGATTGTTAGAAAAAATTAATAGTTCAAAATTTTTTGGAAATGTTATTGTTGATTTTGGATTTCCAATTGGTATCATTTATAAATGAGAATTAAATAATCAACCTATACACTCTCAATTACCAACCATCAACGAAAACACTGGTGAAATTACTGACTGAAATACTTATCAACAAAATTTCGTAAAAGAATTTATTAATTATTCTTTAACTGCTGTTTTGCAAGAAAATATTAGAGTTCAACAAGGTGGTAGTGCGGATTATGAAAATCCGAATAAGGTTGGAACAAAGCGGATAATTTTTTATTTTGAGACGGTTGATGAATTAAATGTTAAAAATATTAAAAAAGCAATTTATCGGATGATTTTGACTGTTGATGAAGCAAATTTAATTATTTCGGGTAGTTTGGAGTTAAATAATGTTAATAGTGATGATTTAAGTTTTAATTTTAGTTTTATGCGAACGGTAACGGGTGAAGTTTTTAATTTTAATAGTTCAATTTATTCATCATTAAATAATAAAGATTTAAGATATTATCAACAGTTTAACGGTCAATTTGATTTATCTAAGTTTTTACAGTCGTTTTTTGCAAGTGCTTTGGTGCCAGTGTTCCAAAATCGTAGTTCGTTTATTGAAAATGGATATATTAATAATTTACAGTATGATACTGTTTTAGTTAACTTTTTTGCGTTGAAATTGCAAAATTTTAATAATATTTTGTTGAGTGAAAATATTAACGATAAATTACAATTTGATAAATTATTAAATAGTATGTTTAAGATTTCACAGAAATTTTATACTAATTATTTACGAACGATTTTTGATTTAGAAAATAATACTTATGTACAAGGATATAATAAAAAATATGGTTTATTAGTAAATAATGGTTTTAAAATTTATCCACGATATTTTTATTTTTCAGATAAATATAAGCAATTAGATATTAAATTATATTCAGCATTTAAAAATCGGTTTTATACCATTAATAATTATGGTAGTGTTTTTAATTATGATTTTTCGGTTGTTAATAATTATGATATTAAGTTAAATTCTGGTTATGTTTTTGGTGGTGATTTACAATCAAAATATGGTTTGCAATATAAGAAAATTGAAGAACAAAAAATTGGTTATAATGTTTTTGAATTGCAAGCACAAAAAGAAAATGATATGTACCGTTATTATGATTTTAATTTTGGGATTTATAATTGACAAGAGATAAATAGTGGTGGTTTATTCCCTGATAAACAATGATGACAAGTTCAATATATAACTCCTAAAGGTTGATGAGATTTTGGTGCTCATATTAAAAATGCGGTGATTTGGATTGTTAATACTATTCCGGGAGTTAAACAAGTTAACGAGTTAGCGAGTGGTGTTGGCAAGGTTTTTGAGACAGTATATAGTTTTTTTAGTCAAATATTTGAGGTATGAAAATTTAATCCTGCATTGTATAGTACAATAACAAATATTTTTTTATTAATTATCTTTATGAAATTTGTACGATTAATATAAAAAAGGAACTGTTATTCAGTTCCTTTTTGTTCTTTTCAATCAGTAATTTCACCAGTTTTTTCGTTGATGGTTGGTAATTGAGAGTGTATAGGTTGATTATTTAATTCTCATTTATAAATGATACCAGTTGGAAATCCAAAATCAACAGTAACATTTCCAAAAAATTTTGAACTATTAATTTTTTCTAACAATCATGTACCATCTGTAGACGCTCGATGAATCATAATGTATCACCCAGTATCTCGTGGAATATATTTATTAGTAATTAATTTTCAATTACTATTTTCTGGTGGTTGTTGTGCTTCTGGTGTTGGTATTATCGGTTTATTTTCTTCTTTATTATTATTTGGTTTTTCAGATTTTTCACACCTGATTAGTGTTGTTGTACTTGTTGCTGTTAATCCGATTGTTCCTAAAATACTTATTCATTTTTTCATATATATTGCTCCTTTTTATTGTTTTATATATAATCGATTTTATTATATATCAATTATATATTAATTATTTTGTATTAAATATTAATTTTATATATTTTTGATGGTAGGTGTAAATTAATGAAATATATTATTAATAATTTTAATTTGTTTGATTTACAAGCAAAATTTAAAAATTTTTTAAGTAAAAATTATAAAAATAAATATTATAAAAAAATAAAACAAAAAATATTTTCATATATTAATTTGTGTAATGATTATTATATTAATTATATTAATAATGATAAATTTTTGTTGAAAGATTTAATTAAAAAATATTTTAAAAATAAGTTTTCAACTTTTTATTATTGAGCGAATAGAATTTTAATTGCATATAAAAATAATGATTTTAATAAATTGTTATTAAAGTCAACAATTCCTAATAATATTAATTATCAATATAGTAAAGATGTTCGTCAAAATATTTGTAATTTATATTTTGAATATTGTAATAAGTGTGCTGGTGGTGTTTTATCTTTGTTTTATAATTTAAAAAAAGGGATTCATGGAGAAGAATTAAAAAATAAAGCACCAAAAAATTTAAAAACATTTTTTCGTTGACTTAAAAAAGATGAAAGATGATTAAAAATAAAAAATAAAATTAAAGAAATTAAAAAACAACATCCAAGATATGAAGTTAAAGAAATAGGTTTATTACAGATGGACGCTAAATATTTTGTACCAAGTAAATTTTCAGTTGATAAAAAGTATTATGTTTATGATTTTATTGATGAAAAAAAAGATTAGCATTAGGATATGTTTATGATAAATTAAGTATTGATAATGCTATTGATTCTGTTAAAAAAGCAATTAGTGATTTTAAAATATATTTGGTGTTAAAATAACACGGATTAGAACTGATAACAGTTCTGAATTTATTAATAATTATCGGAATAATCAAAAAAATAATGTTAAAGAAACTAATTTTACTCAATTTTTAACAGATAAAAATATTTTTCATCAGACAACACCCGTTCGTTCTCCACAGTCAAACGGCAAGATTGAAAGATTTCATCAAAATTATACTAAATTATTTGTATTTGAAGAAAAAATATTAAATGTCGTTAGTTTACAGAATAAATTAAATGATTATTATTATTTTTATAATTTTGAAAGATCTCATAAGTCTTTAAATTTTCAGACACCATTTAACTTTTTGAATAGTTTAATTAAATAATTTTAAATTATTAAGTTTTTGTATTTAAACTAATTTTTAGTTTGTTTAATTTTATATTTTTTATTTATTTATTTTATGATATTTTTATATTATAAATAAATATTTTTATTATTTTTGTTATTTTCTTGTAATCTTTAAAATGTATGTGGTATACTACAAACTTATATAAACCTTGATAAACTTTATCTAAAAACTGATTTCAAGTAATTAACAAAACCCCCTAAATATCAATCTAAATATTCAAAAAATAATAGCAATAATAAAAGTTAAAAACAAAGTAAAACAAATATAAACCAACGCGGGCAGCATATCTACAGCAAATATAATCTGTATAAATTCAATATAAATATCAAAAACACTTTTTTATAACATTTTTATTTTTCCTTTCTATTTTAACAAAATAAAAAACAGCAAATTTAGTTACTGTTTTTATTATTTATATTTTTTAAAATAATTTATAATGATAAACTTTTTTTATTAAATATTCAATTTCCTAAAAAAAATAAACTAGTTCCTAAAATAAACATAGTTGGTAATTGTCAAGAAAAATCCAAACTTTTAGGTTTTACTGGTTCAGCAATAATAAGACCTTTATAAGCTGATGGTAACTCAGTAAAATTTAATGCTGATTTAAATAATGAAATAATTGTTAAAAATTTTAAATTATGGAAATTTAAATTATTTAAATAATAAGCTAAAACATATAATATTAAAAATAATATTGAAATAAATGATAATATTGTTAAACATAGTACAGAGTTATCAAAACAACAATTAATAACTCAAACAATAGAAGTTCATAATATTCATAATAATAAAAATGAAAAACTTGTAAGAACTAAGTTTATTTGATTTTGTTGATTAAAATCTTTTTGGTAAACCAAAGAGAAAAAAATTAACTGTAAAATTAAAGATCCAATATTTAAAATTATAATTGATAAAATTAATGTAAAAATTTTTGAGTTTAAAATTGTTTTTCTTGACATAGGTAATACTAATCAACAAGCGAAATAGCCTTTATTAATTTCTTTCTTTAATAATATATAAGCTGCAATTATTGAATATGGAAAAATTAAAATAACCCCACAATAAATACCATAAGTAAAATATTTAAGACAAATTGCACCTGTAAAAATATCTTTAGTAGTTGGATTAAAACATTTTAGAGTTGCAGGAAAAAATTGTTAATAATAAAAGAAAAATAGATCATGTAATTAAAACTATTTTTATATTTTTAAACTGTAATTTTACAAATTTTAAATTAATCATTGAAATTTACCTCTTTTTCATAAAATTTAATAAAATGTTGTTCTAAATTAAATGGTAATTCTTTAAAATATTCTAGTTGATAATCTGTTATTTCTTTTAAAAAATTATTTATATTATTTTGACTGATTTCAACTTTTATTATTTTTGTTACTTTATTAGTATCAATTATTTTTCATTTTTTCTTCATAAAATTATCATAATCATTAATAGTTATAAATTTTAATTCATAAATTTTATCAGCATTATTTTTAAGTTCTATAATATTAACTTCTGATACAATTTTACCTTTTTTAATAATTGCTACTTTATCACAAGTATTATCAATTTCGCTAAAAATATGGGAACTCATAAAAATGGTTGCATCTTGTTTTTGTGAATTTTTAACTAATGTATCAAATTTTTGTTGCATTAAAGGGTCTAATCCTGAAGTTGGTTCATCTAAAATTAATACTTTTGGCTTATGCATAAAAGCACTAATTATAGCTACTTTTTGTTTCATTCCTTTTGACATTTTTTTAATTTTCTGTTTAGGATTAAAATCAAAATATTCAATTAGTTTTTCTACATATTCCCAATCAACATTTCCTCTAATTTCAGAAATTGTTTTTAAATAACTAATTCCTGTCATATAATTTGGTAAATTAACTTCACCAGCTAAATAACCTAAATCTTTCATAATATTTTTAGTATTTTTTCATACATCATAACCTAAAATAGTACCTGTACCATTATCAGATTTAATAAATCCTACCATTTGACGAATAACAGTTGTTTTACCAGCACCATTGGGGCCAATAAATCCATAAACTTCTCCTTTTTTAACGTCTATATTAATATTAAAACAACCAATATTAGGGTTATATTTCTTTGTAATATTTTTTAATGATATTATTTCCATATCTCTCATTCCTGTCTATTTTTTAAATTAAAACAATTAATACCATATAAATTAATATTTTATTATTATATTTAATAAAAAAGCACATAAGTACTTTTAATAACTTAATTGCTGAGTAAAATATTTATTAAAAATTTTTTGCTTGTTGACAACGTTTTGTAACTTTTACCATACTAAAATGATATAAGCCTCCAAAAGCAGAAATAATCCCTGAAATTAAAATAATAGCAATTATAAATCAAACAATACCAGATAGACCTTGTACTTTTGGATTTGTAATTTGTAAAAAGAAATATTGATATGCAATCTTTAGATGCATTCCACTATATTCACATAATATTCCTTTAATAACTCCATAAATACCATATAAAATTGGATAAATAAAATATCACCCTAATTTTTGTCGATAAAATTGCTTTGTTGAAACTAATGGAGACTGCTTAGCAAAGATAACAATATAAATAATTGTTAATACTGGTAAAACAGCATGCAGAATAATTTGCTCTGTTCACTGTAGAGGCCCTCACATTAAATCTTTATTTTTTAAGATTGCTGGTAATAATACGAAATTGTAAATTAAACAAGTAACGGTAATATACACAACAACTGATAATGAGAAATAAGTTTTTAATGGTTTAATAATCCCTTCTTGCCGATGGCAAATAATTGCAATTACAAATCAAATTAATACTAAAAAATTTGATTGTGTTGTAAAAAATGAAATTCATCATATTGTGTAACCAGCATAATTTCAATGATTAATTGTGCCTGTTTGATCATAAACAGCTCATAAATATGTTACTTGGTTATTACTGTCCGTCACAATCATTTTGTCTAAATGAAGTAAATTAGTTAAATAATTAGTTAGTAATCCAAATAAAGCAACTAATGCAATAATTATTTTGAATCAAAACCGTCAGTCACGACAATAATATTTGATAAAGTTTTGCATTTAATCCCTCTTTCTAATTGATAACATTGATTAAATTATATCTTAATTTTTAATTTTTTATTCTTGATTATTAAATAATTCTCCTGAAATTAATTCACAAATTAAAATTCCTGCCTGTGATAAATTTTGTTTAAATTGTATTGTTGAACTTTTCTTATTTGCTTGTAAATAATCTGTAACAATTTTAATACTAACAATTGGGATCTGATAATTTAAAGCAACTTGAAAAAAAGTACAACCTTCCATATCAACTACATCAATCTTATTTTTAAATTTAGTTTTAATATGCTCAAAATATTCTATTTTATCAATAAAAATATCACTACTGCCTAAAACTGCTGTTTGAATGTGCGGCATTTTTGTTGTAATTGTAGCTATTAATTTTTTATCACTATAATAACTAGGTAATTCGCCAGGGATTTGCCCCATTGCATAACCAAACTCTTGGGCATCAGCAAAAGTATAGTAAGCTTCCGTAATTGCTAAAACTGATAATGGTTTAAAATTTGGTTTTAAAGTCCCAACTGTTCCAAGATTATAAACTGTTTTAATTGCATAATCTTTAAGTAAGGTTGTTAAAGTCATAGCGGCATTAACTAATCCAATTTTGCTAATTGCGAATAATAAATTATCTTTTTGATATACTTCAATCTGGGTATATTTATCAACTATTGTTGGTTTTAAAACATTTAAAGTTGCTGCCAATTCCTCTTTCATTGCACTAATAATTAAATTCATAACGTTATTTATCCTCTTTTCACTGCTGATAAGTCAATTGTATATTTTTTCCTAAATGATCAATGCTTTGCTTCGCGACTGCTCGTTCAAATTGAACTATTAATAATTCTTGAAATGCCTTTACTAAATCTTTTTGAGCTAATGTTCGATAATAATCAACTTTTAAATAATTTCGTTCATTACTAATTTTATCCGCAACAAAAATTAGCATTTCAAATAAAGTCATTTCTGGTCGACCAACAGTATGCCATTTAATTGCTGATAAAATATATTCATCATTAAATAATAAATCATATTTTAAATGGCAATAACCAGTATAGGCATGCCAAGTAGCAATTGGCTCTGATAAAAACGTTGGTAAATATTTTGTTAGATATGCTTTTTGTTTTTGTTCTAATCATTGTTTTGTAATATCATGATAAGTCCCAGCAATTAAAGCTTTTTGCGGATTTAACTTATGAACTAATGCTAATTCCCGCGCTTTTTGACCAACATTTAAACAATGTTGAAAGCGTTCCTTATCCATATTTTGGCATAGTCGTTCTGGGAAATATAATAAATTATTATTAATATAATTCGTAATATTTGGCAATTGTAATGCAATGTTTTTTCCTTCTCGTAACATTGTTGATGATAAATGTAAATTATTATAAAATGGAATTAACATTGCTTGATATTGTTTTAAAATTGTTTGATCAATTGGTTCATTTCGTTGGAAAACAATAAAAGTTTGCATTTTTGCTAATTCATTAATATTGTTTCATTTATTTAATGATGCTAGTTGATCAGAACCAATCATAAAATAAAACTTATGATGAGGAAATTGCTGTTGCAATTTTAAAACAGTTTCATATGTTGTACTAGGCTTTACATTTTTTAATTCAATTAAATTAATTTTAACATCCACTAAATCAGCGATTGCTAAATTAATCATTGCGATACGATCCGTAGGGGGGGATAATTTTCGTGTTTTAAAAGGATTCTGATTTGTTGGAATAATTCAAATTTCATCAATATCTGTTTTTGTTTTAACAAGATTAATCATTGCTAAATGGTCAGTATGAAATGGGTCAAAACTACCACCAAATAATGCTATCTTCATTTATTCTTCCTCCCAATCCAAAAATAACAGCAAATTCAAACAAAATAAAAATTATTCATCTTTATTTTTAATTCCTAATTCAACTAAAACATCTTCGACAGTATCACGCACAACTTCTTGAAATTGTTTAATAGATAATGTAATGGTAGCATTTTCTTTTTCACTTAAATAATTAGCATTTTTTTTTTGTAAGTTTTGTTTAAAATTATTAATTTCATTTTTATTACCAGTAATTGTAACTTTATTTTTTTTTACCCCTTTTGGGATATTCTCTTCTAATGATTCACAATTATGGTTTAACTCTAACTTATCATCATCACGATGAGAAATTTTAATGCGATCCATAATATATGCCATTCGATCATTAAAATTCCGTTCTTTAATTTGATTTAGCATTTGTTGAAATTCATTTGGTTGAACTTGTGAACTATCACGTAATTTTTTTAATTGTTCTAAACGTTCTAAAAAATTTTCATATTCATTAACATTATATTCTTCTTTGTATTTATTAATTTGATGATGTGCATTTTGAACAAGGCTATGAATATTATTAACATTCTTTTGGTTCGATGGTTTGATGTGTTGTTCAGTATTTCTAATTTCAGAATTTTCTGATTTATTTACCATCACTTGTGTTGATTGTTGCACTTTAAAGTCAACTGTTTCATCACTAAAATTAACCCCACTAAATGCTTCAATTTCATTATCAAAAGCACTAGCTGTTTTTAAATTTACTATTTTTTGTTCAGTTTTTTTTCGTCTTCATCATTTAAACATATTTTTGCCTCTAATTCCATATACATTATTATATAATAAATTATATAATAAATTATTAAAATTTCTTGCAGTTTTTTCCAACAATGTTAAGATAATATTGTAATTGACAGAGGTAACTTATAAAACATAAGTTTGAGAAATACTCTTAGAACCTGATCTAGTTAACACTAGCGTAGGGAGTTCAAATTTGTTATTTATTTAATTTAATAAATTTAATTTGATGCTCACTTTTACAGAAGTTAATTACAAAATTATTTGTGTAAGGAGATTTTTTATATGGTTACACCACCATCTTTTAAGATTAAGTTAAACCAACAAAACATTATTTTATGATACAATAAAGTAACAATTTTTATTGTCATAAGTTTATACCTTGGTATTTTAATAACGCTTAGTATTTTACCACTATCAAGATTAAATAAACTATTTCATTTAAATAATGACCAATATTTTAAAAATATATGATTTTTTTGTTTAATGACTTGTGGACTTGGTTTAATATTTAGTATCATATCTGCAATAAGTGTTTGATTAACAAATTATGAAGAATATATTAATTATAAGTTTCAGTTTATTATTTTAAATATTATTAGTTTGAATATTCTTAATTTAATTAGTAATATTATAATTTATAGTTATGAAATAAAGGTTAGTTATTTATTATTTACTAATACTATGAAACGAAAACGATTTTTAATTAATTTAGGAATTTGAAAATGAAAAACATTTGATATTGTTATTATTGCGATGTTTGTAGCAGTAACCTTAGCTTTAGCATATTTAGAAACATTATTGCCTAACTTACCATATGGTGGTGGCATTGGTTTAAAATATCTTCCACTTATCGTTATTGCTTTTTTACACTCAGCAATCGCTGGTCTTATAACTGGGAGTATTAGTGCCCTGATGTCATTTCTATTTATTGCTTCAAATTTTATTGTTTCACCATGATCATATTTATTAGATTATTTTGTTCCAATGATTATTCCAACAATTGCGGGTTTTATACGTTTTAAAGTTAATAATGACAAAAAATATATTACTTATGTTAATTATATTATTATTTGTTTTAGTATTATTACTCTTATTTACTTGTCACAAGTATTAGTTGGTGTTTTAATTTGAACAACTTTATTCCCTGATTCAGTTTGACCAGGTTATAGTAATTGATTATATGCCATTGTTTATAACTTTATTCATAGTTTTCTTTTTACATATCCAATTATTCAAATTGTTGTTCCTTTTATTTTACGTAGTTTAGCTCCCATTTTTTGACAACGTTATTTAAAATATGATAGTTAAATAAATAAACAAAAGAACAATAAAAAAATGCAATTATCATTTTTATGATAATTGCATTTTTTTATTAATAGCATTAACAATGTTTTCTACATTAAAACCAAAATATTCTAATACATCTTGAAATGGTCCTGATTGTCCAAAAGCGTTAATTCCAAAATTTAAACCATTAGAAGTATAACGTTCTCAACCAAAGGTTGCTCCTAATTCAATTGACGCAATTAAAGCTGTTGGTTCTAACAATTTTTGTTTATAGAAAGAAGCATCTTGCTGCTCAAATAATTCTCAACAAGGCATTGATACTACTTTTACTTTAATTTTTTTATCATGTTCTAATTTGTTTGCAACAGCAATCGCCATGTTAACTTCACTACCAGTTGCTAACAATACAACATCATTATTATCTTCTTGTCCATAAACTTGATAAGCTCCTTTTTTAACTGCCTCAACACTTGAATGTTCTAATTCTGGTAAATCTTGTCGTGTAATTAAAATAACACTTGGAGTATGTTTTGATTGTAAAGCGATATGATAAGCTCCTAATGTTTCATTAAAATCAGCTGGACGAAAAACATTTAAGTTTGGCTGACTACGTAACATTGCTAATTGTTCAATTGGTTGGTGCGTTGGACCATCTTCACCAACAGCGATTGAATCATGCGATAAAATATAAATAGCTGGAATTTCCATTAATGAACTTAAACGAATAGCTGGCTTCATATAATCAGCAAAAACAAAAAAACCACTTGCAAAAGGAATTAATCCACGGTGTAAACAAATTCCATTATTAATGGCTGCCATTGCAAATTCACGCACTCCATAAGCTAAATTACGGCCTAATCGATTTTCAGGACTATAAACACCATCAGTTCCCTTTGCTTTTGTACTACCACTTAAATCAGCACTACCACCAATTAAAGCTGGAATAATATTAGAAAGACGGTCAAGGATTGCCCCACTACTAATTCGTGTTGCTTGTGGCTTAATTGGTTTTAAATCACAAAAATCTTGTGGATTAAAATTAAAATTACCATAAACGGCATCATCAAGTTCTTTAGCTAAAGTAGAATTTTCTTTGCAAAGACCTTGATACATTTCTAATCATTCCTGATATTTTTTAATTCCTCGTTGTTTAACATTAATTTCAAAATCCTTATAAACTTCACTAGGAACTTCAAATGGTTTATAATCTCATTTTAACATTTTACGAACTGTTTCAATATCACTTCCTAACGGCGCCCCATGTACTGCTGGTGTACCTTGTTTTGTTGCCCCATCACCAATTATTGTTTTTACTTCTATTAATGTTGGTTTATCACTTTTTTTTGCTTTTATAATAGCTTGATCAATTGCTTCAATATCATTACCATCTTTGACAAAAATATAATTTCAATTTGCTGCTTTAAAACGATCAGCAATGTTTTCACTTTGTGCAACATTAACCATATTATCTAATTGCACATCATTAGAATCAAATAATACAATTAATTTATTTAATTTTCAATGTCCTGCTAAAGATATTGCTTCTTGTGTAACTCCTTCTTGTAAATCACCATCACCACATAAAACATAAGTATAATGATCATAAAGATTATATTTATTGGTATTGTATCTTGCTGCTAAATGCGTTTCTGCTAACGCTAAACCAACTGCTTCTGCAAGTCCTTGGCCAAGAGGACCCGTTGTCACATCCACTCCGGGCGTTAAATGTGATTCCGGATGACCAGGAGTAATTGAATCAACTTGACGAAAATTTCGTAAATCATCAATATTAAGATCAAATCCTGATAAATGCAATAACGAATATAATAAAGCACTACCATGTCCTGCTGCTAAAACAAAACGATCACGATTTGTTCATTTATCCACTTGTGGGTTAACAACTAAGTGTCTTGTGAATAAAGTATATGCCATTGGCGCAGCACCAAGAACAATTCCTGAATGGCCTGAATTTGCTTTATTAATTGCTTCAATTCCCAACATTTTGATTGTATCAATTGATTTTTTCATTTTATTTATCTCCTTTTTATACACTAATAAATTAATACTCATAGTATGATTGTACAACGAATTAAAAGAAAGAACTTAATAATTTGAAAAATATTCCATTAATTCTTACTTTTTTTGAATTATTCATTTATAATTAATGAAGTTGAAATGAAAAAATTAATAGAAAAAGAGTGGTCTCTTGAATGGTTAAATATTTATTTAAAAGTCGTAATAACGCCCTCTAATTTTTTAAAAAAGTAAATTAAAAAAGAAAAGTTTTTTTTAAACCATACACTAAAAAACAATAATATGATAAATACCATAAAGCAAAGGATGTGATAATAAAAATGACAAATAAATTACGAAATTGAAAAATAATAATAATTATTCAGGCAATCTTGATAGGAGCACTATTTTCATTTATTCCTTTTGCAATTTTTGATAAATTTGGTTTAACAAAAATTTGATTCTTCTTATTAGTTCCCACTTCAATGTTCTTTTTTACCCCATTATGGGCTAAAGTTAAAAAGAAAAAAAGTAATACCTTTATCCTTAAAATTAATAGTTTTTTTCTTTTTATTTTTCTATCGTTATTAATGACTGTTAATTTTTTTGATAATAATAAATTAATTATTTATTTTTATCCCTTACTGCTTTTTTGTACAGGAATGTTTGTTGCTGGAATGGTTCCTTTTTCAATGGAAATTATCCGTAGTTATACCAGTGAACATCAGTTAAAAACAAACCCTACTCTTTATTTTATTTTAGGAAGTGTTGTTACAATTATAATTTCTTTTTTAATACAATACTTTTTAACAGAATTAACAGCTAAAATTTCCTTACAAGGATATTTTAGTCTATTGGCATTAATTAACTTTAGTTTAATTTTTTTCAACCATGATATTCAAACAAAAGAAATTACTTTTAAAATTAATCCTAATAGTTGAAAAGTACTTCAAAAAAACAAACAATTTTGAAGTTATTTATATTCATCAAGTTTTTTATACAGTATTAATGAAGTATTTGGTTATATTCTTCCTATTTTAATTTTTAATAACACCGCAATTATAATTATAATGATAGGTAGTTTATATGTTATTCGAAAAATAAGTTATTTATTTGGATATTTACTAATAAACAATAATAATATTAAACACCAAATTATTTGTAATACAATTATTGCTATAATTGCGATTGCATTATTATTAGGATTAACAATTGCCTTCTTTCCCTTTCAAACCCAATTATCACATATTTTATATTTAACAATTGGTTTAGGTGGAAGTCAAATCTTAATAGGATGTTGTCTTGGGCATTTAAGTCGTATTCAAAAAAATAATATAATTAATTTAGTTGGAACTGAGCATTTAACTTTAGGTCTAATGATTGAACATGTCTTCGGGCATGCTATCTTTAGTTTATTGTTAGGCATTATTATTATTCCAGTAATAATTACTTTTTATACAAATATATTAACTTATATAATTATTTATAGTATTATCATTGGGATGTTATTTTTAAGTTTTATTTTTATTTTTAATAAACTACCAGTAAAAAAGAATAGGGTCTTAGGTTTTAATATATAAATTGGAAACCTGTAAATATAAGCAGCAAATTCTGTCTCTTGTTAATTTGATGATAACATCATTTTTAACAAATGCAACTCTTTTTTAAAAAAAATAAAATATTTTATAAATATAGCTTAATTTAATCATATTTAAGCACACTAAAAAAACATTTATTAAATTTTAATTAATAAATTTATTTAATATTCTGCAAAAACATTTCTTTTGCACTTATTCAATTTAAACACGGTCGGATTTTATTATTTATAACATTAACTACTCAATATATTCTTTTCTGACTAACATTATTAAAATCTGTCCCTTTAGGAAATCAATATCTTAATTCACTATTCATATATTCAATTAAAGGTTTTTGTTGTGGTGAACCAGTATCACAAAAATACACTTGTGTTTCAACAAATATTTCCATTTCTCGTCATTTACTAAATTATTTCCCTCGATCTGTTATTATTCCTTTTATTTTCCCAATTAAATTATTATTTATAACAATATCTGACAAGTGCAATATGTAATGCATGAGGGTTGGTGAGATTTTGGTGCTCATATTAAAAATGCGATGATTTGAATTGTTAACACTATTCCGGGAGTTAAACAAGTTAACGAGTTAGCGAGTGGTGTTGGCAAGGTTTTTGAGACAGTATATAGTTTTTTTAGTCAAATATTCGAGGTATGAAAATTTAATCCAGCATTGATTAGACCTTGTTTGGAAAATTTTACATCAAGACAACATTTTAAAAAAATTTTTTCAAATTAAATTAATATTTGTATATGATTAATAAAATCTATTTTTTTGTTATGTTTAATTTTATAATTTTGAAAATAAATATTAAAAATAATATTTTTATTTTGTTATTTTTTTTGTAATTATTGATTTTTATTTTTAATTTGTTTAAATATTATTAACTTTTTATCGTTTAGTTTTACAGTATACAAATCAAAGATAATTTTTGAATTTTTTAAGCGTTTATAAAACCGCTTTTGTGTTTTATATTTTACTTTATTCAATAAATTTCTATGTTTTTCACAAGTTCATAAAACTTTATTTGATAAAAATTCTTCAGTAATGAATGATATTACTTGATAACAATCATTAACATCACATATTTCTTGTTCTTTAATTATCATTACCTACTTTTAGGAGTTGTTTTATTTCAAATAAAAAACAACTCTAACAAGAGTTGTTTTTTTTACGGGTTCATCGTACAGGATGAATATACTATGTATCCATTTTTAAAAGCATGAAGTGGTCAAAACTTTGTCTTTACACCAACATATGGGATATACTTAGGAGTTTCACTTGCTTTAATTGGAACATATGTTAGTGTTGCTGGATGAAAATTACGTTGACAAGCATAAAAATTTTTTAGAACAAAAATCTCTCTCAATCTGAGAGATTTTTATTTTTTAATTTACCTTAAAATTAGTTAATACTATAAGATTTAAATATATCAATTAAAAACATATAGAAAAAGGAAAATTGGTAATGAAAAAAAGTACATTATGGCTAATTTTAGTTGGTATTACTAATATCGGTTAGTTATTAATAAATGTCCATTTTATGAATCAAGACAACCACGGAAATATAGCAAATAATGTTAAACAAGAAACTAGGGTTAAAAGAAGTTTCAATGATAATCAAGATGAAATTGAAGCGTCATTAGAAAGTATTTTTACAGATACTAAAATTTTATATGCTTCATTTCGACCAATATTATAAACTTAAATTATTATTTATCGTACTATTGTACAAACAAAAAAAGAGTTTATTATTTTTTTTATTGCAGAGATATTTTATGAAGCAAGAAATGTTTCCATTGATGGAAGAATTAGAAGATTAGAATATATATCATCATTCGCTAATTTGATCTGAAATAATTGAAATAAAAATTAATGCGATTTGAAATGATAGTGACAAAAAACATCGTATACGAATTGTTGCAAAAATATTATCAAACATTATTGTTTGAGAAACTTATCATAGAAAACATGAAAAAAGAATCTTATATGAGTATCTTTCAACTAATATTATATATGATTAAGATGAAATGGTTTATTAAAATAAAATTAGCAAAAAGTTGATTTATATTACTATAAAAATACTTGCATTTTTTAATAAAATTTGTTAAATATATTATTGGCAGTTAAATATGCCATTTGCTAATAGTTATGTTAATAAGGAGGAAAGTTATATGATTAAACCACTAGGAAAAAATATTGTCTTAGAAAAAGAAGAAAAAAAAGAAACATTTATTAATGGAATTTATTTACCAGAAGATGAAAAAAGCAAAAGCCATATTGGAAAAATAATTGCAATTAGTACTGAAGTTAATAAAGATGGGACCTTTGAAGGAAAAATAAATAATAAAGTTCTTTATCGCGAATATGCTGGAACTGAAATTGAATTTAATAATAAAAAATTAGTATTAATTTCTAATGAAGATATTTTAGGCGTAATTGAATAATAAAATTAAAGGGGGAATAGAAATATGTCAAAATCAATTAAATTTGCTGAAGAAGCAAGAATGAAATTACTTAATGGAATTAATAAATTAACTGATACAGTAAAAGTGACTTTAGGACCAAAAGGAAAATATGTTTTATTAGAAAAAACTTATGGTTCACCATTAATTACGAATGATGGTGTTACAATTTCAAAGGAAATTGAATTAAGAAATTATTTTGAAAATATGGGAGCTAAGTTAGTTGCTGAAGTTGCTAATAAAACAAATGATGTTGCTGGTGATGGAACAACAACGGCAATTGTTTTAACTCAAGCAATTGTTAAAGAAGGATTAAAAAATATTACTGCTGGTGCAAATGCTGTAGCTATTCGTAATGGAATTGAAAAAACAGTTAAAGCAATTGTGGCTTTATTAAAAGAATCAGCAAAAGAAATTAAGTCAAAAGAAGAAATTGCACAAGTTGCGAGTGTTAGTTCAAAAGATCCTGAAATTGGTGCCTTAATTGCTGAAATTATGACTAAAGTTGGTAATGATGGGGTTATTACGATTGAAGAATCAAAAACAATCAATACTGAAACAAGTGTTACTAAAGGATTACAATTTGATAAGGGATATTTATCACAATACATGGTAACTGATAGTGAAAAAATGTTAACAGAATTTGAAAATCCATATATTTTAATTACTGATAAAAAAATTAGTAATATGAAAGAAATTCTACCAATTTTAGAAAAAATTGTTGAAGAAGGACGTCCATTATTAATTATTGCTGATGATGTTGATGGTGATGTTTTACCGACATTATTACTAAACAAAATGCGTGGTGCTTTCAATATTTGTGTTGTTAAAGCGCCAGAATTTGGGAATAACCGTAAAGATTTATTGGAAGATATTGCTATGCTAGTAAAAGGTAAATTTATTAATAGTGATTTAAAAATGGATTTCAAAACTTTAACTTTAGATGATTTAGGAACGGCAAAAAAAGTAATTGTTTCAAAAGATACGACAACAATTATTGAAGGAAAAGCAACACGTGCAGAAATTGAAGATCGTAAAGAATTTATTCGTAATCAAATTAAAAATGAAAAATCAACATTTGAGCAAGATAAATTGAAAAAAAGATTAGCTAAACTTGCAAATGGTGTTGGAATCATTAAAGTTGGTGCACCAACTGAAACAGAAATGAAAGAAAAAAAATTACGAATTGAAGATGCCTTAAATTCAACTAAAGCTGCTGTTGAAGAAGGTATTGTTGCTGGTGGTGGAACGGCATTAGTACAAGTTGGGAAAAAATTAGGAAATTTAAAATTAAATGATGAAGAAAAATTAGGATTAAATATTGTGTTACGAGCAATTGAAGAACCAGTTCGTCAAATTGCTGCTAACGCTGGCGTTGATGGTTCAATTATTGTTAATAAATTAAAAGAACAAAATGACAATTTTGGTTATAATGCTGCAACAAATACATGAGAAAATATGATTGAGGCAGGAATTGTTGATCCAGTTAAAGTAACACGTTATGCTTTACAACATGCTGGTAGTGTTAGTGCTTTGTTGTTAACAACGGAAGCTGTTGTAGTAAATAATGATGAAGACAAACAACCAAAAGCACCAAGTTATCCTGACTTAGAAATTTAATTAAAGAAACATTATAAAAAGACTGATTTCAATCAGTCTTTTTATAAATTTATTTTTATTTTATTAGCTTTATAATGTTTTTATGTTTTCAACTTTAATATATTCTGAAACAATTCCTAAGATATCATCTTTAAAATATCAAATTGCAATACAAATTAAAGTAATAATTACTAATAAAATAATTGTATAAATAATTCGTTTAATTTTAAGATATTTAATAATTAAACATAATAAAATAATTATAATAACAGCAATTGTTGATGGCATTCCAATTGAAATAATTTTGTTTAAAATTTCTTGTGATTTTGTTATATTTGTTAAAAATAACATAGTTTTTTTTACCCTTTCTAAGTTGTAAAATTTATCATTCATTACCTTAACAGGTAAATTATATCAATTTTTTTATAATGAAATTGTAAAACATTTGCCTTAGGGTAATAAAAAACGATTTGTAAGAAAATAAGAAGGATTTATGTAATTTACTTTTTGTCTTACCTAATTTTTATATATTAAAAATTTTGAATCTTGTTTAATATGGTGGATGATAAAAACAATTATTGTAAGATAAATGACATTAAAAAGTTTCTTATTTAAAAATACTGGTTATTAATTATTTTAAGTTTAGATTATATTTAGGTTTTTATTTTTTATGATAGAATAATAAAGTATTATTTATAGAGAAATAAAATGTGAAAAAGAGGAGAAAAAATGAGGGACGAAATTAAAAAAGAAGAAAAAGTAGATAATTCCGATAGTTATAGCAATGAGGATAGTTTTGTAAATATTTATAAGTATGCGTTAAAAAAAGGAAATAGTCCATTTTATAAAACATTTTTAATGGGTTTAGCCGCTGGTTTATTTATTGGATTTGGTTATATTGCTGCAATTACGGCAATAAAGGGAAAATGAGATAATATCCCAATTGGTTTAAAAAGTTTAGTATTTGGTCTTGTCTTTACTGTTGCAATTACAATGATTGTTTTTCTTGGAGGAGAAATGTTTACATCAAATTCTTTAGCATTAATTGTTGTTTTTAAAAAACAATTAAATATTGGAAGATTTGTTAGTAATTTATTTATTGTTTTAAGTGGTAATTTCCTAGGTTGTTTAGTGATGGCTGGTTTAACAGCGTGAAGTGGTTTTTTAAATCATATGCCTGGTTCTGAAACTGATTTTTATAATAATGCGGTAATCTTAATTAATGGAAAATTAGAGCACAAATGATGAGAAAACTTTGGGAGTGCCATTTTATGTAACTTTTTAGTTGCTGGTTCGATTTATGCTGCACATACAACTAAAACAGCCGTTGCTAAATTCTTTGTTGTAAATTTAATTATTATGGCTTTTGCAATTTCTGGATTTTCGCATGTAGTTGCTAATTCATATTTATGATTTTTACAACCATTTTTAAAAATTTTTGGAACAAGTGGTGGTGGTTTAGCAGATTTTGGAAAATTTGCTTACAATGTTCAATTACCAACTTTAATTGGAAATTTCTTAAGTGGAGGGATTTTCTTACCATTTTTATATTATTTTATTTATAAAAAAGATGTAAAAGAAAAATTAACACTTTAATTGCTTTTGAAGAAAAGAAATGTTGTTATTTTAATAACATTTCTTTTTTAATTATTTTATTGTTTCAATGATATTATTAATTGGAGGATATTGATAATGGAGGGGAAAATGAGTAAAAATATTTATACAGTTAGTGAGATTAATTATTATTTAAAAACAATAATTGAACAAGAACCAAATTTAATTAATATTTCTCTACAAGGAGAAATTTCTAATATTACAAATCACTCTTCAGGACATGTTTATTTTACAATCAAAGATGAAAAAGCCCAAATTCGGGCAATTATGTTTGCGTTTAATGCAAAAAACTTACAATTTAAATTAAAAGAAGGTTTAAAAATTATTGCAACAGGTTCTATTAAACTATATGAGCCGAAAGGAACATATAGTTTACAAGTAGTTACTTTATCTTTACAAGGTGTTGGTACTTTGTTTTTAAAATATGAAACCTTAAAACAAGAATTAATTAAAAAAGGTTGGTTTGATCAATCTTTAAAAAAACCAATTCCACGTTTTCCAAATAATATTGGTGTAATAACAGCTCCAACTGGTGCTGCCATTCGTGATATTATTACTACAATTCATCGTCGTTTTTCCCAAGCAAACATTTATTTATTTCCAAGTTTAGTGCAAGGAAGTGACGCAAAACATGATATTAGAGCAAAAATTAAGGCAGCACAGGCATTTACTCCGCAGCTTGATACATTAATTGTTGGTCGTGGTGGGGGCAGCATTGAAGATTTATGAGCTTTTAATGAACTTGAAGTTGTTGAAGCAATTTATCAAGCAACTATCCCAATTATTTCAGCTGTTGGTCATGAAATTGATTTTACTTTAGCTGATTTTGTTAGTGATTTACAAGCACCGACACCAACGGCGGCGGCTGAATTAGCAACACCTGATCAGAAAGAATTAGTTAATTATTTGCAACAACAAAGCCGTCATTTAATTAATTTTATTAAAGGCAAAGTTGATAAGATGCAAAATAAACTAAGCGAATTAAAAAATAGTTATGTTTTAACAAAACCCCAAGCATTATATACACAATCTGAACAGTCTTATCAATTATTATTAAAGCAGTTTAATGTTTTACAAGAAAAATTCTTTATAGCAAATAAAAATATGATTCAAAATTATTATAAAAAATTAGTAAGAACAATTCAACAACAAATTTTAACAATTGAACATAATAAAAATAATTTAATAAGTAAATTAGACTTATTAAGTCCTTTAAAAACATTAACTCGTGGTTATAGTATTACTTACAATGAAAATAAAAATGTGATATTAGCAACCAATGATGTTCAGAATAATGATATAATAACGACACGTGTGCAAGATGGAATTATTCAATCAATTGTACAAGCAATTAATAAGGATGGTGAAAAAAATGACAAATAATAAATCATTTGAACAAATTTTAGAACAATTAAAGCAAATTGTTAATGATTTAGAAAATAATCAATTGCCATTAGATGAAGCAATTGATGCTTTTGAAACGGGCATTAAATTAACAAAATTAGCGGAAACTAAATTACAAGATATTAAAGATAAAGTCACTAAAATTGTTAAGGATAATAACACAACTGATTTTAAAGTTGATGAAGAATAATTTATTATGGCAGGGCAAATTTTTGAACGTAGTGGCTGAGTTAAAAAAAATAATATTAAAATTTGAAAAAAATTTCATGAGTTAAAATTAAGTCGGGTGATTTTAAAAGATTTTAAAACTTTTGATAAAAAAGATATTTTAATTAAAAATTTTGTTTATTTATTACGATTAAATAATTTAGATGAGCAAGAATATTTTGATAGTATTATTTTAATTAAATTAGTTTTAATTTATTATCATATTCAATATATTCGTCATACTGGTGTAAAACGTGAACAAGAACAAATTTTAAAAGTAATTAAGGAATTAAAAAACAAAATTTTTGTTAATTACCTAGATGATAATTATGAGGAAATAATTTTTGCAAATAATGAAATTATAAATTCAAAAATTAAGATGTATTATAATTTTAATTTACTTTATAATTTTATTGCTAATGTTTTTTATCAACCTTTTGTTAACCTTCCAAATCATGAATTATATTTTAATTATGGTTATTATCTTGTTTTTTTAATTTATTTAACAGTAATGATAAAGTTATTAAAGGATAGTAGTAATGTTGAAATTTATAAAATAAAATTAGATGTAACAGCTTACTGTCATTATTTGATTGGAAAAATTACACCATTATATTTTAATAATTTTGTTCAACAAATTAATTATTTTTTACAAAAGTATTAAGTGGGGTTAAAAGATGAAATTACAAGATTATCAGCATCATACTGATTTAAAAAAATTAAAAACAAAAGCTTTAATTGAATTAGCAGCGGATGTTCGTCGTCTTATTATTGAAACAGTTACCAAAAATGGGGGGCATTTAGCTAGTAATTTAGGGGCAGTTGAATTAACAATTAGTTTATTAAAAACTTTTGACATTGACAATAATGATTTGATTATTTTTGATACTGGTCATCAAACTTATGCTTATAAAATTTTAACTGATCGTAAAGCACATTTTTCAACGATTCGCTTACCTGATGGCTTAGCGGCTTTTCAACATATTAACGAAAGTAAATATGATCATCTTTCTAATGGCCATGCGGGAACTGGTTTATCTACAGCAATTGCTTATAGTTATAATCAAAAATATAATAATATTATTTGTGTGATTGGGGATGCAACATTTACTAATGGTTTAACTTTAGAAGCTTTAACTTATTTAGGAACAATTTCCAATAAAATTATTGTTATTTTAAATGATAATGGAATGAGTATTTCTAAAAATGTTAATATTTTACATAAAACAGTTAGTAAAGTTCGAACTAGATGACTATATCGTAGTGCTAGTAAAGTTGTAAAAGCTTTACGTTATATTCCCCCATTAACATTATTATGATTAGGCCACCTATTAGTTGAAAAAATTATTCGTAGTTTTGCAATTCCAGGATTATTTGCTGGTTTTAATTTAGATTATATTGGGACAGTGGATGGCCATAATTTTCGTAAATTAGCAAAAAGTCTTCGTCAAGCAAAAAAACAAAATACAAGTGTTGTTCTGCACCTTAAAACAAAAAAAGGTTATGGTTATGGGTTAACCCAAGCAGAACAAGAAAAATATCATTCTTATAGTTTAACTGATAATAAACATAATGAATGAAGTTATTATGTTGCAAAAACGTTGGAAAAAGTATTTCAAACAGCATCAGAAAAATTTTATTTGATTTCTGCCGCAATGCAAGCTTCAGTTCATTTAGAAGAATTTATGCTTCAAAATCCGCAATATTGTTTGGATGTTGGTTTAGCAGAGGAACACGCTGTGACCTTAGCTGCTGGTTTTGCTTTAGATCATCAAAAAGTAATTGTGAATATGTATGCTAGTTTTTTACAACGAACTTATGATCAAGTTTTACATGATGTTGTTCGTAATCATTTGCCAGTTGTTTTTTTAATTGATCGAGCTAGTTTAGCACTTGCAGATGGGGATAGTCACCATGGAATTTATGATATTGGGTTTTTAAATAGTATGGGTGATTTACCAATTATTAGTCAACCAGCAACTAGTAGTGAGTTTGATCAGTTATTAAAGTTAGCTTTAATTAATAAAAAAGATCCTTTTTTTATTCGTTATCCAAAAGTGGGAATTACGCGGCAAGTTTTGTCAGTAGCATTCTCAGTTGGACAGTGAGAATATGTTATTAAAAATCCTAAAGCGCGAATTTTATTAATAACATATGGGAATAATGTAATTAAAGCAAAAACAGTTATCACAAAATTAGAAACAAAAAAAATTAATGTTATTAATGCTCGCTTTATTAATCCAGTTGATAGAGAAATTATAAAACAAATTAACATGGAAAAATATAAACAAATTATTATTTTTGAAGAAGTTATCAAAGAAACTGGTTTATATGCAAAGATTATTGATTTATTAATTAATCATAATGCAACAATTTCACATTATGGTTATGAAACTGGTTTAATTAAAAAAGAGATGAATAATCTTGAAGAAATTTTAAGAAACTTAATTAATTAAGAAATATCCTTGTATTATGAAAAAATAAGAGTTAAATTTATATATAAGAAAAGGAGAATAATGCTAATGGAATATGTTAAAGTAAAATTAGATAAAAAAGCAAAATTAAAGCAATATTTAGAAAAATATCAAGTTGATGGGATTTTATTTCATTCAACTGTTAACCGTTTTTGATTATCTGAATTTGCTTCTTCCGAAGGTTATTTGTTATTCACAAAAACTGAATCAATCTTGTATTTAGATGGACGATATATTACTGCTGGTAAGAAGGAAACAAAAAATGTTACAAATGTTATTGAAATTAAAACCAATCATCCTGGTGGATTTTTTGGAATATTGCAAAGTGATTTGGTTAAAAATAAGGTCAAAACTTTAGCTTTTGAAAGTGATTACTTAACATATTTGACTTATCAAAATTTAACAACAAATTTATCATCCGTTACTTTAAAACCAGTTGATTTCTCAGAATTACGAGCAATTAAAACAAATTCTGAAATTAAAGCTTTAAAGCAAGCATGTGCAATTGGTGATATTGCAATTAATAATGTTATTAACAAAATTAAAGTTGGAATGACAGAACGCCAAGTTGAACAAATTATTATTAATAGTTTTGTTGAAGCTGGTGCTGATAAACCTAGTTTTGATACAATTGTTGCTTCTGGATGACGAGGAGCATTGCCACATGGACGTGCAACTGATAAAAAAATTGCGAATAATGAATTAATTACAATTGATTTTGGTTGTATTTATAATGGTTATTGTTCTGATACAACACGAACAATTGGGTTGGTAACACCATCATCTAAAATGTTAGAAATTTATGATGTTGTTTATGAAGCACAAAGTTTAGGAATTCATGCAATTAAACCGGGCGTTACAACAGTAATGATTGATAAAATTTGTCGTGATTATATCATAAGTAAAGGTTATGGCGAATATTTTACACATTCAACAGGACATGGGATTGGGATTGAAATCCATGAATTTCCTCGCGTATCACCATTTTGCGATGTCTTATTAGAACCAGGAATGGTTATTACTGTTGAGCCAGGAATTTATATTCCTGATTTAGGTGGTGTTCGTATTGAAGATGATATTTTAGTCACCGAAAATGGATTTCATCTTTTAACAGAAGCAAAACGTGAATTAATTTTAATTTAAGCTAATGAAAACAAAATTAACAAAAACACAAATTTTTATTATTATCTTTTTTATTTTCATGCTTTTGTTTCTATTCTTATCATTGTTACTAATTATTATTGCCAATAAAGAAATTTATTATATTCTTTCAAATAATCATCAATTAGGATTAGTTGGTACTAGTGGTTTTGGTGTTGAAAAAGGTGTTCAAAATTTTCCATACGTGTTTTTTATCATACAATATGGTTTTAATTTTATTTTTACAATGCAAATTAAAAATGCTGCTGGCGAAGTTTTTTCCGTAAATGTTATTCTTTTATATCAAATTGGTTATTTTTTCTTAGTAGTAATGATTCCAGTTTGTGGTTTAGGTTTTTTTATTAGTATTTTAGTGTTTTTATTAAAACAAAAAATACCAACATTAAAATCAGAAAGTTCATCAGGTAATAATGAAGGGCAATTCTTAGATGATTTAAAAACAAATATGAATCAAATTCAAGAATATTTAATTAATTTGCATAAAGATGTTAAGACATTAAAAAAAATTACTGGAATAATTACGCCAAAACCAGTTGCTCCAAGTTTGACTCAAATGAACGATAATCCATTTTATTATCAAAGCCAAGATTTAGACCTTATTCAAGCAAAGCAAACATCACGGCATCAAATAACTAGTGGTATTGAACGCCCAAAGAGTTTAGTTAATCCTACAGAGTATATTATGCCAAAACGTGATGAAAATTTTGTTAATAATTTTCCAACGCAACAATTTTTGTCAACAGAAATGTTATATGAATCAAAAAATGAAAAGAAACTTTCATTAAGTGCAATTTTTGATCGAAAAAAAATTCAAACTGAATTAGAACAAGATAAAATTGAAGATGAAGAACAAAATAATGAAGAAATTAATACTTTTTCGATAAAATTTGATGACCCAACAATAATAGAAAATCAAACATTTCGTGAAAAGGTTGGTTTTAATCTAAATAATTATGATTATACCAATAATGAACAAAATAATTCCCTTGAAATAAAATCTATTTATCAAGTTGGTGATCGAATTATAGATAATAGAATTGAATATGAAATTATATTAGTTGTTCCTCATCAGCAAAATGATACTATAATTTATGAATTAACTTTAAAATCAACAGTAGATGGAACAATTAAATCTATTATGAGAAAATAATTTTTATTAGGGAGTGTACCCATTAAATAGGACAAAATTTTATTTATTTAATGATACCCTAGTTGTATTATAAAATTTAATATATTTTTTAATAATAATTATGTCTTTTATTTTGCGTATTATAATTGTTATAGAAGGTTTCACACTATTCTGTAGCAGTATAAATTGAGCCTTGATATAAATGAATTATTAATTTCTTCGGCTTTTATTAATGAAGTTTTTGCTTGTAAATAACGATAATAATTTGACGGTATAAACATTATTTTTAAATGGTTTATCATCTTCATATACTTCTTGTCAATAATTTACTGGTTTTGGTGAAAAAGGGACACTGCCACTAAAATTAAAATATGATGAATTTAATTCAACTTTGCAACTTTCAAAAACTCAATATCCAGTTTCTACCTCTCTTGGATTAGAAACTAATTCTAAATAATAAGGTGCAAATAATTTAACATCATCATTATAACCTTTATTAATTGCATATTTTCTATATGTATAATTTGATAACATATAGATAATTTGTTTAAATCTTTTGACAAAACTAACTAATGATTTAAAATTAAAAATTAGATTTTCAAAAACACTACTACCTAAATTATTGTTTAGTCTTCTCGAAACATCTTTTAATTCTTTCGGTAATATTTAAGATATAAAATTAAATGTTTCTAACTGAGCTCATTAGGAATTAAAAATAATAGTAATAATCCTATTAAAATTATATTTAAACCCAGATAAAAAAAAGAAATTTAATTATCTCTTTTTTTACTCTCCTTTAACTTTTAAAATACCTTTATCATCAATAACTAAATCAGGCTCTGGTTTATCTAATTGATTTCAACAATAAACTGAATTAAAGTTTTTATTTTCTTTTATTCAACCTTGAAATGTTGACCAGTCATCATCTTTATTAATTCCAATGGTATAATAATTCGATGCTAATCAATATGACATATTTATTTTAGGATTTGATGTTTTCATAATATATCCAGGTTTAATTTCTTTATTTTGAAATTTAAAAATTTCTCAATTATCAATTTTATTAATACGACACACAACAAAATAATACTTATTATCAACCTTATTAAATGGTTGTTCTTGTGGTGCTATTCATTCTAAATTGTCTTTAATTTGTTGATTAACGGTGTTTATTTTATTTTCTGCTTTAAGTTTTGTTAATTCTTCTTCGCTATATTGTGGTGTATTACAAGCAACTAGACTTGTTGTACTTGCTCCTATTAATGTAATTGCACATAATAAACTTAATCATTTTTTCATTGTAGAATTATCCCCCTTGTTGTCACCATCATACCATATTATTTTAATTTAATTAAATAAAAAAGAGATTTAATTTTTCCATTTGTCAAAAATAGTCTTTATTTCAATAACTATCAATGCTAACACCCATTAAATAACCATCTTTATTATTAAACATAAAATTATGTTTTGTCCCTTTTAATGAAGAGATTAATTCCATTTCACATATTTAAATAACACCAACTTTAATAATTATGTCAACACAATTGGCACTAAAACGATATGCTTTGGTATTTAAGTCATAAATATTTTTACTTTTTTCTTCACTTTGTGCTTTTACAATATATTTAACAACATATTTACTAACAAATTAATTTGTACCAGTTTTAACTGATAAATTTTTATTATATCCATAAGGTCAACACTTTCTAACTACTTTATTAGGGATATATTCACTAAATATTATATGAAAATGTATTCTTCCTTTTTTTGATATTCATAAGCAACTAAATATTTTAAGTCTTTATATTTACTTTTTTTATATTTAGAAAAATAATAATTTAATCTCCTAATAAATAATCTAAAATGATGGTTTGCTTTTTTAATATCTTGGACATTTTCAACATTCACCCAGCAAACAACACACGGGCAAAGATAAACTTTTTGCACCGTGGTGTTTGCTACTTGTTTATTTGTCTGTGTCTGTCTTTGTTCTACTTGTATTTGTATCTGCTTTTACTTTTAGGGTAGGTAAGTTTTTAAAGAGAGAGAGATTTTTTTATCACTGCTTACTTTTAAGGTCTAATTTGCCCCTTAAAACGCTTTATATAAACAAAAAAGACATAGATTAGATGATTAATAATCTATGTCTTAATATTGATATTTTTTTGATGTTTATTATCGTGAAAATTATAACACTTTATAGGACTAGTACAAAGCATAATTTAGTTTTTATGATTTTATTATATATCATATTTTCCTTTTTCCAACTATTCATTAAATTAATTTACATTTATTTAATCAATAATTAAAAAAATCACATTCACTAAGATTCACACACATTTATTTATCCTACATTTTGCTTTATTAAATATCATTTAACACGCCAATATTTAACAGTGATAGAGAAGCAAAATTTTTATATTATTCTAACCATTATTATTTTGTTTAATTTTTATGTTAAATTATATATTGTAATTGTTTACTAATTTACACATTACACTAGATAAAGATTGTAAATTATAAGTATCTTGTAAATGCAGCAATTTATTATATTGAATAGGAGTTATTTTTATTGTTTTAGAAACTAATTTTTTATAAAATGACTTATCAATTTCTAAGACATCGTTAATATCTCAATTATCAATTAAATATCTTACTGCTTCAGAAAAAGACCAAGTTTTAATCTTATCTCTTATTTGAATTATTTTAGAATAATGCTTTAAAGACATTGGTAAGTAAAACGATATAATATTTTTGTCTTTAAAGTTTTAATCAATTTTAAAAATTTCTTCATATTCATCAATATTAATCTTTTTGCTACGGTCGTTCATATTATTTATTCACCACATTTCTATTTTTGAATAATATAATAATCAGACTTATAAATAGTGTTTATTGTTTTTTACAATACAAATAATTTGCTAAGACGCACACATTTATATAAATTATTTGTTTTTAATAAAATTAATAAAAAATATTATCTGTTCTACTGATAAACAAACTTAAATAACAAAAAATTATAATTTAATTTACAAAATAAAAGTAAATTAAAAAAAGAGAAAATTATTTAATTATTTGTGAATGTTTAAAGTTGTTTATCAACTTAAATATTAAACCATTATCTCTTTTGTTGCATATTAACTATTGATTTCTGTTATTGATGAATTACTAAAATATTTGTTAATAAAATCTTGTTATATTTCAAAAGGCAATATTTTTTATATTTTACCTTTAAAACCAATTTCTACATTATAAAAAATACCTTCAATAATTTCGGGCAAACTATTTTGAAATTAACTATCTTTACGAACTCATTTATCTTGGTATTCTTTACCAACTATTTTTTTACCTTTAACTCGTAAAATGTATATACATCATAATAATTTTCTTTATTTTATTTATCTTTAATAACTTAATTATATTTAATTTAACTTAAATATACTTTAAACATAATTAACATTTCTTTTCTTCTCTAATATTATAAAATAAAGGTTTCATATAATTTAAAACTTTAAATAATTATAAATGTTGAATAAATTGAATAAAATTAAAACAACTAAAAATATTAGAAACATTGAAAAGAACAAAAGCTATTTTTTGAAAATTATAAAAACTTATTTTAAAAAATGAATGTAAATATAAATAAAAAAACATTTACTTATATTTAAAGTTTCCCACCTGAAAACCTTTATTTTTGTTTGAATACATTAAACATTTGATAAATGTTTTTTATTATAATTTATTTAATATTTTTTTTATTTAATCTTAAACAAGAAATGATGCTTTTTTTTGTTTTATAAAATCTTCAATTGTAATTCCTTGTTCATTAAAAATATTTTCATTTTTTAATTTTTCTTCTCTTTCAATTTTTCTAACGGTTTTAAATCTTTCAATTATATTTCTATGAAATTCTTCATATTCTCTTTTGTCAAAATCTGGTGTTTTAAGTCCAATAAAAATTGGAAAAACATCACAAAACTCTAAAAATAAATCTTTTCCTGTTTTTTTTAAATTTTTAATTATTTTTTCTAATTTACTTATTGAAAATATTTTTTCTAATTTTAATTTTTCATTTTCTGTTTTAAGTGCTTCATTTTCTAATTTTAATTTATATTCAGATTGATTTGGACTCATTGCCATTAATGGGGCTGCTCCACTTGTTGTTATTGCTGTTGCGCCGATTAAACTTAATAATTTTTTTATATTCATAATATATTATTCCTTTCTTTTTTTTATTTATATGTATTTTCTATACATAATTTAACTATATTTTATTATTTTTCTTTTGTCAATTTTTTTTAAAAACTATTTGGGACAGGGAATTCGCTCCTCTAAGTCGCTCCGCGACTTTTGCCCTTTTAAGTAAGGTGGTGCACTTTCCATATTAGGACTTGATTGTGCTGTTGCTGTTAAGCGATGAAAAGTATAATAATCAGGATTTGATAAAATATCTTTTACTCTCATTTCTTGTGCTGATAATAATAAATGTCCTTCTTTTGTTAAGTTTGCTACTCCATTTCCAATAACAAAATATAAGTCTAGCATTCTTTCTTCCCTTGAATCTTCTTTATCTTCTCATTGAATTAATTCATATTGATTTTTACTTACAGGACATTTTTCTCATAATCATTTTAATTGATTAGTATTTATTAACATTGTAAATGCTTCAATACGATGCTTTACTTTAAATTTTTGTTTTTGTGCTGGTTTAAATGTCATATATTGACCAAAACTATAATTATATTTTTCTCGATTTAAACTTTCTAATATTGCATAAGCACTATCATCAACATTAATTGATATACCTTGTTGTATTAAATTAAAATATTGATTTAATTGATTATTATAAAACTCTAAAATATCTTTTACTTGTTCTAATGGTCCTTTAAATTGTTGTGTAGCATTTGAATGAGTATATTCTGCGACTTTATATGCTTTTTTATCAAATAAATTATATAGTCAAAAACTAGCTGCTGTTGTATGTCCTTTTGGACTAGTAGAGTTTGCTAAGTCAACTCCACCCAATAATTTTGTTGGTTGAATAATATCTGTTGCTTGCATAATATAAATATATCTTGCAAAAATTGAACCACTAGTATTACCTGGTAAACCTCAACTTCATACTCTTGCTCTTTCAATATCTAATTGTTCTAATCTTAATTGTTCATTAACTTTATCTTGTGGTAATTCATAATTAAGTCTTCAACTAGAATAATGAATAATAATCTTCATATTTCATTTTTCGATGTATTTAATTTGTTCATATTTACTACGCATTATTTCTTCATTAAAAGGTAATAATTCATTACAATAACCAACAATATATCTTTTTAAACTTTCAGGATTACAAGTATTAATTGTTATTTTATTTTGATAACCACGAATAGCAAATTCTAAATCACTTAAATCTTTTTGTTGAAATTGGTCACATTCATTATCACTCTCTTTTTTAATATCTCTAATATCAGTTTGTAAATTAACTATTATTGGCTGTTGATTATTTAAGTTTAATTCTTGTTCTAATTGTTTTTCTTGTAGTGAATATTTATAATTAAATGCTCGTTGTCAATATGTTTTTACTCCATCAGGTGTTTTAACCATTGCTTTAATTAATTCACTTTCAATTTTATCAACTTGTCGTTCAAGTAAAGGAACTATCTTTTCGCTCGCATAAGTATCATATCTTCACTTGCGAGAAAGATTGAATTCATTGGTTAAATCATTTAAAGTATATGGTTTATCAGATGATTTATTTTCTCAAAATTGCTCTATTTTACGATAAAAAGTTGCTAAACTTGCTGTTTTTGGATTAAATTCTTTCATTTTTTACTCCTTTTTGCATATTAAAATTGCTATTATTTAAAAACAACAAATATTTAAAAATGTACATTAATTCATAAAATATGTCATTAAAATAATAAAATATGTATTTATTAATTAAATTTAATAAATCCTTTTTAGTGTGCTTAAATATGGTTAAATTAAACTATATTTATAAAATATTTTAATTTTTTAAAAAAGAGTTGCATTTATTTTAAATGATGTTATCATTAAATTAACAAGAGATATAAATTTGGAACTTGAATATACATGATACAAATATAAAAAGCAATTAAAATTTTAATTGCTTTTTATTGTTTCTTTGTTATTACGAAAAATACCCAATATTTCTTTTGTTTTTTAACTGTTTTAGGATATAATTAATATATATTAGTTTTGAGCTTTCTTGAAATGGGTGTTGATAATGAAGAGTAATGATATTAAAATTTTAAAAATTAAACCAATTAAGCAAAGTGCGCATAATGATCAAAGCATTGAACAGCAAGAGTTTACTTTAAATAATGATGCAACTTTTTTTCTACAAGAAAATAGTCATTTTTTTAAAAATAATTATTTTTTTACTAAAACCCAAAATATTAATCAAAATAGTACTTTAAATTCATTTGTACAACCACGAAAAATGATTTTAAATTTAGATAATCCAAATGCATTAAAAATTTTACATCATCAAACTGAAAAGTTACAACAAGAAAAAACAAGTTTTCATCACCGATTAAATAAAATTAAATCAACTTTTGATGAAAAAATTCAATTGGATAATGAAGAACATTTATATGAGCGACCTACTATTACAAAAAACATTGATTTATTAAATTTTAATAAGAAAAATAATGATCCTCAATTTAACAATGAACATGTTGAAGTTAAAATTGATCATACAAAAGTTAAAATACAAGCTCGTGCTGTTGCTCAAAAAATAATGCAAATGCAAAAATATCAAGAAAAATTTAAAAAGTCATTAACTAATAATTAATTATTATTTATTTATAAAAAAGGAAGTTATGTACAATGAAAAAAGTTGTTGTCGGATTATCTGGAGGAGTTGATTCTTCAGTTAGTTTATATTTATTACAACAAGCAGGCTATGATGTAGAAGGTCTTTTTATGCGTAATTGAGATAGTCAATTAAATAATGATATTTTAGGAAATAAAACAATTAATAATGTAATTTGTCCACAAGAACTTGATTATAATGATGCTGTTAATGTTAGCAAAACATTACAAGTACCATTGCACCGTGTTGATTTTATTAAAGAATATTGAGAATATGTGTTTAAACATTTTATTAATGAATATAAAAAAGGGCGAACTCCTAATCCAGATATTTTATGTAATAAGTATATTAAATTTGACTATTTTTTAAACTATGCAATTAATAACTATCATGCTGATTTTATTGCTATGGGACATTATGCTCAAATACGATTTAATGAAAAATTACAAGAATATCAATTATTACGGGGAATTGACCGGGATAAAGATCAAACTTATTTTTTAAGTCAATTGAACCAAGGACAATTATCAAAAACATTTTTTCCATTAGGAAATTTAACAAAAAAAGAAGTTAGAGAAATTGCAAGTGCACAAAATTTAAGCACAGCTAATAAAAAAGATTCAACAGGAATTTGTTTTATTGGAGAACGTGATTTTAAAAACTTTTTACAAAATTATATTCCAAATCAAAATGGTAATATTGTTGATATTGAAAGAAAAGAAGTTGTTGGTCATCATAATGGGGTGATATATTATACAATTGGTCAACGTCGTGGTTTAAATTTAGGTGGGATGAATGAACCATATTTTGTGGCTGGTAAAAATGTAGAAAACAATATTTTATATGTTGCAAAAAGTAGTGAAGAAAAATGACTATATTCAACGAGTTGTATTATTACTGATGTTAATTGAATTCATACTTTACATGAAAAAGAATTTAATTGTACAGCTAAATTTCGTTATCGTCAAAAAGATATTCCTGTTAAAGTAACAGTTTTAAGTGATAATAAATGTCTTGTGCAATTTGCAACAAAAGTAAAAGAGATTACGCCAGGACAAGCTGCTGTTTTTTATGATGATGAAGTTTGCCTTGGGGGCGGAGTTATTAATGATGTTTATTTAGATAATCAAAAATTATGATATTTATAAGAAAGGATCACTAAAATGGCTGAAAAAATACGGGGTTATTTAAAATTAATTGTTTTTGAGTCCAATAATGGTTATCGGATTTGCAAATTTCAATTAGAAAATGATAAAACACATTTTATTTTTATTAAGGGATTTTTATCAACTTTACAGCCAGAACAATTATATGAATTACAAGGAGACTTTGTCTATAATGAACGCTATGGTGAAAATTTTGAAGTTAAGGAAATTCATAAACTTTCCCCACTAAGTAATGATGAGGTTTTAAAATATTTAACTAGTAGTTTATTTCCCACAATTGGTGAAAAAGCAGCACAAATAATTATTGATTATTATCAAACCGATGTGATTACCAAGATTAAAGAAAATTTATCAGTCTTACATGAAATTCCAGGTATTAGTGTTAAACAAACTAATATTATTGCGAAGGTATTTAAGTCAATGAGCCGTGATGATGAATTAAATCATCAATTTAATCAAAAAGGATTATCATTAGAAGTTTTATCTTTATTAAAAACAAAATATAATGTTGATCAGATTTATACTTTATTAAAAAAAGACCCTTATTCATTACTATTAAAAGATAATATTGCTTTTAAAACAATTGATAAGATTTATTTAGCATTTAAACAAGAGCCTTTTACTAACATTCGAATAGGTTATTATGCCTGATATTTAGCAAAAGAATTTTGTAATAATAATGGTGATACTTATTTAACGTTAAATGAATTAACAAAAATATTACAAAAGAATTTTCCTTTTTTAACAAAAGAACAGTTGTTAGTCGGATTAAAATATAGTAAAGAAATTAAATTATTAATTTTTAAGGATGATAAAATTTATGTTGCAGAAATATATCATAGTGAAATTAATATTGCTGCAATGTTAGTTGGTTTGAATACGATTGATCAATATGATGATCAAAAATTAACAGAAGAGTTAGAAAAGTTAAAGAATAAAAAACAAATTACTTATAATATTAATCAAACAAAAGCAATTAAGGCTGCTGTGCATTCTAATTTTTTAGTTATTATTGGAGGACCTGGTACGGGTAAAACAACAGTTGTTGATGGTATTGTTAGTCTTTTAAAAAAAGTTTACCAACAATCAAAAATTGTATTAGCAGCACCAACAGGAAAAGCAGCCAAACGATTATGAGAAAAAACTGGGCAAAAAGCTTTAACAATTCATAAATTATTAAAATATGATGCTTTAACTAATAAATTTTTTTATAATGAAAATAATCCTTTGGAAAATGATATTTTAATTTTAGATGAAGTTAGTATGGTTGATAGTTTGTTATTATCACAAATTGCAAAAGCTACTGTTAATTCGCGTAAATTAATTTTAATTGGTGACCCAAATCAATTACCGTCAGTTGCTTGTGGCGATTTGTTACGAGATATTATTCAAAGTGATGTTTTTAATGTTATTAAATTAGAAGAAGTTTATCGTCAAGAAGCTGGAAATGACATTTTAGAACTATCTTATGCAATTGAACAAGAACATTTTGAAGGTAATAATTTATTTGACAAAAAAGATTTTACTTTTATTAATGAAACTGATTCACAAACATTATTAACAATTGTTGGTAATTTATATCAAAAACTTAGTGATGAATATGAAGCAGATTATAATGCTATTCAAGTAATTGCCCCAATGTATAATGGTCCAGTTGGAATTAATGCATTAAATACTTATTTACAAAATCGAATGAATCATGCAAGTGGTCAAAAAGAAATTAAGATTGGGCATCGTTTTTTCCGAGTTAATGATAAAGTTATGCAACTTAAAAATCGACCTGAATTAGAAATTTATAATGGTGATGTTGGCATTATTGTTGATATTAAAAAAGATAAAAATTTAAATGATGTAATCTTAGTAAAATACGATAATGTAATTCCATATAGTAAAGAACTTTATTATGATATTACTTTGGCTTATGCTTGTAGTGTTCATAAATTGCAGGGTAGTGAATATGATAATATTATTTTTGTAATAACAAAAAGTTTTTGAATGATGTTAAAACGAAATCTAATTTATACAGCAATTACTCGTGCTAAAACTAAATTATATTTAATTGGTGAACCATCAGCATTTTTATATGGTGTTAATAATTTACCACAAAAACGGCGAACAACTTTACAAGAAAAAATTAAAACATTTTTAAAAGAACAATAATTATCATATTTTGGCTAGTTTTAATGTTATCATAAAAAATTTAACATAAAACTTATTAAATTTATAGAGGAGTGACAATGGCGTCAAGATTAGCAGATGTTATTGTAAACATATTTATTAAATTATGGCCTGTAAAAGTTTTATTAGTAGTGCAATCAAAAGCATCACCACTAACATAGTAAATGGTTTCATTCGGATTATCATCAATCAATATTACTATTATAATAACAACTGTAGTATACCACATACATTTTAAAGATTACAAGAAAATAACAAAAATAATAAAAATATTTATTTATAATATAAAAATATCATAAAATAAATAAATAAAAAATATAAAATTAAACAAACTAAAAATTAGTTTAAATACAAAAACTTAATAATTTAAAATTATTTAATTAAACTATTCAAAAAGTTAAATGGTGTCTGAAAATTTAAAGACTTATGAACTATTTCAAAATTATAAAAATAATAATAATCATTTAATTTATTCTGTAAACTAACGACATTTAATATTTTTTCTTCAAATACAAATAATTTAGTATAATTTTGATAAAATCTTTCAATCTTGCCGTTTGACTGTGGAGAACGAACGGGTGTTGTCTGATGAAAAATATTTTTATCTGTTAAAAATTGAGTAAAATTAGTTTCTTTAACATTATTTTTTTGATTATTCCGATAATTATTAATAAATTCAGAACCGTTATCAGTTCTAATCCGTGTTATTTTAACACCAAATATATTTTTAAAATCACTAATTGCTTTTTTAACAGAATCAATAGCATTATCAATACTTAATTTATCATAAACATATCCTAATGCTAATCTTTTTTTTCATCAATAAAATCATAAACATAATACTTTTTATCAACTGGAAATTTACTTGGTACAAAATATTTAGCGTCCATCTAAATATTATTGTTAATCAAGTTGGCACAATATAACTCCCTTCTAAAAAATTAAAAAATTGAAATTTGCAAACTCGCTCCGCTCGTTGTCGCTTCGCTCCATTAAAAAACATTATTGAATAAATTATCCGCTAATAAATTACGCGGAATAATTTATTCTTTTACTTTTTAATTTCAATATCTTTTGCAATCTTATTAACAGTATTAATAACATTATATTTTCCATACTTAATTACTAAGGACCACAAAATAAAATATTGCTTTGTTTTCATAATTTCAACTCCTTAATTAAAAATATTAAAAAAAATTTACTTTCCAAAACTGTAAAAACCAAAAATACAAAATGTGTGTGGTTTCTACAGTCATCAAGGCGGACTGCCTTTTTAGATTTAAATCATTTAATTTTTAATGATAATAATTTTGTTAAAAATTATAATATTTGTTGAATATGTAAAGAAAAAATATGTAAATAATATTTAATTAAAATAATATGATATGATGATGACGATAAGGGGAGGATACCCTTAGTTTCGTTTAAGAGATGTAATTTTATATTATTTTCTAATATTCGTATTTTCTTTTTAAGGTATTATAAGCAATAATATTGCTATTTTTAAGGTTTTCATATTCATCTTCTTCTAATTCACAAATAAGGTTTCTTTTGTAGCAAGTTTGTAATTATTTTGTATACAATAATCATCAAATTTACTTATTTTTACATCAATATTCCGCTTTTTTTCATCTTTTCACCAATTAATTCCCACTTTTGCCATCTTTTTTACCTCTTTTGTCATCACCATTCTACAAAAAAATATCAAAAAGTAAAATAAAAAAAGACTTTTGCAAGTCTTTATTCTTAGTAATTTTTAAACAAGAGATTTAAGGTTGGAAAATCTTACTTGTATTAAATTACATCACCATCTTAACATCTTTTAAAAAAATGTCAACAAAATTTTATTTTTATGATAAAAATATTTTCAGAAAGGTTGGCTAAATCTTGTGAAAAAGAAAAAATATAAACATCCTTGTTCTCTTGTTTTTGCTTGTTTTGCTAAACTTGATAATTGTTTTTTATTACGATTAATTTTAAATTGTTTACGCTCTTTAATATGTTTTCGCATACCTTGTTTAGTATCAAAAACACCACGAACAGTAGCAGAATAAATATTTGACACCCCCGTTTGTACTGTTGAACCTAAATTATTATATTGTGTTGATGTGCCGTGAATTGCGTAAATTGATAACTTAATAACCATAAAAAAGATTAAAAAATAAGAAATTGACGTATTTGTCATCGGTAATTTTGTATTTCAAACTACATCAAAAATAAACAAAAATATATCAAAAACAAAACTAAAAATCTTGTCTCAATTACTATTATTATTTTCAACTAATAAATTAATCATCTTTCCTATTTCCTTTCTCTTTTTTAGGTTTTAAATTCTTTTTCAAAATATCAATATCAAATAACTCCAATCGTTCTTTAACACTTAATTTTGTAATTTATGACCAATAATATTCTTTTTTATTAACAATTTCATCATTTTTGAAATCACGCACAAATTTTAATCATTGACTATCATACTTATTGGCAAATTCAAGCGGAATAATTATTTTAAAAAACCGAATTCCTAATCCAACATCCAACTTATGTTTTACTCGTTTACCTTCTGCTGTTCGTTCTACTGATTTTGTTTTTCAAATTTCATAATCGGTTATATCTTGGAAAATTCCAATTCGCATAATAAAGAAACGATTAAAAAAATTAAATCCTTTTTTAGCAACAGGTTTTTTCAATGAAATTGGAATAATAATTCCACTTGCTAACTGGTTAATATTATTTCAAATCATACCCTCACGCTGAGCAGTAAACAACGCACGATTACCAAAATGTCTCGCTAAAACAATTCACGGTATTTTACCACTATTAACTTTTTTCTCATCGTGAGGACTAGTTCCATCAATATACAAATAACTTTAATCAAATAAAATAACACTATCATAAGGCGGGGCGGAATTAAAATAATTCACGTATCACCTAAAAAAACCATTATCTCAGGTAAAATATTTGTTATACCTTCTTTAACTTTTCATAATACACTAATTAAACCAGTTCAAATACTAGTCATGCCCTCAGTCATAGTTTTAGGTGTATTTGCTAAAAAATTAACTGCTGTTGTTAAATACATACCTAACATTATTTTTTATCCTCCTTTCTTTCAAGTTCTTTTTTTTCTTTTTTCTTTCCTTGAATTTGTTTAATTTTTTGATAAATTGATAAACCAATTCAAGCAAAAATCGCCAATAAAATAATAATACTAAGTATTGTTGTTAATCAAGTTGGCATAATATATCTCCTTTCTAAAAATTAAAAAATTGAAATTTACAAACTAGCTCCACTCCATTAAAAAACATTATTGAATAAATTATTCCGCGTAATTTATTAGCGGATAATTTATTCTTTTACTTTTTAATTTCAATATCTTTTGCAATCTTATTAGCATTATTAATAACATTATCTTTACCATACTTTTTCACTAGCGACCGCAAAATAAAATATTGCTTTGTTTGCATAATTTCAACCTCCTATAATTAAAAATATTAAAAAAAAATTTACTTTCCAAAACTGTAAAAACCAAAAATACAAAATATGTGTGGTTTCTACAATTTTTACAAAATATTAATATTTAATTTTTTTAAATATGAATTATATATTTGTAGCAAACTTTTTTTGTCGTGCTTAAATATTAACTTATATTTAAAAAAAATAATTTTTTTTGAAAAATATTACATTTTAAAATAAAAAGTATATTATCAAATTAACAAGGTTTGAATTACCTACTTGCATCTTTACAATACAAAACCTAAGCTTTTTTATTACTACCAAATAACAAGAGATAAATTTGGAACTTGAATATACACGATACAAAATAAAAAAAATAATCAAATTATTTGCCAATTATTTTAATAATTCTGAAAATAATTTGATAAATTTTAAATTTATTTTTGTTAATTAAATTTTTATTATAATAAATAAGGAATAGTCAACGATTTAATTCCGCACTTAAAAATTATTAAATAGTAAGGTTATTATATATTAATGAAAAAACGAAAAAAACTAATTTTAATAGTTAATATATCACTAATTTGGGTAGTATTATTTCTATTAAGTTTTATTTTATATGTTCTATACTGTGTTTATTTAAACCAAAAACCAATTTTATTAAATTCAATTATTAATAATCCTAATGTGCAAATAATTAAAACCAATGGTTATCATGTTCCAACCGCAGTTCAAATTAAAACAACATTAAAACAACAATTTCCAAATTTAAATGTCAATAAAATTAAAATTAGAGACAATATTAGTGCTACTAATGCTACAATTATTTCTAATGACTATAAATTTTATAATGGATCAGTTATAATTAATTATATTCTTGATAAATCCATTGCTAATCAAATTAATTTAAATCAACAATATATCCCAAATCAAATTTGAATGCAACAACGCCATTATAATGGTTTATGAATTAATAATAAACAAATTACAGCAAATGAGGAAAACTTAACTAATGCATTCTTAAGTCAAACACAAAATTCTGCTTTACCATTTTATGAAAACCAAGAATTTACTTCTTTTCAAGAACTATTAACTTTTTTAAACCAAAATATTAAAGCTTCCTGAGAATACATTATTAAGAATTTTTGTAATACTTATAAAGAACAACTAAAAGAACTAATATTATTATTCTATAATATTCTTGCAAATATTTTTAACAAAAATAATGTAAATGATATTTTAAGACAAATTAAAGTTGAAAATTTAAATAATGTTTGAGGATATGCTAATTCAGGTAATAAACAAGTTGTTCTTAATTCGACCACTTTAAAATGTAACTATGCAAACACAGCAATTTATGAATGAACAAGTGGGTTTAAAACATCAAATAGTATTTTTAAAACTTTATTTCATGAAATTGGTCATATTATTCACTTTTATTCTCTTTCTAGGAAAATTAATCCTATTGAACATCTAAAAGAATTTTTAGTAAAAAAAATTAATAATTCCCGCAATTTGGATAGAGAAAAAATTTTTCAATTATTTCATCTTAGCGAATATTCTTTTAAAAGTTCTTTTGAATTTTTTGCCGAAGGATTTTCATACTGATTTTTAACAAATGATACATTAAAAACCAAAGCATGAGAATTTTGACATGAGTTTTTAACAATTTATTTGCCAAGTTTAAGTTAATTTTATTTTTATTTAAAACTAAATTAAGTGACTTAACAATTTTATTTTAAAAAAACACTGATAAAATCAGTGCAAGTTATTTAATTAACGTGAAACTTGATCTAATAATTTTTGTCATTTTTGTGACTCTTTTTCTCATGATTCTTTTGATAAAATCATTTTTCTCTCACGCATTGCTTTTTTAACACGTGAAATATTTGTCAAACGAGCTTGTTTTTTAGCACGTTCTTCATATAAAACATTATTTTTAGCAATTTCTTCTTTCCTTTTTTGTTCTAATAAAGCAATTTTTTCTTGTTCAATCTTATCAACATTTTTAAGTTTTGATGCTGCTTTAAGTTCTTTTTCCTTTGCTAATTTAATTTTTTCTTCTCATTTTTTTGCTGCAATAGCACATGCTTCATTATTTTTTTTAATTCATTCTTCATGCATTAGTTTTTCTTTTGCTGCTTTTATATCAGTTTTAGTAGTTAACTCTTTTCCTTCATCAATAATTTGATTTATTAAATCAACTACTGGTAATTCTTCTTGCATAACAATTTTCTTTTTTATTTCCATAAATAAACTCCTCATCTTTTTATGTTTCGTTTCCTATATAAGAATATTTATTGATATTTTTACATAAACTATTTTAATTATATCAAAAAAATAAAAAAAATTTAAAATATTGTTTTGTGTATTTCATATATTTTGATTCAAAGGAAAAAAATGATAAAATTAAAAAGTGTTAAAAAGAATTAATATCATGCTAACATTAAATATTTTAATTTTTCTTTTATTTTATCCATATTAAGTTATAAATAATAATTTAATTGGGAAAATTAAAGTAATAATAAATGATAGAGGAAGATAATTTTATAAATGAAGAGAAATGGAAATCTTTGCTGAAACACAAGGCTGAAACACAAGTATATTTTTGTGACGCTGGTAAATATCGCCAAAAACCTTTAATTGAATATATGAATATTGAATTAAGACACTGATTTCCTCAGGGAACTGATTTTAATAATGTTATTCAACAAAAAATAAATTAAGTATTTAATGATAGTCGGAAAAAAGCTTATTTTTTATAAAAATTATAAATAAAGTAATTAAATACAAATTAAAGTAATCGCTTATTAGAGCGATTTTTTTTTAATTGCATTATTCATCAGATAGTATCTTTAAAATTAAAAATTAACCTATTTTCTCCATCAATTAGTTAATTTTTATAATTTCCTTTCTGTGATTTATTATATTTTTTTGGTTTAACAACTAATAATATCATTTTTAATAAAGGTACTATCTGATGAATAATGCAATACTAAAAATTAATATTTTGAATGCTTAAAGATGAATAACTCATCTATGGCACGAAGCCTTAAAGAAAGTGTGAAAGCGATTGGATTTACCCATATTTATTTTTTTAATTCTCAGCGGGGTTAGTCGCCCGCGAAATGTCAGAGCGTGTGTTTTTGCTTGTTTCATAAAAAGAGTGCTGTTAAACCTAAAAAAACAATATCGGACACTAAAAAAACAAGAGGGAGGAGCTCCAAAAGGTTATTTTCTTTATATAAAGTTGTGTAGGGATGGATGAAGCGTAATTAATAACTGGGTAAATTGTTTGTTTATTTCCGTGGAGGGGTAAACTCTATAAAAATATTCTACCGCCCCCGCTCACCCACAAAGTGAAGCGGGCGGCGAAGTAAGTAAATAATAAAATAAATTATTTACTAAATATAAAAATATTAACTAATAAAGGAATATTATGTTTTTTTTTACAGAAAGGAAAAAAATTAAATGAAAACATTAAAAGATATGATTAAAGATTTAACAGGAGTTACTGTTGAAAAAGAAAAATTAAATCAATATTTAGAAAGTGAAAGATTAGATTTAGAAGATGCTAATTTAGAAGGTGTAAATCTTTATATAAAAAATTACCTAGTAAGGATGTGGAATATGAAAAAGTTAAATAAAAAAATTATTAATAAATTAAATGAATTGATGCTTAGAGGTTATCCAGGTACACCAATTTTAGAAACATATACACAAGACCAAAAATCTATTATTGAACAAGTATATATAGCATGTAATTTTTCTAGTCCTTTTGGCGATGCTTCATATAGTGAAGAAAATAAAACACAATCATTAATAAAAAAAACAAAAGACTTAGAAAAACAAGCATATTTACAATCATATCGTAAACAATATTATACTAAGATGTTTGATATTGTTTTAAAATATTATGGTTTATAAGATGGTAATGGTGAACGGCCTTATGGTTTTGATTTTGTTAGTGCTAGTTTAGTTGACCAAATGCGACAAAATGAATTAATTACTGCTAGATTAGACAATGGAACAATGGAACCAATAAGAGCAATTACTGAATATGATAATATTGATGAATTAGAAGCAACTAAATATTATGAAAAAATTGAAAAATGACAAGATAAAATGCAAACCAAAGAAATAGAACATAATAATAAATTACTAGAATATGATGAAACTGGTAATAATCAAAATGCCTTACAAGGTAGAACAGAAATTAAGGAGGATTAAAAAATGAGTAGAATTTGCGTCATATTATTATTAATTTCAACTCTATATCTTTCAATATAATTTCTATAATTAGTAATTATTTTTCCAATTCTATTATGTTCATCTAATAATTTTTGAATAAGTTCTAATCATTCTTTAAAAACAAAATTATTTTTAGTAATAGCACTTGGAATATCTTTTAAATGTACATTTTGATAACCATTTAAAGCATAATGATTAATATGTCTAAAAATATACTCAGTTAATTCTTGTTTATTTTCTTCTTTAAATTTTTGAACATTATATGCTAAAATACTTTCATTTTTAAAATCATCTACTTTTAAAGGAAAATGAAATGTAATATTATTTACTGTATTTTTTACAATATCACTCATTTATTTCACCTCCTTATTAGGTAATTTTTTATATAAAGATTTATCTTTTATAATAAAAGTATCTTCTCTTCGACCATTTACATATTGACAATATTCATCAAAATCTTCTTTAATTCAGCAAGTTCTTTTTTTAAGTGCTTCATTTTCTTCTTGTAATTTATCAAATTTAATTGATTCTGTTTTTGTCATTATTCATCCTCCTCAATAGTTAATTGTTCTAATTGTTTTTTTGTGATTTTAATACCACATAAATAAGCATCTTTTAAATTAGCACCTTCTAAATCAGCACCTTTTAAATCAGCACCTTCTAAATCGGCACCTTCTAAATTAGCACCAGTTAAATAAGCACCATATAAATTAGCACCAGTTAAATAAGCACCTTCTAAATTAGCATCTCATAAATTAGCACCTTGTAAATTAGCACCTTCTAAATTAGCACCTTCTAAATCTAATCTTTCACTTTCTAAATATTGATTTAATTTTTCTTTTTCAACAGTAACTCCTGTTAAATCTTTAATCATATCTTTTAATATTTTCATATTATAATTCCTCCAAATTCTTTTCTTCAATTAATGTCTCAATATAGTCATAAGCACTCTCTTCTGAATGACATTCTTCTAATGCTTCATTAAATAAATCTTCTTCAGTATAAATATTTCCATTTTCATCTTTATACATATTATTCATTCCCTTCTTTACAAGATTCTTGATTTCTTTTTCTTCTTTCACAATCTTTACAAATTTCGGTTTTTCTCAATTTTTACGATTATTATCATAATCTTCAATTAACTGTTTAAATTCATCAATATTATATTTATCAAGATGTAATTCTTTAAAATTTAATGATCAATCATTTTCAACATAATAATGACCTGCGGTAAAATCATATTTAGAATAATTTTCATCTTCTTTGGTTTGATATTTTTCATAAAATTCATCAATACTCATATTATTTATTCTCCTTTAATATAAGTTCTAATAATTTAATTCTTTTTTCTTCATCTTTAACAAGTTGATTATGGTTATTTAAACTTTTTTCAATTCTGCTTTTACAAGATTCTAAACTTTCATTTATTGATGCAGTGTCATCTGTTTTATTTATTCTTATTAAAAATTCCAGTTCTTTATTTAAAATTGTAATACTATTTTCATAACCGACATTATTTTCATATCAGTATTCATCATCTAATTTATTAATAACTTGTTTTTGAAATTCTGATAATTGTAAATTTCTAATTTCTTTCATATTATTTATCTCCTTGCCATTCAATATTTTTATTTTCTAAATCAATAATGGTTGTTAATCATCCGCCTTTATTATCACGCTTAGCAGCAACCTTTGCTTCTGCTAATGTATAGAATTTTTCTGTATTTACACTTCCAATGTCATCTATATCAAATGAAATTTTTGATATTAATATGTATCTTTTTTCCATAATTTAATTCCTCCTAATTCTTTCTAGTATTTAATGCTCAATGTTCATCAGTAATTTCATCGTGTGTAAGAATATATTTATTTTGTTTATTACATTTAAAGCAATAACCTCAATATCTTTTTTTAAAACATATTTTCTTTTTCATAGTTATTTTTAAATTCTCCTTTTTACAATTAACTACAAAGTACTACAATGTTCTACATTTTGTAGTTACTTGTAGTATTAAGTACCTCCTCATCAAGTCCCCACTAGTAGATTAATTAAGAAATCCTTACCCAGTTCTTAAAAGTTATTTAACCTCTACGCACACGATTTTATTTTTCTTCTTGCAATTAATAGTTATGAATGCACCACTGTATGAAACTGCTTTGTGTTCCACATTTACTACATTTAATAAAAGTATTTTTAGACATATTTTTTTCATCTCCTTTTAATGGTTGTTTTTAAATAAAAAAACAACTCTTGTTAAAGAGTTGTTTTTTGCCGCTTCATCGTACAGGATGCCTATTCTATTTGCTCGCATTAAATTAACATTTAATAATAATTTTTTAGCAATGCCTTTTTTATGCAAATCAGTCATAATTTTATATCATTCATCGGTACTAATTTTTGTTATTTGTTCAAAATTTAAACCATATTCAAACAACCATTTATCAACATATCCTTTATATTTTTTATTTAATCGTGGTGCTTTTTGTACCAACTTTGGGCTTATTTTTTGTAAGTTTTTTTCAATTTTTAATAGATTGTTAATTTTTTCTAAATTAGAAATTTTAAAACCCTTAGAAAAATCATTACGTGCTAATTTACCAATTGTGTATAATAAAGTCTCATTATTTGCTTGTTTAGTAAAATCAAATATTAATTTATTAAATAAAATCTTTTTACCTGTTACTTGTTTAACAACATCTTCTAAATTTTTAGCAGTTATTATTCCTAATTTTTCAAGTAATTTAGTTTCTTTTGCTAATTTTAAAACTTTTGTTATTCTAGGTAGTATCAAAATTACCAAAAACAATTAAAACAGAATATGGAGATATTCCTTTGAAAAGAAGATTATATGTCAAATATGATGATAAGAAAAAAAATATAAATCGCTATCCTTTAGATGAGGAATTGGGTTTAAAAAAATACCAAAGAAATGAACAAAATTTAATAAATAAAATTACTTCATTTTTAGGTGATGGAAAAAGATATAAAGATATTTTGCATACAATAGAAAATGCTAAAATTAGTGAAAAAACAATATCTAATATTTTTAAGAATGCCAATTTAGAAAAAATTAACTATATTAGCAATAAAAATAACAATAAAATTAAAATTACAAATAATGTTTTATATATTCAAATTGACGGAGCTTTTGTTCCTATGCGAGAAAATAAAAAAAGAGTTGAAAAGAAAATATTTTTTTCAACTATGAATATTGGTATTGATGAAGAAAAATCAACTAAAACAAGAAAAGTAATTAAAAATAAAAAAGGTGTTTTTCAAATGATGGATAAAACTTCTAAAAATGAAAAATCTAGTTTTAATAATTTTATTGATAAAATTTTTAAATTAATTAATATATGAGAATATTTTTTGCTTTATTATTTTATAATATTTATTTTTATAATTTTTACTTAAAAAACTCTTTAATTTTGCTTGTAAATCAAACAAATTTAAATTAAGTATGGTGGTAAAAAATATAAAACAAAAGGAAAATCTGATAATAGTGGTCAATTAACTAATTTTAAGTCAATTTGAAACATTGAAAATAAATTTTCTAATGTTGGATGATTTGAAATGGATACTGTTGTTGGTAAAAAATCATCAATCTTCTCTTTTAAAATACTAAGAAAGTAAAAATATTTTTAAAAAAGGTTTTGACCTTTTTTTAACCTGGCACTGACCTATTTTCACCTTGCGGCTATCATCGGCGTAATAGTGCTTAACTTCCGTGTTCGGGATGGGAACGGGTGTGTCCACTATGCCATAAGCACCAGATTATATCTGAGGGAAATTATCCGCTCAAAACTAGATAATAAACTGTCTAAAATTTGTAAATAAGCTCTCGCTTTTTTGAAGTCCTCGACCTATTAGTATTGGTTAGCTGAACACGTCGCCGTGCTTACACATCCAACCTATCAACCTTGTCGTCTTCAAGGGGTCTTACTCCATAAAGGATGGGAAATCTCATCTTAAAGTATGCTTCTCGCTTAGATGCCTTCAGCGATTATCATTTCCACACATAGCTAACCAGCTGTGCCACTGGCGTGACAACTGGAGCACCAGAGGTGTGTCCATCCCGGTCCTCTCGTACTAGGGACAGATCTCTTCAAATTTCCTACGCCCACAACAGATAGGGACCAAACTGTCTCACGACGTTCTGAACCCAGCTCGCGTACCGCTTTAATGGGCGAACAGCCCAACCCTTGGAACCAACTTCAGCTCCAGGATGCGATGAGCCGACATCGAGGTGCCAAACCTCCCCGTCGATGTGAACTCTTGGGGGAGATCAGCCTGTTATCCCCAGGGTAACTTTTATCCGTTGAGCGACGGCCCTTCCACACAGGACCGCCGGATCACTAAGCCCAGCTTTCGCTCCTGTTCGACTTGTAAGTCTCACAGTCAAGCACCCTTCTACCTTTGCGCTCTATGTATGATTTCCGACCATACTGAGGGTACCTTTGGGCGCCTCCGTTACATTTTAGGAGGCGACCGCCCCAGTCAAACTACCCACCTGACACTGTCTCTGATCTGGCTTACAGATCTAGGTTAGGATTCTGACATAACAAGGGTGGTATTCCAAGGGTGACTCGACAACAACTAGCGTTGCTGCTTCAAAGTCTCCCACCTATCCTATACATGCTATATCAAAACCCAATATCAAGCTATAGTAAAGCTCCATGGGGTCTTTCCGTCTAGTTGCGGGTAACCTGCATCTTCACAGGTACTAAAATTTCACCGAGTCTGCAGCCGAGACAGCGAAGGGATCATTACGCCTTTCGTGCGGGTCAGAACTTACCTGACAAGGAATTTCGCTACCTTAGGACCGTTATAGTTACGGCCGCCGTTCACTGGGGCTTCGGTTCAAAGCTTCGCTAATGCTAACTAATCCCCTTAACCTTCCAGCACTGGGCAGGCGTCACCCCCTATACGTCGTCTTACGACTTTGCAGAGAGCTGTGTTTTTGCTAAACAGTTGCCCCTTCCTCTTCACTGCGGCTCATAGTAATATGAGCACCCCTTCTCGCTAACTTACGGGGTTATTTTGCAGAGTTCCTTAGCTACAGTTATCTCGCTTGCCTTAGGATTCTCTCCTTGACCACGTGTGTTCGTTCTAGGTACAGGCACCATATAAATAGTACTAGAAGCTTTTCTTGGAAGCATGGAGTCATATACTTCGCTACTAGGCGAACCGTTCGCTCCTCATCACACTTCAAGGTTATGTAAGGCGGATTTGCCAACCTTACCCTCTTTGTGCTTAACCCGGAATCCAATAACCGGGATATACTATCCTTCTCCGTCACTCCATCGCTCTATAGGTGGTACAGGAATATCAACCTGTTGTCCATCGACTACGCCTTTCGGCCTCGCCTTAGGTCCTGACTAACCCTGGGTGGACGAACCTTGCCCAGGAAACCTTGGTCAAACGGCATGAGGGATTCTCACCCTCAAACGTTACTCATGCCGGCATTCTCACTTCTAACCAGTCCAGCAGTCCTCACGGTCTACCTTCATACCTGTTAGAACGCTCCCCTACCGCCCTGTATATTGTATATAAATACAAAACCCATAGCTTCGGTATTATGCTTAGCCCCGGTACATTTTCGGCGCAAAGTTACTCGACTAGTGAGCTGTTACGCACTCTTTAAAGGGTGGCTGCTTCTAAGCCAACCTCCTAGCTGTCTAAGCGACTTCACATCCTTACACACTTAGCATAAATTTTGGGACCTTAGCTGATGATCTGGGCTGTTTCCCTTACGTGCATGGACCTTATCACCCATGTACTGACTGCCGAGTATACAAAATTGGCATTCGGAGTTTAATTGCATTCAGTACCCCTAGGTGGGGCCATCATACATTTAGTGCTCTACCTCCAACTTGCTAACCTCGACGCTAGCCCTAAAGCTATATCGGGGAGAACCAGCTATCTCCAGGTTCGATTGGAATTTCACCCCTAGCCACAAGTCATCCGCGGTCTTTTCAACGAACGTCGGTTCGGTCCTCCATTAAGTTTTACCTCAACTTCAACCTGCTCATGGCTAGATCACCTGGTTTCGGGTCTATGACAACATACTAAACGCCCTATTAAGGCTCGCTTTCACTACGGCTCCGTATTTTCTACTTAACCTTGCATGCTATCATAACTCGCCGGCTCATTCTACAAAAGGCACGCCGTCACCCATTAACGGGCTCCGACTTCTTGTAGGCATATGGTTTCAGGTACTCTTTCACTCCCCTCCCGGGGTGCTTTTCACCTTTCCCTCACGGTACTGGTTCACTATCGGTGAATAGGTAGTATTTAGCCTTACGCGGTGGTCCGCGTTGATTCCGACAAGATTTCACGTGTCTCGCCGTACTCAGGATACCATTTCGAGTCTTGTCTATTTCATATACGGGGCTATCACCCTCTGTGGCATGGTTTCCCAACTATTTCTACTATAAACAAGTTTTGTAACTCTACTATTATGGTCCTACAACCCCAGATAAATCTGGTTTGGGCTATTCCCTGTTCGCTCGCCGCTACTAAGAGAATCGCTTTCGCTTTCTTTTCCTCTAGGTACTAAGATGTTTCAATTCCCTAGGTATACCTTCACTATAACTATTTATTCATTATAGGATGATGAGAGATTAATCTCACCGGGTTTCCCCATTCGGACATGTCCGGATCAAAGCTTACTTCCAGCTCCCCGAACCTTATCGCAGGTAGTCACGTCCTTTATCGTCTCCTATTCCCAAGGCATTCACCATACGCCCTTTGTAACTTCAAAGTTTTATAAATTATTTGACCTGATTTTAAATCAGTTTTTTGAGAATCTTTTACAAATATAACTGTGAAATTTTAGTTATTTTTTAAAAATAACAGAAATTTTGAATTATTGTTATTTTAATCAAGTGATTAAAATAACTAGATGTCTATTATCTAGTTTTCAAAGAACAATTCCAATAACATTTACTTGTTATTGTCAGAGAAACTAATCTCTGAAAACTAAACATAACGGTCATTAAAACTAGTTAATTACTATAAAGTATTAACTCCATAGAAAGGAGGTGATCCATCCGCACGTTCTCGTACGGATACCTTGTTACGACTTCACCCTAATCATCAATCCTACCTTGGGCGGCTTCCTCCTTGCGGTTAGAATACCGACTTCTGGTATTATCAACTCTCATGGTGTGACGGGCGGTGTGTACAAGACCCGAGAACGTATTCACCGCGACATTGCTGATTCGCGATTACTAGCGATTCCGGCTTCATGAGGGCGAGTTGCAGCCCTCAATCCGAACTGAGATCGGCTTTTTCAGATTAGCTCCCTCTTACGAGATCGCAACTGTTTGTACCGACCATTGTAGCACGTGTGTAGCCCAAGACATAAGGGGCATGCTGATTTGACGTCATCCCCACCTTCCTCTAGCTTACACTAGCAGTCCCGTTAGAGTATCTCAACTTAATGGAGTAACTAACGGTAAGGGTTGCGCTCGTTACTGGACTTAACCAAACACCTCACGGCACGAGCTGACGACAACCATGCACCACCTGTCTCAATGTTAACCTCCACTGTATTTCTACAGCTTTGCACTGGATGTCAAGCCTTGGTAAGGTTCTTCGCGTTGCTTCGAATTAAACCACATGCTCCACCGCTTGTGCGGGTCCCCGTCAATTCCTTTGAGTTTCACTCTTGCGAGCATACTACTCAGGCGGAGTACTTAATGCGTTAGCTGCAGCACCGAACTTAGTCCGACACTTAGTACTCATCGTTTACGGCATAGACTACTAGGGTATCTAATCCTATTTGCTCCCTATGCTTTCGTGCCTAAACGTCAGTGATAGGCCAGTCGACCGCCTTCGCCACTGGTGTTCCTCCATATATCTACGCATTTCACCGCTACACATGGAATTCCATCGACTTCTCCTATACTCTAGCTTAACAGTTTTTAAGGCGAACTGGAGTTAAGCTCCAGGATTTGACCCCAAACTTGTTAAACCGTCTGAGCACGCTTTACGCCCAATAAATCCGGATAACGCTTGCCACCTATGTATTACCGCGGCTGCTGGCACATAGTTAGCCGTGGCTTTCTGGTAAGGTACCGTCAAATAAGTATCATTTCCTATACTTAGTGTTCTTCCCTTACAACAGACCTTTACAATCCGAAGACCGTCTTCAGTCACGCGGCATTGCTCCATCAGGCTTTCGCCCATTGTGAAAAATTCCCTACTGCTGCCTCCCGTAGGAGTTCGGGCTGTGTCTCAGTCCCGATGTGGCCGATCAACCTCTCAGTTCGGCTACGTATCATTGTCTTGGTAGGCCATTACCCTACCAACTAACTAATACGCCGCATCCTCATCCATTAGTGATCCAAACGGACCTTTTAACATTCTCTGATTCCAGAAAATGTCATATGCGGTATTAGCAGTCGTTTCCAACTGTTATCCCCCGCTAATGGGTAGATTAGATACGTGTTACTCACCCGTTCGCCACTGGGTGCAAGCACCCCGTTCGACTTGCATGTATTAGGCATGCCGCCAGCGTTCATCCTGAGCCAGGATCAAACTCTCATTAAAAATATCGTTTTTGTTCCTAGCTTTAATGACGAATATTCATTGATTAAATGATTATCTTTTGTTGTTATGTTTAGTTTTCAAAGATCGTTCTTGTGTCAGCAAAACATGTTTTAAATTATACAAAATTATGCGTTTATTGTCAATAACTTTTGACTTTTTTTTCATATTTTTAGTATTGTTTTTTATAATGTAAGTAAGTATTTTATTTACAATTAAGTAATAAATTACTACTAACTGACACCTTTATAAGTATATAAAATCCTCATTTTTTTGCAAGTGTTTTTAGCAAAAATATTAATTTTTTTTATAAAAAAATAATTACTTAAAAAAACCTTTTTTTAACCTCTTTTTCTTGAAATTATTGTTTTCCTTGCTATTAAATTTTAATTTATTTTTATAAAAAGCCACTTCAAAAGAAATGGCTAATTGGTATTAAGTTAATAATATATTAGGTAATGTTAGTTAAAACTGCTTAAATATGTAACACGGTCAGCAATTATATCGTTATAAAAATTCACAAAAAGCATTGTTATTTTTATTTTAAAAAATCAGCCCCTTTTTGAATTTCAACTTTTGATAAACAAGGATAATCTCATTGCCGCATAATTTCATAACCAACAATCCCAACTGTATTAGCAACATTTAAACTACGGACTTTTTCTGACATTGGAATACGAAAAGTTCGTGATAAATGTTCTTTCAAAATTGTTGTTGGAGTACCAGTTGATTCACGCCCAAATAAAATAAAAACTTTTTCTTCCTTTGTAAAATCAATTGCACTATGTGGTTTTTGTGCATAACGAGTTGCACAATATAATTTAAGATTTGGATTTAATTGTGAAAAATGATTTCAATCATTATATATTTCATAATCAGCAAACTCAACATAATTTGCACTACTGCGAGCAATAAATCGTTCATCAAAAATAAATCCAAATGGTTCAATTAAATGTAACTTAGCATTAATTGCAACACAAGTTCGCATAATGGCTCCAACATTTTGTGCAATTTCTGGTTCAAATAAAATAATGTTAATTTTTTTTGTTGTCTTCATCTTTTCCTCCTAGTCATCATTTTTTAAACATTTGAAAAGCCTTTGATTTTCTCTTCTACAGTTAATTTAGCATAAGTTTGACCAATTTCTGGTAAGAAAAAAAGCATCATAACCAAAAACATTATTACCAATTGTTTTTCAGTAATAAGACCTTTTGTTATTACTCGAAAATACCTTGTTTCGTTTGTTCTTGGATTAAGATAACATAAAAACACAAACTGCTTGTGCATCACGTTCTTCTAGTGAACGACATTTTTCAATTAATAAATTATTGATAATATCCATAATATCCATAATTGGTTCTGCTCAAAAGCGAATATTAACACCAGGAAAATTTCCTAAACCAATAATTTCTAATCCAGAATCATCCGCTAATAATGGCTTATTTAACATTTTGCTTAAATAAACTATTAAATCTAACAATGATTTAACAATTATATTAATACCTTCAAACATTTCTTTAAATTCACGTACTTTGTTATTATTACTAGTAACAATTTAAATTTCATTCATTTTTTATTTCGCCGCTTTTCTTAACTATATATATTGTATAATAAAATTAATAATCAGACAGAATGGAAGTCAGAAATATGATGAAATACCAAATTAAAGCAAAATTAAATTTAGGTATTACTAACAAAAATTATCAAAGTATTGATAATCTTTTTATACGTTATAGTAATCCTTTTACTAATTTATTCATTGATCATCAAAATGAAATTTTTGTTTTAGAACAAATTAAAAATGCCGATTTAACATTACCAATTGTAGATTATGGCTATGATGGTGATCATTTCTTTTTGGTTACACCATACTACCCAACTTTACAATCACTTAGTACGGTTAAACTTACAAACCAAGTATTAAACCAAGTTGCTACAATAATTAAACAATTATGAGAAAATAAAATTAATCCAAATAATCAAATTAAAACATTTAATCCTAAGCAATTTTTAATAACATTAAAAACAGCAATTTGTAAACAATTGGTAAATTTAGCTCCATATGAAGAGAAACTTGATTATTTAAAATTGCAACCAACAGAACTTGTTTTATGCCATAATGACTTAAATAATGGTAATTTAGTTTTTTTAAACCAAAAGCTTTATTTAATTGATTTTGAATATGCTATGCTAAATGATAAATTTTTTGATATTGCTTCATTTGCTTCTGAAACATTAACAACAAAAGCTGAACGAGCTTATTGATTTAATCTTTTTAATTTAACATCACAACAACAAGAAAAAGTACTAGCATGAATGTATTACCAAAACATTCTATGAATTTACTGAGCTAATTACATGTATGAACAGACAAAACAAAAAATTTTCTTAACAATTATTGATTTAAAATTAACTAATTTACAAAAAAATAATTAAGGTTCTTTCTTTGTTACCGATGAAGCAACTGGTAAATTATTGTTTTCTTTTTTATTAATAACTAATGACTCTGATTGTTTCTTACTTTTTTTTATTTGAAAATATCCACGAAGATTACGCATTCATACGGTCATAAATGTACCAATAAAAATAGCAATTAAGAGAAAAAGAAATGATACTAAGCAACGATATAAAATCTTATCTCATCCTCATCAATATCCAGTTAAATAAATTCCATATAACATTCAAGATAATGCAATAGTATAGGTAAACTGGTCAGCTTGATGAAAATAAAAATAAAACCCTAAACAAGTTAATAAAAAAACACTAAAAACCATTGTTAAACCAAAACCAATTCCAATGCCAACATCATAATGGTAGACAAAACTTAAGTCAGGCGAAGTTAAAAAAAACAATAATAAAAATGGTCCTACAGCTTCAATGATTAAAAATAGAAGACTTTTTCAAAAAGCTGTGCGTGAAGCATGAAATTCTAAATCATGTTGCATTTCTGGTGGTAAATGTTCTAAATTACTAGTAGACTTTTTTTTATTATCATTTTTAATGATTTTCATAACAATCACTAACTCCTCTTTTGCCTCTTATCTTTTTATTTTAACATAAAAAAATTGTTAAACTAACAATTAATATCATGGAGCAGGTGAAGGGAATCGAACCCTCACAGTCAGCTTGGAAGGCTGAAGTTCTACCATTAAACTACACCTGCATTTTAATTTTAAATTTTATTCTAAACTACAGTAATATATACCACTGTAATATATATCACTGTATTAACATAATGTCAATTTTTTTTAAAATAAAATAAATGGTACCCGAGACCGGACTTGAACCGGTACAGTTGTAAAACCGACGGATTTTAAGTCCGTTGCGTCTACCTATTCCGCCACTCGGGCACATATTTTTATAAATGGTCTCCTGTAAAGGACTTGAACCTTTGACCCACTGGTTAAAAGCCAGTTGCTCTACCAACTGAGCTAACAGGAGACAATGGCTGGGCTAGCTGGATTTGAACCAGCGCATGAAGGAGTCAAAGTCCTTTGCCTTACCGCTTGGCTATAGCCCAAAATATACATAAAGATGGTGGAGGGGGAGGGATTCGAACCCCCGAACCCGAAGGAGCTGAGTTACAGTCAGATGTGTTTGGCCACTTCACTACCCCTCCAAAGAATGGTGCTGGCTAGAAGAATCGAACTCCCAACCTACTGATTACAAGTCAGTTGCTCTACCTATTGAGCTAAGCCAGCAGGAATCATTAATAGTCGGGTATAACGAACTTGAACCGCTGACCACCTGCTTGTAAAGCGGGCGCTCTACCAACTGAGCTAACACCCGATGACACAATATACTTATTGTGTTGAAACCTTTTTAATTTTATATAAAACAATAATTTTTGTCAATTAAAATATTATTAATTTTATTTTTTTAAAAAGATTATATTATCTAAAATCACTATTATCTAAAATCACTAATAAAAATGGATTTTATAATATTGCATCATGTACTATGAAGCAGTAAAAAACAACTCTTGTTAAATGGTTATTTTTTTTATTTGAAAATAATCCAACAATTTAATAGATATTTTGGTGGTATAACCCAACAGTAAATAGACTGGAAATAATAGACACTTTAACAAGTGATAGTCGTGATAAGTCAAAGGCTAATATTAGACCTTGTTTGGGAAATTTTACATCAAGACAATATTTTAAAAAAATTTTTTCAAATTAAATTAATGTTTGTATATGATTAATAAAATATATTTTTTTTGTTATGTTTAATTTTATAATTTTGAAAATAAATATTAAAAATAATATTTTTATTTTGTTATTTTTTGTAATTATTGATTTTTATTTTTAATTTGTTATAATTTTATTAACTTTTTATCGTTTAGTTTTACATTAGTATTTAATACATCTAAAATAGATTTTAATCTACTACGAATATTAATTAATGACTCATTTTGACCTAATTCTTTAGCACTTATTCAATTTAAACACGGTCGGAGTTTATCATTTATAACATTAACTACTTAATTTATTTTTTGTTGACTAACATTATTAAAATCAGTTCCAGAAGGAAATAATTTTCTAAATTCACGGTTAATTTTTTCAATTAATGGTTTTTGTTGTGATGCTGATAAACCTAATCAGAAAGCATTAGTAGAAAGAATAAATAGAGATATAAGGCGATGATTATTTTTACAGAATATTAAATAAATTTATTAAAATTACTTAATAAATACTTTTTAGTATGATTAAATATGGTTAAATTAAGCTATATTTATAAATTAATTTAATTTTTTCAAAAAAGAATTGCATTTATTTTAAATGATATTATTATCATATTAACAAGAGACAAGACTTACTGCTTGAATATGCTTGATGCATATTATTATAAAATCCATTTTAAAAATCTTATTAATAAGGACGTTGCATATGGTCAGATGCTTTATATTGTGGAATATTAATCATATAACCATCTTCACGACGTCATAATCCTTTAATTACTTTTGTAATTAGATAAATCATAAAGATTGTTCCAATTAATGTTGCAGTAAAATTTAAAATATTAGCGAAAATTGCTAGTCCATTTTCTCCTTTTTGGAATATACGACCAAATACTTCAATTAATTTTAATAACGCCGTAATAATTTGGATCACTAACATTATTGTTACTAAAATAGTATAAACAGTTGAAACGAAACGTAATCATTTTCCATAAGAAGTTTCAGCCATCATATTAGCAACAACTTTATTACTATAAAATCAAGGGACAAAAATTAAACTTAAAACACTAACAACAGATAAAACTCCCATCATAATGGTAAAATTTTGTTTTGAGTCTCCAACTCAAGTTTTATCTGTTGCCTTGTTATAAAAAATCATAATTGCAACAATACTAGCAAGAGATGATACTAATCAAGCAATCCCTAAATAACGGACAATAACAACGCGAACATTTTTTGTTGCTTTAACATCAGTATCTGGTAATCATGTTAATGCAAATGGTACAAAAAAACCACCAATTGATAACGATAATACCGATAAACTTCATTTGTTTACACATAATTCGGCATCAGTACTGCTAATTGCATAACGAATCAATCCAATATTACAAATTATTGTTGTGAAAAATGAAAAAATCACTACTAGTAAAAGTACAATTTTAACACTTGTTAAATCAGCATATGAATTCATTAATCAAGTATTTGCAACGTTGATATCACCAAGAAAAGTCCCATTGTTATATCGGCTTAAGTAATAAAAGTAAGCTCCTCCTGCTATTGCCATTCCCACAATACCCACAATACTTGATAACACAATTCAAAATCTAGTAAAACCAAAATTTCTTTTCATCATTTGTATAATCACTATTCCTTTCTACAATTACATAATTAACTATATGCTGGTTTTAATATGATTAAAAGATATTTTTTTATTCTTTTTGTGGAAACCATATACATTTAATACCAGTTCTATCTTTAAATTAAGTATACCACTTTTTTATTAATTTTCAAATAAATTAAATCTAAAAAATGACTTTGTAACTACATCTTCACCATTAATATTTTTAGTAACAGTTAAACTTTTTGAAAGGCATACTGTAATCGAAGTGCAACTTCTTAAAATTTTTTAATTTCACTTTGTATTTTTAATGCATTTGTATTTTTAATGCAGCTTCAACTGGATTATCAGATTTCAATTGTTTATGTTTACGTATAGGTCATTTGGTTTTATATGTTTGTATACTGTAAAACTAAACGATAAAAAGTTAATAAAAATATAACAAATTAAAAATAAAAATCAATAATTATAAAAAATAACAAATTAAAAATAATATTTTTAATATTTTAAAATTAAATATAACAAAAAAATAGATTTTATTAATCATACACAAATATTAATTTAATTTGAAAAAATTTTTTTAAAATATTGTCTTGATGTAAAATTTCCCAAACAAGGTCTAATTGTAGTTAATCAAGTTGGCATAATACATCTCCTTTCATAAATTAAAAAATTGAAATTTGCAAACTCGCTCCGCTCGTTATTGCTTTGCTCCATTAAAAAACACTATTGAATAAATTATCTGCTAATAAATTACGCGGAATAATTTATTCTTTACTTTTTAATTTTAATATTTTTTTGCAATCTTATTAACAGTATTAATAACATTATCTTTACCATACTTTTTCACTAGAGACTGCAAAATAAAATATTGCTTTGTTTGCATAATTTCAAATTTCAACCTCCTATAATTAACTTAAAAAAGTTAATTAAATTAATAGTTAACTTTTTATCGGTTGGTATTTACAATTTACAGTTTTTAAAAATATACCAGTAGTTCCTATTCCGGTTTGATCAATGCCAATTGATGTTTGATTTCTTTTGTCATCAGTAGCGAATTTATTCATTTTACCCCTCATTTACATTTGTTACTCTTTTTGTAATTTATTTTGTCATTTCTTTTATAATTTTTATGTTTATCAAAAATAAAAATCTGCTATGATATAATAATTTTTTAGACATAGTCTTTATTAAATTACCGCTCCTTTATAACGCTGATAAATCTTTCAATAATTGTTCTAAATCAACTTCATCAGGTGGATCGGTGTTACTAATAGGGGTTTCTTGTTTCTTACTTTTCAGGACAATGTCCTGGTTTTTTTTCTTGTTCTTTTTCTTTAACAATTTTTGCTTTTAAATTATTTCAACGTTTAAGTTTTTTTTCTTCAATTGATTTATCAAAAATTTTAATTAAGTTATTTTCATAAGCTACTCAAATTTCATAATCATATAATTCTAAATCAATTAGATCATGAAATAACATATAGCCTTTATATTTTTTATTTGACTCTTTTTTACATTATCTTTTATAGATCTAGTTCAATAACTCAATTACGGAATTATACCAATATAACTAATTACTTCATTGCCACATTTGTTATACAATTGAATTGATGTTTTATGTATTCGATAGTTTGAAATATTTTTCCTTTTATTATTTTGTTTATGCGGTTCATAAAAACTGCCATCTTCTTTTTTAGAAAATTCAGCACGAAAATCAAACCTGGGTTTGTATTTTTGTGTTCGAGCATGGCATCCTGCTTCACAGTTCAAAATTTCACACATAAACTTTCTCCTTTCTGTTATTAAATAATCAAATTTTTCATCTACTAATTTTTTAATTATTTCCATTTTGTGTCTCTTTTAATTCTTCATAAACCATTTTTAATGTCTGATGTGCCATTAAGATTAAGATATGGTAGGAAATTTAAAGAAATTAATTAAAATATTTATATTCCAATAAATATTTTAATTTTATGCATACATAAAATCAGAAAAGTTTGTTTTGTTAAAAAAGTGTGATAATATGATATTGTTAATTTATATATTTTTAATATAGTTTTAGGAGTTGAAATATTATGGCTACTGTTGTTGTCAAAGCAGGAGAACCGCTAGACAAAGCGTTAAAACGATTTAACAAGGTTTCTTCAGTTAAAAGAAAAGAAGCCCGAAAACGTGAACACTGAATGAGCAAAAAAGAAAAAAGACGTTATAAACAAGAACAATCACGTAGTTTTCGTTAAAAAAAATCCTATTTTAAATGGGATTTTTTTAAAAATTACTATCTTTTAAAATTACATAATCAACTTTTTTAATGGCCGAAAGATCTTTACCACCAGCATATGAAATTGATGATTGTAAATCTTCTGTCATTTCATGTAATGTTTCAAAAATGCTGCCACGAATCTCAATTAACTCTTTTTTACCCTCAACATAACGTTTTTCACCTTTATTATATTCACTTGCTGATCCAAAATATTCTTTATATTTAATACCATTATTTTCAACTTGTTTTCCAGGTGATTCTTGGTGAGCAGCAAATAAGCTACCAATCATGCATATTGTTGCGCCCATTCGAATTGATTTCGCAATATCACCGTTAACTCGTAATCCACCATCTGCAATAATTGGTTTTGAACTACCTTTACTACATCATTTAACAGCCGATAATTGTCATCCACCATTACCAAAACCAGTCTTTAATTTAGTAATACACACTTTTCCGGGTCCAATGCCAACTTTTGTTGCATCAGCACCTCATTGTTCTAAATCACGAACAGCTTTTGGTGTTCCAACATTACCTGCAATAATAAATGTTTCATGACCTAAATGGCTGCGAATATGTTCAATCATTTTTTTTACACTAAAAGCATGACCGTGAGCAATATCTATTGTGATATAGTCAGGTACTAATTGTTCTTTTTTTAATGTTTCAATTAGTGCAAAATCATCTGGTTTAACACCAACTGAAATTGATGTAACCAAGTTTTTATTTTTAACATGTTTAATAAACTTAACTTGATCTACGTTAAAACGATGCATAATGTAAAAATAATTTTTTTCTGCTAATTTTTCACATAATTCTTCATTCACTACCGTTGCCATATTTGAAGGTACGACAGGTAAATTAAAAGTATGTTTTCCTAATTTAACGGTTGTATCACATTCTTTTCGAGAATTAATAACACATAATTCTGGAATTAATTGAATGTCTTCATAATCAAATGCTTTCATTTTTTTAATTTCACCTCACTTATTAAATGTACCATAAAATAAGGGGAAAAACCGATAGTATTCATTATTCTTAGGTTTTTATATAAAATAAGTAATTAGAAACAAATTATGTTTCGCTTATGAATAAATGATAACAAAGTTTATAAAAAATTCAACCTTTTTTAAAAATATAATTTTTAATTATGATTTTTCCCATACTAAAAAGTACTTTTTAAAGTTATTACTAATTTTAAAAAGTTTTTTATAAAGATAAAAATTGGTTTTGTCTTTGATTTAAATAAAAAATATTAAATTTAATTTTTTCTTTAATTTTAGTATTTTTTTCAATTTTAACTTCATTAATTTTGCTATTAAGTCTTAACATTGAAGAAATTAACATATTATTAAATGTTTCTTTACAATATATTTTTGCCCCTCGTCCTTTAACAGCCTTAATAAAATGTGAAACATCAATCTCCATATGACAACCAATATTATATTCTAATGCTTGATTTTCAATGCCATCTTTATTATTTTTAATTAATGTAATGGCTTTATTTAAAAATTCTAATTTAGCATCACTTATAAAAGATTTACTATTTTCTAAGCATTGTATTAATTCTTCATATTTAACATTATAAAAATAATCAACTGCTTTATGAAATGTTTCTCTATTTTCCTTATTTTTACTTTGATAGGGATATGTTTTTTTAAATATATTTGTAAGATGAAATTTATCTAAACTATATGATACAGTGTTGTTTTTATATTTTATTTTTATTGCGTTGTAAAGACCGCGTAAAATATTCGGTTGGTGATACCTTATTCTAATAAATATTTATCTATTAAAATAAAATTTCTAAGAAAAAGATAAATTTATCTTTTTTAACAAGGAAAGGGGCTTCGCCCCTAATTCGTTCTGCGACTTTTACGCCTTTAAGTAAAGTCGTGTGGTGGTTTATCCACGCACCACCTTACTTTTTTACCAATGACATTACATTATTTAGTCCTAAAAATAGCGTAAAAGTCCGTTAACCATTACTAAAACCAAAATAGAACTTAACATAATCTTAAATGTAATATCAAAACACATGTACTATTCCATTAACAAATTTATAAATTTCTTTCATACCAGGCAAATTATGTACAATCCAAATTGCCGCTTTTTCTATGTTAATATCTAAGCGGTATCAAGCACCTTTTTTATATGGTAATTGTCAAATTTTTCCATCATTAATTTCACCATTTTAATCAGTAGTATCAGTAGTATTATAAAGACTAAAATTAAAACCATTAATTCAAATAGACCCATCTTCTGTTAATATGGTTGTATTAAATCTAATTAAATTAAAACCTTGATATTTTGACTTATCTGTCATATCTAATAATTTTATTGATTAAGTTCATTTATCATTATTAAAAGGTAAAATATCAGTCTTATAATCTCAATTTGAATAATAAGAAAAATAATCATTACTACTATTTATCGTATAAGCATTATACAACTGCACTTGTGGTTTTAAATAATAAATATCTGTATCAGAAAATATTAAAATATTAAAAACCATTGATTTTGGATATAATAAAAAACCATTTTTTACAAAAAACACAAAACCTAAATTACTATTATCAGATGTAAAATAAATACATTCTCTAAAATTAAAAATATCAAATATAGTTCTTAAAACATTAGAATAAAAATAATCTAGAACTTGAAATAAATTAGCCAATGAATAAAAATTTTGTTTAACATCATTAATAAAATAATTACTGTTAGATTTTTTAAGAATATCCATATTAATCAATTTTTTATAATTAAAATTTATAATTAAAATTTAAATCTAAATAATTAATATCAAAATGTTTATAACTCTGATTAGCAATAATTGGCATAAATAAATATTTTATAATTTCTCAATTAAAAGTAAATTCATATTTTATATTGTTTTTATAAATAAAAATATTTAGCAATTTATTTGGGGTTTTATAATTAATAATTAATCTACCCAAAGAACCCTTAGAAATATCTTTTGAATTTCAACTTAATCTATAATTTAAAGCAGTATTTTTAATTTTATTAAATCAATAATTATCATCATTTTTATCAGCACTTACATTTGAAATAAAAGGAGTTGTAATTCCAAAACTAAAATCATAATTACTAGGATCTAAACCTTGCATAAAATAATCTTGTCGCAACATTAAACTAGACTGAAAATCATATTCATTTACTTTTGCATAAGTTAAATCACTAAAATTATCATTATTTCTTGTTTTTACTTTACAAACATTACTAATATAATTTATGATTGTAACACTACATAAAAAATAATAAATATATCTAATAATAGTTTTCGCATTGTTTTAACTCCCTAAACAATAAAAATAATTCCCCCTAATACCCATAATAATAATTCCAAACTCCATATATAACTGAAAAATAGGATGTGTAGTAATAATAAATAACTGTGCTACTAATTTATAAAAATCATTAGCAGACTACAAATAATGTTTAACAGTAGAAAAACATAAATCTATTGCCACAACAATATTAGCGATAAAACCAAACTCAACAGTCAAACCAATAACAAATAAAAATATTAATTTTAACATTATTTATCACTATCCTTATTGTTACTTTTAGAATTATTACTTATATTTTTAATTCCATTAGATATTTGTTTACTTGCTTGTAAAGAAGAACAAGAAACTGAACTTAAACCACGAGAACTATTAACTAATAATAAAATAACATTTATAACGCCACCAATTACTCAAATTACAAATAAAGGAATGTTTGTACCCGGCAATTTTAACGCTCACATTCAATCCATAATCTTCATAAAAATATCAACTATGGTATTAATAGCACCATTTCATACATCATTAGCAAATAAATTAATCATTATCTAACTCCCCCAAATTTTTTAATAAATGTTCCATGCCCATCTCTCATAATTCTTTAATTGTAATATCTTTTTTAACAATACTACGTTCAATTTTGTTTAATATAACTTGGTAATTTATCATTTTTTAAATCACGCACAAACTTTAACCATTTCATAATTCCGTTGTACCAGTTTTTTCATTTTTAATAGGACTATTTTCTTTAATATCTATTAATTGTGTTAAATATCTGTGTTTGTTTTTCATACAGACATCTCCTTTCTTTTAAATAATTTAATTAAATTACTTAAAATATTTCTTTAAAGTTTAAAACTTAAATATAAAAAATGATTAATTAAAAATAATAATACAAAATTAGTGTTTTTTATTTGAATAAGTTTATAGATAAACATAAAAAAAATTAATTATATCTAAATTCCGTATCAGGAAACCTTTTAAGATTTGAAATTTCAAAAATAATAAAATGTTTAAGTTAAATTAATAATACAATAAAAATTAAAATTGTCAAATTTCAAACACAAAAATAAATATATTGTAAAATATACATCACCATCTTGTTTTTTTGTTTTAATTAATTTGTGGTAATTGTTCGCAAATGCAATTGCCACATTTTTTTATGAGTTTTTACTCATTTTTTTATTTTTAACACCTTAAATTAGTATTTTTATTAACTGAATTTTTAAATATTTTTCTATCAGCAGAAACATATTTTTTATATTCTCTAAACTTATCTAAACCATAATAACTATCACAACTAAAACCAATTTTATAACCATTTTTATCACCAAAAGCAAAATAATTCAAGTTATCTTTAACTGAATAAATTAAATCTTGTTCTGATAATTCAATAACACCAACTTTTACTTTGGGGTTCTTACAATTTTTACTAAATTGATACGCTTTAATGTTTAAATCATAATGATTTTGACTTTTATTCTTTTATTATAATTTGCAGTTTTTATAATATATTTAGCAAGATATTTAATAACATCTTCATTTGTATCAGTACGAACTTTAATATTTTTATTAATACCATGTTTTCAGTATTGTTGTATAACACTATTAGGTATTTTTTGACTTAATTATATGAAAATGAACTACTCCCCGTTGTTGATATTAATAAGTAATTAAAGATTTTAAAATTCCTTTATGATGTTTTGATCTAATAGAATTATTATATTAATAGTTTATTTTTTGAAAAAATAATTTTAAATCACGCTTGCATTTTTTAATATCTGTTTGATTTTTTGCATAAGTTAAAGTAAGAAAACTTAAATTTTTTGAATTTGAAAAATTATAATATGCTTTACGAATACAATTTCCTTGGGTGCGAATACGATTATTTCATAATTTTTTATCATTTTTCCCGTATTTTTAATCCCCGTTTTATTACGGGGGTTATTATTAATTAATTTTAACTGTAAGACAATATTTTTAACATAATTACCATAGAATACTTTTTTTAAATAATATTCTTTTTTAACATAATTTAAAGCATTCATAATTACATTATGACCTTTATTTATTAAATTATCTTAAATAAAAACATTATTCATTTTATAAACTCTTTCCAAATAAAAAAGCACTAAATTACATTTAAAAAGTTTTCGCAAATGAAACTATAAATAGTTAAATAGTTTAAAACTTTCAATATAATTCAGTGTTTATATTTGAAAGTTATTTTTATTCTAATATATTATTTTTAATTTTGCAATATTTATTTTAGTAGTGACGTTCAGTTACGATAGTTAATTAATTTAATTGATAGTTAATTTAATTTAATAAATAATTGTCAATAGTTTTTTAAAAAATAGTGTATAAATAACTTTAAAAAGATTGGAGACATAATATATGAAAGATTATACACATGTCAAATTTGATGAACGAATTTTATTTAAGGATTTATTACTTTCTAATGCTTGTAAAAAAAATGGTACGCTTAATTTATCAGAAATAGCAAGATAAATGGGTCGTTCAATTAATATTGTTAAAAGAGAAATTAAAAGATTTAAAAATATCGAAAATTATACACCAGTTGAAGCACAAAAAAACTATAAAAAAGCGTAAAAAGAAATTATTTATCGTTATTTTTTAAAATTTGGTGTTAAATTTCCGGTTTCTGTTAAAACATTGTATAAATGAATTCGTTTAGGTTTTTATGGATTTTTAAAACAAAATTTACGATATCATGGTAAAAAATTTAAAACAAAAGGAAAAAAAAGATAATCTTGGTCAATTAATTAATTTTAAGTTAATTTGAAACATTGAAAATAAAGTTTCTAATGTTGGATGATTTGAAATGGATACTGTTATTGGAAAATACCATCAATCTAGTAATTTGGTTTTAGTATAATAATCAAGTAAAAAATATTTTGCTTTAATTGGGAAAATTAAAGGTATAATAACTGACAGAGGAAAAGAATTTAGTGAATGACGAGAAATGGAAATATTTGCTGAAACACAAGTATATTTTTGTGATGCTGGTAAACCTCGTCAAAAACCTAAAGTTGAAAGAATAAATAGAGATATTAGAAAATATTTACCTAAAGAAACTGATTTTAATAATGTTACTCAAAAAGAAATTAATAAAGTTATAAAAATTATTAATGAAAAGCCTCAACCGAGCTTAGGTTTATTATCCTCTAAAGAGGTATTTTTACAAAATATTAATATTTAATTTTTTTTTTGAAAAAATATTGCATTTTAAAATAAAAGATATAATATCATATAAACAAGGTTAGAATTACCTACTTGCATCTTTACAATACATTACTTAATAGGTTTCTTCAAATAAATACGGAAACATGCTTATTTAAATATAAAATTTTATAAATACATAATAATATGCTAATTGAATTTTTGCAATTTAACATAATTAAATTAACAATTAAGGTAAAAAACATTAATTGTTAAAATTACATTATTTAAACTATATTTTTACTTTTAAATCGATTTAAATTGGTATAAACTATAATTACACATCAGATATATCAATATTATTATTTTAATTATATAACAAAAATAAGCAAAGAATCCACTTTAAACAAAAATATATTAACTTTATATCATAAAGTTGGAAACATTTAGTTTCCTTGATTTTATTAAAAATCCTAATTAAAATTAATTGTTTTAGTTTACTTAATTTTGCTATCAAAATAATAATTAATAGTCACATTTTAAAATCATAAACTGTTTTTGACTCCTAAAATATGATATGTAAATAATAAATTAAGTAATAAAAACAAATTAATAATAAATAATGAAAAAATAATTTTTTATAAAACCTGTTTAGTAGTAATATTTAAATTTAAAAAAACTAAATTATCTACATTAGTTAATTTTAATTTCTCATTTAAATATAAGTTTACTTAAAATAAATATTATAATTGTTCAAAGACATAACGTAATAATTGAATATATAACTTTGCAAATTGTAAAACTTAACTTCAAAAAAATGTTCTTTCTTTGAAATTACTAAAAGATATTGCAAAACAATTTTAATTTTTACTAACAGAAATTAACGAACTAAAAATATTGGGTGGTTTTTTAGGTAATCGTCGTTTATGCTCAGAACTTTGATGTAATTGCTTAATTCGTTGTGCAATAACTGCTGGAACCGATTTTCCTTGTAAATAATAATCTAATTGTTGATAGGTAAATCCTAATTCTTTTTCGTCAGTTTGATTAGTTCATAATGCCGCTGTTGGTGGACGTGAAATAATTTGTGATGGCACACCTAATAGTTGTGCTGCTTGCTGAACTTCAGATTTTAGTAAGTGAATAATAGGAACTAAATCAGCAGCACCATCACCATATTTAGTAAAATATCCAACATGTCATTCATCAGCATTATCTGTACCCAAAACCATATAATTATGGCTTTGTGCTAAAGCATATAGGGTCGTCATTCGTAACCGTGGTTTAATATTAGCAAATGCTAATTGATGTGGTGGTAAAGCTAATGTTGCAATTAAATTATTATATGTTGCTGTTAAATCAACAAGATGATAATTTAATTGATGATTATTAATTAATAATTGTGCACATTCTTGATCAAAATAATCAGAATGACAAGGAATGATAACTGCTAAATGATGATTAGGAAAAGCTTGTTTTGCTAATAAACTAACAACAGCTGAATCAATTCCACCAGATAAACCAACAATAACCCCTTCGCATTTGGATTTTGTTACTTCTGCTTTAATTCATTTTACTAAATAACTCAAATATTGTTTTAATTCTTTCATCATTATCCATACCATTCTAATTCGTAATCAAAAATGCGAACAATATCTCCTGCTTTTGCTCCTTTTGCTCGTAATATTTCAAAAACTTTTAAATCTTGTAATTTTTTATTAAATAATAATAGATTATCATAAGTTGTAATTGGTGTTTTATGATAAGCTTGATAAACTGCTGCTCCCGCTACTTTTCAAACACCATTGCCAAAATTAACAACTTCCACCTCTTGTTCAATTGGTGTGGTATACTTATATACTTTATAATCTTCTTCCGTTGATGTTATTTCATCTAATTGCCATAATGCTTTATTATCCTTAATTTTTGTCAAAGCTGCCCCAATTTGATTTATTAAAAATGATAAATTTTGATTCATTAAACCACTAACTTCAATAATTTCTACAGTTGGAATTTGCGTCTTAAATTTAATTAAATTTTTTGCTGCAATCTCAAGATCCATTTTATTTGCTACAATAATTTCTGGTCGTAATTCTAATTTATAATTATATTTTTTTAATTCTGTTTTAACATTTAAATGATTTTGGTAAACATCTTCTGTTCCATAATTCCCTGACATATCTAAGACATGGACAATCAATTTACAACGTTCAATATGGCGTAAAAAATCATATCCTAGTCCCTTACCTGCTGCTGCGCCAGCAATTAACCCCGGTAAATCTGCAACAACAAAACTATGATGTTTTTGATCTTGAACCACTCCTAATTGCGGGGTTAAGGTAGTAAATGGATAATCAGCTATTTGTGGTTTAGCTTTTGAAATTTTTGCTAATAAAGTTGATTTACCAGCATTCGGTAAACCAACTAGACCAACATCAGCTAAAACTTTTAATTCACAACGAATCTCTAATGTCTCCCCTAAATCACCAGCTTCAAAGATAGTCGGTGCTTTATTTTTAGAATTTGCAAAGCGAGCATTACCACGGCCACCCTGGCCACCTTTTGCTAAGACAACTTCTTGCTGATGAGTAGTAATATCATCAATAATTTCATTTGTTTGATTATTATAAATTAATGTACCTAACGGAACTTTAATATACTTATTAATAGCATTTTTACCATGCATATTTTTAATGCTTCCATTTTGACCATCGGCTGCTTTAATTTCTCTCTGATATTTTAAATCAAGTAATGTATTCATCCCTTCATCGCCAACAAAAATAATGCTGCCACCATTACCACCATCGCCACCCGAAGGACCACCTTTTGGTACATATAATTCACGATGAAAAGCAACGGCACCATCACCGCCTTTTCCTGCAAATAATTTAATTGTTGCAACATCAATAAATTTCATTACGTATCCTTTTCTCGTTATGTTAATTTTGTGCCCTTAAAAATAATCACCATTGTAATTACTTTGTGAATTAAAAGTAACCCTTTTTATTTTTTGTTTCAATAACTTATTAAACTATAAAATACTTTTAGTATATTAAAATATTTTTTTGCACTAATTCTCCTTATATTAAAAAATTTATTAATTAAGTTATATAAATTTATCTTGATAAGTAAAGAAACCTACTTTAAATTTTTTCTTTAATTCTTAAATCGTTTTTATATTTTGACATATCACATTATAACAAAATTTAAATATTTTAATAGTTATTTAATCTTTAAAAAAAGAAAAAAACAATTAAAATTTTTTTTAGAAAATGTTATTAAAAATAAATTATTATTTTAAATAATTACTATTTTTAAATTCAACCATAATTTGTTGACAAAGATCATCAAACTGTGAATAAGAAAATAAATATCAATGAACATTTGTTAATTGATTTTTAAATCATGTTATTTGTTTTTTAGCATAAATTTTATTAGCTTGAACCATTGTTACTAATGTTGCATCATATGAAAGCTCGCCTTTTAAATAACGAATAATCTCTGGACAGCCAATAATTTTCATACTTTGTTTTTCTGAATCATAATTACAATATTTATATGCTGCTTCAACTTCAGCAAATAAACCCCGCTCTGTTAATCGTAATACCCGTTCAGATAAATATTTATGCAGTTCTGTTTTATCTGGTAATAACCCAATAATATATGGTTCAATATATCATTCATTATGGTGATGATCATTAACTGATTTTAATGTTCCGGTTTGGAAATAGTATTCTAATGCTCGCCAAACACGTCTTCGATTATTAGGATGAACTTTATTACTCTCTTGCGGATCAATTGCTGCTAATTTTTCTCACAAAGCATAATTAGAAATATGTTCATATTCTTTTGTCTTTAATAAATTACGACCATGATCAGAAAATTGATAATTTTTTAATAGTGCATTAATATACAACCCACTACCACCAACTACAATTGGAAGCTTATTTTTAGTTCATAATTGAGCTAATATTTTTCGTCCTTCTTCTTGATACAACTTAATGGAATAATTCTCCTTTAAATCAATTGTTGATAATAAATGGTGTGGAATACCAACTTGTTCAGATGGTATTATTTTATTTGTTGCAAGATTTAACCCATTAAAAATTTGAGTAGCATCAGCATTAATACATTCCCCATTAAAACGCTGAGCCATCTTAATTGATAAATCAGTTTTGCCACTTCCTGTTGGACCAACAATTAAAATAACTTTTTTCTGCACCATCAAAACCTCACTAATTTCTTTATAAATTTTATTGGATAATTTATTTTTTTGTAGTATACCACAGACATTTTAAAAATTACAAGAAAATAACAAAAATACAAAATGTGTGTAATTTCTACAATAATTTATTTTTTTCAAATTAAAAAACTAACATTCAACTGTTAGTCTTTACTTTATTTTAAAAATAACTCTGAACCGCTTTTAGTGCTCGGGTGTAGAGTTACTGATTTATATAGCGGTTAATAACCCCAAACACACCTTAACGTTATAATAAACGTAGAAAACTGTCCTTGCGGACAATTATATTTTATCATATTTTATTTCTTTTTAGAAAGAATGGTAAACCTCATTTATTCAATTCCTAATAAATTAGAAATTACAAAACTTCCGATTAAATAACTAGAAACTGTTCCATAGATATTTGCAACAATTAATTTAACTCCAATTTTTTGTTCAATTGGTAAAATTGGTAAGTTTTCAAAAATATTTTCGTTACTATTAACAACAGGATGGCCATCAACAAAATATTTGGTTCATTTTTCAGGATCTCAGACCGTAAAAGTTAAAGTGATTCCTGCAATATCATGACTAATAATATTTTGAATGCTTTCTTTATCGTTTTTGTTGCTATATTCTTTTCAAATATTTTTTAATTGAACATTATAATGTGTCTGCACTTTTTGCAAGTAAGTGTTAAGTAAAACATAATAAAAAATTCCTTGATCAAATTTTGTGTTTTCATTATAATTTTCGCTAGTAGGATTTAAAGTCCATGAATGAGAATCTTTAAATCAATCTTTTACATTTTCACTACGCAGTTTGTCAACATATAATCAACGTTTTTTGTCATATAAATCTGATTTTTCTGAAATTGGATTATCATAATAAGATACTAAAGTTTCTAAATCAGTTACTGTTTTATTTTTACTTGTTTTATCTAAATATCAATTATATTTCTCAACAACCGTTGGTCACGGCTGACTTATTAAATCTCGCGATGACAGTAAACTTTTTCTCATATATTCTAAACTATCTTTTAATAAATTTTCTTCACTATGAATTTTTTTTAATTGCGACATAGTTAGTTGCATTTGTTTTAAAATATCTTTGTTTTCAATATTAATATTCATAATATTTTCTTTTGGGAAAAAAGTTGGTTTTACTCATGTATCAAGATTATAATCAAATAATGTGTTAACCTTACTATTTTCATCCAAAACAAGGCTATTAATAGTTTTTTTAGTATTTTCTGAAATTTGATTATTTGAAATATAAGGTAAATCAGGAATTGGATTACATCCAATTGTGTATGTTACCGGAGCAGCTAAGAAACTAATTGCATCAAAGACACTGAACAATTTTTTCATTCCTATTTATCTCCTTTACCAAGAATTTCACATTTGGTATTGTGTAATTACAAATAATTAACAATATATCATTTTTATAAAAAAACAAGATTAAATTATTTTTTTTCTCAAATTGAGTGAAATTCATGAACTTTCATAATTGTTGTTTTAATAATTTTATCACTTTTAATATTAATTGATTTTTGAAACTCTTTTTTATTGTCTGTTTTGGTAACACCTTGGACTACTGCTTTTCAATCATTTAATGTTTCTCGTCGAGCTTTTGCATTTTTTCAATGCATTGCTAAACAATTATTAACTTCTAATTTACCGCCTTTTTCTAGTGTCATTAATGGTTCAATCACTCATCCAAATTCTGTTTCTTGATTTAATTCTCCCATTTTAATAAAAGCTCCTGCAATATCAAGACAATAAAGTAAATTATTGCGACCACCACCACGAGCAGTATTATCTCAAATTGCACGAATTTCTGGTTCTGATAATTTTGAAAGATATTGTTTCTTCATAAGGTAATCCCCTTTTTAAATTAGTATTTTTTAACTAACAGAAATAATTATACATTATTTTATGTTATTTTCAATCTCTTAACAATCAGAACGGTATCCTCTTTGTCCAAAATAAAAAAAGATAATAAAATAAATATTATCTTTTTTAAATCAAATATTTTTACAATAAAAATGTCTTTTAAATTATTTTAATATAAAATAATTTTATTTTTCTATTCCGATGTCATCTGTATCTTCAACTTGCCCTAATAATTTATTTACGGCGTCTTCTTTTTCGTGTAATAACAGATTATTAGCATCATCAAGTAATTCTTTGTATTTATTTCCTTGGTCTTTATTAACAAAAGGAACATTCTCATAAATTGGTGTTTCTTGTGAACATGATAATGTTGGTTATACTGATTCATTAACACTTTTTTTATTTTATGAATTTTGTCAAAAACTAGGTGTTTGATAAAGTAAGTCTATTTGTTCAAAGTATCTACTATTTATGCATGTATTTATTAACTCATTTACATCATTAGAAATCTTACTTTATATTTTATTAGTTTCAATTTTATTAAAACCAAGTTTTTTAAAAAATTTATTAATGCTTTTTTTAATTGATTTATAACTTTTTTAATTCTATTTTAATTTCTGCAGTAATTTCCATTCTATTTTTCTTTCTTATTCAATTAAGGCAATTTATTTTAAACCATAATACTTATTTTTTAAAATTACATACGATTTTTATCCTATAACATTTAATTTAAATTAGCAATAGATTTTAAATTTATCATACTAGTTAAAAATCAAATTATTGCTTTATATAAAATAATAATAAATAAAAAACAACTTATAAAAAGTTGATTTATTGTTTTTATTTTTTTAAAAAATAAGCAAACTTAAATTTGATTAAAACTAAAATTAGATTTATCAAATTTTTGCTTTTTTTGTTTTAATTTTTTATTACCTTGGGTATTAAATTTCTTTTTTGCATTATATTGGTTCTTTTTATTATCTAAATATGAATACTCATATTTAAAACTATTATTTTTTTGATTAAAATTTGCTTTTTTATTACTAGAACTAATGTTTTTTATTCCTTGTGGTTTTTGTTTTAAATCATATGTTGTAATATCTAATAACTCAATTTTTTTCTTTTGATATGTACCCAAATGTTGAATTTCTCTTAAATCATTACGTTTTGAAACAATTGATATTGCTACACCAGTAGCACCAGCACGTGCTGTTCTTCCAATACGATGAATATAACTTTCTCGTTCTATTGGAATATCGTAATTAATAACATAATCAATATTATCAATATCAATTCCTCGTGCCGCAACATCAGTGGCAACCATAACTTGTACTTTACCATCCCGAAATAAACGCATTGCCTGCCCTCGTTCATAACGACTTTTATCACCATTAATGACACAACAAGGAATAGCATTATTTGTTAACATTTCAGCAATTTTATTAGTAAAAACTTTTGTATTTGAAAAAATAATACTTCGTTTTGGTTGCAAATGTTTATATAATGCTATTAAAACATCTTCCTTATGATAAGACAATGCATTTACATATTGCTGTTTAATATTATTTTGTTCAATAACATTTTTTGTAACAACAATTTCAACAGGATTATTTTGATAGTTATTAGCAATTTCTAATACTTGTTTTGACATTGTTGCTGAAAATAATAATGTTTGATATTGTTTAGGAGCATTTTGAAATACTTTATCAAGATCATTTTTAAATCCCATTTTTAACATTTCATCAGCTTCATCTAAAACAATTGTTTTAATTTTATCTAATCGTAATGTTTTACGATTAATATGATCAGCAATTCGTCCCGGAGTTCCCACAATAATATTACTTTTTCGTAAAGCATAAATTTGACGTTGGATATGTGAACCACCACAAATTAAGGTTGCATTTACACCTTCCAAATAAGTTGCTAATTTTCGAACCTGGTCAATTATTTGGCTCGCTAATTCATGGGTTGGGCATAAAATAATCGCTTGTGGTTGTTTTAAGTGCGTATTTAAGTTTTGTAAAATTGGCAAAATAAAAGCTACAGTTTTACCAGTTCCCGTATGACTTTTACCAATAATATCTTGATTATTAAGAGCAACTGGAATAGCTTTTTCTTGGATTTCAGTTAGGTTAGTATAACCCATTTTAACAATCATTCGCTGTAATGCTGGGTATAAATTTAATGTATTAAAATTCATTTAGTCTCCTTTAAAATTTAGTATAAATAGTTTAGTTGTTTTTTTTAACATTACAGCTGTTGAATTTACATATTAATATTATTTTATATAACAGAATAAATTAAAGTTTAACAACTTATTAATTATATCTTAAAAATTTATTAAAATAAAGCATTTTTTCTATAAATTAAAAGGAAATGGAATCCTGTAAATACAAGCAGCAAATTCTGTTTCTTGTTAATTTGATGATAACATCATTTTTAAAAAATGCAACTCTTTTTTAAAAAAATAAAATATTTTATAAATATAGCTTAATTTAATCATATTTAAGCACACTAAAAAATAATTTATGTTGACTAACATTATTAAAATCAGTTCCCTTAGGAAATCAGTGTCTTAATTCACTATTCATATATTCAATTAAAGGTTTTTGTTGTGGTGAACCAGCATCACAAAAATATACTTGTGTTTCAGCAAATATTTCCATTTCTCGTCATTCACTAAATTCTTTTCCTCTGTCAGTTATTATACCTTTAATTTTCCCAATTAAATTATTACTTATAACAATATCTTTAAACTTTTCAAAAACTTCATTAGCAGTATGATTTTCTAATTTTATTGCAAAGTATTTTTTACTTGATTGTTCTACTAAAATTAAATTACTAGATTGATGGTCTTTTCCAACAACAGTATCCATTTCAAATCATCCAACATTAGAAACTTTATTTTCAATGTTTCAAATTAACTTAAAATTAATTAATTTTCCACGATTATCAAATTTCCCTTTTGTTTTATATTTTTTACCACGATGTCGCAAATTCTGTTTTAAAAAACCATAAAAACCTAAACGAATTCATTTATACAATGTTTTAACAGAAACCGGAAATTTAACACCAAATTTTAAAAAATAACGATAAATAATTTCTTTTTACGCTTTTTTATAGTCTTTTTGTGCTTCAACTGGTGTATAATTTTCGATGTTTTTAAATCTTTTAATTTCTCTTTTAACAATATTAATTGAACGACCCATTTGTCTTGCTATTTCTGATAAATTAAGCGTACCATTTTTCTTTTTACAAGCATTAGAAAGTAATAAATCCTTAAATAAAATTCGTTCATCAAATTTGACATGTGTATAATCTTTCATATATTATATTTCCAATCTTTTTAAAGTTATTTATACACTATTTTTTAAAAAACTATTGACAATTATTTATTAAATTAAATTAACTATCAATTAAATTAATTAACTATCGTAACTGCCAAATAAAAACACTGAATTATATTGAAAGTTTTAAACTATTTAACTATTTATAGTTTCATTTGCGAAAACTTTTTAAATGTAATTTAGTGCTTTTTTTATTTGTAAGGAGTTTATAAAATGAATAATGTTTTTATTTAAGATAATTTAATAAATAAAGATCATAATGTAATTATGAATGCTTTAAATTATGTTAAAAAAGAATATTATTTAAAAAAAGTATTCTATGGTAGTTATGTTAAAAATATTGTCTTACAGTTAAAATTAATTAATAATAACCCTCGTAATAAAACGGGGATTAAAAATACGGGAAAAATGATAAAAGATTATGAAATAATTGTATTCGCACCCAAGGAAATTGTATTCGTAAAGCATATTATAATTTTTCAAATTCAAAAAATTTAAGTTTTCTTACTTTAACTTATGGAAAAAATTAAATAGATATTAAAAAATGCAAGAGTGATTTAAAATTATTTTTTCAAAAAATAAACTATTAATATAATAATTCTATTAGATCAAAACATCATAAAGGAATTTTAAAATCTTTAACTACTTATTAATTAATATCAACAACGGGGAGTAGTTCATTTTCATATAATTAAGTCAAAAAATACCTAATAGTGTTATACAACAATACTGAAAACATGGTATTAATAAAAATATTAAAGTTCGTACTGATACAAATGAAGATGTTGTTAAATATCTTGCTAAATATATTATAAAAACTGCAAATTATAATAAAAATCAAAATCATTATGATTTAAACATTAAAGCGTATCAATTTAGTAAAAATTGTAAGAACCCCAAAGTAAAAGTTGGTGTTATTGAATTATCTGAACAAGATTTAATTTATTCAGTTAAAGATAACTTAAATTATTTTTCTTTTGTTGATAAAAATGGTTATAAAATTGGTTTTAGTTGTGATAGTTATTATGGTTTAGATAAGTTTATAGAATATAAAAAATATGTTTCTGCTGATAGAAAAATATTTAAAAATTCAGTTAAAAATAATAATTTTACTGTTAATAAAAATACTAATTTAAGGTGTTAAAAATAAAAAAATGAGTAAAAACTCATAAAAAAATGTGGCAATTGCATTTGCGAACAATTACCACAAATTAATTAAAACAAAAAAACAAGATGGTGATGTATATTTTACAATATATTTATTTTTGTGTTTGAAATTTGACAATTTTAATTTTTATTGTATTATTAATTTAACTTAAACATTTTATTATGTTTGAAATTTCAAATCTTAAAAAATTTCCTAATACGAAATTTAGATATAATTAAATTTTTTTTATGCTTATTTATAAACTTATTAAAATAAAAAACACTAATTTTGTATTATTATTTTTAATTAATCATTTTTTATATTTAAGTTTCAAGCCTGAAATCTTTTAAGAAACTATATAGTTTTTTAAAAGAAAGAAGATGTCTGTATGAAAAACAAACACAGATATTTAACACAATTAATAGATATTAAAGAAAATAGTCCTATTAAAAATGATAAAACTGGTACAATGGAATTATGAAATGGTTAAAGTTTATGCGTGATTTAAAAAATGATAAAGTACCAAGTTATATTAAACAAAATTGACCTAGTATTTGTTAAAAAAGATATTACAATTAAAGAATTACGAGAGATGGACATGGAACATTTATTAAAAAATTTGGGGGAGTTAGATAATGATTAATTTATTGTTAATGATATATGAAATGGTGCTATTAATGCCATAGTTGATATTTTTATGAAGATTATGAATTAAATGTGAGCGTTAAAATTGCCGGGTACAAATATTCCTTTATTTGTAATTTGAGTAATTGGTAGCGTTATAAATGTTATTTTATTATTAGTTAATAGTTCTCGTGATTTAAGTTCAGTTTCTTGTTCTTCTTTACAAGCAAGTAAACAAATATCTAATGGAATTAAAAATATAAGTAATAATTCTAAAAGTAACAATAAGGATAGTGATAAATAATGTTAAAATTAATATTTTTCTTTGTTATTGGTTTGACTGTTGAGTTTGGTTTTATTGCTAATATTGTTGTAGCAATAGATTTAGGTTTTTCAACTGTTAAACATTATTTGTAGTCTGCTAATGATTTTTATAAATTAGTAGCACAGTTATTTATTATTGCTACACATTCTATTTTTCAGTTATATATGGCGTTTGGAATTATTATTATGGGTATTAGTTAGGGAATTATTTTTATTGTTTAGGTAGTTAAAACAATGTGAAAACGATTATTAGATATATTTATTATTTTTATTTAATATTTATTTAATATTATTTGCTTGAATATTTCTTTTTTGTAGTGTTACAATTATAAATTATATTAGTAATGTTTGTAAAGTAGAAACAATAAATAATGATAATTTTAGTGATTTAACTTATGCAAAAGCAAATGAGTATAATTTTCAGTCTACTTTAATGTTGCGACAAGATTATTTTATGCAAGGTTTAGACCATAGTAATTATGCTTTTAGTTTTGGAATTATAACTTCTTTTATTCCAAATGTAAGTGCTGATAAAAATGATGATAATTATTGATTTAATAGAATTAAAAATTCTGCTTTAAATTATATATTAAGTTGAAATCCAAAAGATATTTCTAAGGGTTCTTTGGGTAGATTAATTATTAATTATAAAACCCCAAATAAATTGCTAAATATTTTTATTTATAAAAACAATATAAAATATGAATTTACTTTTAATTGAGAAATTATACAATATTTATTTATGCCAATTATTGCCAATCAAAGTTATAAACATTTTGATATGAATTATTTAGTTTTAAATTTTAATTATAAAGAATTGCTTAATATCGATATTCTTAAAAAATCTAACAGTAATTATTTTATTAATGATGTTAAACAAAATTTTTATTCATTGGATAATTTATTTCAAGTTTTAGATTATTTTTATTCTAATGTTTTAAGAACTATATTTGATATTTCTAATTTTAGAGAATTTATTTATTCTACATCTGATAATGGTAATTTAGTTTTTGTATTTTTTTAAAAAAATGGTTTTTTAATAAAAAGTTTCTTAAATGTTGAAAACTTTTTGAGATTTGAAAAAAATTTTTGAGTAAACTAATGGTTTTTTAATTAGTTAGGTGTTAAGATGAATAGTAATTTAGCTCAAGATAATTTAATAGATGTGAGTTCTTTTAAACAAGATTATTATTTAAAAAAATTTTTTATACTGATAGTATTAAAAATGTTTTATTACCTTTGTAAGCAATTCGCAATAATTGTGGCAATCCTATTGGAATTAAAAACACTGGTAAGAATGATAAGAAACTAGTTAATGGTTGTGTAAGACCAAAGGGAGCATGTATTCGTAAAGCAATTCATAATTTTAGTGATTGTAAAGAATTAAGTTTTTTAACTTTAACTTATGCTGCAAATATGCAAGATATTAAACAAGCAAATTATCATTTTAATTTATTTATTAAAAAGTTAAAATATCATTTTTCTAAGTATAAAAAGAATACATATAAAGATTTAAAATATCTTGTTGCTTATGAATATCAAAATCGCGGAGCAGTTCATTTTCATATCATATTTAGTGAATATATACCTAATAAAGTAGTTAGAAAATGTTGACCTTATGGAATGAATAAAAAAATTAAAGTTAGAAAAGGTACTAATAAATATATTATTAAATATTTAACTAAGTATTTTGTTAAAACACAAGATAAAATAAAATCAAAAAATCTTAAAGATTTAAATATTAAAGCATATCGTTTTAGTGATAATTGCACCGACCCAGTTGTTAAAGTTGGTGTTATTGAAATGTGCAAAATGGAATTAATTGCTTCATTAAAAGGTGCAAAAAATAAATTTATGTTTGTTGATAAACAAGGTTATAAAATGGGTGTTAGCATTGATAGTGATTGAAATAAAGACTATTTTTGACAAATGGAAGAATATATTCCATATGATAAAAAACAATATCAACATTGAAAGGAACAAAAATTATTCTTTGAAAATTATAAAAAACGTCATAAAAAAATTATTAGTTTAAACAACAATTTACTAATACAATAAAAATTTTAAAATTAAACATTTACATTTAGAATTATACATCTAAAAGTAATTTTTGTCATTAATATTTTAATAAATATTAATTTTTCAGTGTGTTTAAATAACTAAAACTGATATAATAAAAAAGTAGAGTTCTTGTTGATTGGGTACTCTACACTTTTATTTTATAGTAATTTTAGAAATATTTGACTTTAATTTAGTTATAGTATATAGGTAAGTTATTAAATCATTAAAAGAGATAATGATTTAATATTTAAATTGATAAACAACTTCATCCAATCAAAAATAATTAAATAATTTTCTCTTTTTTTAATTTACTTTTATTTTGTAAATTAAATTATAATTTTTTTGTTATTTAAGTTTGTTTATCAGTAGAACAAATAATATTTTTTATTAATTTTATTAAAAACAAATAATTTATATAAATGTGTGCGTTTTAGCAAATTATTTGTATTGTAAAAAAAATAAACACTATTTATAAGTCTGATTATTATATTATTAAAAAATAGAAATGTGGTAAATAAATAATATGAACGACCGTAGCAAAAAGATTAATATTGCTGAATATAAAGAAATTTTTAAAATTGATAAAAACTTTAAAGACAAAAATATTATATCGTTTTACTTACCAATGTCTTTAAAACATTATTCTAAAATAATTCAAATAAGAGATAAGATTAAAACTTGGTCTTTTTATTAAGCAGTAAGATATTTAATTGATAATTGAGATATTAACGATGTCTTAGAAATTGATAAGTCATTTTATAAAAAATTAGTTTCTAAAACAATAAAAATAACTCCTATTCAATATAATAAATTTCTGCATTTACAAGATACTTATAATTTACAATTTTTATCTAGTGTAATGTGTTAATCAGTAAACAATTACAATATATAATTTAACATAAAAATTAAACAAAATAATAATGGTTAGAATAATATAAAAATGTTGCTTCTCTATCACTGTTAAATATTGACTTGTCAAATGATATTTAAGCAAAATGCACGATAAATAAATGTGTGTGAATCTTGTTGATTGGGATTTTTTTAATTATTGATTAAATAAATGTAAATTAATTTAATGAATAGTTGGAAAAAGGAAAATATGATATATAATAAAATCATAAAAATTAAATTATGCTTTGTACTAGTCCTATAAAGTGTTATAATTTTCACGAGAATAAACATCAAAAAAATCTCAATATAAGACATAGATTAGGACTAATAATCTGTGTCTTTTTTGTTTGTGTAAAACGTTTTAAAGGTCAAATTAGACATTAAAAGTAAGCAGTCATAAATTATTTTTTATCAAATGGTAGCAAAATATATTGTAAAGGTTTACATTCACCAAGTCGGAAAGAAAAATTAAAAGCTTTTGCTGATTTGAATAAATATAAATTAGTTATTGATTGAAGAGAAGAATGTGATCAATTTCAACAAAAAGATTTAAGTGATTTAGAGTTTGCCATTCGTGGTTATCAAAATAAAATAACAATTAATACTTGTAATCCTGAAAATTTAAAAGATATATTGTTGGTTATTGTAATGAATTATTACCTTTTAATGAAGAAATAATGCGTAGTAAATATGAGCAAATTAAGTATATTTAAAAATGAAATATTAAAATTATTATTCATTATACAAATTGAAGATTAAATTATTTATTACCACAAGAAGAAAAAATAAGATAGAAAGATTAAAACAATTAGATATTGAAAGAGCAAGAGTATGGAGTTGAATATTGCCCGGTAATACATGTGGTACATCGTGAATTTTACATCAATATATAATTTCAAAATCTTCTTTATATAATTGTTGTTGATTATATTCTCTACTTTTAGTTGAGTAAGTAATTTCTCTATTTGCTATTAATAACAAATCAATTTTTCTTTCTTTTTCAACAAGCTCATTTTCATATTTATTTATTAAATCTTCTAATGTTCTTAATGCTAAAGAACTATTACACAATTTAATTTCTTGTTTTATTTTTATAATTAATTCTTTAATTATTTTAGTCATTATTATTCCTCCTTAATAAAAGTTAATTGTTCTAATTGTTTTTTGTAATTTCAATATTTTTTAAATCAGCCCTACGTAAAACAATATATTGTAATTTAGCATAAAATAAATCAGCATCTTGTAAATCTAAATATTCATTTATTTTTTGTTCTTCAACAGTAACTCCTGTTAAATCTTTAATCATATATTGTAATGTTTTCATTTTATAATTCCTCCAAATTCTTTTCCATAATTAATTTTTCAATATAGTAATAAGCACTCTCTTCTGAATAGCAAGCATTCTTCTAATGCTTCATTAAATAAATCTTCTTCAGTATAAACTTTGCCATCTTCATCTTTTCACATATTATTCACATCCTTTGTCATTTAATATTTTCATCTTCTAAATCAATAATAGTTGTTAATCATTCTTGTTGATTTTCAACATTAGCAGTAATTTTTGCCTCTTCTAATTTATAAAATGATTTAGTTATAACTTCATTTTCATATTTCATTACTAATAAGTATCTTTTTTCCATAATTTAATTCCTCATATTTTTTTATTTATAATTAAATTTTCTAATTGATAAGTTTGTAATCAATGTTCTTAACATAATATAATTTCTTTTTTATAACCTAAATTTCACTCTAATTTATCACCAATTTTTTCAATATAATTATTTCCAAAATAAGCATTTTTATTATTACAATTAATTCTTTGACATTTCATAGATTTTTTAATCCTAATTTTTTTTACCTAATGCTCAATGTTCATCAGTAATTTCATCTTGTGAAACCAGGTAACTTTTACGCATTAATTCATTTAATTTATTTTCTTGATTACATTTAAAGTAATATGCTCAATATCTTTTTTTAATACAAGTTTTATTTAATTTTTTCATTTTACCTCCTTAATTTGTTGTTCTATATTTCGTATTTTGTAAATATACAACTATTTTTATTTGTTTGACGCCAGAAAATATGTCTCTCTTCATTTGCACCATTTTCAGATCAAAGCGTTCAGTTTTTAAATTAAATTTACTCACACCTTGAAGAGCCAAATGTTGGTTTTGTTGTTTTAACCCTCGCCATTTCTAAGAAGTAAATCTTTCGCAGATTTAATTGTAAAGTTACTATCTCTATTTTTATTGTCGTTTGATATTAACCCTGAACTTATCACGACTATCGCAAGTTATTAAAAATAATATCCAGACCCGATTTACCTTTTTTCTCATACATTATTTCAGTACTTGCCTCGGCCGGCTGTGGGAATGAGTATAAACTCATGTTCTTATGGAAGCACTTAGTTATTTTAAATAAACGTCCCACTCTGCATTAAGTTTTATAAAATCAAATTTTTAACAAACCAGTTTCATAATCAAAGATAATTTTTGAATTTTCTAAGCGTTTATAAAACCACTTTTGTGTTTTTTCTTTTACTTTATTCAATAAATTTCTATGTTTTTCACAAATTCATAAAACTTTATTTGATAAAAATTATTCAGTAATGAATGATATTATTTGATAACAATCATTAACATCACATATTTTTTGTTCTTTAATTATAATTACTTCCTTTTAGGAATTGTTTTATTTCAAATAAAAAACAACTCTAACAAGAGTTGCTTTTTTGCCGCTTCATCGTACACGATGCCTATTCATAAATTGCTTTTTTTATTTATTTTTAGATAAAAATCTTAAAATGGTCATCAAGTTTTTAAAAACTGAACCGTTGAAGATGCAGTATTCTTTGTTGTATCAAATACTGAACTAGCAAAACTTTTTGCTTCATCAGGATGATTGTAAGCATAGTAGCCAACTGCGCCAATGATTGCTGAACCTAATGCTATTCTTATTGATCCTGGCGCAAGTCCAAATAAAGAACATACTAAACCATTAGTAAATTGACCTACTACTTGCCCTAATATTCGTGGTCCTTTTTTAATTCCTGTCTTAATATTTTTACCGTGAGTTTCTAGAAAAATTTTAAAATTCTTCACAACATCTTTTTTTGGAAATATTTTAAAAACAACTTTTTTTACTTTATTACTTTTTTTTGTAAAAAAGTTTTTAATCCCATGGTTTCTTTTTACAATATCTTTAATACCAATTTCCGATATTTTTTCAACTTTATCTAGCCCTGTTTCAATAGCTTTAGGCGGGATAATTTTTTTACCAATGATTTTTTCAGTTGCAACAATTTTGTTTACAACAGTTTTTTCAATCGGTTTAATCTTTTTCCCATTCTTAACAAGACTTTTAGCATCTGCTTTAAATTCTTTATATACTTTTTTAGTAAAATTCTGAAATTTTTTCAACATTTTAAAACCAGAATTAGTTTTAACTTTAGATGGTTTCTTATCTGAATTTAATAACGGGTAAATATTTGATGATAATAATTCTGAATTTGATATATCCCCCATAATATCTTTAATAATAAATTCTTGTGATACAGTTTGATTTGAAGGATTTAAAGCAGGAATTGCCATTAATGCCCCATTTAAGCCACTGATGCTAAGTCCTAATGCCCCAAAAATAACTATTAGTTTTTTCATATTTAATTATCCTTTCTTATATAAAATTATCATGTTTTAAAAATTGTTATGTTAAAAAGATAGTTAACTTTTTAAATAATCTGTTGTTGTTGAAATATAATGTTTAGCATTATTAACAGCTTTATTTGAAAAAGATTTAATATCATCTCAATTTGTGTAAGTATAATATCCACCATATATTACTAATGCAATGGCTGTTGCTAACCCTAATGCTGTTACAACTGTTCCTAATGAACCAGTTAAAAGACCACTTTCAATTGTTTCTCCAACGGTAATACTGTCATAACTCGCTTCTGCAAAAGCACTTTGAATTGTTTCTTCAATAATATCTTCTCTATCATTTTCACCCATTATTGCATTAAAAATTTCTTGCAAATCATCCATTGAAATTATTGATGATTCTTGATTAAGATCTTCTAATATTTTGCTTGAATTAGTAAGTGAACTATCCATATTATCAAGTTTATTTTTAATATTTTCAATTTGATCACGGAATGAATCATTTCATAAATTATCACTATTTGATTTTATACTACTTACTTCAACGGTAGTTGGATTTTTACTTGTATTAAATGTATTAATTGCAGGTATTGCACTACTAATAGCTCCTAATGTTCCTAAAATAATTGGTGTAACCTTCATGTTTTTTCTATCCTTTCTTAAACATTAAATTAATCAATATAAAATAAGGACTTAAATATTATTTCTTTCTTATCTGAAGTTATATATGAAGTTATATATATAAAGGGAATGGAAAATTAATATTTTTTCTATTTTTAAAAGGAAATTTTTAAATTTATTATTATTTTTAAAAGTTAGAAATATTATTTAAGTCCAATAGGGAGTAATACTTTTTTTGTTACTAAATTTAATTTTATTTTATTACTAAATTTATAATTTTATTTTGTGATAACTTAGTAATAAAACTAAGATGGTTTTAATACCGCAATTGCTAAAAATTTACTTGTACCAATTTAATTAGCAACAAAAATGATTAAGAGATAATAGAATTATACAAAGGTTAGAAACTTAAATGACTTTCTTTTTTGTTTTAGTATTTAAATCAATTTTTAATAATTTCTAAAATATCATATTTTCTTAATTAACATTTTGATTAGTGCTAACTAGTTATTATATTATTTCGTTTACTTTAAAATTATTGTTTATAGTTTTGTAAAAATAGATAATATAAAAGGAATTACTAACTATTAATAATTAATAGATTTAAGAAATAATGATTTCATAGTTTTATCTTATTTCTTAAATATTTAAAAATAATATTTTTTTAAATCAAGTAGTAAAATTATGTGTTATATATTCAGAATAATAAAATTTGAAAACACGAAAATAATAAACTTCTAATTATCGTTTAACTTCTAGTTAATTCCCTGATTCTTTTAACTATATTATTTAATAAACAAAATTTATAATATTATTTTGATAATTTATATATCCATCTTTTTGATAAAATTTTGGTAAATAAATTTTTATAACAATACAACTGCTTACTCTATTTATAACTTTTTTTAAGAAAAAAAACAAGGACATTTTTTAAAAAAAGTACTAATGTATAATATGATAAACACTGCATTATTACTTTTAATTAATATAATTTTTTTAAAACAAATTTACAAAATTTAGATTAATTTAAAAAATACTTTAATTCTTCTTCCAATATAATTATTATCTTTTTTACTAGAATCAGGCACTATAACAGCATAATCTTTCTTAATATCTTGAAACTTAATTCAATCAATATTTAGCATAATGTTTTTTTTCTTTTAATACTCTATGTAATGTTGTTTCATTATTGTCTGTTAATATTTCCAAGGTTTATTAAAACTTGATTTAAAGTCGGATTTTTATAATATAGCGCATTACGAATATCATTTATTGAATTAGATGGAATCTCAACTAAATTAGGCTCTTTAATTAAATCTTTCATTGAATATTTATTTTTTTCAATAGTATTAGTAGTATTAGTAGGATCATAAGTTATTGTTTTATTGGGTAAAATATTATTGAATTATGTAAAATGAAGTGCAACAAATTTTTATTATATTATTTAATTAAATTAATAAAAATTTGTTGCACTTCATTTTACATAATTCAATAATTTATAAATAAAAAACAATAAAGTAAACTTTATTGTTCTTAACCTATCATAATTAACATCTTATGATGATGGATAAACATAGTCTTCTGGTTTAAACGAAATTCGATATTTATCAATTGGTCAAGGTGTATAATAAATATTATTCGTTGTTTGATTAACACCAAAACGAAATTTAAGTTCATTATATCATCCATAATGTCAAGTAAATGCACGATCTGTACCAATGTCAACATTAAATTTGTTATGAGCTGTAACTCAGAACTTTTCAATATCAGGTAAAATTTTAATTTCAGGTTGTTCCTTAAATTCTCTTAAATAATTGTTTCAAATTGTTTGAAGCGATAAATCAGGATTTTTTGCAAATTGATTATTTAATGTTTCTCATTTTTTAATTGGTAAGAAAATAACCCCTTCCATATGAACAATAATATCTCATGTAATTTGGAAATATTTATAAAACGCAGCAATAATTCGTCCAAAGTTCTCAATCTTTTTGATCATTCCTGCTCGTGTTATTCCTACATTAATATAAATTGGTTTATTGTCATTTACTGAAATTCCTGATAACGGTAATCCAGCAACTAAAATTTTTGCTAAATTAATTTTAAACTGTCCTAACTGTAATTTTTCAGCAGTTGAAGCAGTTAAAATATTTAATTTTTCACCATAAAATTCTAAGAAATTTTCAGGTGTTAATTTGTCTGGAGCATACCCAGTATTAACCCAGGAATATTTTTCATCATATGGCAAGACTGGTATCACACCGTTTGTATCTGGATTAATAATTGAATTTAATAAAATTAAGATTTTTTCATCACTAGCATAAGTGATATTTTCTCCAAGTTCTCCCAACGTATCATCTTCTTTTAATCCTTTTTCTAATTCTTTTTGGACAATTGTATCTAACATACTGTGATCATAAGCATAATTTAAATCAAAATTATCATAAATACTTTTGAAAGTTTCATTTTTATCAACAATAATATCATCGGACATCTTCTCATTAAAAAATTTAATGATTGACTTTGATATTTGTTCTACTACTGCTTTTAAAATTTTTTGCATTTTATCAATATCATTGGTAATAGTATATTGAATTAAAAATGGTACAACTGTTTCTAATTTTTTAAATTTGATGTTAACATTAAATTTAAAATCTAAACGAACAGCTTTTAAACCTTCCGTATTAATATATGCTAGTTTACCTAATTTTTCAATATCAATAAAATTTAAAATAAAGTTTACACTATCTGCTTCAATATTCAGCGGAAAACTATTTGGATAATAGTTTAAATATTTATTAGTAATTTCTTGATTAATATTATTAAAAACTGCCATAAAACCAGTTTTAAGAGTTGCTAAAAATGGTGCAACCTTATCATCTTCTTCCTCTAATATTTCCTTTTGGTGATCATTTATTACCATTGAAAATAAGTTTTCAAAATCAATATTTGAGTAAGAATTAGTATCAATTAAAGTTTTTTCTGCTGTGTATTTTTGAATCTCATTTGATGCTGCTTTTGTTATATCATTTAAAATTTTTAAATCTCCATTATAGTCAATTTCATTTTCATTATTATCGTGATTATTGTTTAAAGCATTTTTACAACTAATAACAGAACCAACACTAACCACACTAAAAATTGCAACTCCCAACATTGCTAATAGCTTTTTCATAGTCTTTAAATCCATCCTTTTAAAAATAACTATACCCCAAATATCTTATATATATTTTAATATCATATATATTCGAAATATCTTTTATGTTATTAAAAAAAAAAAAAAAAATCAAGGGGGTTAACAATAATTTTAAAATATATTTTTTAATCCGAAAGAATTTCTAATTTATGGCATAAATTAATCCATATATAAAATTTTAATCTTTAGTTTGAATTAAATATGTATAATTTAATGTAGATTTTTGTGGAATAATACGAAATAAACGTTTCAAAGAACGATTTTTTTAACCAATAATTAAATATTTTTTTCTTTTTATTCTTAATGCTTTTGGTAAAAATTTTTTAATAAATCGTTCTAATGACATTAAACCTGGCAAGGTTTTTTTATTTTTAAAATCAGAATTTTTAAAAAACGCAGTTTTTGTGTGGCTCCAATACAAATAGTAACTACACGAACTGGTAATTTTGTTTTCTTTAATTCATTATTAATAGCAACAGATAAACTTAAAATATATGCTAAAGCATATAAGGAAAGAAATATTAATAATTTGCCCTTTTTTCTGCTCAATAAAATATTGCGTAAAAAGTTTAGTTAAAATATGGACTGCTTTAATATTTAGATTAATCATTTTTAATTCATCTGCTAAAGGAATTGTTATAAAAAGACCTTTTTTCCCAAAACCAGCATTATTAATAAATAAAACAATATGATACTGTTTTATTTCTTCAAATAAAGCATAACAATTTTCGGGAACAGACAAATCATATGATAAAGAAACAATTGTTTGTTCAGGAAATTGTTGTTGTAATTCTTTTGCTCATTCTGTATGGTGAAATACTCCAATAATAATGTGATAACTTTGCTTCAACAATCACTGATATATAACTACAATTTACACCATTTGGTGTTTGTAAAAATTCTAAATCATTATCTTTTTCACTATCACTAACTGGTGTTTGAGCATCAACTGCTTTGGTTTGTTCATTAATTAAATAAACTCTATTAGTTTTTTTATTTAATTGTTTTAAATTATAAGTTGAATAAACTAATTCACTAGTTGGTGTACAATCTTTATTTAAAACAGTACCTTTAAATTTATCAGTTAATAAAGTTGTAAAACTAAAACTAGTAGCATTAGCACCAATTAAAGCACCAATTTTATCATTACCTTGTTCTCTAAATATTTCAAAAGGTAAATAACCAGCAGCAGCAGATTTAGACCCTCAAAAAGCATCATTATAAAAACTATAAACATTAGCGCCACTCATAAACCCATTAAGTCATGGAAAATTAGGTCATTTATCATCTTGAGTAATTGTTAAATTACCAATTCAATCTCATGGAATACCAAATGAAACAAAATTTAAGAATTTACCAACAGCAGGAATAGTAAAAGGATTAAATACTAATTTTTGTGTATAGTTTAAAGGTAATGTAGTAATTTGACGATTAATAAAATTATTCATATTTAAAATATCTCAAATATTACATGAGCCCATTTTATTATATTCAATTTGAACTTGTCCTACTGTATTACCAAATTCATCTTTTCTTCTAAAATATGATGATGCTTGTGTACTAATTATGTGTACTAATTATATTATCAACATTACCACTATTTACTTTTACTTTTGCTGGTGGTGTTATTTTTCAATGTTTAGACCAATAAGGTTTAGAATTTGCACCTTCTTCATTAATAGTTGTTCCAACGGTTGGATTAGTTGCAGTTGATGTTGTTTTATCAGTTATTACCATACCTTCATTATTTTTTTCAATTCAAAAATCAGACATTGATTGTATATGTTCTTTTCAATCTTTATAACCAGTAATAATTGTTGGTTGTATACCTTAAATATTATATCAACTTACTTCGGGTAATGCATAAGTATTTATTTTATCAGGTGGAGCAGGATACATGTTATACATTAATAAATCACGAGAATTCATTACTTTTTTATTAAATTCACCTTTAATAATTGGTCGACCAATAACAAGCATATCAAATAAAATAGGATTACCATAAAATTTAACTGCCATTGCTCTAACACCAGGGTCTTTTAATAAAATATTATCTAATTCAACAATACCTTTATTTAGTTTTTCATCATAAGTTATTTTAGGAAAACAATAACCTTCACCAGGAGCACTTGTTTGTATAAATTGTCGTACTGATAAACCACTATGACTAATTTTGTCATTAATACTTGAAAAAGTAATTTCTTGTCATAAAAAACTACCATCATAAGGTGAATAATAATTAATAACATTTGATGGATATAATCATTGTCTATCTTGTGGGGCAGAATTAATATCACCACCACCAATATTTAAACCACGGTCATTAAATACAGTATAAAAATTATAATAATCATTAATATTTAATTTTTCAGAATCTTCATCTAAAATTAATAAAGTATATTGTCTTTCTGTTGATTGCTGAGTAAATACTTGTTCAAATTTGGCTTCACCAAATTGAATTGAACTTCTATCATCAATCATATAAGCATCTCAATATTTACCAACTTTAACTTCTTTTGTATAAAAATTATCTGCTTTATTATCATTATTTATAAAATAACTTAATTTATATTGTTTTAAATATTCTAACATTCTATTAATATCATAAATATTTTCACCATCAATTAATTTTCAATAATTATTTTCATTTTCATCTTTTAATTTTATCGCAAAAGGTGTTTCCTTAATTGGCTCATATTGTTGAGTCAACTGGTTGCTTTTTAAAATCATCAATATTTAAAATATTAATTTCTTTACCTTTATATTTTTGAACTATTTTTAAACTACCTTGTCATTGAGCAATCGTACTTTCCATATTATCAAATATGCGTGAATAACTACCATAATCACTTGGTTTTGCATTATTAGGTTTTCAGCCTGTTTCTGTATCAGGAATATATGAACTATAAACATTAAAAGGAAATACCATTCAATGTCTATTATCTCGTATATTTTCTCTAATATCTATTAAAGTATCATGGGCTTGTCTTCTTAATTCTTCCATAACACCTGGGTTAATTCTACTCATTTTTTAATCCTCCTTAATTTCTGTTCTACCTTGTAAGGCATTTTGATTATTACCAGTTTCATCATATTCTAGTAATTTATTATTATGTTCTATTTCTTTGGTTTGCATTTTATCTTGTCATTTTTCAATTTTTTCATAATATTTAGTTGCTTCTAATTCATCAATATTATCATATTCAGTAATTGCTCTTATTGGTTCCATTGTTCCATTGTCTAAATCTAGCAGTAATTAATTCATTTTGTCGCATTTGGTCAACTAAACTAGCACTAACAAAATCAAAACCATAAGGCCGTTCACCATTACCATCTCATAAACCATAATATTTTAAAACAATATCAAACATCTTAGTATAATATTGTTTACGATATGATTGTAAATATGCTTGTTTTTCTAAGTCTTTTGTTTTTTTTATTAATGATTGTGTTTTATTTTCTTCACTATCTGAAGCATCGCCAAAAGGACTAGAAAAATTAGATGCTATATATACTTGTTCAATAATAGATTTTTAGTCTTGTGTATATGTTTCTAAAATTGGTGTACCTTGTACTACTTGTAAAGATTGAGATGATGTTCCATCTGCTGCTGTTTGACCTGATTGAATAAAAATATCACCAAATACATCTTGTAATACTTTTTTATTACCATTATTATAAGCAGTCATTAAATTATCATCTAATTGACCATATCAGTGTGTACGATTTGCATATCTTTCTTTTGATTTAATATTAAAACTATCTTCTAAATCAAATTGTAATTTATAACAATTTGACATTGTAGGTCATGGATTTAATGTAGTTGATGTTGATAAAAATAATGGATTAGGTTCATTTATCATTTCTCAAAAAGGAATAATACCTAATTTATTTTTAAATTCTTGTACTAAAATAGGTTTAACATCATCTTTAATTTCTGTTTTACTTTGACCAACAACTACTTCATTATTTTTAGGTCAACCTTTAATAATTATTTTATCTTTAGTACAAATTAAATTTAAAATAAAACCACTATCTGATTGATGATAATTTAATCAAATATCAGCACCTTGTTCAATTTCATTTATTTTACTTACTCTTGAAGTAAAGTTAAATGGATTAATTCATAAATCAATATTACCATCACTAGTTTCTGATAAACCAAAAATAGTTTTACCCATTAAACTTGCTGTTAATTCATTTTTATCTAATTTCTCTTTTATTTTATAAGTTTCATATCATCAATTTAATTTTTCTAAAATGTCTTTACGATGAGACTTAAATAATATATCTTTACCATTTACTAAACGCATTTGATGGCGAGCAATAATATTTGCTAAATTAATTGTTCAATCATAATTATAATATTTTAAAACACTATTAATATCATTTAAGTTTGGTAAAGAAGGGTATGTACTATTATTCATTATTATTTTGCTCCTTTAATTTTAAAATAAGTCCATAATTAATTATATTTACAGTTAATAAACTAGGTTCATTTGATAAAACTTTTACACATACTTTAACTTTTTTATATTTTTTAATATATTCGTTATATAAATTTAATTTACATATTGCAATATTATCTTTTTTTAATTCTTGACAAAGTCTTTTTTTAACTTGTCCACAAACAGACATATATGGTCTTTTTGCATTTATTACACGCTCATCATGTATTACATAAATATCTTTTTTCATTAAGTTATTCACTCCCTTTGTTGCCATAATTTATAATCTGGTGAATTATTATGTTTAACCATTGGTATTAATTCAAAGTGTAAAGCATAAAAATAACTATCAAATGTATCATCATATAAGTCTAGCATTCTTTCTTCCCTTGAATCTTCTTTATCTTCTCATTGAATTAATTCATATTGATTTTTACTTACAGGACATTTTTCTCATAATCATTTTAATTGATTAGTATTTATTAACATTGTAAATGCTTCAATACGATGCTTTACTTTAAATTTTTGTTTTTGTGCTGGTTTAAATGTCATATATTGACCAAAACTATAATTATATTTTTCTCGATTTAAACTTTATAATATTGCATAAGCACTATCATCAACATTAATTGATATACCTTGTTGTATTAAATTAAAATATTGATTTAATTGATTATTATAAAACTCTAAAATATCTTTTACTTGTTCTAATGGTCCTTTAAATTGTTGTGTAGCATTTGAATGAGTATATTCTGCGACTTTATATGCTTTTTTATCAAATAAATTATATAGTCAAAAAATAGCTGCTGTTGTATGTCCTTTTGGACTAGTAGAGTTTGCTAAGTCAACTCCACCCAATAATTTTGTTGGTTGAATAATATCTGTTGCTTGCATAATATAAATATATCTTGCAAAAATTGAACCACTAGTATTACCTGGTAAACCTCAACTTCATACTCTTGCTCTTTCAATATCTAATTGTTCTAATCTTAATTGTTCATTAACTTTATCTTGTGGTAATTCATAATTAAGTCTTCAACTAGAATAATGAATAATAATCTTCATATTTCATTTTTCGATGTATTTAATTTGTTCATATTTACTACGCATTATTTCTTCATTAAAAGGTAATAATTCATTACAATAACCAACAATATATCTTTTTAAACTTTCAAGATTACAAGTATTAATTGTTATTTTATTTTGATAACCACGAATAGCAAATTCTAAATCACTTAAATCTTTTTGTTGAAATTGGTCACATTCTTCTCTTCAATCAATAACTAATTTATATTTATTCAAATCAGCAAAAGCTTTTAATTTTTCTTTTCGACTTGGTGAATGTAAACCTTTACAATATATTTTGCTACCATTTGATAAAGTAAAAGTAAAATTTGATAAATTAATAGTATAAGGAATATGATTTTCATCTAACATATTTCATATATTTTGAAATACACTATCTTTTAAATCTTTACTCCAATACATGCTAGCAATGATACAAATTCGTTGTTTAATTAATAAACTAATTTTTAATAATTCACCAAACATTTTAATATTTGAAATAGTCTTACCACTATATCGTGTTCCAATTTGATTAATTTCATTAACTAATTCATATTTTTTAGCAAAGGGATATTTATTACCAATACTACTATTTTGTAATAACCAATAAGGAGTTTCTAACAAATAAGTAAAATGATTAAGCATCATTATCACTCTCTTTTTTAATATCTCTAATATCAGTTTGTAAATTAACTATTATTGGCTGTTGATTATTTAAGTTTAATTCTTGTTCTAATTGTTTTTCTTGTAGTGAATATTTATAATTAAATGCTCGTTGTCAATATGTTTTTACTCCATCAGGTGTTTTAACCATTGCTTTAATTAATTCACTTTCAATTTTATCAACTTGTCGTTCAAGCAAAGGAACTATCTTTTCGCTCCGATAAATTTCTTGTCTTCAATGACGAGAAAGATTGAATTCATTGGTTAAATCATTTAAAGTATATGGTTTATCAGATGATTTATTTTCTCAAAATTGCTCTATTTTACGATAAAAAGTTGCTAAACTTGCTGTTTTTGGATTAAATTCTTTCATTTTTTACTCCTTTTTGCATATTAAAATTGCTATTATTTAATCATAATGTTTAAATAAAAGAGTAATAACAAACTTATCAAGAACTAAAAACGTAGCAAAATGTATTAAAGAACTTAATATTATTTTTATTATATTTATTTTAAAATTAAAAAAAGACTTTTTCAAGTCTTTTTTGTAAAACAAGTTTTTAGAGATACAAATTTGAAACTTTTTATACTTTAATTTTATAACTTTAAAAATAATTGTCAATAGTTTTTTAAAAAATAGTGTATAAATAACTTTAAAAGATTGGAGATACAATATATGAAAGATTATACACATGTAAAATTTGATGAACGAAGATTTTTTAAAGATTTATTATCTTCTAATGCTTGTAAAAAGAAAAATGGAACAATTAATTTATCTGAAATATCAAGGCAAACGGGAAGAGATATTAATACTGTTAAAAGAGAAATTAATAGATTTAAAAAAATAGAAGATTATACAGCAGTTGTAGCACATAAAGATTATTATAAAAAACGAAAAAAATGTATTAAAAAACTACCTGAATTTACAGAAGAACAGATTAATTTTATTCAAATTAGATTTAATAAATATCATGATTCTCCAAGAGAATTAATTTATCGTTATTTTTTAAAATTTGGTGTTAAATTTCCTGCCTGTGTTAAAACATTGTATAAATGAATTCGTTTAGGTTTTTATGGTTTTTTAAAACAGAATTTGCGACATCGTGGTAAAAAATATAAAACAAAAGGAAAAGTTGATAATCGTGGTAAATTAACTAATTTTAAATCAATTTGAGATATTGAAAATAAACTTTCTAATTTTGGATGATTTGAAATGGATACGGTGGTTGGTAAAAATCATCAATCTTTTCTTTTAGTTTTAGTAGAACAATCAAGTAGAAAATATTTTGCAATAAAATTAGAAAATCATACTGCTAATGAGGTTTTTAAAAAGTTTAAAGAATTAGTTAAAGTAAATAATTTAATGGGTAAAATAAAAGGCGTAATAACTGATAGAGGAAGAGAATTTTATAAATGAAGAAAAATAGAAATGTTTGTTGAAACACAAGTATATTTTTGTGAAGCTGGTAAACCTCGTCAAAAACCTTTAATTGAATATATGAATAGTGAATTGAGACATTGATTTCATAGGAGAACTGATTTTAATAAAGTTAGTCAGAAACGATTAAATTGAGTAATTAATGATGTAATTAATGAAAAATTACGGCCCTGTTTAAATTGAATAAGTGCAAAAGAAATGTTTTTACAAAATATTAAATAAATTTATTAAAATTCTTAATAAATCCTTTTTAGTGTGCTTAAATATGATTAAATTAAGTTATATTTATAAAATATTTTAATTTTTTAAAAAATAGTTGCATTTATTTTAAATGATGTTATCATCAAATTAACAAGAGATATAAATTTGGAACTTGAATATACACGATACATTTTTTAAAATTAATATTTATAAAACTAAACATTTTTTATAAAAGTTAGTATTTTTTCTGGTTCTATAAATAATTTAATTGAATTATTATTTTCTGAATATCCTTCTACTCTAAAGGACATATTCAAATAAAAGTTACCATTTTTTTCTATAAAATTTAAATTATAAATAATTTCTACCTCATAATTTATATTTGGATTATATTTATAAAATTTTAAATTAAAGTTATCTTTTTCTTTATCTGAAAGACTAATAAAATGATAATATCCGTTAGGTTTTTGAAAAATAACTTTATATGTATCTTGATTTAAATCTTGGTCTAAAACAGAGAAAAACATATTAAAATTTTTAAAATAAAAACCAGTAAAATTTTCTTTTAATTCATCTAAAGAATTAATACCTAATTCTTCTGTAAAATTAATTTTACAGTCAAATAATAATTCATCTTCAAGAATAGAATGTTTAATACAAAAATCCTTTGTATTAAAATCTATAGTAGCATTTTTATTAATGATGCTACTACTTGAAAAAGAAGGATATGGACTCATTGCCATTAATGACACTCCTCCACTTGCTGTTATAGCCGTTGCTCCGATTAAACTTAATAATTTTTTTATATTCATAAATATATTATTCCTTTCTTTTTTTATTTTTATGTATTTAATATACATAATTTAACTATATTTAATTATTTTTCTTTTGTCAAATTTCTTTAAAAAATCTTTGGGACTGTTGTGTTACTTAATTAATCAAGTAAAAGGGACTTCGCCCCTAGGTCGCTTCGCTACCTGTACCCCGCAAACAACACACGGAGGAGGGACTTTATGTCCTCCCCGTGTGTTGTTTGCCTATCTGTTTGTCTCTGTCTGTGTCTGTATTTATTTGCTTGTATTTGTATCTGATTTTAATTTTATTTTTTATAATAATAATTATAAAAATAAATATAACTGCTTACTTTTAAGGTCTAATTTGCCCCTTAAAACGCTTTATATAAACAAAAAAGACATAGATTATTAATCATCTAATCTATGTCTTAATATTGATATTTTTTTGATGTTTATTATCGTGAAAATTATAACACTTTATAGGACTAGTACAAAGCATAATTTAGTTTTTATGATTTTATTATATATCATATTTTCCTTTTTCCAACTATTCATTAAATTAATTTACATTTATTTAATCAATAATTAAAAAATCCCAATCAACAAGATTCACACACATTTATTTATCGTACATTTTGCTTTATTAAATATCATTTGACAAGTCAATATTTAACAGTGATAGAGAAGCAACATTTTTATATTATTCTAACCATTATTATTTTTTTTAATTTTTATGTTAAATTATATATTTTAATTGTTTACTAATTGACACATTACACTAGATAAAGATTGTAAATTATAAGTATCTTGTAAATGCAGCAATTTATTATATTGAATAGGAGTTATTTTTATTGTTTTAGAAACTAATTTTTTATAAAATGACTTATCAATTTCTAAGACATCGTTAATTTCTCAATTATCAATTAAATATCTTACTGTTTCAGAAAAAGACCAAATTTTAATCTTATCTCTTATTTGAATTATTTTAGAATAATGTTTTAAAGACATTGGTAAGTAAAACGATATAATATTTTTGTCTTTAAAGTTTTCATCAATTTTAAAAATTTATTTATATTCAGAAATATTAATCTTTTTTCTAATGTCGTTCATATTATTTATTCACCACATTTCTATTTTTGAATAATATAATAATCAGACTTATAAATAGTGTTTATTTTTTTACAATACAAATAATTTGCTAAGACGCACACATTTATATAAATTATTTGTTTTTAATAAAATTAATAAAAAATATTATCTGTTCTACTGATAAACAAACTTAAATAACAAAAAAATTATAATTTAATTTAAAAAATAAAAATAAATTAAAAAAAGAGAAAATTATTTAATTATTTTTGATTGGATGAAGTTGTTTATCAATTTAAATATTAAACCATTATCTCTTTTAATGACTTAATAACTTACCTATATACTATAACTAAATTAAAGTCAAATATTTCTAAAATTACTATAAAATAAAAGTGTAGAGTACCCAATCAACAAGAACTCTACTTTTTTATTATATCAGTTTTAGTTATTTAAACACACTGAAAAATTAATATTTATTAAAATATTAATGACAAAAATTACTTTTAGATGTATAATTCTAAATGTAAATGTTTAATTTTAAAATTTTTATTATATTAGTAAATTGTTGTTTAAACTAATAATTTTTTTATGTCGTTTTTTATAATTTTCAAAGAATAATTTTTGTTCCTTTCAATGTTGATATTGTTTTTTATCATATGGAATATATTTTTTCATTTGTCAAAAATAGTCTTTATTTCAATCACTATCAATGCTAACACCCATTAAATAACCATCTTTATTATTAAACATAAAATTATGTTTTGTACCTTTTAATGAAGCGATTAATTCCATTTCACACATTTCAATAACACCAACTTTAATAATTGAGTCAACACAATTGGCACTAAAACAATATGCTTTGGTATTTAAGTCATAAATATTTTTGCTTTTTTTCATTACTTTGGACTTTGACAATATATTTAACAACATATTTACTAATAAATTCATTTGTACCGGTTTCAACTGGTAAATTTTTATTATATCCATAAGGCCAACATTTTCTAACTACTTTATTAGGGATATATTCACTAAATATGATATGAAAATGAACTGTTCCGCGATTTTGATATTCATAAGCAACAAGATATTTTAAATCTTTATATTTATTTTTCTTATATTTAGAAAAATAATAATTTAACCTTCGAATAAATAATCTAAAATGATAATTTGCTTTTTTAATATCTTGGACATTTTCATCATAAGTTAAAGTTAAAAAACCCATATTTTTACAACCACTAAAATTATGAATTGCTTTACGAATACAATTTGCTTGGGAACGAATACGACTATTTAATAATTTAGTTTGATTTTTACAACTATTTTTAATCCCAGTTAGATTGCTCTTACCAAATTTATTAATATATTCTAACGGTAAAACAACTGTTTTAATATAAGGACCATAATATACTTTTTTAACATAATATTTTTGATTAACAAAATTACTATTATCAATATAAGGTCTATACAAATTTTCTCCTGTTAAACAATTATAAGGATTGATATTTACATTCATTTTTTATTTTCTTTTCTAAAACAAAAATAAAAAACATTTATTTATATTTAAAGTTTCGTTCAAGAAAACTTTTATTGGTTTAAATACATTAAACATTTTGATAAATGTTTTTTTATTTTAATTTAGATTATATTTTTAGTTTTTTATATTGTTAATTAATTTTTCGGTTTAAAAATAAATTTAAAATACTATTGATTAAATAAATGAACTAAATTTCCAAAATCATCTACAGTAAATATTACACCATTTATACTATTTATTAAAGGACTAGAAAAAATATTGCCAAATGTAGCAAGAAGATTACTATAAAAAATACTATTTTCTTCTATTTTTGACACAAAAATAAGTTCATTATTATCATTAATTTCTTTTAATTTTAATTTTAAAAAATTAACCATATTAATAATTCTTATATCAAGAAATGGTACTCTTGTATCAATTAAAAATTTATTTAAATTTTTAATTGTTTTTGAAGACAAATAAATAATTCAATCTGCAATAAAAGTTTCTTGTTTTTCATTATCTCTATATAAAGAATCTTTCAATATTTTATCTTCTCCACCAGTAACAGAACTGCTACTTTCTGCTGTTGAAAAATTTGAACTTTTATTATTTGGCATCATTGCCATTAAAGGTGCTGCTCCACTTGTTGTTATAGCTGTTGCTCCTATTAAACTTAATATTTTTTTTATATTCATAATATATTATTCCTTTCTTTTTTTTATTTATATGTATTTGCTATACATAATTTAACTATATTTTATTATTTTTCTTTTGTCAAATTTACTTATTTTTACTTTGGGGCAGTTGTGTTACTTAATTCAAGTAAAAGGGGCTTCGCCCCTAAGTCGCTCCGCAACTTTTACCCCTTTAAGTAAGGTGGTGTGGTGGTTTATCCACGAACCACCTTACTTTTTTTCTTAACAAAATACATTTTACTACTACTAAAAATAGCGTAAAAGTCCGTTAACCATTGCTAAAACCAATATAGAACTTAACATAATCTTAAATGTAATATCAAAAGCAAACAAATTACCAATATTATTAAACAATTCAGGTACATTAATAAACACATGTACTATCCCATTAACAAATTTATAAATTTCTTTCATACCAGGCAAATTATTTACAATCCAAATTGCTGCATTTTGAATATGACAAGCAATATTATATCAACTACAAATTTTATAAGGTATTTTTCAAATATTACCACTATTAATTTCATTATTTCAATCAGTGGCATTATAAAGACTAAAATTAAAACCATTAATTGAAATAGACCTATCCTCTGTTAATCTAGTTGTATTAAATCTAATTACATTAAAACCTTGATATTTTGTTCTATCTGTCATATCTAATAATTTTATTGATTGAGTTCATTTATCATTATTAGAAGGTAAAATATCAGTCTTATAATCTCAATTTGAATAATAAGAAAAATAATCATTAGTACTATTTATCGTATAGGCATTATACAACTGCACTTGTGGTTTTAAATAATAAATATTTGTATCAGTAAATCTTAAAATATTAAAAACCATTGATTTTGGATATAATAAAAAACCATTTTTTACAAAAAATACAAAACCTAAACTACCATTATCAGATGTAAAATAAATACATTCTCTAAAATTAGAAATATCAAATATAACTCTTAAAACATTAAAATAAAAATAATCTAAAATTAAAAATAAATTATCCAACGAATAAAAATTTTGTTTAACATCATTAACAAAATAATTACTATTAGATTTTTTAAGAATATCCATATTAATCAATTCTTTATAATTAAAATTTAAAACTAAATAATTCATATCAAAATGTTTATAACTTTGATTGGCAATAATTGGCATAAATAAATATTGTATAATTTCTCAATTAAAAGTAAATTCATATTTTATATTGTTTTTATAAATAAAAATATTTAGCAATTTATTTGGGGTTTTATAATTAATAATTAATCTACCCAAAGAACCCTTAGAAATATCTTTTGAATTTCAACTTAATCTATACTCCTTGCATTTGTCTTATTAAATCACCATTTTCATCTTTTTTAAATTTTACTAACACCTCATCTTTACAATAAGGCACTTCACAATCTAATCATTTATTAATAAATGCCATTTTTATTCACCCTTAACTTTTATATTACCATCATCATCAATAACTAAATCAGGTACATTTTGTTCTTCACCATTTCAACGATAAACGGCTTTAAAAACTTTTTCACTAGATGGTTCACAAAATTTTCAATTAAATGAACCATTCCAAAAAATTGTTATGTCTTTTGGATATTTTACTGCTTCATATTTAAAAGTACCTTCTGTTTCCATAAAAATAAATAATTTTTCTATTCCATTTTCATTAATAATTACTCTTTTTCCATTTTTTATTTCTATGTCATTTTTAAATTTTGTAACTCTTCAATTTTCGGTTGAATTACTATGTCATACCACATAATAATATTTACTATCAACTTCATTAAATGGTTTTTCTTGTGGTCCTATTCATTCTAAGTTATTTTTAATATTTTCATCTGTTGTATTTATTTTATTTTTTTCTTTTAGTTGTGTTAATTCTTCAGGTGTATATTCTTGTTTTTTACTACAACCAACTAAACTTGTTGTACTTGTTCCTAGTAATGTAATTGCACCAAATAAACTTAATAATCTTTTCATATGTATATCTCCTTTATTATTTTAATTACATAATAATTTTAGCATAATGAACTAACTAGATGGAATAAATGTAATACTAATAGGGTTATTACTTTTGTTTCTAATACCCAAAACATTTGGATTAGAAACATCTATCGTAATATTTTTATCATTACCAAAATATTTATAAAATTTCATACTACTATAGCTTCATAAGTACTTTCATACAAATTTTTTGTTAAATCATTAGTTTCACCGGTAAATAATGTTGTTTTTTTTATTTTCTTTTATATTAGCAAGGTCATAAATTAAACTACCTTCCATAAAATTAACTTTATCATTTTGTGAACGACCAATGGAGCGTAAACTTAATTCGTTTAATGTTTTAAAATTTCTTTCTTCACAATTATAAACACCACCCAAAAGATTAATATTTCTATCAGGAATAAAATTTTCTATATTTGGTTGTGCACATTCAACTTGTAAATTATTAAGATTAAGATTATTAAATTGAATTGATGAATAAGCATGTAAAAATTGTTCTAAAGTAGTAATTGTTGGATTAATTTGTTTTAAATCAATTTCAGTTTCATAATAAGCATCATTAAATTTATTGTTAAATAAATTATAAAAATTATTAAGCCTAATTATTGAAGTGGTATTAGTACATTGCATTGGTGCTGTAATTTTAGCAATTAATGGTAGTACTACATTAGAAGGCATAATATCAACAGTATAAGGTTTATAAGTAAGTGGGCCAGGTGGTAATACTGCTTTAGGGTAAAAAAATGTTGTTTCTTCAAGTAAATCATAATCTAAAGCACTTGTTTTAATAACACTATTTCATGCTTGAACATTACCATTTGGTTTAATAAATTTAGCCATTGTTTGTCATTCACCTTGAAAGTTTTGCAATGCAGTAATATTATCATTTAAAGTAAATGGATTTTCTGAATATGTTGTAATTTTAAAATTAGTTTTACCAATAGTTTGTAAATTAATTAAATCAATAACATAACTTTCTAATGTTCCATCAGTAGTTGGATTAAATTCTAATTTTTTATCTAAATCAGTTAATTTAGTATCTTTATCTAATGCTTCAAAATCTTGTGATAATATTACAATTTCATCAGTTCCACCATTAACATTAATTTTATTTTGTCCTAAATCAACTGTTGAATAAACTTTATTTCCTAATTTAGTGTTCTTATTGTATTGGGGATTTTTCTTTATATTGGTTTAGGAATTTATCAAAAAATTCGTCAAATTGAACGAAATAAAAAAGATAAAAAAGAAATTGAAAGAAAGGAGGATAAAAAATAATGTTAGGTATGTATTTAACAACGGCGGTTAATTTTTTAACAACAACAGCACCTACACCTAAAAATATGACTGAGGGTATGACTGGTATTTGAACTGGATTAACTAGTGCATTATGAAAAGTTAAAGATGGTGTAACAAATATTTTACCTGAGATAATGGTTTTTTTAGGCGATGCGTGAATTATTTTAATTCCGTTTGCTATATTTTGTATTATAAAAATATTAAATTTTTTCCGTATTATGGTTAAAGGAGTTTAGTATTTATTATTTATCATATATTTTAACTGTGGCACACTAGTTTTTATATGTGATTTGATGTAAAAAATGAATTTATTAAATAGAAAAATGAACTTATTATATTTACTATTAAAGTTCTTAATAGTTATTTTCAGTGTGCCAATTTTTATTATTTTATATATTTAACAATGTTTATTAACAGTGTTTATTAAACATTAAATAAACAATATATTAACTTTTTTTATAACATTGTTAATAATCAGTGTTTATTACAATAAATAAACATTATACGAACATTATTTATAACATTGTTTATTAAGCTGTAAATGTTTTCTAAATAAGTGTTTAATTTTTCTAGTTAAGTTGTGAGCTGTTAATTTACAACAAATATTTAGTTAGGAGATTATATTATGGATATGAAATTTAAAACAACTAAGGAATATAAAAAAATAAAGAGAGATTTTATTAAAGATATTTTTTGATTAAATTTGATTTGTTTTTTTGGACATATTATTAATTTATTTATTTTAAGTTTATTTATTTATCTTTCAATATTAAGTTATGGTAAAGATTTTCCATTCTTTGAAATTATTATGTCTGTATTTGCTTTTATATCATTTATTTTTATGATTATTATGCATATAAAATATATTTTTGAAATTAAGGTGGATTTTGATGTTGAAAAAGAAAAATTAATTCAATATTGACAAATTGAAGGAGTTAATAAAATTGAGTAATTATATTAAGAAAAATCAGAATATAGAAAATTATTTTATTAGTAAGGAATTTATCCCTTTTACAACAGATAAAGCAAGTTTTATTAATTTACCCAATCATAATCGCCATATTGGTTTTTGGTTGAGTAATAAGTTTATTTATCCGAGTGAAAAACATTCAGAGCAAGTAGCAATTGGTTTGATTTATGATAATTCTTATCCTATTATAAAGTATGATGAAAATTTAAAGCGAAATATTTGAAAATATTTAACTGGAACAGAATTAATCAATTTATATAATCAATATAAACAAAATTATTTTACTAAAATGAAAGAAGCGTTATTTTCAAGTGAACCTAAAAAAGTAAAAGCAAATAATAACAATAATAATTTAATAAATTGAACTGTTGAAAAAGAGCAACAATTAATTAAAGATTTGGAAGATTTAAATTAAATGAGTTTATATGATTATTGAGTTCAATTTGTTAGTTATATTATTGGTGCAAATGCCCCTGAGTTTTTATATGTTATATCGTTTGTGTTATTTATTGTTTTGTTTTTTGGAATGTTTTTTAAACTTATTCAAAAAATGTGGAGTTTTTAAATATGCAAAATGATTGAATTAAATTAAAAGAGTTTTTTATTCATATATTTTTGTTTATAGATAAAACAAATGTTGAAACTATTACAATGTGGAATTTAACGCAAAATGAATATTTAACTTTAATGGTTGGTATTTGAATTGTTATTTTGTTATTAACTTGGTTTTTCTTGTGAATGGTTTTTAAAATAGTTAGTTGTTTTAAATAATTAAATTTTGTTATTATTATGGTTTTCTCTCCCCACAAAATTTTAAAATCTTTTTTTGAATATAATATATATTTTCATTATGAATGCAATAATTATTAATATAAATAATGTTGTAAAAAATATTTCTTTTGCATTTATTTGATTAATATTTTTAAATATTCATTCTACAAAATTAATTGTAGTAATTAATTTTTCGATAGGATTGATTAAAAAGTTTATAATTCCAATAATAGGCAATAATAGGCAATAATATTGAAATTATTTTTAAAATTTTCTTAATTTTTATCACTCTATTTTTTGATTTGTGGGGAGAAAAAACCATAATAATACTAGTTTAATTATAAATAACTATTGGAGGTAAAATGAAAAAATTTATATTTTTCTTTAAAAATTATTGTTATATTAGTGGTTCAATGATTTTATTTAGTTTAATTGATTTATTATTTTGGATAATTTCTTTATATTGTGTTGGTTTGGTATTTTGATTGTTGTTTGCTTTGCAGTGTGTTTATTTTGTGTGATGATTGTGAGAAAATATTTTTTATCAGTTAAATTCTTTTCGGTTAGTTCAATTTATTTGAGATAATCCGTTGTCGGTAATTATTGGTAAATTAGGAACTGGTAAAACATTACTTTTAACTTATTTATCGCAAGTTATGAAATTATTGACAGATAAAATTTATAGTAATTATCCGTTAGAAGATGATAAAGTAAAAGTTTTAACATTTAAAAATTTAGATTTTACAGATAGAACAAAACCAGTTCCCCCAGATGATAGTGTTATTTTATTTGATGAAAGTTATTTGTATATTGATGGAACTAGTCCTCACGATGAGAAAAAAGTTCATAGTGGTAAAATACCGTGAATTGTTTTAGCGAGACATTTTGGTAATCGTGCGTTGTTTACTGCTCAGCGTGAGGGTATGATTTGAAATAATATTCGCCAGTTAGCAAGTGGAATTATTATTCCAATTTCATTGAAAAAACCTGTTGCTAAAAAGGGATTTAATTTTTTTAATCGTTTCTTTATTATGCGAATTGGAATTTTTCAAGATATAACAGATTATGAAATTTGAAAAACAAAATCAGTAGAACGAACAGCAGAAGGTAAACGAGTAAAACATAAGTCGGATGTTGGATTAGGAATTCGGTTTTTTAAAATAATTATTCCTCTTGAATTTGCCAATAAGTATGATAGTCAATGATTAAAATTTGTGCGTGATTTAAAAAATAATGAAATTGTTAATAAAAAAGAATATTATTGGTCAGAAATTACAAAATTAAGTGTTAAAGAACGATTGGAGTTATTTGATATTGATATTTTGAAAAAGAATTTAAAACCTAAAAAAGAGAAAGGAAATAGTAAAGATGATTAATTTATTAGTTGAAAATAATAATAGTAATTGAGACAAGATTTTTAGTTTTGTTTTTGATATATTTTTGTTTATTTTTGATGTAATTTGAAATACAAAGTTACCGATGACAAATACGTCAATTGCTTATTTTTTAATCTTTTTTATGGTTATTAAGTTATCTATTTATGCAATTCACGGCACATCAACACAGTATAATAATTTAGGTTCAACAGTACAAATGGGGGTGTCAAATATTTATTCTGCTACTGCTCGTGGTGTTTTTGATACTAAACAAGGTATGCGAAAACATATTAAAGAGCGTAAACAATTTAAAATTAATCGTAATAAAAAACAATTATCAAGTTTAGCAAAACAAGCAAAAACAAGAGAACAAGGATATAGGAGAATGCATAAATAATGATTAAATTAGTTTTATTGGTGGCGGCAATCGCTATATTTGGAACTGGTTTTATTACTGTTATTATTAATCAATTTACATCAGCAAAAAATATTATTATGGATTTATATAATTCTGATACTTGGTTGATTTGATTATTTGGCAGAATGGCAGTTTTGTTTAGTCATCCGTTAATGTTAACAATATCAAGTTTATATATTGTTGGGTTTATTGTTTCAAAAACATTGTATAGTTAGGAGTTGAATTTATGAAAAAATCGTTATCTTTATTTGCCATATTTATTTTAAGTTTTTTAGGTTTGGTTATTCCATTTATTACTTTAACGGCGTTTATACCGTTAAATGGAGAACATTATACACTTAAACAAGAGAATAGTATTGATAAAGGTATTAATGAAACTGATTTTATTAATACAATGTTTTTACGCAGCAGTTTTTTTGAAAATTGGTCTGAAACAAATTATTTTATTAATCCAACTTTAAAAACATCAAAAAAATTATTGTTTAATGATAAATGGTATTTGGATTTTTTACAAGATAGTTATTCAACAGGAGTTGTTTATGATAAACCAAGTTCATCTTTTTTTAGTTTTTATCACATGTGAGATAGTTGAAAAAATACATATATGGTTGAAAAATTTTATGATGTTAAAAAGGAAAATTTTTTAAATGATTTAACTGATTTTATTTATGCTTTTGCTTTAAAATATCAGATGTATGATGTATCTAAAAAAATTGTGGAAAATGTTGACCGCTATAAAGAAAATCATTATCCAAGAGTTAAGTTAAAACAAGATAATTGAAAATTAATTAATAGAGATAATTTTGTAAAAGAAAATAATGAAAAAAATAATAAATGATATATTTTAATTGCTAAACAAATGCAAAGTGATAATTTTTCTATTATAAAATTTAATTTTTCAAGTGAATTAATTTGAAAAGTTGGAGAACATGGAGGACATAGAATTAATAATCGTTGATATGTTTATATTCATTCACTATATCGTTGAGATGGTGAGGGTGAACCTGAAACACCAACAATCAATAAAGACACTGGTGAAGTTATATTAGAGCCGAATACTTATCAACAAAATTTTGTAAAAGAATTTATTAATTATTCTTTAACTGCTGTTTTGCAAGAAAATATTAGAGTTCAACAAGGTGGTAGTGCGGATTATGAAAATCCGAATAAGGTTGGAACAAAGCGGATAATTTTTGATTTTGAGACGGTTGATGAATTAGATATTAAAAATATTAAAAAAGCAATTTATCGGATGATTTTAACTGTTGATGAAGCAAATACAATTATTTCAGGTAGTTTAGAGTTAAATAATGTTAATAGTGATGATTTAAGTTTTAATTTTAGTTTTATGCGGATTGGAACTGGTCAAGTTTTTAGTTTTAATGGTTCAATTTATTCATCCATAAATAATAAAGATTTAACATATTATCAACAGTTTAACGGTCAGTTTTATTTATCTAAGTTTTTACAGTCGTTTTTTGCAAGTGCGTTGGTGCCAGTGTTTCAAAATCGTAGTTCATTTATAGAAAATGGTTATATCGATAATTTGCAATATGATACTGTTTTAGTTAACTTTTTTGCTTTGAAATTACAAAATTTTAATAATATTTTATTGAGTGATAATATCAATGATAAATTACAATTTGATAAATTATTAAATAGTATGTTTAAGATTTCACAGAAATTTTATACTAATTATTTACGTACGATTTTTGATTTAGAAAATAATACTTATGTTCAAGGTTATAATAAAAAATATGGTTTATTAGTAAATAATGGTTTTAAAATTTATCCACGATATTTTTATTTTTCGGATAAATATAAGCAATTAGATATTAAATTATATTCAGCATTTAAAAATCGGTTTTATACCATTAATAATTATGGTAGTGTTTTTAATTATGATTTTTCGGTTTCTAATGATTATAATATTAAGTTAAATTCTGGTTATGTTTTTGGTGGTGATTTACAAAATAAATATGGTTTGCAATATAAAAAAATTGAAGAACAAAAAATCGGTTATAATGTTTTTGAATTGCAAGCTCAAAAAGAGAATGATATGTACCGATATTATGATTTTAATTTTGGGATTTATAATTGACAAGAGATAAATAGTGGTGGTTTATTCCCTGATAAGCAATGATGACAAGTACAATATGTAACGCCTGAGGGTTGATGAGATTTTGGTGCTCATATTAAAAATGCCGTAATTTGAATTGTTAATACTATTCCTGGTGTTAAACAAGTTAACGAGTTAGCGAGTGGTGTTGGTAAGGTTTTTGAGACAGTATATAGTTTTTTTAGTCAAATATTTGAAGTATGAAAATTTAATCCCGCATTGTATAGTACAATAACAAATATCTTTTTATTAATTATTTTTATTAAATTGGTGCGATTAATATAAAAAAGGAACTGTTATTTAGTTCCTTTTTGTTATTTTCAGTCAGTAATTTCACCAGTGTCTTTATTGATTGTTGGTGTTTCAGGTTCACCCGCACCATCTCAACGATATAGTGAATGAATATAAACATATCAACGATTATTAATTCTATGTCCTCCATGTTCTCCAACTTTTCAAATTAATTCACTTGAAAAATTAAATTTTATAATAGAAAAATTATCACTTTGCATTTGTTTAGCAATTAAAATATATCATTTATTATTTTTTTCATTATTTTCTTTTACAAAATTATCTCTATTAATTAATTTTCAATTACTATTTTCTGGTGGTTGTTGTGGATTATATGATAGTTTTGTTTTATTATTTTCTTTGTTTTCATTGTTATTATTTTCTTTATTACAACTGATTAATGTTGTTGTGCTTGTTGCTGTTAATCCGATTGCTCCTATTATGCTAATTCATTTTTTCATATATATTGCTCCTTTTTATTGTTTTATATATAATTGATTTTATTATATATCAATTATATATCAATTATTTGTATTAAATATTAATCTTATATATTTTTGATGGTAGGTGTAAATTAATGAAATATATTATTAATAATTTTAATTTGTTTGATTTACAAGCAAAATTAAAAAATTTTTTAAGTAAAAATTATAAAAATAAATATTATAAAAAAATAAAACAAAAAATATTTTCATATATTAATTTGTGTAATGATTACATGGAGAAGAATTAAAAAATAAAGCACCAAAAAATTTAAAAACATTTTTTCGTTGACTTAAAAAAGATGAAAGATGATTAAAAATAAAAAATAAAATTAAAGAAATTAAAAAACAACATCCAAGATATGAAGTTAAAGAAATAGGTTTATTACAGATGGACGCTAAATATTTTGTACCAAGTAAATTTCCAGTTGATAAAAAGTATTATGTTTATGATTTTATTGATGAAAAAACAAGATTAACATTAGGATATGTTTATGATAAATTAAGTATTGATAATGCTATTGCTGCTGTTAAAAAAGCAATTAGTGATTTTAAAAATATATTTGGTGTTAAAATAACACGGATTAGAACTGATAACGGTTCAGAATTTATTAATAATTATCGGAATAATCAAAAAAATAATGTTAAAGAAACTAATTTTACTCAATTTTTAACAGATAAAAATATTTTTCATCAGACAACACCTGTTCGTTCTCCACAGTCAAACGGCAAGATTGAAAGATTTCATCAAAATTATACTAAATTATTTGTATTTGAAGAAAAAATATTAAATGTCGTTAGTTTACAGAATAAATTAAATGATTATTATTATTTTTATAATTTTGAAAGAGTTCATAAGTCTTTAAATTTTCATACACCATTTAACTTTTTGAATAGTTTAATTAAATAATTTTAAATTATTAAGTTTTTGTATTTAAACTAATTTTTAGTTTGTTTAATTTTATATTTTTTATTTATTTATTTTATGATATTTTTATATTATAAATAAATATTTTTATTATTTTTGTTATTTTCTTGTAATCTTTAAAATGTATGTGGTATACTACATGCCATACCTGATTTAGATAAATGATCATTAACACTACTAAATTTAATTTCTTGAAATAAAAACTTTTTATTATCAAATGGGTCATAGTAATCTGTAATATTAGAAATATATAATCATTGAATAGATTGATTATATTCATAAGTATTAATAGTTTCTTCACCAATATTTTCATTATTTTTATTTAAAACAACATAAAGGTTTAATTCATCATTTTGACCAAATTGTTTATCTGTTGATAATAAAGTATATTGGCGTTGAGTTGAAATACCTTGAAAAATAGGGGCAGGCGTTCCTTGTGAAGAAAAATATGCACCACTTGTACTATTTTGTAAATATGCTTCATACATATCACTACGATTAGTAGAATAATGCATTGGATTAATAATTTTAGTATAAAAATTATCAGCATCTTTAAAACCTTTTTGTTCAGTCCCTTTATTAACTTGTTTTAATTTAAAAAGCATTTTTTCATTGAGCAATAATTGTAGCATTACCAGTAATGGCAAGTGTAAAATCTGAATAATCTTGAGGAATACTATTAATTGGTTTATATCCACTTGTACTTAATGGAATAACTCCATTTGTAATAACAAAAGGAAATATAAATCATTTATCTAATTATTGGATTTTACGTTTAATAACTTTACTATCAGTAGATGACATTCGCATTGCAGTATATAATACTTGATTATTAATTTGTATTAATTCTTTATTATTTTTTGTTTAAATTCATCTTTTATACCACCTGTATTTTTATTTTCTTCATTATCATTTTCTAACCCAAAATTATCATTATATTCCATTTGTTCTTTATCAATTTTTTCAACTTCTTTTTTAGCAAAAGTCATTGGAATACTATCAACAATATGAATATACTTTGCTCGAGACATTGTACCATTTTCTAATCTTGTATTATTTGTATCAAATAAACGCATTTGATCAATAATTCCTGCTGGTTTAAATTTTAATAAGTAAGGGCGTTCAATTCTATCTCAATTATTACTTTCATTAATTAAATATTTATGAAATATTCATCAACAATCAAATAAACGATATAAATAATATAATAAAAAATCTTGTCATACTGCTTGTGATTCAATATCTTCTGCTTGCATAATTAATGTTTGATTTTGATTAGTATAAGTTCCTTGTTCATCTGCTTGTCAATTTAAACCAATACCACGAAATACAATTTTTAAAATATGATCAGTATCTAAAAAAATATAACCAGTATCATCTTGATTTGGTAATATTCATATATATGCTGCTTGCTCTTCTTCATTAATTTTAGAAACAAAATTAGTAAATAATGCTGTTCCTAACATAACATCTAAATCATTATCTTTTGTTTCATATATAAGCATAACAGCAACACCTAATAATAATTTAGTTCAAGACATTTTAATTAATTTTTCATATATTTTTTTTATGAAATCAATTTTGTCAATGTATTAATGCTTTTTCATCTTCACTATCACAAAGTAATCCTCTTCCTATTTCCATTCTTACTTTTCTTTGTGCAACAATTAAAGGCACATTTATTTTTCAATCACGATTATTAAATGATAATCAATTATTTATATTATTATTCATTTTTATTTACTCCTAATCTAGCAAGATGACAAATAATAGTTCTTTAGCATTAAGAACATTAGAATATTTAATAAATAAATATGAAAATGAACTTGTTGAAAAAGAAAGAAAAATTGATTTATTATTAATAGCAAATAGAGAAATTACTTACTCAACTAAAAGTAGAGAATATAATCAACAACAATTATATAAAGAAGATTTTAAAACATTTGATTATTGTATTAATTGTGGAAATAAATTATCTTTTGATCGATGCATAACTTGTGGGTGAAAAATGATAATTGATTTAAAAGATAATTCATTATATGACAAATTACCTGTTAAGGAGAATAAATAATGAATAAATTTATTGCTATTAGTAAAACAACAAAAGATATTGAAATTAAAAGAACACAAAATGGAAAATAATATGATATGTTTCAATTAGCAGTAACAAGACCACATGCAATTCAAAAAGAAACCGATTTTATTCCTTGTCAAGTTTGAAATAAACAAGCAATTGTATTACAACAATATTGTCAAAAAGGTAGTCAAATTGCAATTACGGGTATTTTACAATCTTTTAAAGATAAAGATAATAAAATAAATTGAATGGTAAAAGTTTATAGTTATGAATTTTTACATACAAATAATGATTTAAAAAAAGATAATTTATCTGAAAAACCAAAAGAAAAAATAGAATTTAATTCATCTGATACAAAAAAATTATTTAATAATGATAGTTGAATAAATATTGATAATGAAATAATTTTATGAAATTAGATTTAAAACCTTTATATATTTATAATGATGAATTACATAAGTATAATATTTTAATACTCTAATGAATAATGCAATTAAAAAAAATCGCTCTAATAAGCGATTACTTTAATTTGTATTTAATTACTTTATTTATATTTTTTATAAAATCTCAACTTTTTTCCGACTACTCTAAACAGTATCATACTAAATTAACGTTATTCAAAGCAACTTTATTTTTATATTTTAAAAAAGGATATAAATATCCATTTTTATTTGTATGAACTAATTCTTATATTTTAGAAATGAAACTTGATCTAAGACTGAATTAATGTAACTAAAATCAGTATCTTCGCCATATAATTTTAAAATTTCTAAACTTTCATTAATGACAATTGCCTTTGCTAATTGTTTATAACAAATTTCATAAACTCCATATACTAAAACAGCCTTATGATAATTACTTAAGCGAGCAAAATTTCATTCTGGTTTTAAATGTTGATTAATTTTCACAATAATATCTGATAGATTTGCTAATATTTTCTCAACTTGAATTGTTTCCGTAGAAGTTGTTACCATTTGTGAAAAATCATATGCTTCTTGCTTTGTTGTTAAAATATCATGTTGTAAAACAAAGTGACGATATAACAAATTAATAATATTAATGCGTTCTTGACGTTTTGACACTTGACATACTCCTTTAAATATAATGATATAAACAAAATAAACTACTTTTTTGTAACCTATAATTATGGCGATGACTATGTTTGCTTAACAAATGATGTAACATTAAAATTGTTTCATCGGCAAAAAGATCAATCGTTAAATCATCTTTTTTTTCAATACGTTTTATTATATCACTTCAATGCATTTCTTGCTGATTAATTATTTGAATATTATTATAAGGCACCAAGTCAGTAACAATAAATGGTTCTTTACTATTAATCACAACCAAATTAATTATAGCAGTGCGTAAAAATTGTTTTGCATCAAATAATTTAACCATCCGATTAATCATAAATTGTTGTGTTACAATTGGCGAAGTAATTAAACCTTTCCTTTGTTCTCACATTGGGGTTGTTAATGTTGTTGTTACTGGTTCAGATAATGTTTTGATTTTTAAAAAATAAAGATTTTTTCGCGTTAAAATTAAGCGTGGAAAATAATATGTAATACGGCTAAAATCATCATAAAAAGCAACATTTTTAAAATATCACATATAATTAACAGTCCGAATATATTGTTCAATAATCTTATCAAAGCCATGATATTGCTCAGAATATAACTCTTGTTTTCAATTCAACGGTGGTAAACAAAGCTCCTGTCGGATTTTAACTAAATAACGTAGTTTTTTAAATGTTAACATCTTATTTTCCCCTTCTTTAAATTAAGTAAAAAAGAAACCTATGATTTCTTACGATGTCAAAAATGATTAGTTCGTTTTTGATGCGCATATCGATATTGAATTTCATACTAATTCTTCATTATATCACAGTGCTAAATCTTCTTGATAATCAAATATTTTTTCTTGTACCCGAACATGAATCCCATCTACTAGTAATGGGGCTTTAATTTCTGCCAACTTTAAAAATCTAATTTCTTTTGTATGTAAATACAGTAATTTCCCATGTAATTTAGCATTTCTTAATAAAATATATTCTTTTTTATTACATGCTTCTGTAACATTATATTCAGTATAAACATTATAACTAAGAAAATGATTTTTATCTTGTGCATTACATGCAAAAAACATTTCATTGGGGTCCATCCGATCAATACAAATGATTTTTCCCCATTACGTAAAAAGTAAAGATGCCCTGTTTTTATATCTCTTGATGCCCTGTTTTTATATCTCTTATAATTTCTCGTTACCTCCTATCTCCTTAAGATTTATAAATATTTGATTAATACTTAACGAGGTGATAATTAATAATTAATACACTATTTTCTACTACGTGCGTCTTGCATTAGTTTTGCTTGCACTCGTAATGATTCAATTAAAAGTTGTCGATTTTCTTTAACTTCATCGCGAATTATTAATAACCGTCGGAATTCCTTTTGACGTTTAATAAAATCTTCAAGGTTTCCTTTTGTATCTTTATATTTAAGCACTTGTTTGTTTAGCAATTTAATTTCAGTATATTGCTTTTGATTTAATAGCATAACATGCTTACGTAATAGGGAAATTGATTCACTACGGTTTTTTAAAATTGCATCGTTTAATTCTTCATCATTAGTTTTAATTGCTCGTGATAAGTTAATAGCTCGATTAAAATCAGCTAATTCTTGAGAAATTTGACGATTATATCCTTGTTCATATTGACGTCGAACTTCAAATAAATATTCCGTCATTTTTTGATCATAAACTAATCGTTCTTCAATATTTGGGCGTTTTGTTTCATCATAACGATGATTATAATTTTTTTTTTTGTAAAGATCTTCATCAAACAATAATTCTTGTTCATCAGTTATTACTTCGTTTGTTTGATTATTAATCGCTTTCTTTGCTCTTGCAGTTTTTCGATCTTTTTTTCTTTGTTTATAATTTAGTTTTGCAGCAAAAGTTACTTTTAATTGTTCTAATTGCGTTTGCTCTGCATCAGTCAATTTTTGAAAACGACTTTTATTTTCTAATCGTAAAATTAATCTTTCTTCAATTGATAATGGATCTTCTGCTGTCCGAATTATTTTAACTGGCTTTGGTTTTGGCGGAGTAATATCTTTTTCAGCAAATTCATTTAAACTAATTTCAACTGGTGATTGTTTAATTAAACGAACAAGGATTTCTTCATCTCCTTTTTCAATTTCAATTTTATCATTTGGATCAACAACAAAATCAACAATTGATAAACCATTCCGTTTAATTTCAGAAATTTGTTGTGCCAAGATTGGTCGTAAATCACGACGAATTGTTATTACTTCTTCTGTTTCTTTTCGACGAATAATTGTTTTAGGTTCGTCTTCAAACGAGTTTGATAATTCTAATTTATTTTTAACCTGATTAGCATCAAAATTATTTCAGGTTGAGAAAGTAGAAAACTGGTCATTAATGTGCTCACTATCTTTTGATGGCGGTTTCATTAAATTTTCTGTTTTAGAATTGTCATTTTTAACAGACATTTTCTTCGACATACTTGTTTGCTCGGTAGTAATTGTTATTTCTTCTGATAATGACATTACTGGTGAAAATTGTGGTAAGAAAGGCTTTGATTTTGACCCTACTTTCTTAATAACTGCTTGTTTTGCTTTATGATTCTTTAATCTTTGCAAAACAGGAATTTCTTTTTTAACCCAATAACTATAATCAATAAATTTACTTTTAGCTCTTTGTTCTTCTCAAGTATTTCTTTTTTTATCCTTTAAACGAATAACACCTGTTTTTTTAGTTCCAACAACTTCGTTAACATATTTTTGTTTTAACGCTTGGTATTCGGCACTATTTTCATCTAATTGTCCCAATAAAACCTTGATTGTTGCTGGCGTTAATTTTTTATCCATTAGTTCTGTTGTATCTCGATCAGAATCAATAATGTTTCCATAATTGACACGAGAAGTTACGACAGATTCTGAGTCTTTTTTTTTTGCCATTTTCTATTCCTCTTTTATCTATTTTTTCGTTTTTTTGATACTTACATATATTACATAAAATTTTTACACTTTTTTTAATTTTTTTTACTAAAAACTTTGCTTTTTTTAATAAATTTATTTATAATAATATATATTTTTTTAATTTAAAGATTATCAGCGTGATTTTGGGCCTTTTTTTGTGAAGATAACGCTGTCTCTTACTTTTTATTGATTTTTCAGTTGATAGCAGCAAAGATTCTTGTTCTTGTGGTTGATGATACATAGATAGATATTATATTCATCTAAATTCATTTAACAATGCACGACCAATTTCTCGCATAAAAATAGTGCCATAATTATCTTCTGCTGTTGAAATTTTATTAATGTCATTTCTATTTTTAAATAGCATCTGCCTCTTGCGCTTATAATTCTTTCTCTCGCGCTCATTGTAAACCCACATCAGGTCTTTTCTGAAAATCAATGCCACTTGATGTCACAACTTCATCAAAATATTTACGATTTAATTCGGATGTTGTGATTTTTTTATTTTCCATTCTTAATTCTTGACCACTTTATTGCTACTACTTATTGTTTCAATCTTTTCATTATTAGAGTTTTCAACTAAAAATCCATCAATAACCTTTTTTCCTTCAGCACGATATTTTTCAATTAAAATCTGTGGTAATGGTTTAGGTTTTACTTTTTTATTATTAATTTTTTTTTGATAACGCCGTTCTTTACGCATATTTTTTTGAATTAATTTTTCTTTTAATAAACGTTGATGAAGTTGTTCTAACTGATTACGATGAATTTCACGAATTTCACGAGGATGATATCCTGCATAAGTGTATTGATTTTCCGTTAAATCAACTGTTAAATCAGGTGTTTTTGTCGAATCAGCATAATCAATTTGATAATCTTTTAATTCTTTCCGTGTATATAAAATCAAATCTGTGTCTTTTCTTTTAGTAGGAATAAATGTTTGATTATTTACTTCTGCTATTAAATTAAATTGTTTTTTTGTTATTTTTAAATTAGAAATTTTATCATTACTTTTTTTATAATCATTACCATATTTTAACTTTTTTAAATTAGGGCGTTTTTTAGGATCAATAATTGAAATATAATCATTTTTATTTTTTTGTGTTTGTTCAATCAATATTTGATTATTGCTAGACCCTATTGTTTTAGTAGATACACTATTTTGACTAGCTCCATTCAAGAATGGTTGCTTTTGCTTACTACTAATTGCATTTGTGAAAGTTAAATTTGACACAATTGCTTCATTTTTTTCTACTGATAATTTTGACTTAATTTTCTTTGATGATTTTATCATTAATGGATTAATTTGTCTAGTAATATCAGGTTCTAAATAAAGATCAGTTTTAAAAATTGGTTTTCGTTTTAGTTCTTCTTTTATAAAATTACGAATATATTTACCACCAATTTGTTTCTTAGTTTTTCCTAAACTACGGGATAATGATTTTTTGATTATTTGATCACGTTTTTTAATAACATGTTCCGGATTAATCACAATTGGTGTCTCATTTTTATCTTTTTTATGTGTGATTTGCTTCATATGTTGTTTTCACTCTGAAGGATGTCAATTTCGACGTGACAACAATTCTAATTGATTTTTACTTAAATTCATTTGATCTTTAATTTCATCTAATGACCGTGGTTTAAGATCCCGATTTGATAAAGAATAATCTTCTTCTGGATGATAACCTTCTCGCGCTCGATTTGAATATGGATTAAAATCATGTTTAGTATTATCTCGTCGTGATAACAATCATAATTGATTTTGATTTAATCCTCAATTATTTGCATGTTCTTTCAATTGTTCATTAAATCCTTTTAATGATTCAATTGTTTCCTCGTTTTTACTGTCATTTTTTAAACCTTGTGTTTGACTTTGAAATCGTCCATAATGTTCATTGCGTTGTAGAATTAATCGTTGCTGATTTGGATTTAACTTACTAATAATATTTTCAGTTTCTTCTGATAAAGGAAATACTTTATCAGACTTTATATTCTCATCTAAGGTTAGTTCATTCTTAACAACTTGTTCAGTTGGTAAACTTGCTAAAACAGATTCATTATTATTTAAAAAAGCTTGACGTGGTTGTTTTATCTCTGATTCAATTGCTTCTTCTGATGCTTGATAACGACGAACAACTCGCGATGGAAATAAGTCTTCAACTCGCGATAATTTTCGTTTTGACAATAATCTTAACTGACTAGGATTTAGTCCCATTGTTTTCTTGCTACTCGTTGCATTTTTTGCCAATTCTTTTTTAAATAATGATGATTTTTTACTTGAGGTTTTTTTAAATTGTGCATTTTCTCCTAATAATAATTTAACAAATTTTTCATATTCTTTTTCATAACGTTGATTTCAATTAATTTCACTATTTGAATTCAAATTTTGATATTCTTCCATTAACTTTAAATATGGTTCTGACTTTTTCCAAGACTTAGTTAACATTTTAATAAGCATTGTTTCATTAACATTTATTTTTAAATTATTATTAACTTCTTGTAATTGTTTTGTTTCATTCAATTTCTTACTAGCCATCATTTTACCTCAAATTTTTAAATTATAACCTTCAATAAATTCTTTCTCTAAAATTATATCATTTTTTTCTTGCTTTTGATATCAATACTTGTATAATTAAATATTTAAAAAATAAAAGAGAATGACTCTTTTATTTCTGTTGTAAATATGCTTCTAAAATTAATTGCGCTGCTAAACTATCTTTTTTTTGTTTTCGTTTTTGGCGCGAAAGATTTGCTTCAAACATTATTTGATGAGCTTGACGTGTTGTTAACCGTTCATCAACTAAGTAAATTGTTATCGTTGCTTCTAATAATGGTTTTAAAATATCAACAAAATCATTAACCATTAAAGCACGAGGTCCAATTGTATTATTCATATTTTTTGGATAGCCAATAATAATATCACTAAATTGGTTTGTTGTAATTAACTCCGCTAAATATTGCGCTGCTTGTGCAAAATCATTTTCTGGAAAGCGATAAACACCATACCCACTTGCAATCACTCCCCGACTTGTTGCTAAGCCTAGTGTTTTACTACCAACATCAACTCCCAAATAATACTTAACCATGATGTTTTAAAAATTCTAGAGGGTCAGCAAATAATTTAACAAGTAAAGTTTTGTCTTTATTGTTAAAACCACTTTGAGCAACACTATTATTGCCGCCACCTTTACCACCTAATAATGAATTTAATTGTTGAATAATTTTTCCAGCTTGATAACGATCGTGTAAATCATCACTAACACCAACAATTAATGTGGATTGTTTTTCATCACTAACATCAACGAAAAAAAATAGTAAGTTTTGATATCGAACCTTATAATCATCAATTAACACTTTTAAAGCATTAATATCAACTTTTGCTGTAAATTGATGAGTTAAAACATTAATTCCATTTTTAGTTTGTGGTAACAAGGTATTATATTGTTTGACAAATTGTTGAATTAAAATATTATCATATTTTTTTTGTCAATGTTTAAAATCTTCTTTAAATTGTGCTACTAACTCTTTTAACTGTTTTCAGTTTGTTTTTGAAACAGTTAAATTACTAATTTGTTCTCAAGTTTGCTCTAAACGTTGGTCAAGTAATGCTTTCTTACCTTGATTATACTTATCAAAATAATTAATTGCTTCAGTTTTTTCTTTTAAAAATTGTTCATTTAGATAACTAGCAATTGTTTTATTTGAGGTAATAGCATTAATTCGAAATGTTCCAACTCCTTTTGATTCCAAACCAGTTACTAGTAAATCTTCAATATCTTGTGAATTAGTCACATGGGTTCCTCCACAAAGTTCACAAGAATAAGTACCAAATTTAACAATTCGAACCTCAGCATCATATTTTTCTGTAAAAAAAGCTAAAGCATGATGCACATCTAATGCTGTTTGCATATCAGTATAAATAACTTCACAAGGAATTGCAGCCTTAATTGCTTTTGTAACAGAAACTTCTACATCTATAATTTCCGCTGGTGTAATTGCTTGATTATGTGTAATGTCAATTCGTAAACGTTCATCATCGTTATAAGAACCAGTTTGCATAACATGGTTTCCTAACACTTCTCGTAAAGCAGCATGAATTAAATGTGTTCCTGAATGATTTTTCCGCGTATAAAAACGACGATCACTGTCAATTGACGCATTGACAAAATCTCCAATCTTAAGTGTCCCTTCAACTTTGACAAAATGTAAATGCTGTTTATTTGGCCCTTGTTTTACATCAATAACATAAGCTGTCGTATTGTCTTTTAAAATTAATCCGTGATCAGCAGCTTGTCCGCCTTTTTCAGCATAAAATGGTGTCTCTTTTAAAATGATATATCCTGTTGTGTTAGTTAATTTTGTGACTGGTTTATCATCAGCAAACATAAAGACAATTTCTGTATTATTAACTTGTTCATCTTCATAACCAACAAATTGACTAGCAACATCTAACTTGGTAAAAAGTTCGCTTTGTAAATGAATTGCTTTAATATCTTTTTGATTAGTACGTGAAATTGTTTTCGCATTTTCTAATAATTCATCAAAACCAACACGATCAACACTAATCCCTGATTCGTGTGCTTCTTCTTCAATTAATTCAATTGGAAAACCATAACTTTCAAATAAACGAAAGGCATGTTCTTTTGAAATAGTACCATATTTTGTTTTAACTTCATTAAAAAGTTTGTTTCCTTGTTCTAACGTTCTTAAAAATTTATTTTCTTCATCTAACACAACTTGTTCAACAATTGGTTGTTTTTCAACTAAATAAGAATAATATTCTTGCATAATGTTAACTACTGTTCCCACTAATTTAAATAAAAATGGTTCTGTTAAATCAATTTTTTTCCCATATAAACTAGCACGACGAATTAAACGCCGAATAACATAACCGCGATCTTTATTTCCCGGAAAAGCACCATCAGCAATTGCAAAAGTAACTGCCCGAATATGATCAGCAATTACTTTAAATGCAGTATTAATTTTTAATTGTTCTGAATCATTGTTAAACAATGCTGTTTCATCATAATGATATTTTCCATTTACTAATTTTTCAATCGCTTTAATAATTGGCATAAACAAATCAGTTTCAAAATTAGTTGGTGTTTCTTGAATAATTGAAGTAATTCGTTCTAATCCAGCACCAGTATCAATATTTTTTCGTGGTAAGTCAGTATATGTTCCATCACCATTATTATTATATTGTGAAAAAACAATATTTCAAACTTCCAAATAACGATCATTTTCTAAATCATCTTGTAATAACTTTAATCCTAATTGCTCAGGATCATATTTTTCCCCACGATCATAAAAAATTTCGGTATTAGGTCCGCACGGTCCGGTCCCAATTTCTCAAAAATTAGTATCCTTATCACCTTTAATAATTCGTTCATCACTTAAACCAATTACATTGCGTCAAATTTCATAAGCTTCTTTATCATCTTTATAAATTGTGACATATAATTTGGCAGGATCAAACCCAATTCATTTTTTATCAGTTAAAAATTCTCAAGCATACATAATTGCTTCTTTTTTAAAGTAATCACCAATTGAAAAATTACCAAGCATTTCAAACAAAGTATGATGACGTGCTGTATAACCAACATTTTCAATATCATTAGTTCGAATTGATTTTTGTGAATTTATCAAGCGTGGTGATGATGGTGTTTTTCGCCCATCAAAATATGGCTTTAACGTCGCCACACCAGAGTTAATTCATAATAATGACGGATCATCAACAGGAATTAATGATACTGAAGGTAATTCATAATGATCCTTACTGCGAAAAAAATCTAACCACATTCTTCGAATTGCATTTGCTGTAAATTTTGTCATTTTAATATTCCCTTCTATTTCATAATTAATTAATAGGATTATAGCATACCAAACGAAAAAAACTTTTTTATTTCAAAGAAGTTCTTACTAAAATCCTATTTTCGATATCCTCGAACCAATAAATAAAACGAAACTAATAAAATATTAACAAAGAAGAAAGTTGTAATTACTATCACAACGGCTGGATATTGAAAATATTGACGAAATATTGTTCACATTAAGGTTTGTCAAAGTAAACCAATTACTAATCATGTTAGCATTTGAACAAACATTAATAAATTATATGAAAATTCTTTTAAACGTGCTAAACAAAACAACATAAAATAAAGGGGAATAAAACTAATGATCATTAATCCTATTGCAACTACTAAAAGAATTCAGTTAGCTCTAACATACCCCGTTGTTGACGTGAAGGAAGGGAAAATCATAATTACAATAAAACCAATCATTAATAAAATCATTCCAATGTTGCTTCCTAAGCGTTGACGAAGTTCCCGACGAGAAGAAATATTAATGTATCCTAATCATTGCATAAAATGAGTTACAAATCCACCACGGTGTCCTGCTGATGATGGTAATAATAATTCAATTGCAATGCGAATTGATAATCCAATCACAACATTAGCAACAGCAAGGGGCATCACAAAAATAATTAATACTGCTCCTGCTTGCATAATTGTTGGTGCTTGCGCAAAAAGCGTTCCTAAGCCATCTTGATTAATTATTAAACCTAATATTGAAAACACATTTGGTTGATATTTTACATTGTTTATTCAAGTTGCCAATCCTTGACCATTAATTAAATTATATCAATAAAGTTTTTCACGCAGTACAAAAGAAAAACTATCAGCAATGGCAATGAAAAATAATCCTAAAAATAAGGATAGATATAAAATAAAGCCACCAATTTTTGTCATTCATTTACCAACTAATAAACGAACATTTCATTTTCAATGTGTTGTTTTTATATTTGTTAGTAAGACAATAAGAAAAATTGCTATTCCAACTGTAATTAATGTAAAAATAGGAACAAAAATATATAAATCAATTACTCAAAATTTAAAAAGAGCAAATCCATTTAAACTAAAAACTGCTTGAAAAGAACCATATGATAATAAAAAATTTAAAATATTATAAGCACTATCTCCCTGCAAAATTTCTAATGGATTAGGGTTTAATTCTTTAACGCTTAATGAATTAATAATTTCTTGTTTTAAGGCTGTTACTTGTTGATTTAATGTTGGAACAACTGCTCCAGCTATAATAATTACAATTCCTGCTAAAAATAATATAGTACTAAATTTTAATCAAGACTTTAATGCCATAGTCTCCTCCATGTTTCTAAATAACTATAGTTATATTATACCAATAAAACAAGGAAGATGATATTTTTTATTTATTCTGAAGTTATTAACAAATTACATCATAACTCTTTCTACTACTTTAATATCTGGAATGGCTAATAATGATGACCGAATTTGTTGCAAGCGGTCAGCATTACTAACCTTAATAATTGTTTTAATTGTTAAATTCATTAAATCACCAGAAACATTAGCACTCATCATTTGAACCATTGCATTTAAATGACTTAATACTTTTGTCACATCAACTAGTAAGGCAGGTCGATCAATTGCTTCGATTCGAATTGCACAATCATATTGTTTATTTTTACAAACTGCTTCATTTCAACTAACTTCAACTTGGCGGTCTTGCTTATCACCGCTTTGAATATTACGACAAGTTTTTAAATGAACTTTAATCCCTTCAGCTTTAGAAACATAACCAGTAATGTCTTCATATGGAATTGGCAAACAACATTGTGAAATAACAACTTTAATACTTGAAATACCTTGGACAATGATATCATCTTTTAATTGCGCTTTTTTATATTGTTTATCTTGTAATTTTTTTAAAATTTTTTCATTTTGACTTGTTTCGTGATCTAAATAAACTAAATTAATTGCTTCTTCTAAAGTATATTCATCATTAGCAACATCTAACAAAAAATCTTCAATATTATTAAAATTAATTGCATGTAATCGTTCTAACTGTGTTTCTGGATCAACTAATTTTCATTTTAAATCTTTTTTTGCAATATATTCTTCAATTTGTGCTTTTGTTTGTTTAATTTTCTCTAAATTAACTGATTTAGCATCACTAGTTACTTCAACTAATTCTTTTTTCAAATACTTCTTAATTTTTTGTAGCGCCGATGATGTTTTTGCGACAACTAATCATGAATAATTTGGTTTTTGAGTTGCTGCTGTTTTAATATCAACCACATCTCCTGATTTTAAAACAGTTGAAATTGGTGAAAATAAACCATTAATTTTTGCTCCAATTGTTTTTTCTCCAATTTCAGAATGAATTTTATAAGCAAAGTCCAGAACAGTTGAACCAAATGGTAATGTTACAACCTTACCATTTGGTGTTAAAACATAAATTAACGAAGAAAAAATATCATTTTGAATAATTTGTTCCATTAAATAATCTGGTTTATAAACTTCTTGTTGAATTTCATCTCGTTCTTGTACTGAAATATTTTCTAAATCTAAAATCCGTTTAAAAATATCTAATCGTTCATCAATATCTTTTTGTTTTTTTGCAATATCATAATTTTCCCCTTCTTTATAACGTCAATGCGCTGCTACACCTTGTTCTGCTAATTCATCCATTTCTTCAGTTCGAATTTGAATTTCAAAAATAAGACCATCATCAGCCGCAATTGTAGTATGCAAAGATTGATATAAATTATGTTTTGGCGTAGCAATATAATCTTTAAAGCGATTATTTAATGGCGTATAATGCTGATGGACAAAACCTAACACCTTATAACAATCATCAACACTATTTGTAATAATACGAACAGCTAAAATATCATGAATATCATCAAAATTTTTACCAAACTGATTCATTTTACGATAAATTGAATAAATTGATTTACTACGTCCATATACTTTTACAGACATCTTTTTCTCAGTAATTAAAATTTGTTTTAATTCTTCAATTTTTTTATTAATAGTATTCTCACGCTCTTTATTACTTGATTCTAATAATGAAACAATTTTATTGTATTGCACAGGATTAACAATTTTAAAACTAATATCTTCAATTTCTTGTTTAACAGCTTTCATTCCTAAGCGATGAGCAATTGCTGAATAAATTTCTAAACTTTCTCGTGCAATAATTTGTTGACGTTCTGGTTTTAAATAACCAATTGTTTTTAAATTATGTAAACGATCAGCTAACTTGACAATAATTACGCGAATATCTTTCGCCATTGATAAATATAACTTTCGTAAATATTGTGCCTTAATTTGTGTCCGATTTTCTTTTGCAAAATAACTAACTTTGGTTACCCCTTCAACTAAATTAGCGATTTCAATCCCAAATAATTCTTGTAATTCTTCAAAGGTAGCAGGAGTATCCTCTAAAACATCATGTAATAACCCAGCAATTAAAGTTTTTGGTCCCATTCGCCATTGTGCCAAAAAAAAGGTTGTTCATAATGGATGGATAATATAGGCTCCTCCGCTATTGCGAACTTGCCCATGGTGTTTTTCTTCAGCATACTGATATGCTTTCTGAATTTCCTTTAATGTTGCTTCATCTTTAATATACAACTTAATTTGTGCTAAGACTTCTTCGTATTTAATATCTCAATCCATTATAAACAACCCCTTTATAATTTTCTTATAATAATTATAATTATATCGCGTTTAGCATTAATATTCAATCAGAGTTTTAATTGGATATGAATATAAATCTTTTTTACAATTCAAATATGTTAAATCAATCACAAAAGCTAAACCAGCAATTGTCGCTTGTTCTTGCTTAACTAATTGACACATTGCACGTGCTGTTCCTCCCGATGCTAAAACATCATCAACAATCAGCACACGATCATTTGGTTGTAAATCTCCGGCATGAATCTCTAATTGATTTGCCGAATATTCGTAATTATATTTTGCATCAATAACTGTGCGGGATAATTTTCCCGCTTTTCGTACAGGAATAAACCGTAAATTGGTAGCAAAACTAACAGCTGGGCCAAACAAAAAACCACGTGCTTCAGGAGCAATAATTACTGTTGCTTTTTGAGCAACAGCATACGCTGCTAATTGCTTAATTACTATTTTAAAAGCCAAAGCGTTATTTAATAACGGAGTAATATCACGAAAAATAACCCCCGGTTCTGGAAAATTAGGAATATCAACAATAAACTTTTTTAGATCCATTTTTAAAAATTCCTTTCTTGGTTAATTAATCATTAATTCCAACAACAACTTGTTCATCAACTTCAACACGTTGTGAATCTAAGTAATTTTTAACACGGATTTTATTTAACGCACGATATTTTTCTAATGCTACTCAAATTGGGATTGCAACAAATAATGTCGCAAACATCCCAATAATTAAACCAATTAAAATAACAACATTAAAACCAAATCATGTTCCTGAAAAAGCCACTAAAGTAATTAATAAAATTGCAAACATAATTCCTAATGTTAAACAGTGCTGTAGAATTTGTTTAATTATAATATTAGCAACTTTTTGTAAAAAGTTATGTTCATAATTATAGATCCGAAACTCTTTTTGAATTTCTCTGATGATTTTATGGTTTTTACTTTTAATATCTTTTGCCACCAATTCTACCCGGTACAATTGGTCACGATATTTTTTTTTCAATTCTTTTAATTTTAAATCTGGATTTTTAACTGCTATTTTTTTTAATTCCTCTTGATAATAAACTTTATGAGCACGACGTAAACTTTTAATTTGAGCACGATGTTCTGACATATAGGCAAAGAATGTTTCATACTCACGAATATTAATTGCTTTTTTATTTTGTTTTGCACTCACCATTACCATTGTTCCAAAAGCAATTGCAAACCCAAAAATCATTAAGAACGCAATTGACATTTCAAAGGTAATTAACAACTGCGTAATAATTGCAATTGCAATAGTAACAATTAACGTAAAAATTGCAGCTAACACCATTCCAACAAATTGTGCTCAATCTAAACGGAATAATGTATAAACAAAAATACATGCTAAACCAAATGCCAGGCTAATTGCCACAATTTTTAAGATATAACCTTCCATAACTGGATCAGTTTGTTGTAAAGCTAATGATGTATCACTCGGGCTAGCACCATAAAATGAAGCAATGCTTGATAACAATTCACGTTCAAAAGTACCCTTAGTAATATTTGTACTAACAACTAAAATACGGTTACTATTACCAATATATTGTCGTTTAATCACATAAATATTAAAACTAAAATTATGACGTGTTATTTGCCGATACTCTTCAATTTGCGCATTTAACTTGGCAATTGCAACTTCATCTGGAACTTGTTTAGACCCATCTGTTCCTCACAAGTCTTCATTAACTGTAATATTAATTCCTGGTTTAATTGTATTAGCAACATTTGCTTTTCCAGCAAAACCAATTGCTAAGGCAATTATTAACAAAATGATTCCAACAATTGGGGTTCATTTTGTAATATTATAAAAGGTTCATTTGCCATGTTTTAATTGTTTACGCTTTTTATTTTCTACAGGGGCTGAAACAGAATTATCTGTTTCAGAATTAGCGGGCAGGTTTACTTCAACATCAGATGGAAGCTCAGTTGTTGAAGAATTCACTATTTTAACATCCGTAGCTATTTTTCTTGATTGTTTCTTAAACAATCAAGTTCATAATGAAAATCGTGAAACATCTAACCAACGATATTTTTCTTGTCAATGTAACTTAATGACAATTCAATACATTAACCGCGCTACGGCAAAAACCATAATAATTGCAATAATTAAACCAACTAATAAAATTGTGGCAAATGATTTAATATTATTAGTTCCTGTTCAAAATAGAGACAGTCCTAATATTACTAAAACAACTAAAGCATCGATAAAAACAGCAATTGTTTGTTTATTAGCAATTTTTATTGCTGGTTCAAATGGGATGTTATTTTCATACCGCTCACGTTTATACCGTGAAAAGAACAACAAGTTTCCTTCTAATGATAATCCAAAAGCAATAATTAAGGCGGCGATACTTTCTGGTGAAATTTCAACCTTTAATAAAGATGATAAATATAAGGTTGAAATAATTGTAAACAATAAAGTTAAGACGGCAATTAATCCAAATAAACGATAATAAACTAATAATACAATAAAAATGGCTAAAACTAGAACACCTAAAATAATCATTGAAATTTTAAACACATTTGATGAAACAACCGGTAGGATTTCACGATAACCGCGAATAGTAAATTCTAGTCCACTTAGACCCCCATTAACCAAGTTACTAATTTGGCGAGCTTCTGTCTCGGTTGATGTTGTAATTTGATTTGAATTTTCGGCTGCACCAGTTCCAATTTTAATTGAATTTCAATTAATAATATATTTTTTATATTCTTCAGTTAAAACACTATTATATTCAATAATTTTTTGTAAATATGGTCGCAATGGATCAATATATGCATTTGTTGTAGCACTTTTATCATTTGTATCAATTAATAAACGATTTGTTGGTACTGTTGTAAAACGAAAACGACTATCTTCCATTCATGTTCTAATTTGTGAAATTGGATAACGTAATGCTAAATCTAACAAATTTCCATGCTGAATTCTAACAGTCCCTGTATCATAATATTCTACATCAAAAATATGATAAATATTTGTTCCATCTGTTGAAAAAACCTTACTACGAATATCAACACTAAACAAAGTTGCAATTGCTTGTATATTATAAATATCATGGCGTAAATCATCAATCATTTGACCAATATCAGTTCAAATATATAATGGCTGTGCTTGTCCGCCTCCTTCTGCTGGTTTTAAACTATTAATAATGCTATTTCATTTTTGTTGATTTTTAATTTTTAAGGTAATAATTGGTCGACGTCCTTGGTCAACTCCTGTTGTTGAACCAGAGATAACATCACTTAATGGTGTTCGTTCTTTTGTTCCATTATTATCACTAATTAATAAATCTTTTCCCTTATTATCAGTTAAGTAAATTGCTCCTAATCGTTGAATTATTTTACTTAAGTCATTATAAGATTTAAACCTATCTTTTCCAACAATAACTTCAACAGAATTACGTCCTAATGTTTGTAAATATAAATTTTGGTTTGATAAAGGATCTAATTTATTTCGTAATAATTCTAAACCTTTTTTGCTATCTCCATTTGGAGTATCCGGTGAATAATTAGGGTCTCTTTTGTCAAAAACATCAATTTGAACTTGATATCCTCCTGAATAAGCAATTCCTGTTTGATGTGAATAACGAAAACTATCCGCTGAAAAAAGCGCGGCAATAATCATAGCAATAAATAAAACAATTAACGTTCCAATTCGGATAATTAATCGACTTATTGCTTTTTTATCTTTTGGCTCTTTAATTATTTTAACTTGTTCTTTCTTTCCCACGCTTGACACCACTATTCTACTTTTCAACTTTTCTTTATATATTGTACACTATTTCTTATCTAATCCTATGATTTAATAAACATATCTTTAAAATCATCTAACGATAAATCTGGATCAGTAATTTTTTGATTATTCATAAATTCAATTATCCGATTAAGTTTAATATTAAAAATATAATAAGCAGCATCACTAACATCAATAATTTTTTTATCAACTAAAATTATTTTTAATAAATAATTAATAACATCCTGTTCAGTAATATTTCGATTTAATAACTTTAAATCTACTGTTTTTAAACTAATCATTTTTAAAACATAATTAACAATTTGTTGTTGTTCTTTTTGATTATTTTGCATTATATTTACACCTTACCTTAGTTACAATTATTATTATAACTAAGTTATTTAAAAAATTAAGCAATTTATGTTAATTTTTTTAAAAATTTGTAGTATACCACATACATTTTAAAGATTACAAGAAAATAACAAAAATAATAAAAATATTTATTTATAATATAAAAATATCATAAAATAAATAAATAAAAAATATAAAATTAAACAAACTAAAAATTAGTTTAAATACAAAAACTTAATAATTTAAAATTATTTAATTAAACTATTCAAAAAGTTAAATGGTGTCTGAAAATTTAAAGACTTATGAACTCTTTCAAAATTATAAAAATAATAATAATCATTTAATTTATTCTGTAAACTAAAGACATTTAATATTTTTTCTTCAAATACAAATAATTTAGTATAATTTTGATGAAATCTTTCAATCTTGCCGTTTGACTGTGTAGAACGAACAGGTGTTGTCTGATGAAAAATATTTTTATCTGTTAAAAATTGAGTAAAATTAGTTTCTTTAACATTATTTTTTTGATTATTCCGATAATTATTAATAAATTCAGAACCGTTATCAGTTCTAATCCGTGTTATTTTAACACCAAATATATTTTTAAAATCACTAATTGCTTTTTTAACAGAATCAATAGCATTATCAATACTTAATTTATCATAAACATATCCTAATGCTAATCTTTTTTTTCATCAATAAAATCATAAACATAATACTTTTTATCAACTGAAAATTTACTTGGTACAAAATATTTAGCGTCCATCTGTAATAAACCTATTTCTTTAACTTCATATCTTGGATGTTGTTTTTTAATTTCTTTAATTTTATTTTTTATTTTTAATCATCTTTCATCTTTTTTAAGTCGACGAAAAAATGTTTTTAAATTTTTTGGTGCTTTATTTTTTAATTCTTCTCCATGAATCCCTTTTTTTAAATTATAAAACAAAGATAAAACACCACCAGCACACTTATTACAATATTCAAAATATAAATCACAAATAATTTGACGAACATCATTACTATATTGATAATTAATATTATTAGGAATTGTTGACTTTAATAAAAACTTATCAAAATCATTATTTTTATATGCAATTAAAATTCTATTCGCTCAATAATAAAAAGTTGAAAACTTATTTTTAAAATATTTTTTAATTAAATCTTTCAACAAAAATTTATCATTATTAATATAATAATCATTAAACAAATTAATATATTAAAATATTTTTTGTTTTATTTTTTTATAATATTTATTTTTATAATTTTTACTTAAAAAATTTTTAAATTTTGCTTGTAAATCAAACAAATTAAAATTATTAATAATATATTTCATTAATTTACACCTACCATCAAAAATATATAAAATTAATATTTAATACAAAATAATTAATATATAATTGATATATAATAAAATCAATTATATATAAAACAATAAAAAGGAACAATATATATGAAAAAATGACTTAGCATAATAGGAACAATCGGATTAACCGCAACAAGCACAACAACATTAATCAGTTGTAATAAAAAAAATAATAACAATGAAAACAAAGAAAATAATAAACCAGAAATATCATATACTCCACAACAACCACCAGAAAAAAGTAATTGAAAATTAATTGCTTTAACAAATCGCGGAAGACAATTAGAAAAAAAAGAAGATAAATGATATTTTTTAATATATTCTGCTTGAAATTTACAAACTCGCTCTGCCTATAAAACTGTTTTAAAAATTAATTCCAAATGAGACGTTTTAAATTTAGCTGGTAATATAAAATTTGATAATTATAATTTTTCTCTTAAACGTGTTGAAGCAATGTATCAATGAGATGGTAATGGTGAACCTGAAACACCAACAATCAATAAAGACACTGGTGAAATTACTGACTGAAAAGAACAAAAAGGAACTAAATAACAGTTCCTTTTTTATACTAATCGCACAAATTTCATAAAAATAATTAATAAAAAAATATTTGTTATTGTACTATACAATGCAGGATTAAATTTTCATACCTCAAATATTTGACTAAAAAAACTATATACTGTCTCAAAAACCTTGCCAACACCACTCGCTAACTCGTTAACTTGTTTAACACCAGGAATAGTATTAACAATCCAAATCACCGCATTTTTAATATGAGCAGCAAAATCTCATCAACCCTCAGGCGTTACATATTGCACCTGTCATCATTGTTTATCCGGAAATAAACCACCACTATTTATCTCTTGTCAATTATAAATCCCAAAATTAAAATCATAATATCAGTACATATCATTCTCTTTTTGTGCTTGCAATTCAAAAACATTATAACCGATTTTTTGTTCTTCAATTTTTTTATATTGCAAACGATATTTATTTTGTAAATCACCACCAAAAAAATAACCCGAATTTAACTTAATATCATAATTATTAACAACCGAAAAATCATAATTAAAAACACTACCATAATTATTAATCGTATAAAACCGATTTTAAAATGCTGAATATAATTTAATATCTAATTGCTTATATTTATCTGAAAAAATAAAAATATCGTGGATAAATTTTAAAACCATTATTTACTAATAAACCATATTTTTTATTATATCCTTGTAAATAAGTATTATTTTCTAAATCAAAAATCGTTCATAAATAATTAGTATAAAATTTCTGTGAAATCTTAAACATACTATTTAATAATTTATCAAATTGCAATTTATCATTAATATTTTCACTCAATAAAATATTATTAAAATTTTGTAATTTCAAAGCAAAAAAGTTAAATAAAACAGTATCATATTACAAATTATCAATATAACCATTTTCAATAAACGAACTACGATTTTGAAACACTGGCACCAAAGCACTTGCAAAAAAAGACTGCAAAAAATTAGACAAATCAAAACGACCGTTAAACTGTTGAAAATATCTTAAATCTTTATTATTTATAGATGAATAAATTGAACCATTAAGACTAAAAACTTGACCAGTTCCAATCCGCATAAAACTAAAATTAAAACTCAAATCATCACTATTAACATTATTTAACTCTAAACTACCCGAAATAATTAAATTTGCTTCATCAGCAGTCAAAATCATCCGATAAATTGCTTTTTTAATATTTTTAACATTTAATTCATCAACCATCTCAAAATCAAAAATTATCCGTTTTGTTCCAACCTTATTCGGATTTTCATAATCCGCACTACCACCTTGTTGAACTCTAATATTTTCTTTCAAAACAGCAGTTAAAGAATAATCAATAAATTCTTTTACAAAATTTTGTTGATAAGTATTTCAATCAGTAATTTCACCAGTGTTTTCGTTGATTGTTGGTGTTTCAGGTTCACCATTACCATCTCATTGATACATTGCTTCAACACGTTTAAGAGAAAAATTATAATTATCAAATTTTATATTACCAGCTAAATTTAAAACATCTCATTTGGAATTAATTTTTAAAACAGTTTTATAGGCAGAGCGAGTTTGTAAATTTCAAGCAGAATATATTAAAAAATATCATTTATCTTCTTTTTTTTCTAATTGTCTTCCGCGATTTGTTAAAGCAATTAATTTTCAATTACTTTTTTCTGGTGGTTGTTGCAACGTATAATCAATAATTAAACTAAATTGGCAAGTAATAATTCGTTCTTTTAAACTATGATTTTGTTTATTTTTATTAATAAATGTTATTAATAGTTGATTACTCGCTGTAAAAAATAACCGTCAAGTAACCAAATTATTGTTTGATTCATAAAATACAAAAAGTAAAACCATAATAATATGCTGACAAATTTGATGTTGAAAATTATAGTCAATACAACTACAATTTTGCCGTGTTAAAAAAGTTAAATTATTGCTTAAAGTAAAAAACAACATTAACATCATAATAATCCCCACTATGTTTTGACGCTACTTGGCAATAAAGCATTAATTCTTTTTCATCGCTTGAAATTTTCTGTTCATCAATTTTTAATAATGTTATTTTTTGTTTCGTATAACTGTTCGGCATTATTAAATATTGCTAATCTCGCTAAACTCCGAATATATTCAATTCAAGATTAAAACTTTCCATTTTACTATAGGCTCAGGCTCCTTTAATAAAATAATACTATTATTTAATTATAATACATTTTTGTTTAACTGGTGAAATGTATTAATCTTTTTTACTTACAATTATAAATAATACATTTTAATATCATCTATTCTTCTTCAAGTTGAACAAAAAATTTTGCAGTAAGATAATTGTCTGTTAACATTGTGTCATACTTGCCAAAGCCAACAAAAGAATATAATTTTAATCCTAAATTTGGTCATTTTAAATTAATTTTATTTTGTAAAAATAAGTATTTGATTATTGCACTATTTTGCATATCTCGCACTAATTTATTAGCCATTGTCATCACTTCTGGAATTGACCAATAAAATATCTTTTGATCAGGTAAATATTTGGTTAATTTTCCATAACCACTACCATCTTCATCCGCCAAAATAACTTGTTTTGTTTGATCAAATGTTAGATATCCTGCTTGAAAAGCAATAATTCGTAATTCACCTCGTAATAATAAAAAATTAGTTCGACCAATTACGGATAATACTTGTTTTACAGTATAAGTTGTTCCGGGTAATAATGGTGTTGCTGCACTAGAATACATTTTTAATGTTTCATGTTCTAATTTATATTGTAAAAGTAACAATAATTCAGCGACAATCACTTGATGCTGGTCAATAAAATAAGTTACTAAATCAGGAATCGTTAAATAATTTGGAAATAATTGCGTAAAAACATTCATACTTGTTACTTCATATAATAATGATGTTATTAATAAATTATCATATTCAAGGTTAATTGCATCAGCAGTAATAGTTTTACTTAAACGTAAAATAAAATAATTAATAATTGGATAACTATCTAAAAATAAAAATTGTTTTAAAATATTTTTATTACGATTAGTATTATTTTCATTTTGATGATAATGCATAATATTTCGGCCAATTTTAACATAAAAATCGTTAACATAATTATAAAATTGGTATAAGGATAAATCATAATCAGTTAGTAAATGTTTTAATCCTGACTCGTGATATTTTTGATAATATTCACGAATATGGGTTTTAATTCGAGCCCGATTATCATATCATTTTTGTAAGTTATTTAAAATAATTTTTTGTGAGCGTTGTTCTAAGGTAATTGTACAATTATAAGGCAGTCCTTCATTAGCTAACAGTCCCTTTATTGATGTTAATTTCGAATCATATAAGTTTTTAATTCCAACAGTAATATCATATTTGCTATCAATATTACTAATTAAATCATAAACTTCTAAACGACTTTTTAATTCTGTTTTACGAAGCCCTCGCCCAAGTTGTTGTAAATAAACTGTTTTTGAATTTGTTGGTCGTAATAAAATAATAATATTAATTTCTGGTACATCAATTCCTTCATTAAACATATTAACAACACATAAATAATTAATTCGCCCTGTTTTAAATTCATGTAAAATCCGCGCGCGGTAGTCACGATTTTCAGATGTTAAGTAATCTGCTCGTAAATGGTTTGTTCGTAAATATGTTGCTACCAATTTAGCATGTTCAGTTGTAACACAAAAAATTAAGGCAACTGGTTTTGCATATAAGCCAATATATTTATCAATCATTTTTAATAATAACTCATTTCGAACATTCGTATTTAACTTTTTAAAAAGTTCATTATCAGAGTTTAAATCAACGCCAATTAAATCAACTGTATTATCATCAATACAATAATAATCAAATGGACATAATAAACGTTGATTAACTGCATCTCATAGTCGTAATTCTTCGGCATATTCATCAAGAAAATATTTTTTAATGGACTTACCATCTTCTCGTTCTGGTGTTGCTGTTAATCCAAGTATTTGTTGTGGTTGAAAATAATTAAAAACTTGGTCAAAGATTGTAGCAGCAATATGGTGTGCTTCATCAAAAATAACCACATCAAAATAATTTGCCGCAAACTGTGGTAACCGACTTGCCATGGTTTGAATAGTTGCAAAGATATGCGTTTGATTCTGTATTACTTTACCCTCATACATTACTTCTCCAAAAGTTTGATCCATCAAAACATTGCGAAAAGTTTGTAAGGCTTGGTCTAAAATTTCTTTCTGATGAGCCAAAAACAACAACTTCAAGGGTTGATGATTATTTTCTTGTAATTGGTGTAAATAATCAAAAGCAGCAACAACAGTTTTCCCCGTTCCCGTTGCCATAATTACTAAATGTGCTTGTTTACCACAACGACGACGATACTGTAATTTTGCCACAATTGCTTTTTGAAAATCATATAAGTATTTTCGAATGGTTAAAATTTCAGTTGCAGTATCATTAAACATTGTTGCAATTCGCATTGATTGATTTTGAGTAATACGTTCTAATAAATGCTTACGTGCGATTTCATCATTAAAATCAACTAAAACTTCATTTCATAAATGCTCAAATTCATCAATTATTTCAGTAACTAAATTAGGATTATTTTTGGTTGTTAACTTAATATTTCATTCTCGCCCAGTAACCATTCCTTTATAAGTTAAATTTGAAGAACCAAGAATTACGGTTGAAATACCATGGAATCGTTTAAAAAGGGAAGCTTTAATATGAATTCGTTCACTTCGTTTTTCTAAATTATCTTCAACTTTAACTTGGATATTATCATAAGTTGTTACTAAACGGGTCAATTCTAATAAATTATTGTATTCTGCTAAATCATCAAAAGTTGTTGTAATAATTCGAATTGGAATTTTTTGCATTCAGCAATGTTTAATTGATGCTTCAATTTTATTAATAATTGCCTTTGAAATAAAAGGAAAAACAAAGCATACTTCATCAGCAGTACACATTTCATTATTTAATTCAACTAATAATTTTTGCTGATTTTGATTTGTAAAAAACTTTTCTCCCATTTATTATCATCTTTCTTCTTGTAATTATTAAATAAAATAAGTAATTATAAAATTATTTACTAGACAATCATAATCTCAAATTGATTTAACCATGTAAAACATTTTTTTAATCAAAAAATATCAATTTCAAATTTTGCAAGAATATCTTGAATAAGATTATCAAATTTTCCGGAAAATTCTACTGTTGTTAATGCCATTTTTTTATCATTTCAACTTTTAACTAAATAAGATTGAAATAAGAACGTTAAAACCCCCTCAGCAACATCAACTGCTGGAATGGTTGGCACTTTTCCTGCTAAAATAAATAAATTCTTTCGAACTTGTGGTGTTAAAATTGTTTTAATTGCTCGTTTAGATGTACCACCAACTAAAAATTTTTCTTCAAATAAATTATCTTGTAAATTAATATAATTTAATGGATTAAAAAATTTAGTTGTTATCCCGCGTGGTGGCATTGTAAATTGTCCTGTTAATTTATGATACGGTTGAATTGTGAAAATTCGGATACGATAAAATTCTTCTTTATCAACCTTATTTTTAATTTTAGTTGAAACTTTATGTGTAATTGTTCCAAAGGAAATATTTACACTAAAATGAGTTAAATTAAACACAAAATTAATTTTAGTGTTATTATTAAAATTAATTAAAAGTGTTGGTAATGGTTTAAATATTTTAATAATTCCTAATAATGTTAATTCAGAAGTAAAATATTCTTCTAATGCTAAATTATAAATTATCACTAAATCAATTTTATCTATAGTCTGATCTGATAATTTTAATAATCGTGTCCATTTAATAATTATAATAGCAAACTGTGATAATCAGCGCAAGACCAATTAAAAACATTAAAATAGGAATTCATATTAAAATTAATTTAATATTTTTTACGACAAATAAAATAATAAAAATTCCCATAATACTAAAAAAGGTCTTAAAAACATCATTCAACGAATAATTAATTGGAATTGTTTCTTTGGTGGTTGAAAGGAAATATTATTATGGTAATATTATAGTAATATTCTTGCAATTGATCATTAATAATTTTTCGACTTACTATTTTTAAATCATTATTTCTTAATTTTTCAATCATTTTAGTTTTCTCTTCTATTGCAATAATTTTTAGTATGAAATCTCTTTTGATAATAAAGTTATTTTAAAAGTAAACCTGTTAGTAATTAATTGACTATTTTCATTAGCCATTACCGTAAATTCAATCATTTCTCCTGGCGTTTGGTCATCAGAACTTTTATCATGATTATTAGTAATTTTAAAATCAGCAACTGTTACATTAATTGAAAATGTTGTATCAATTGCTTTTCTTACTTCCTTGATTAAATTAGCATCTCGATTTAATTCCTGATAATCAGCATCCGGATTGGCAATCAAAGCAATTTTTGCTATCGTAACTGAACTTATATTTAATTTTTGCAACTCAACAGTAAAAGTAACTCTTCCATTAATTAAATTACTACTTTCTGCTGCTTTAACAATAAAACTTACTTTTTGACTTGGCTCTTGTTTTTTATCATCCTCTTGATTATTTGTAACAATAAAATCATTTGTTGTAATTGTAATTTGTAATTTATTATTAATGGTGCCAATAATAGCATCTAATATTTCTGGATTTTGGTTCAACGCTTGATATGTTAACTTTGGATTTGAAACAATTAACATTTTGTTAATTTCCACACTAGAAATATCTTTGCGGGCAAATAAAATACTACTAAAAGTAAATGAACCTTGAATTAAACTACTACTTGTTGTCGCAGTGACTGTAAAAGTAATAATCGTATTAGGAACTTGTTTATTTTGTGGAACTTGGTCATTTGTTAAAACAAAGTCATTATTCGAAGCAGTAATTGACAAGCGTTGATTAATAGAATCTCGAACTACATCTAAAATTTCTATCTCATTATTTAAAGCTACATATTTTTCCTCTTCATGTGCTGCTAATTTTAAATCATTAACAATTACTGTTTTAATATCCTGCTTATTGACATCAGTTACTTTAATATTAACTTTATAAGTACCACCTAAAATAAAACCTTCTTGAACTAAATTTTGTTGATCAAATTGAATTGTTTTATCAGGAGGTGCTAGTTTAATAATAATATTAATAATTTTATCACGAGTAACAGTTGTTGTCTTGTCGTTATTAATATTTTTATTATTATATCAAATTTCATATTTAGCAATTTTAACTGCTGTTGGCTCTTCCTTTAGATTATATCGTGTTTGCATAAAAGTATGAAGATTATTAAGAATGTCAGGTCCTGTCTGGTTAGTATTAATTTGAAATGTTTGTAAAATATTTTTTTCATATTGTTGTGGCGGATTACAAGCAATTAAATTAAAACTAGGTGATATTATAGTTCCTAAACTAGTTAATATTAATAATATTTTTTTCATTAATAATCTAACTCCTTTTATTTTTTGTACATTATTCTAAATTAATTATAAACAAAAAAAAGAATTAAAAAAGTTTTCAATTTTTAATTGAAAACTTTTTCATTATATATATTATTCATAATTATCTGATAACCACAAATTAAAATGAGATTCATCACTAGTTTTATAAGCAATTTTGTCATTAGTTTTTGTTGTAACTTTAAATTTAACATTTGTAAAACTTAATTTAAAGTCAACAGCATTTAAAATTTGTGTTAAGTTAGGAGTATTATTTTTATCAATAATTGCACTAAAATTTTCTCACTTATCATCTTGCCCAGGAGTTTTAAATTGTAATTTAACTATTCCGGCACTCATTGTAACATCATTATTTTTTAACTCAGTATTACTTATTACAAAATCACGTAAAATATTAGAACCAGAATAATTCATTAATTGTGGACCTAAGAAAAACTTAATTTTAGGAAGAAAAATAGTGACAATTGCACTAATCCCTTGTCATGTCTTTGGCTGAGCAAGATTTGTGTTAACAGCATCAATTCCTTTGTCACATTTTGCAGCAAAAATATCTAAAATACTTACAATTAATAAAGTTGGTTTTAAACTAAGTAAACTTTTTACTTTACTTTGGTTAATTTCACCTCAAAAAAGTGGTACATCTAATGATAATTGATTGATAATCGATATTTACTATCCGTTTCTTTGCAATCACTTTGATAACCAGTTAAAGTATTAAATATTAAACTGTCTAAATTTGTATTAGTATTTTGATTGATAAAAATACCCTGTTTCATCAAAAGAAACTTTAATATTTTCTTTTAAATTGGTATAATACTTCTAAATCTGCGGTATTTTTAAGAGTTGGAATAACTCTTTCAATAAATTAATTTATTAATTATGATTTAGATTTTAATACTTGATCAGTTGAGTCTAATATTTCTTTTTTTATTTCTTTAATTTGTTTTTCTTTTCTTTTAATATTATTTAAATCTATTTTTTTTAGTAATTCTAAAATATAATAAACATTAATTTTATTACTATAAATTAATTCTAATTCAAAATCAACATCTGCTAAAACAGATAATTTTTCTTTTTTATTTTTTTCATTACTAAATGATAAATAACGAGATTTAAATTCATTATATTCATTTTTATTAAAATTATATTTACTTTGATTAATATCAAATTCAATAAATGTTTCTAATTTTAATAATATTTTTGCTATTTCTTTAAATAAAAAAATAAATTCTTTAATTTTAACTTCGTCACCATCATTTCCTACATCATAAGCACAATTATAATCTTTTTTTAATTTATTCACTAACTTAATAAATTCTAGTTCATAATAATAAAATGGTTTAATTAATATTTGATCAGTAGTTGTACTATTAGAAAACAATAAAATTGCTTCATCAACAGTTTTTTTAGTAGTTTAATAACAAATAATATTACCAAATGGTTTATTAATATTTATAATTCTGTTTGTTCGTGAAAATGCTTGGATTAATTTATGATATTTTAATAATTTATCTAAATATAATGCACTAGTTATGGGTGAATCAAAACCTGTTAAAAACATATCAACAACAATTAATAAATCAATTTCTTTGTTTTTAACTTTTTTGTAAATCGATAAAATAATCATTAAATCTGCTGATATTAAAATTAGTATCAAAGTTTATATTATAATCTTTAATTATTTTTTCTAATTCTATTTTAAAAGAAAAAACTTTATTATTTAAATCTTCATTTGCTTCAAATGTAAAAATTGAAGCAATTTTTAAATTATGTGTAAATTGTAAATGCCAACCGATAAAAAGTTAACTATTAATTTAATTAACTTTTTTAAGTTAATTATAGGAGGTTGAAATTATGTAAACAAAGCAATATTTTATTTTGCAGTCGCTAGTGAAAAAGTATGGTAAAGATAATGTTATTAATACTGTTAATAATATTGCAAAAAAATATTGAAATTAAAAAGTAAAGAATAAATTATTCCGCGTAATTTATTAGCGGATAATTTATTAAATAGTGTTTTTTAATGGAGCAAAGCAATAACGAGCGGAGCGAGTTTACAAATTTCAATTTTTTAATTTATGAAAGGAGATGTATTATGCCAACTTTATTAACTACAATTAGACCTTGTTTGGGAAATTTTACATCAAGACAATATTTTAAAAAAATTTTTTCAAATTAAATTAATATTTGTGTATGATTAATAAAATCTATTTTTTTGTTATATTTAATTTTAAAATATTAAAAATATTATTTTTAATTTGTTATTTTTTATAATTATTGATTTTTATTTTTAATTTGTTATATTTTTATTAACTTTTTATCGTTTAGTTTTACAGTATACACTAAATTAAAATAATATGGTAAGATGGTGACAATAAGGGGGATAATTCTACAATGAAAAAATGATTAAGTTTATTTGGTGCAATTAGTTTAGTGGGAACAAGCACAACAAGTTTAGTTGCTTGTAGCAAAAAACAAGAATATACACCTGAAGAATTAACAAAATTAAAAGAAGAAAACAAAATAAATACTACTAACCAAGAAATTAAAGATAATTTAGAATGAATAGCACCACAAGAAAAACCATTTAATAAGGTTGATAATAAATGATATTTTATTATATGAAAAGGCCTAAAATTAGATAAATGAACATTAAAAAAATATAAAGATGTTGGTTTAGACAGAACTAATAGTTTAATAGATAAATCATATAGTAATGCAGAATTACACAGAGTAAGTAATGATTTACATACAATTGCAAATAAAGAATATAGTAGTTGAAATAAAGATGATGGAACTTACTTTAAATCAATCTATCGTTGAAATGGTGAAGAACAAAAATTACCCGACTTAATAATTGATAATGATGGTAATGTAAAAGTTAGGAGAATAGAAAAAGAGATGTAAAACCTCTTTTTTATGTTATAATTAAATTAATAAAAGTAGAGTAAGTCCCTATTTTAAAAGTAATAGGCCCAGTGGATTAGTCCAGCTTACTCTACTTTTTTTATTTATTCTTTATCTTGGTTTAATTGTAATTTTAATTGGACTATTGCCTTTATTTCTAATTCCCAAAACATTTGGATTAGAAACATCTATTGTTATATCTTTATTATTACCTCAATAATCTCAATGGGTTTTTGAAGTACCTGCTAATTTGGCAAGTATGGTTTTTGATATTCTAATTTTTAATTTTAAATCATTAGTATAATATGCTTGTAGATATGTTTCTTTAATTTTATCTTTATCAGTATTAGATAATTTCGTTATTTGAAGTAAAAAATTAAAGAATATATTTTCTCCCAAAGGCTTGTTTGTTGAATATATATTTTGATAATTTCCACTTGGCAGTCCATTAGTATATGCAATAGGTTCAAATGTTTGAACTTCATTAGTTATATTATCTGTATACAAAGTTCTTATATTTTCAAAATTAACTTTATCAGTTTGTGAACGACCACTTTCTTGTAAAGTTATATTGGATAATGACCCCAAATCATCACTACAAATACCTATACCACCTAAAATATTAATATTTCTATCAGGAATAAAATTCTCTATATCGGGTTGTCCACATTCAACTTGTAAATTACCTAAATTACTTATTTCTATTATTTTATAAGCACTTTTAAATTTTTCAATACTTTGAATTGTTGGGTCAATTTGTTTTAAATCAATCTCAGTTTCATAATAAACATCATAAAATTCATCATAAAATAAATTATTAAATGAATCTTTTTTACATTGTGCTTGTGCTGTTATTTTAGTTTTTAATGACTACCACTATTTACTTTTACTTTTGATGGTGGTGTTATTTTTCAACTTTTAGACCAATAAAATTCAGAGTTATTATCTTCTTCATTAATAGTTGTTCCAACAGTTGGATTAGTTGCAGTTGATGTTACTTTATCAGTTATTACAATTCCCTCACTATTTTTTTGATTTCAAAAGTCATATCTACTTTCCATATCTTTTTTTCAATCTTCATAACCAGTTATCATTGTTGGTTGTATACCTTGAATATTATATCAACTTACTTCTGGTGAAGCATAAGTATTTATTTTATCAGGTGGAGCAGGATACATGTTATACATTAATAAATCACGAGAATTCATTACTTTTTTATTAAATTCACCTTTAATAATTGGTCGCCCAATAACAGGCATATCAAATAAAATTGGATTACCATAAAATTTAACTGCCATTGCTCTAACCCCTGGGTCTTTTAATAAAATATTATCTAATTCAACAATGCCTTTATTTAGTTTTTCATCATAAGTTATTTTAGGAAAACAATAACCTTCACCAGGAGCACTTGTTTGTATAAATTGTCTTACTGATAAACCACTATGACTAATTTTGTCATTAATACTTGAAAATGTAATTTCTTGTCATAAGAAACTACCATCATAAGGTGAATAATAATTAATAACATTTGATGGATATAATCATTGTCTATCTTGTGGGGCAGAATTAATATCACCACCACCAATATTTAAACCACGGTCATTAAATACAGTATAAAAATTATAATAATCATTAATATTTAATTTTTCAGAATCTTCATCTAAAATTAATAAAGTATATTGTCTTTCTGTTGATTGCTGAGTAAATACTTGTTCAAATTTGGCTTCACCAAATTGAATTGAACTTCTATCATCAATCATATAAGCATCTCAATATTTACCAACTTTAACTTCTTTTGTATAAAAATTATCTGCTTTATTATCATTATTTATAAAATAACTTAATTTATATTGTTTTAAATATTCTAACATTCTATTAATATCATAAATATTTTCACCATCAATTAATTTTCAATAATTATTTTCATTTTCATCTTTTAATTTTATCGCAAAAGGTGTTTCATTATTGGCTCATATTGTTGAGTCAACTGGTTGTTTATTAAAATCATCAATCATTAATATATTAATTTCTTTACCTTTATATTTTTGAACTATTTTTAAACTACCTTGTCATTGTGCAATAGTACTTTCCATATTATCAAATATACGGGTATAACTCCCATAATCACTAGGTTTAGCATTATTAGGTTTTCAACCTGTTTCTGTATCAGGAATATATGAGCTATAAACATTAAAAGGAAATACCATTCAATGTCTATTATCTCGTATATTTTCTCTAATATCTATTAAAGTATCATGGGCTTTTCTTCTTAATTCTTCCATAACACCTGGGTTAATTCTACTCATTTTTTAATCCTCCTTAATTTCTGTTCTACCTTGTAAGGCATTTTGATTATTACCAGTTTCATCATATTCTAGTAATTTATTATTATGTTCTATTTCTTTGGTTTGCATTTTATCTTGTCATTTTTCAATTTTTTCATAATATTTAGTTGCTTCTAATTCATCAATATTATCATATTCAGTAATTGCTCTTATTGGTTCCATTGTTCCATTGTCTAATCTAGCAGTAATTAATTCATTTTGTCGCATTTGGTCAACTAAGCTAGCACTAACAAAATCAAAACCATAAGGCCGTTCACCATTACCATCTCATAAACCATAATATTTTAAAACAATATCAAACATCTTAGTATAATATTGTTTACGATATGATTGTAAATATGCTTGTTTTTCTAAGTCTTTTGTTTTTTTTATTAATGATTGTGTTTTATTTTCTTCACTATCTGAAGCATCGCCAAAAGGACTAGAAAAATTACATGCTATATATACTTGTTCAATAATAGATTTTTGGTCTTGTGTATATGTTTCTAAAATTGGTGTACCTTGTACTACTTGTAAAGATTGAGATGATGTTCCATCTGCTGCTGTTTGACCTGATTGAATAAAAATATCACCAAATACATCTTGTAATACTTTTTTATTACCATTATTATAAGCAGTCATTAAATTATCATCTAATTGACCATATCAGTGTGTACGATTTGCATATCTTTCTTTTGATTTAATATTAAAACTATCTTCTAAATCAAATTGTAATTTATAACAATTTGACATTGTAGGTCATGGATTTAATGTAGTTGATGTTGATAAAAATAATGGATTAGGTTCATTTATCATTTCTCAAAAAGGAATAATACCTAATTTATTTTTAAATTCTTGTACTAAAATAGGTTTAACATAATCTTTAATTTCTGTTTTACTTTGACCAACAACTACTTCATTATTTTTAGGTCAACCTTTAATAATTATTTTATCTTTAGTACAAATTAAATTTAAAATAAAACCACTATCTGATTGATGATAATTTAATCAAATATCAGCACCTTGTTCAATTTCATTTATTTTACTTACTCTTGAAGTAAAGTTAAATGGATTAATTCATAAATCAATATTACCATCACTAGTTTCTAATAAACCAAAAATAGTTTTACCCATTAAACTTGCTGTTAATTCATTTTTATCTAATTTCTCTTTTATTTTATAAGTTTCATATCATCAATTTAATTTTTCTAAAATGTCTTTACGATGAGACTTAAATAATATATCTTTACCATTTACTAAACGCATTTGATGGCGAGCAATAATATTTGCTAAATTAATTGTTCAATCATAATTATAATATTTTAAAACACTATTTATATCATTTAAGTTTGGTAAAGCGGGGTATGTACTATTATTCATTATTATTTTGCTCCTTTAATTTTAAAATAAGTCCATAATTAATTATATTTACAGTTAATAAACTAGGTTCATTTGATAAAACTTTTACACATACTTTAACTTTTTTATATTTTTTAATATATTCGTTATATAAATTTAATTTACATATTGCAATATTATCTTTTTTTAATTCTTGACAAAGTCTTTTTTTAACTTGTCCACAAACAGACATATATGGTCTTTTTGCATTTATTACACGCTCATCATGTATTACATAAATATCTTTTTTCATTAAGTTATTCACTCCCTTTGTTGCCATAATTTATAATCTGGTGAATTATTATGTTTAACCATTGGTATTAATTTAAAGTGTAAAGCATAAAAATCACTATCAAATGTATCATCATATAAGTCTAGCATTCTTTCTTCCCTTGAATCTTCTTTATCTTCTCATTGAATTAATTCATATTGATTTTTACTTACAGGACATTTTTCTCATAATCATTTTAATTGATTAGTATTTATTAACATTGTAAATGCTTCAATACGATGCTTTACTTTAAATTTTTGTTTTTGTGCTGGTTTAAATGTCATATATTGACCAAAACTATAATTATATTTTTCTCGATTTAAACTTTCTAATATTGCATAAGCACTATCGTCAACATTAATTGATATACCTTGTTGTATTAAATTAAAATATTGATTTAATTGATTATTATAAAACTCTAAAATATCTTTTACTTGTTCTAATGGTCCTTTAAATTGTTGTGTAGCATTTGAATGAGTATATTCTGCGACTTTATATGCTTTTTTATCAAATAAATTATATAGTCAAAAACTAGCTGCTGTTGTATGTCCTTTTGGGCTAGTAGAGTTTGCTAAGTCAACTCCACCCAATAATTTTGTTGGTTGAATAATATCTGTTGCTTGCATAATATAAATATATCTTGCAAAAATTGAACCACTAGTATTACCTGGTAAACCTCAACTTCATACTCTTGCTCTTTCAATATCTAATTGTTCTAATCTTAATTGTTCATTAACTTTATCTTGTGGTAATTCATAATTAAGTCTTCAACTAGAAGAATGAATAATAATCTTCATATTTCATTTTTCGATGTATTTAATTTGTTCATATTTACTACGCATTATTTCTTCATTAAAAGGTAATAATTCATTACAATAACCAACAATATATCTTTTTAAACTTTCAGGATTACAAGTATTAATTGTTATTTTATTTTGATAACCACGAATAGCAAATTCTAAATCACTTAAATCTTTTTGTTGAAATTGGTCACATTCTTCTCTTCAATCAATAACTAATTTATATTTATTCAAATCAGCAAAAGCTTTTAATTTTTCTTTTCGACTTGGTGAATGTAAACCTTTACAATATATTTTGCTACCATTTGATAAAGTAAAAGTAAAATTTGATAAATTAATAGTATAAGGAATATGATTTTCATCTAACATATTTCATATATTTTGAAATACACTATCTTTTAAATCTTTACTCCAATACATGCTAGCAATGATACAAATTTGTTGTTTAATTAATAAACTAATTTTTAATAATTCACCAAACATTTTAATATTTGAAATAGTCTTACCACTATATCGTGTTCCAATTTGATTAATTTCATTAACTAATTCATATTTTTTAGCAAAGGGATATTTATTACCAATACTACTATTTTGTAATAACCAATAAGGAGTTTCTAACAAATAAGTAAAATGATTAAGCATCATTATCACTCTCTTTTTTAATATCTCTAATATCAGTTTGTAAATTAACTATTATTGGCTGTTGATTATTTAAGTTTAATTCTTGTTCTAATTGTTTTTCTTGTAGTGAATATTTATAATTAAATGCTCGTTGTCAATATGTTTTTACTCCATCAGGTGTTTTAACCATTGCTTTAATTAATTCACTTTCAATTTTATCAACTTGTCGTTCAAGCAAAGGAACTATCTTTTCGCTCCGATAAATTTCTTGTCTTCAATGACGAGAAAGATTGAATTCATTCGTTAAATCATTTAAAGTATATGGTTTATCAGATGATTTATTTTCTCAAAATTGCTCTATTTTACGATAAAAAGTTGCTAAACTTGCTGTTTTTGGATTAAATTCTTTCATTTTTTACTCCTTTTTGCATATTAAAATTGCTATTATTTAAACAATATGATTAAATAAAAGAGTATATCAAACTTATCAATAATTAAAAACTTAGCAAAATGTATTAAAAAACTTAATATTATTTTTATTATGTTTATTTTACATCAAAAAAAAGAAAGTAAACTTAATTACTTTCTTTTTTTTGATATAAACATTTTTAAGAGACAAAACTTACTACTTGTTTACATTATAATTTTATAACTTTAAAAATAATTGTCAATAGTTTTTTAAAAAATAGTGTATAAATAACTTTAAAAAGATTAGAGACAAAATATATGAAAGATTATACACATGTAAAATATGATGAAAGATATTTATTTGAAGATTTATTATTTTCTAATGCTTGTAAAAAGAAAAATGGAACAATTAATATGTCAGAAATAGCACGACAAACAAATCGTGGAATTAATACTGTTAAAAGAGAAATTAATCGATTTAAAAAAATAGAAGATTATACAGCAGTTGAAGCACATAAAGATTATTATAAAAAACGAAAAAAATGTATTAAAAAACTACCTGAATTTACAGAAGAACAATTAAATTTTATTCAAATTAGATTTAATAAATATCGTGATACACCTGGGCAACTTATTTATCGTTATTTTTTGAAATTTAATGTTAAATTTCCTGCTTGTGTTAAAACTTTTTATAAATGAGTTCGTTTGGGTGAGTTTGGATTAAAAAAAGAAAATTTACGATATAGGGGTAAAAAATTTAAAACAAAAGGAAAGATTGATAATCGTGGTAAATTAACTAATTTTAAGTCAATTTGAAACATTGAAAATAAACTTTCTAATGTTGGATGATTTGAAATGGATACTGTTGTTGGTAAAAACCATCAATCTTCTCTTTTAGTTTTAGTAGAACAATCAAGTAAAAAATATTTTGCAATAAAATTAGAAAATCATACTGCTAATGAAGTTTTTGAAAAGTTTAAAGAATTAGTTAAAGTAAATAATTTAATTGGAAAAATTAAAGGCGTAATAACTGATAGAGGAAAAGAATTTTATAAATGAAGAGAATTAGAAATATTCGCTGAAACACAAGTATATTTTTGTGAAGCTGGTAAACCACAGCAAAAACCTTTAATTGAATATATGAATAGTGAATTAAGACATTGATTTTATAAGGGAACTGATTTTAATAAAGTTAGTCAGAAAAAATTAAATTGAGTAGTTAATGATGTAATTAATGAAAAAATACGGCCCTGTTTAAATTGAATAAGTGCAAAAGATATATTTTTACATAATATTAAATAAATTTATTAAAATTACTTAATAAATCCTTTTTAGTGTGCTTAAATATGGTTAAATTAAGCTATATTTATAAAATATTTTATTTTTTTAAAAAAGAGTTGCATTTATTTTAAATGATGTTATCATCAAATTAACAAGAGACAAAATTTGCTGCTTGAATATACTTGATGCATATTTATTAATTTGATTAAAAGCTTCTTTAAAATTTATTTCTGGTTTTTTTAACTCAATTTGTATTAAAGGTAAACCATTAATTAAAGTTATTATATCATATCTATTTTGAAAAATACTTTTTATTTTTAATTGATTAGTAAATTGAAAAATATTATCACATCATTTATCTTTATTAAATAATTCTAAATCCACTTTTTCAAAATCATCACGCTCAATTGTAATTTTATGTCTTAATATTTTTGCAGAATTAAAAGTACTTTTACCAGTAATTTTAAATAATAATTTTTCAAATTCTTTATCAGTTTAAAACAAAGGGGAAAAACCAACCTTAAACTACTCTCAAAATAGCGTTAAAATCGGTTTTATTGATAAAGATGAATATATTAAAATTAATGGTTATGAAATTAGTAATTTTAATTTTAAATTACAAATTCAACAAAATACCACAATCCAAGATAATAGTACAAGTTATATAATAATTGATAAAAAAGATATTTTAATTAATGATATTTCAAAACAAGACAAAGAATTTTTAGAAACATTAGACTTAAAAATAATTTCTATTAATGAACCAATTAGTGAAGACAATAAAAATGAATGTTATATCATTAAAAAATATAAACACCCTTATTCATTAGAAGGAATTGATATTATTAAATCTGTGAATTTAATTAAAAAAAATGACTTTAAATGAAAAAACCAAAATAGCATTCATTTAGTATTACAAAAATCATTGCCCGAAGACCTACCTCAACTAAAATTTTAAACTCTTTTTTATTTGAACAAAGGATTAAGAAAATTCATCAGAATGACTTTTAAGAGTTCCTAAAAAATTTATACAAAATTAGTGTGCTCATTTTAGGTATGTTAATTTTAATCTTTTACAATTTATTATACAAACATTTTATTATGCAAACATTTAATATAACTAAATTAATCACGAATTACTAATTCATTTTGAAGTTTCATTACTTTTTTTGCTCCTAAAACTCGATCAGCAATTGCTAAAGCAAAATTCATTGTTGAACCAACTGAAGCCCCAGTAATAATATGACCATCAGTAATAGCAGCCATTTCATCATTATAAATTGCCTTTTCCATCCCTTCGATACATCCCGGATAACTAGTGACTTCTTTATTGTCTAAAATTCCTAAATGTCCTAAAATTTGGGGTGCTGCACAAACTGCAGCAATTATTTTTTGATCATTATTGGCTTTTAATAACCAATCTTTTAACATCTCATTTTTTGCAAGATTATCAACACCAATGCGACCACCTGGTAAAATGAAACCATCATAATCTTCATATTTAATATCTTCAATTAATTTATCAGCCTTAATCGTAACATCATGGGATGAAACAACTTCTAATGCTTTAGTAATACTAATTAATTTTAGCTTAATGCCTCCTCGTCGTAACACATCAGTTGTAATAATTGCTTCACCTTCTTCAAAACCTGTTGCTAAAAACAATGCAAATTTCATAAATAACACCTCTTTCTTCTTGGTAATTATAATATAATTTTATATAATTGTTAAGGAAAAAGGTGTTATGCATGGGGTTTTTCTCAAAAGTAGTTTATAAATTTCATCGAACAAAACATAAACGAAATAAAAAATATTATTTATTAAAAAATCGTAAAACATTAACTGTTAATAGTATTCCACAAGACATTAATATTCATGTGATTAAAAATTTTCGGGAAAAATTCACGAGTTTAATTCAACCAAATGATATAACAATGAAAGATGGATATTTATTACGAAAAGTACGTGGTTTTAATAGTTTTGGAATTTTTTATCAACTTGATGTTATTTTTTGCAATAAAAATTTTGAAGTTATTCAAACAATTCAAAATTTTGGGCCACAAAAAATAAGTCATTATTTTCCACAATGTTATTTTGTCTATTGTCTTGCTCCTGGAATGATTAATTTTTTAAATATTAAACCAAACGATATTTTACGAATTATTTAATTTATCATTAATATTTTTAAAACTAAGTTATAATATAAATAATGTTATGGTTAAGGAGAAAAAACAATGGCAAAAATGAAATATACAACAATTAAAATTAATGTGACATTCCAAAAAGTAATGATTTGAATTTCTGGGTTATGATTATTTATCTTAGCAATATTAAATTCTTTTTCAAACGTTAATGTTAACACAAAACTTTTTGTTCACAATAATACTGGTGATAATGGTACAATTATTTTGATTACAGCTTTCTTATTTATCTGTGTTGCAAGCTTTATTCGTCATAAAATTGCTAAATTAGTTGCCGGAATTATTTTTATTACTATTGCAATTATTGGAATGATTGGTGCAATTATTACTTCAACAAAAGAAGTTTCAACATGAGTAATTGTTGTTGGTGAATTAATTGCTCTAATTGGTGCTTTAATATGATTATTAGAAGGAATTGGAGCAATTCGTATTAAAATAAAGCAAAACACAGCAAGTACACCAAGTAATAACAAGTAATTATTATAAAAAATGTTTAACTAAATTTAGTTAAACATTTTTTATTTATTAACATTATTCAAGATCAAGTTCTTCATCTTCTGCAACAATCACTTCACTATAAAATTTTCCTAATGATTGATTTTTATTATGACGGTCTTCTTGTTTGCCTTTAATTTTTCGTAATTGTTCTTCAAATTTATATAAACTTTGATCAACTGCCTTATAAAAATCACTATTGCGAACTTCTGCTTTTAAAAAATTATTTCGCCCTCTAATATCAATTACAGTATGAATTACAATATTGTTTTCTTTCGTAAATTCAATGTCAACATGAACAATATCATTTTCATTAACTTGTTGATATTTTAATAACTTATTAAAAGTATCAACTAAATGTTGGTTCATTGCATCGGTAATAATAATATTTTTACTACGAATTTTGTATTCCATAAATATTCGCCTCACTTCTATATCATCATTATAACAAAATAAAAGATAATTTTATGTTAAAACAAAAAAAGAAAAAAATGTAAAATTAATAAAATTTTTAACCTTTATCATCTAATAAGAAAAAATCAATATACTCATTCGTTACTTCTTCTAATGTTATTTTTTCAATTAAAACTTTGCTAGCATTAATTTGAATAATTTTTTCATTATATTGTTTAACTAATTCAAATAATGGTGCATTAACTTCTTTTAACAATTCTTGTAATTCTAGCATTTCTTTAGTTGAGTAATTTTTTTTGTTCTTTAATTGTTAAATATACACTTTGTTCATTTATTTAAACTGGATTAATAATTTTACTATATTTTTCAAATAAATTATATTATAAAATCATTGTATCAATACGAAACATAAATCGATTTAAAATTTAATCAATATATTTTTCCAATAAAGCATGTTGAATTAAATTTTTAAAATTATTTTTATTTTTAATTTTACTATAATTATGTTTTGACTTTTCTTGTAAATGCTGTATTGATTGCTTTTTTTGTTTTGCTAATTAATATTAAATGACTAATTTCTTGATCAAGCTGAATTTTTAATTTTTTTAAAAGTTATAAATTTTCAAGAGTAAACTTTACTAAAAAATCAGTATTATCTTTAATCAGTTTATCATCCATGTTAATTACTCCTTAAATTATCGTTACTATTTCCGCTAATTATGTAGAAACCACACACATTTTACATAATTCATATTTTTATTTTTCTTTTCTATTTTGACAAAATAAAAAACAGCAAACTTAATTGCTGTTTATAACTTACATTACTTTTGCTAATTTATTCGTTTTCAGTTGTTTTACTAATATTTTCAATATTGCCTGTTTTATTTTGTTTTTTATTTAAACTTTTAAAATCTGCTTTTATTTCTTGAATTTCTTTATCATCATTTTTTAAAACTTCAGGGTGGCACTTTTTATAACTTAATTTAAGATGTTTCCTAACTGAATCAAAATCAAGTACCTCAACTTCAATTTCATCACCAACATCAAAAAAATCTTTAATATCTTTAACAAAGTAATCTGAAACTTCACTAATATGGATTAAACCATCAGCTATTTCTGCTCTACAAAAAGCACCATATGGAGTAATATTTGTTATTTTAACATTAATTTTATTTCCTTTTTCATACATAAATAAAATATATCTCCTTTTCTAAAATAAATTTTGATAAGTTAATATTTGATATGTTTTATTTTTCTCTATTTGTTTCTTTTAATTTTAGTTCCATTTTTAAAATTTTTTTTCAAGCGTAAATTTTCATTTTCAATGGTTAAATTAGATTGAGTTTGCTGTTCTTTTTCATTTTCTTTTGCTTTTAATGATTCCAATTTTCTTTTTAATTTAATAATTTCTGCTCGTTGTGCAGGAATTTTCTTAGTATATGATTTAAGTAAATATTTTGCATCTCTAGTAAGTTTTTCTCTTGATTTAATTTGTTTTAATTTACTTTCATCTTCTTTTAATTCTTTTTCGCGAATTTGAATGCGATATTCAATAAATGAAATTGCTTCTTTTTTATATTCGTCATATCATTCTTATGCTTGATCTCAATCTTTCTGTTCAGCATTTTTAGGTAACAAATTTACAAAACCAATATGTGTTTTTTTTAATCATGCATATTTAGCAGTTGTAGGAATATAACAATCAAATTTTTCTAATACCTATTTTACATTATTTTGTTTATCATCATTTAATCTATCAATGCTTAAAGCAATGTTAGTAGATCCCCCCAAAAGTGCATTTAAAATTGTAGTATAAATTTCAGTTGCGATACCTATTGTCTTGCATTTTGGCAACACATTCTCAGTTAACTTCGCCACCTAATAATCATCATAATCCCATTGTTTATCACTCCTTTTATTTACATTATACCGTATTTTTTGTTTTTGTCAGATCATTTTTTAAATTATGACTTTTTCTTTTCTGCTTTTTTTGCAGCTTTTTTATCTCATTTTTTCTGTCTAGCATCAGATTTATCACTATTTTTTTTAATAACATCATTAATTATTGTTTGTTAATTATTTAAATTTTGTAATGAAACTTTTTGGTTATGTTTTATTTTGCTTTTGGTTGTTGCTTTAAAATATGAAAAACTATTCTTGCTAGTAAATTTATTTTTTACTTTCTCTAGTTTTTTATTTAAGGATTTTTTCTTTTATATCACTTTTATATCACCATAATCTGCTGTTTTAAATTTATTAGTTTCATTACCACTATTTGCCAATTGTGGGTTAAATCTTTTACCAATTGCCTTAAAGTAGTCCTAACCCTGGTATCATTCTAAATAATAAAGGAATATCTAAAATTATTTCAATAATTAATTCATACAGATCTCGAATTTGCGGTTTTGTTAACTTTGCTTTTTGTTCCTTTTTCATTAAATATTAACCATCTTATAACTGTTTTGTTTTAATTTCATCAAAATCATAACCTTATTTTTTTAATCTGGTGAAAAATTGTTTCTTTATCTAAAGTTGTTTCATCATAAGTAATTTTAACAGTTTTTGTTACAATTCCAATTTGAGATTTAATTTGTGGAATTTTTGTTAACTTTTTTTCAATTGACATCGCACAACTATTACATGTTAATACATGTTAATACATGTTAATTCAGGTACATGAATTTTTACGACTGTCATTTCTCTCATTCTTATTTCTTTAATTTTATTATAGCACTAACAAAAAATAAACCAAGTAGTTCTTTTAAAAGTTCTACTTGCCTTTTTTTGTAAACCTTTCATATAACTCATTAATTCGTTTTTCATACACACTATGTAATTTTGGTTGATAATAAACTATACCGCGCATTCGCTTTGGCAGGTATTGTTGCGCAACATAATCATTTGGAAAATCATGCGGATATTGGTATCCCTGGCTATTTCCTATTTTTTTTGTTGAAGCATAACTTGTATCCCATAAATGATGCGGAATTGGATAAAGATTACCTTTTAAAACATCTTCATACGCTTGATCTGTTGCTAAATAAGCACTATTTGATTTTTCACTTAAACACATTTCAACAATTGCTAATCCCAATGGAATTCGTCCCTCTGGTAATCCAATTTGACGAAAACTATCAATTGCTGTTTTGACATGGACCGCAATTGCTGGATTAGCCAAGCCAATATCTTCATAAGCAATAATTAACATTCGACGCAATAATGCTTCGTGATCACCACTTGCTAATAACCGTGCAAAATAGTGTAAAGCTGCGTCAACATCACTACCCCGAATTGACTTTTGCAAGGCTGATTTTAAATCATGATGTTCATTACCTTCTGCAAAATTAATTAAATTAGCCGTTGGAACAATATTATTAATAATTGTTGTGGTAATTTCTTCTGCAGGATATAAATTTAAACATAATTCTAATATATTAATTGCAATTCGTAAATCACCACTTGCTAATTGACAAATTAATAGTAACGCATCATTAGTAATTGATAACAGTAATTTTTTCTTTGTAATTATTTTTTGTAAGCCAGTTAGCATTTCATCAACAGTAATTCGTTCTAATTTAATAATATTAGCTCGTGATCGTAAAGATGGATTAATCACAAAATAAGGATTTTCTGTTGTACAAGAAAACATAATTAAGTGTCCATTTTCTAAATACTGCAATAAAATATCTTGCCGATCTTTATTCATTCGGTGTATTTCTTCCACAATAATAATAAATCGTTCAAAATTTGTTGATTTCTTAATAATTTTTTCTAAATATTGTTTTTTATCAATTTCAGCATTAAAAATTGCATACTCAAGTTGTAAATCATTAGCTAATGCTCGAGCAATACTACTCTTTCCAACGCCCGGATCACCATAAAAAATTAATGAACTTGCATAATTATATTTCAACATTCGTGAAATAACACCATTGTGATCATTAATAAGGTGGCTTTGCCCAATGATATCAGTTATTGTGCTTGGTCGTAAGACAAATGCTAATGGTTCAAACATTTTTTCGCTCCTAAGTATTTTTTTACATCATAATGCATCAAGTATATTCAAACAGCAAATTTTGTCTCTTGTTAATTTGATGATAACATCATTTAAAATAAATGCAACTCTTTTTTAAAAAAATAAAATATTTTATAAATATAGCTTAATTTAACCATATTTAAGCACACTAAAAAGGATTTATTAAGTAATTTTAATAAATTTATTTAATATTCTGTAAAAATATATCTTTTGCACTTATTCAATTTAAACAGGGCCGTATTTTTTCATTAATTACATCATTAACTACTCAATTTAATTTTTTCTGACTAACTTTATTAAAATCAGTTCCCTTATAAAATCAATGTCTTAATTCACTATTCATATATTCAATTAAAGGTTTTTGCTGTGGTTTACCAGCTTCACAAAAATATACTTGTGTTTCAGCGAATATTTCTAATTCTCTTCATTTATAAAATTCTCTTCCTCTATCAGTTATTACGCCTTTAATTTTCCCAATTAAATTATTTACTTTAACTAATTCTTTAAACTTTTCAAAAACCTCATTAGCAGTATTATTTTCTAATTTTATTGCAAAGTATTTTTTACTTGATTGTTCTACTAAAACTAAAAGAGAAGATTGATGGTTTTTTCCAACAACAGTATCCATTTCAAATCATCCAACATTAGAAAATTTATTTTCAATGTTTCAAATTGATTTAAAATTAGTTAATTGACCACGCCCGACCCTATTTTTCAAGGTATTTCAACTCAACGCCAATATACTTTATTATCAACAGATAAACAATTTGGTCAAAATGATGAATTAAACCTTTATGTTGTTTTAAATAAAAATAATGAAAATATTGGTGGAGAAACTATTAATACTTATGAATATAATCAATCTATTCAATGATTATATATTTCTAATATTACAGATTACTATGATCCTTTTGATAATAAAAAGTTTTTATTTCAAGAAATTACATTTAGTAGTGTTAATGATCATTTATCTAAATCAGGTATGGCAATATGACAAAAAATCCAACATGGTAAGCCAAGCAACAGTTAATGATAAAGAAACATTTGAAAAATGATACTTAAAAACTTATCAACAAAAATTAAATAACCAATATTTGAAATATTAAAAAAATAAATTTAACTATAAATCCTAATAATATTAATTTTGAACCAAATATTCTTTTAAAACAAGTTTATTGTTGAGATGGCGTTGGTGAACCTGAAATACCAACAATCAACGAAAACACTGGTGAAATTACTGACTGAAAAGAACAAAAAGGAACTAAATAACAGTTCCTTTTTTATATTAATCGTACAAATTTCATAAAGATAATTAATAAAAAAATATTTGTTATTGTACTATACAATGCAGGATTAAATTTTCATACCTCGAATATTTGACTAAAAAAAATATATACTGTCTCAAAAACCTTGCCAACACCACTCGCTAACTCGTTAACTTGTTTAACTCCCGGAATAGTGTTAACAATTCAAATCATCGCATTTTTAATATGAGCACCAAAATCTCATCAACCTTTAGGAGTTATATATTGAACTTGTCATCATTGTTTATCCGGAAATAAACCACCACTATTTATCTCTTGTCAATTATAAATCCCAAAATTAAAATCATAATAACGGTACATATCATTTTCTTTTTGTGCTTGCAATTCAAAAACATTATAACCAATTTTTTGTTCTTCAATTTTCTTGTATTGTAAACCATATTTTGATTGTAAATCACCACCAAAAACATAACCAGAATTTAACTTAATATCATAATTATTAACAACCGAAAAATCATAATTAAAAACACTACCATAATTATTAATGGTATAAAACCGATTTTTAAATGCTGAATATAATTTAATATCTAATTGCTTATATTTATCTGAAAAATAAAAATATCGTGGATAAATTTTAAAACCATTATTTACTAATAAACCATATTTTTTATTATATCCTTGTACATAAGTATTATTTTCTAAATCAAAAATCGTTCGTAAATAATTAGTATAAAATTTCTGTGAAATCTTAAACATACTATTTAATAATTTATCAAATTGTAATTTATCGTTAATATTTTCACTCAACAAAATATTATTAAAATTTTGCAATTTCAACGCAAAAAAGTTAACTAAAACAGTATCATACTGTAAATTATTAATATATCCATTTTCAATAAACGAACTACGATTTTGGAACACTGGCACCAAAGCACTTGCAAAAAACGACTGTAAAAACTTAGATAAATCAAATTGACCGTTAAACTGTTGATAATATCTTAAATCTTTATTATTTAATGATGAATAAATTGAACCATTAAAATTAAAAACTTCACCCGTTACCGTTCGCATAAAACTAAAATTAAAACTTAAATCATCACTATTAACATTATTTAACTCTAAACTACCTGAAATAATTGTATTTGCTTCATCAACAGTTAAAATCATCCGATAAATTGCTTTTTTAATATTTTTAACATCTAATTCATCAACCATCTCAAAATCAAAAATTATCCGCTTTGTTCCAACCTTATTCGGATTTTCATAATCCGCACTACCACCTTGTTGAACTCTAATATTTTCTTGCAAAACAGCAGTTAAAGAATAATTAATAAATTCTTTTACAAAATTTTGTTGATAAGTATTTCAGTCAGTAATTTCACCGGTGTTTTTGTTGATTGTTGGTGTTTCGGGTTCACCATTTCCATCTCAACAATAAACTTGTTTTAAAAGAATATTTGGTTCAAAATTAATATTATTAGGATTTATAGTTAAATTTATTTTTTTAATATTTCAAATATTGGTTATTTAATTTTTGTTGATAAGTTTTTAAGTATCATTTTTCAAATGTTTCTTTATCATTAACTGTTGCTTGGCTTACAATATCACCAAAAATTCTTTGTGGATTTTGTGCCATAATTTTATTCCTTCTTTCTATTTATTAAATACATTGTCTGTATCTAAAATATTGTTTTGTTTTTCTTTTGTTTTTGGTACTCCACCAGTATTAACTGTTTGTACCTTAATTAATTCATCATAAACACTTTGCAATTGTGTTTTGATAACTTCAATATCATCAGTAATGTCATAAGATTTTAATAAAACATTCTTAAATTCTTCATTATCAGTTAAAAAATTAATAAAATCAATTATTTCAATTTGTTTTAATTGAATTGTTTGTTGTTCAATTTGTGAAGTTAATTCATTATTTTTTGTTTGTAATTCGTTAATTTGTTGATTACTATTTTCTAAATTACTTGCATTAAATTCTTCAACTTCATCAGTATTTTCTAAAATAATTTCAGCAGTTTTAATATCTAAGCTGCCATCTTCATTTTTAATTGGTTCATTATCTTCATTGATAAGAACATATTTTACATTTTTTAATGCCATTGATTTTTCCTCCTATTTTTTAATATTTGTATTTGTTCTTTTTCTAATAGCTTTTTGTATAATTTCAAAACTATCTACCCTAAAAGATAAAAAATAGCGTTTAGTTTTTATATTTAACTGATTAAAAACTGAGCCTTTAATTTTTATTTCATCATCTTTTTTAATTTCAAAAACTCATTTAAAATCAATGGATTATATATTGATAATGTTGAATAATTTAATCCCTCTCATTGACATTTAGCAGAGCAAGCATCAACTTCAACACCCCCCGCAACCAGTGCCTTAATTTTAGTTTTAATCGGATTTTCATGTAATCTAACAGTTAATTCTAATTTATTAACTTTTTTATTTTTTAATTTAGGTTTATTAGTTATTGTTTTTTTATGTAAATTACTTTTTGTTTGTGCCATTTTTATTAACTCCTTTTGCTAAAAAATATTGTAAATGTTTTCAAGCATCTAATTCATGCTCCGTCATTTTAATATTTCCTTTATAAATATAATTTTTCTTAACAACTGGCGATTGTAAAACATAATTTAAGTTAAATAAATATTTACATAAAACTTTTAAACCACCAATAAATTTAGGAGTAGATAATGGGTTTTTTATTTTTAAACCTTTATGAAGTTGGTAATCTTCAATTATTAAAATAACTTTGCTTAAATAAGAACAAATTTTATTTTTATCCTTGCAATTAATAGTTATGAATGCACCACTACGCGTCTATCTTAATCAAAGTCATTAATTTACAAAATCGCAAAAAAACAAGTTAACAGCTCTAATGGTTTCATGCCGGCGGAAATGCCTTGTTGGGGAACCTTCCCTAAAAAATATGTAATTTTAAATTAAACACTTGTAGAGCCAATATATTTAATTTTTAAAGTTGTTTTATAAAATTTAAGGTTTTAAAAAAACATAATGTTAATATTCAGTGTAATAAACATCTTCAAATCATTCTGTTTTTTCACGATGGTTAACTGTATGAAACTGCTTTGGTGTTCCACATTTACTACATTTAATAAAAGTATTTTTAGACATATTTTTTTCATCTCCTTTTAATGGTTGTTTTTAAATAAAAAAACAACTCTTGTTAAAGAGTTGTTTTTTGCCGCTTCATCGTACAGGATGCCTAACATAAAAAAACTGATAATTATCAGTTTTATAATAAACCAATGCTAATCTTGGCAATATTATTGATTTTGATTTTAATTCATAGTTGCTCTATGCCGACCATATTTGCTATTTTGATATTCTCGTTAATTTTTATAGCAACTTGTAACATTCTTAATAATCTAATTCTTTTGTTTTCTGATGTTCTTGGCGAATAATATCATAAATATCTGATTCAAATTTTTTTGTTCCATTAATAACTGCTAATAATGGTTGTTCACCAATTTTGGCTGGTAATTGTAATGTGTCTTCAAAGTAGTGATCAATTCCTTTGATTAAACCACCACCACCACAAATGGTAATTCCATTGCGGAAAATATCTCCTGCTAATTCTGGCGGTGTTTCTTCTAAGACTTGAACTGCTAAATCAATAATTCGTGATACTGGAACTTTTAAAACTTCCCGGATTTCTTCTGGCGTCAACTCAATTTCTCGTGGTAATCCTGAAATAACATCGCGTCCATACACTTTAATTTTTCGTTCATCACCATATTTTGCTAATGAACCAATTTCAATCTTAATCATTTCTGCTGTTTTAATTCCAATTTCTAAACCATATTGAGAACGAACATATTTTATAATTTCATCATTTAAATAATTTCCAGCAACTTTAACTGATTTTGATAATACAATATCCCCTGAAGCAAGAACCGCAATATCTGTTGTTCCTCCTCCCATATCAATCACTAGGTTTCCAGCAGGTTTGTAAATATCAACCCCGCCACCTAACGCAGCCATTTTAACTTCTTCTTCAACAAAAACTTTTGATGCTCCTAAGTTCATAGCAATTTTTTTCAAAGCATTTTTTTCTAATTCGGTAATAACTGATGGACAAGCTAATAACATAATTGAATTAGCTAATTGCTTGGTAACTCTTAAACGATTAAAAATATACTTTAATTGTGCTTCTGTTGCACGAATATCTGTAATAACTCCATCAACCATTGGTCGAACAATTCTAATTGTTTTATTTCCTTTTCCAATCATTTTATATGCTTCATTTCCGACAGCAATAATCCCATTTTCTTTAATTTTATATGCCACAATGGATGGTTCATTATAAACAATTCCACTCCCCGAAATATAAACCAGAGTGTAAGCTGTTCCTAAATCTATTGATACAAAAGTTGGCTTCTTATTATTAAATATGGCCATATCAAATCCTCCTTAGTTAATATTATAATCTTTTTTCTTAGTAAAAACAATAAGTATTATTCGTAAACTAGTTAACGTTGGAATAAAGTAATTATTTTTTTAATAGCAATAAATTTAATGGTTTTATCCCAAAAATAGTAGTAATACTTTGCCTGGATTAGTAGCTTTTTTTGGACATTTTTTAAATAGACTTTTGTTTTTCTAACAGGTAATTAATTTATTTTTTGGATATTCATATAATTCTTTTGTTATTAACTCTAATTATTTGTTGCTAAATCATATTTTTATCATAAAAAAAATAATTAATATTGTTAAATATTAATTATTTAAATTTTGCTGTTTAAAACCCATTTTAGTATTTTACTTATTTAATTTAAATTAAGTTTCATTTTCTTTATTTAATTTTTCTAAAATTTCTTCACAGGTTTTAATTAAATTTTTAACTTTATTAATTTCATCTTCATGATATGGATCAGATGAAGTTGTCATTAATTCCAATTGTTTTTTTAAAATATTATTTTCATTTGTAATAATAGAAATTGCATTTTCTCTAATTTTTTTATCACTAAAATCACCATCATTTTCTAAAAATAAAATTTGGTAATCACAATCATAGACAATTGCTTGATATTCATACATTCCAACCATATTTGCATCTATTATTTCTTGCAATTCAGAACACATTTTTGAACTACCACATATTTCCTGAATTGATTCTGATGAATTTAGTTCATCAATTTCTTTTTTTGCTTTTTTAAATAATTTTTGATTTTTTTCTTTTAATTGCAAATAATAATTGATATCTTTTACTTCTTCTAGTGGCTCAATTGGTTTTAAATTAGATGGATTTAAACCATAATCAAAACTTTTACATCCAAAAGTATAAATTGTTAATTGAATTGGTATACTGCATAACAAAATTCACAATCGTTTTTTCATAAGTTTTATCCTCGTGCTAAGTTTAAATTAACGTTCTTTTCTTTTGGCAGTTTTATAACCTCGTTGAACATGATCATAAGAATGTTTTTTAACTTGTTTGATTCCTTTTGTAGCAATCTTCATAGATTTTCTACCAAGATAATTTACTCCAGCAAGGCCTTCTGTTTTCATAAAGTTTTTAGTTTTCTTAAGATTTTTCTTAAATTTTCCAAAACTTCCTGTTGATGTTGGATTAACATCATATGAATCTCCTCATGTCGCTTTTGTTGAGTCTCATCCATTTTTAACTGCTCAAATTGAACGACCAAGAGCATTACCTCCAACCCGCAATCCTTTCCCAAACATTCCTAAAGCTCCTGTTCTTGTTTCTAAAAAACTTAGTGGCGTTATCCCTTGGATTTGGTTTTGACTACCACCACCACTAAACGTATCCATCCCAGGCAGTCCTGGCATTCCCGATAAATCTTTTTTATATTTCTTTTTCGCAAAACCAAGTGCTTTTTTAACAACCTTCCCGGCTCCCATTGCAAACATACCAGCTGCCATTGTACTACGAATTGAATTAAGACCGTCTGACATTCCAATTGCTTCACCAATAAAAGCTGAAAGTAAATTTGTAATGCCTCAGACACCTAGTGCTCCTCCTAAAATACAAATAATTTGTAAAAGCATTCTTGCATAACCAGGAAAATCAAAAGGACCAAAATTAGGGCCTGAAATAACATTAATATATATCATAAAAATATAATAAGCCACCAAGGCTGTTGATGCAGCTAACATTTTTGATAACACCATATCTTTTCATGTTAGTGCTCTTTTTCCTTCATCTTGCACCATCGTTGCCATTACAACTGGAGCAACTATAAAAAGAAATAATAATTCAAAAATCTTTTGTGTTAATGACATTCCCAACATTGCAATGGCGAACAGAACAAACCAAACGGAAAAAATTTCAATAATTAAACTTCAATCCATAATATTACTTGGTGGCCCATATTCCCCTGGTTTCCCTGCAACAACTTCACTATTTCCAATTCAATATAATACATCAGCTAAATTTTGCTCGCTAGTTCCAAAAATTGTACTTAACATTCCCATAAACCAAGTAATAATTCCATTTAAAAAGAAAAAACCAATTGGAACAAAAAGAACAAAGATACCAGCTAAACCAGTATATTTAAAGCACGCCATTAGTCTTGGTTGCATTTCTTTTGCATCTTTAAATTGTAATGTTAAATATTGAGTAATAAAAATTATTACTAAGAAAGCTACTGAAACAATGGCAAATTGCCAAAATGCAGTTGGAATATTTGACCAAGAAAAGCCTTCTTGTGAGTTAAATAATAAACTAAAAATTATTCCTGATGATAAAAATTCAAGAACTTGTGTAAAAACTGAAACCAACCCTAATGGGCCGGTAATAAAGATTCCTCATACTGCTTCATATATCCCAGTTAAAACTCAGCCAATAATACCTAAAAAAGGTAAATTAAATATTAATTCCATAAATCCCTACTTAGTAGGAGGCTCATAACTTCCTGAACTATTAATTAATTCTGGTAATATTGTGTTAATAAATATTGGTGCAAAAATACATAATGCTAATCCAAAAATACATCAACAGACAGCATATATTTGAATATTTCGTTGTTCAGGATCATCAGCAAATTTTTTAATTTTTAAACCATGTTTAATAATATATAAAATACAAATTGCTCCAGCAATAATTGAAACTGGTGATAATATTGCATTTAATAATACAACTACTAATTCGGCAGTTTTTGAAAAATCAGGTGCATCAGCTAGTAAACTTAATAAACTCATAATAATTTTCCTTTTGTAGCAATTTGTATTCTTAAAATTAATTTTAATATTTTACTTTTTAATTTAATAAAAAATTGTTTTGGAGCCTTTTTATTAAATTTACAAGATGATTTATCAATATTAACATTATAATAAACTATCTTTGCTTCTTTTTTTAATTGTGAACTAAATGGTTGTGCCTTGTTAATCAAAAATATCACCTGCATATTTTTCCCTTTCCTTTTGTAATATTTTAATAAGAATTATTAAAATATAGATTGTCATTTACCAAATAACTTTTTCTCATAAAATAAATGGTCATTTACAAAAATAAACTTATTACTTTTAACAAATAAATTAAAAGATTATTATTCGTCATCACCAAAGTAATTTTGAATTCCTTTTTTAATAAGATGCTTAATTACATAAGCTAATGAATGTTCATCATCAGTAAATTTTTGTAATTCCTCATATAATTCAATCGGAACTTTTAATTGTACTTTATAAGATTTACGTTTTAGTCTTTCCATTTTTCTTCCCTCATTTTAGTTTTCTAATAATTTTATGCCAAAGGCTTGTTGCTCAAAATCAGATAATTCCACATGTAAACAATGGCGATTATAATCTGTCACCATAAATAACATATCCCCTCGTTGTGCACCGGCACAAAAATGAATTTCTGATTCCGATAAACCTCCACTTGCACTATATAATTCACTTACATCATGTAAGTCTTTTTGTTTTAATTTTAAAATCCCAACATATTGCGCATTATTAAGAATGGCAGATGCTTCTCGTTCTAATTCGGCAGTCATTCTAAAATCGGTTAGATTTTGTGTTACTAAAATTACCCCGCCATTAAAACCACGGATCATTTTTACTGTTTCAAATAAAAACTTTAGAGCTTGTGGATTGTCTTTATCAATAACAATATGTGCTTCATCGACAGCTAAAATTATTTCATTGTCTGTATTAAATCGATTATTATTAATTTCTGTTCGAATATAATTAAGCATTAAAAACATTTGTGCTTTTAAAACTTTTTGTTTTGAATATAGTGTTTGAATATCTAAAATATTTAATAAATTATCATCTAAGGTAATAGTTGAATGTTTATTCCATAATGCAGCATATTTTCCATAACCAGTAAAATCATATTGAATAATTTTTGTAATTTTGTGGAGCATTTCTGCTTCGCCAAGATCTGGTTCTAGTTTTGTTAAAAAATTAAGTAAATCATCAAAAATTGGTCAATCATTATTTTCCATTTTATTAAATTTTTCTTCATTATTAATACCTAGTTTTAAATATAAATCTAAAATTCGTTGTGTTAAAAAACCAACTTCGTCCATTTTTAAATTTGGATGGGTAAAATGAAAAAATGTTTCTAAAATTTGCAAATGGTCACCAATGATTGTATTAATATTTTGATATTGGTCAATTTTTGCATTAATTTGTAATGGATTAAAATTTCCTTTATGTCCAGAACCAACATCAATTCAATTCCCATCATGATAATTGCAAAGTTTTCCAAACTCGCGCTTTGGATCAATAATAATTACTTTTCTACCATTAATGATATGATAATTCAAAAATTTACTAACAGTTGTCGTTTTACCACCTCCTGTTGTGCCAATAAATAGCGCATTTGAATTTTGAAAATCACCACCACGTTTAAATTGGTCAGTAAAAATTACATCACCAGTGGTGTTATAACCAACAAATAATCCTTTTTCATCTTCTAAAGCGTTATTTAAAAATGGAAATGAATTTCCTAATGTTGCACATGGCATTTCATAAGAATTATGATATGCCATTGGATCAGTTGGTTTTGGTAATAAGGCACTATACCCACTTATTTGTCGAAAAAATAAATAATCCATTTTCATATTAAGACTTTTTAATAAAATATATAGTCTTTCTTCTGATTGTTTTAACATATGTCGATTAAAACCATAATTTAAAAAAATAATATTTACCCGTTTAATTTGTTCTTCACCTGATGTAATTAATTGCACTAAATTTTCAAACGATTCATATTCACGTTCTTTTTCTGAACGATTAACCGTCTTTTTAACAGAAAAATAATTAGTACGGGCATTAATCATTGCTCGATGTAATTGTTCTTTAACTGCATCAAGATTTGTATTCGAAATATTAAAAATAACTGTACTATCTGTTGTGCATAATTTTGCAGCTCAACCATCTTGTGGATAGATTGGATAATTTTGGATTCCTTTAATAGAAAATTGCGCATCATTTATACGAAAACCACTTTTAGTAAAGGTAATATTATCTAATGCTAATAATTCATTAACATTATCTTGATACTCATCAATTTTTTCATTTGAAAACTTTTCATCAAATGGATTAAAAATCAGTTTAATTGTATTAACTAATTCATATTTATCCAAATCAATAGTTCGCAAATTAGTTTCCGTTAACTTCATTTTAATAATATGAATATCTCGTTCTAATTTGCTTATTGAAGTATCATATACAAATAAGACAAATACTTTACTAGTAAAAGAATAACCTAAAATACCAGCTTGATCTTCATAAAGTTTTCGATAACCTTCTAATTGTTCAAAACGACTTTTGTATCCTTTTGCGGTTAAAATTTCATCTCTACGAAGATTAATTAATTTATCAACTGTTTTATCTAAATTAACAATATTTTTTTCTAAATCATAAGGTTTTTCAATTTTTACTAAACTTAATTGACAATCTGTTAAACGAAACATATTTGCCAATTGGTTAAATTTTAATAATTGTTCATTTGTATCTAATGTTGTAATATTAAGTCCTTTAATTTCAATTGCACCAACATATCATTTTTTACCACCTTCTAAAACAGTAGTTTCAATACACATGTCATGCAATTTCTTATATGGCATTAACAAGGATGTGTTATTATTTTTACTATAAATATAAAAATTTCTTTTTTTAGCTAAAAAAACAAATGCTCGAAAAATTATAATATAAATTTTTCCACTATATTTATCAGAATGAATTAATGTCATCATTAAAAATAAGAAAAAAGTAATACCAATAATTACTCTTAACATTATTGATAATGTGATTAAATTGTAACCTAACATAAATGCAAACATTGCATATGTTAAAGTTAAACCTAAATCAACTAACGAAAAATTATCTTTTAAGCGTAGTTTTTGTTTTTTCAACTGCGGTGGAATAATACTGTTATTCATTTAAGTTTTCCTTTATCACAAAAAGGGTTTAAAATTATAAGCATTTTAACTATTAAAAATTAATATGAAGTTTTACTTTAAAATTATTTGTTTCAAAAAATATAAAATATACATATTTATTTTAACATATTTATTTAAAAAATTTTATTAAAATTAAAAAATTTTTTATTAAGTTGCATAAAGCCACTATTGAACATAAAAATAAATTATTACGAAGATACCCTCAATAGAGATTTAAATAAATACAGTAAGGAATATGGTAAAGAAACAATGCTTTTATATTAAATAAAAGATTAAAAAAACTAAACTTTAAAACACCTTTAGAAATTTAATAAAACTTGTAAAAATATGTAATAATTACAAATTAAATTATGTATTAAAAAATTTCTTAAATTCACTATTTTTTTGCTTCGTATTACAATTTATAAGACACAATTGATTTGCTTAAGGACAACATTCTCCGACTATGATATTTCATCGTAAATATTCCTCGTGCACTAATTTTAGTCTATTTTAATTTGGAAATAACTTCCAATTGTATTTGTTACAATTTTTCAACCATGGGTAGAATTTGTTAAAAAACTATTATTTATTATATTATTTATTATATGAAAATTATCAAATAACAATTTAATTAAAATATTAATATCACTATCATCAAGTTTTCCACATCATCCACTATGGTCTTCTTTGCGGAAACCAGTAATTTTCTCTTTTATTTTTTTAACAAATTATTGATAATTACTAGAATATTTTTGATAAATTTAACTTATTGTTTTTCATTTAACCAAATTAATAATCAATTTTAGTTTATTATGTGCTAAAAATTGATAATATTTTTCAACTTCATTATATTGATTATGTGATTCATGTTTAACAACAGTTGTTTGAATTGAACCAAAAATTCAATAAAATAATCCTGTTCCAGCAAGAATTAAACCACCAATGATTAATGATAATCCCAATGTTTCTGGAACTAAGAAATCAAGGTAGAAGCAATGACCCCAGAATATTTATCATTATGTTCAATATTAATTCCAGCAGCATAAGCTGTTGTTCCAACTTTTTTTATTTTTTCTTTAAATTTTTTTTCATCATCTGGTAAACTTTGATAAAGCTCATTGATTGCATCTAATCTTTTCTGCTTGTCTTCTTTTGAAATTAAATTATATTGTTCAACTATTTTACGATTTTGTTTATTAGTTTGATTATTAAATGTATTTTTTAAGTCAATTATCATTAATGGTACATTTGTATCCGGTAAAAGAAATACTTTCATACTAATATTTGTTAATAAATTTTCAATATTTTGTAAATTATTTATTGTCTCTTTTTCTAAACCTTATTCTACCATTGAAGTTAATTTAGTAAAATTATTATCATGTTCAATTAAATTAATATCTAAATTTTTGTTATGGTCTAAACTAGATTGTTCATTAGCTTGATTTAAAAAATAATATTCACTATTAGTTTTATCTTTTTTAGTTATAAATTTTTTTATTATTGAATTATGTAAAATGAAGTGCAACAAATCTTTATTAATTAAATAATATAATAAAAATTACAAAAATCAACAATAAATTTAAAAAAATTAAAAATATTTTAATTTTTCTTTTATTTTATCAATATTTAAACAAAATAAAAAATAATTTATTAATTTTAATTAATAAATACATATTTTATTATTTTAATGACATATTTTATGAGTTAATATACATTTTTAAATATTTGTTGTTTATATATTCTGCAAAAAAATTTTTTTAGCACTTATTCAATTTAAACACGGTTGGAGTTTATCATTTATTACATTATTAACTACTCAATTTATTTTTTGTTGACTAACATTATTAAAATCAGTTCCAAGAGGAAATCATTTTCTAAACTCACCATTTATATTTTCAATTAAAGATTTTTGACGAGGTTTACCAGCATCACAAAAATATACTTGTGTTTCAGCAAATATTTCCATTTCTCGTCATTTGCTAAATTCTTTTCCTCTGTCAGTTATTACGCTTTTAATTTTCCCAATTAAATTATTGTTTATAACAATATCTTTAAACTTTTTTCAACTTCCCTAGCAGTATGATTTTCTAATTTTATTGCAAAATATTTTTTACTTAATTGTTCTACTAAAAATAAACAACTAGATTGATGGTTTTTTCTAACAACAGTATCTATTTCAAATCATCCAACATTAGAAACTTTATTTTCAATATCTAAAATTGACTTAAAATCAGTTAATTTACCACGATTATCAGATTTTCTTTTTGTTTTATATTTTTTACCACGATGTCGCAAATTCTGTTTTAAAAAACCATAAAAATCTAAACAAATTCATTTATACAATGTTTTAACACAAACCGAAAATTTAACACCAAATTTTAAAAAATAACGATAAATAAACTCTCTCGGAGAATCACGATATTTATTAAGTATAATTTTGATGAAATTAATCTGCTCTTCCGTAAATTTACATCTTTTATTATTCTTTTTTCTTTTCTTATAATACATTTTATCTGACTTATAAGCACTATATTCATCAATATTTTTAAACTTTTTAATTTCTCGTAAAATAGTACTACGATGTCTATTCAAATATTTAGCAATTGCAGAAATATTCTGTTCACCATTCTTTTTTAAAAAAATTTTTGATAATAATAATTGTTATAATTTAACTTTATCCATAAAACTTAAATGACTATACATAACATTTATATACCTTTCATTAACTTATAAAATTTTTAATATTTTATATATTTTTGATGGTATGTATAAATTAATGAAATATATTATTAATAATTTTAATTTGTTTGAATTACAAGCAAAATTAAAGAGTTTTTTGAGTAAAAATTATTGCACTTCATATTACAGTTTACATATTATAAATAAATATTTTTATTATTTTACTTGTAATCTTTAAAATGTGTGTGGTATAGTACACTACGGTGATTTTCCTAAGTTTTGTGAAAAATACTTAAAATTTAAAAAAAATTTTGGTGTCCTTTTTAAAAGATATTAACTACTATAAATATTTATATTAACTTTCAGTAAAATTAATTCCAATATTTTTACATTTTTCTAACAATTTAATTTGTTCAGGTGTTCGTTGTGCAAGAGGAATTTTTAAAATTGTTCCAATTTTTTCTTCAATTTCATTTTTCATCATTTCAACTTGACCTGATGTAACATATGAAAATAAATCAAAATAATGATTATTAATAAAATTAAATTGCTTAATTATTTTTCTATTTTTAAGTTTACCTAAACCAAATACTTTACTATATTTTCATGCTGAATCCATATAAACTAAACCCGGATTTTCTTTTGAACTAAATATAATTCCATAAGGATTTTTTAATTTCATTAAATCACTAGGTTTAATTAATTCCATTCCTTCTTTTCTTCTTTGGACAGGATCAATCATAATTCGTTTTGTTTGTAGACTACGTGAACGTGAATGAGATAAAATTTCAACTGTTTCAGTTCCTAACATATCTGAATATGTTTTTGCAGTATCAAAATTATTAGTTTGAATATAAATATTTAAATTACAGTTTGAAATAATAACTGTTCCATTTTCTTTTCCATATTTTTCATAAACTTGATCTAAATCTTGAACAATTATTAGGAAAAACATTCCCCTACTCCGAGCAACCGTAACAAAGGATTGAAAATTAGGAATTGTTGGCATATTTCCAAACTCATCTAAATAAAACTGAATATCACGCGGTAAGCGTTTACTTTTTCGTTCTGTTGTAATTCCTACATTTGCTTTATATAATTGCGAAATAATTAGAGAAGCAAAAATATGACGATTAGTTTTTTCATCAGGAATAATTAAAAATAAAGCTTTTGGTTTTTCAGTAAACTTAAATAAATCAATTTCATTACTACATACAATAGATTGAATACCAAGATCTTGATATATTTGTAATCCACGATCTAAAGTTGAAAAAATTGAACCTAATTCTTTTTCACCAGTTGCTAATGCATTAGATCCAATAATTTTTGCTAATGATGTTGATGGTAAACTGGCAAACCAGGCTTTCATTTTTTTACGGTCAGTACAAAGCATATTAATTAATGGGAAATTAAATTTTTCTAATGGTAACGCCGCTGGATTATCATCTAATATTTCTAATAATCCTAAAATAATTGTTTTTGCAATACTAGCAGCCATACTTGCAAAATGGTCATTTTCACCACCAGTTAAAGGTCAAATTGTTAAAACTAAATCATTAATTTCTTCAATTGCTAATGATTTTAATTCATTTCTAGTTGCTTCAACAAATTCTTGTGCTTCTTTTAAATCAAAAAATCATTGATTACGAAAAATTGCAATTTTTTTGTCAACAATATTTCTAAAACATTCTGTGCAATTAAATTCATCATGATAATAACAAACATATTTTTCCAAATGTTTTTGATTTTTAACTATAAAATACTTTAACTCTTTTGCAATAGTAACTGAGTCATAATAATACTTGTAGGAAATTGCTAATGGATTTCAAGAAGAAGAATTTTTAGGATCACGTAAATTTAAAACTAATATTTCATAACCATTTTTTTGTAATAGTTTTGATAAGACATCATATAGTTCTCCTTTAGGATCGGTAAAAATTAGACATGGTTTATATCTTTCTGGTAAACAACTATTATAAATAGCAGAAGGCATGACAATTTTTTGTGATTTCCCACTATTTGTTGCTCCTAAACATATTGCATGTGTATTAGTACGAATATTAAAATTAATTTTACTATTTTTTTTCAAAAATCTTACTACTCATCCGGCCTTATTTTTAACATCATGTAAATTATGAACAGGATATAATTTATTAAATTCTCTAATACTCCCTTTATTGTCTAATTCATTTACAATTCATTTTGCGCCTCCATATTCTGATGTTTCTGTTTTTTTAACATATGTTTTTTCAAAATGTTTTGCCGCAACAAATATTATAAAAGAAGCAATTACTCAAAAAATGATTGAAATAACTGCAATACAAATTAGAACAAAAGTGATATTTTCAGAAATAAATTTTCATAAATAAGGAAAAAATTTACTAAAAGTAAAACCTGGCATTTTTCATACTTTGAAAAATGAAATAAAGATTATCCCAAAGATATTAGCAATCGGGAAAAAAACACACGCAGCGATTAAACTATCTTTTTGGTGTTTTGAAAATCTTTTACTTTTATGCATATAAAAAACTTAATGTCGAAAAAAGTAACATTCCTACGATTGCAATAATTAATACTATAATATTAATTTTCTCTTTATAACTAATATTGCTAACTACTTTGGTTTTGATATTTTCAATATTTTTTTTTTTATTTATTAAATTTTTATTTGAATTTTTTATTGTTTCATTTAACATATTACTAAAATTTCTTTTACGAGTTCTTTTATATTTTATTAATAAAATTATTTCATAAATAACTAAAATAAAACATAAAATTGCTACCGAAGATAGTCAAGTTCTTACACTCATATTTTCTCCATAAAATAAATTAATGTAATTTACCAGTAACCTTGGTCATATACAAAAAAATTATAGCATAAATATTATATATCCCTTTAGTGTTTTAAAAAAATAAAAAAGCAATTAAAATATTAATTGCCTATAAAAACTAGTATGTATATGTATATTTTTGAATAAATTTAAAGTAGTAAATTTTATTTTTAATAACTTAACCCCTCTTTTAATATTGTTTTTATTTATAATAAAATTTTTATTTTATAAACTATATAGTTCATTTTCTTCAACATCCAAGTTTCCATTTTGCCCATTTTTTAATTGTGATAATGGTTTCGCTTGTTTTACAATTTGATGTTCAATTTTTGCCAGTTGGTTTTAATGCTTCTTTCGCAAAAAAGATATTCATTTCATTCAATAATTCTTTATATCTTCTAGCACGTTCTTCATAAAATGGTTTAATATCTGCGACTGCTTCTTCATATCTCGGTAATTCTGGTTTTACTTCCTTATATGATGGCAAACCACTCGGTTGATGATATGACTGATAATTTATGATTGCTTCACTATATGATGGCATATCACTTGCTCGATCAAATAATTCCAAATTGTTTCTGTTTCTTTCTTGTTGTAAACTTCTCTGTTCAATTTGATCATTTATTTCTTTTTGAACATATCTACCTATTGTTCCATACATTTCAGTAACAATTTGGTTTGATACTTCATAGGTTTTCTTTTTACTAAAACCAATCTTTTTTAAAAATATATTAATTCTTTTTTTAATTCATTTATAAGATTTTTTAAAATTTTTTTTAAATCCTGAAGTAATTTCCATAAATTCTTCTTTCTTTTAAGTGTTTAATTAATTATTTATTTTAATAAAATAATTAATTAAAGTCATTTATTTTAAAAATATCAATATTTATATTTTTAAATCATATACATTTTCACTCTATCATATTTATATTAATTTAGCAACAATTTTAAAATTAAACCCCCCCTTGGTAATTCTAAATCATTTTGTCTTTAAATATAAATTATAGATTGTTAAAAATACTTTTTTAATAAAAAAATCATAATTTTTTTATTTTTAACATAAAAAATAAAAAATCTTTTAAATAAAATTATTTTAAAACATTGTTATTAAATGGTTAAAATAAAAATAATATTATTCAAAGATTTTACCTTAGTTTATGATTTTATCTTTCAACAGTATTTTTTTCTACTGCATCATTTTCAAATTCTGTGATATTTTTATACACATCGCTAACTTTTGTTGAATCTAACTTTGGAAATGTAATAATTGTTTCTTTTCTTAATTCTGGAACTGGTTTTGCTGGTGGTAAATAATCATAGATTGGTTCATTTTTATAAGATGGAATATTATCATAAATTGGCTCAGGAATTTCCTCATAAATTGGCTCATTATTTAATTTAATCGGAATTTCATAACCATCTTCATCTTTAGTACTATCATTATTTAAAAAAGTTCAAGATATGTTAGTTAAAAAACCTGGTTCAAAATTTAAATTTTGCTCTGAATCAGTAATTTTTCGATAACTTTCCATTGTTTCTATTAAATTATGTGTGTTTTTTGTTGCAATTTGTACTGATTGCTTTTTACTAAAACCTAATGCTCTTGCAAGTTTTTTAATGTGTTTTCTTGTATTTTTTAGAATTTTTTTTACTAATTTTTCAACTTTTACCATAGCACGCATAGTTTTTACCCTTTATCATTATTATATTTATTAAGGACTAACAAATATAAGCCATGTACTTTAAAAAAAATATTTTTTAAATCATATACAACAAAATATTACTATACTTAAATTATTTTGTCAATTTAGAGTTAAAACAAAGAAAATAAAAATGTATAAAATTGATACATTTTAAAAATTAGTTTGTGCCAAAAACATTTTTGAAAACTTCATCATATGTTCCAACTGGAATAATATTCAATGTTTCTTGCACTTCTTTTGGAATATCTTCAATATCTTTAATATTTTTATGTGGAATTAAAATTGTTTTTAAACCACTACGGTTGGCAGAAATTGATTTTTCTCGTAAGCCACCAATTGGTAAGACTTGTCCTCGTAAAGTAATTTCACCAGTCATTCCAATATCTTTCGATACTGGACGATTACTTAAAGCACTGATAATTGCTGTTGTTAAGGTAATTCCAGCTGATGGTCCATCTTTTGGTACTGCTCCTTCTGGAACATGAATATGAATATCATGTGTTTCAAAGAATTTTGGATCAATGTTAAATTTGCCAGAATTTGCTTTTACATAGTCTAACGAAATTGATGCTGATTCTTTCATTATGTCACCTAATTTTCCAGTTAACACTAATGAACCTTTTCCTAAGAAACTATTAACTTCAATTGGTAAAATATCACCACCAAATTGAGTATATGCTAATCCTGTTACAACTCCAACTTGTGATTCTTTTTCTTTTTCGGTATGTTCAAAACGACGTTTACCCAATAAATCATTAACAGTATCTGGTTTAACTGTTAAATTAACCATTTCTTTATTTAAGAACTTAACAATAAATTTCCTTGCAACAGCATTTAAATCTCGTTCTAACTGACGAACTCCTGCTTCACGCGTATAATATTTAATTATTTCATTAATTGCATTATCAGTAATTATTAATTGTCCATCTGCTAAACCATTATTACTTAATACTTTTGGAACTAAATAATCTTTTGCAATATAAAATTTTTCCAATTCAGTATATGATGATAATTGAATAATTTCCATTCGGTCAATTAAAGCTTCTGGAATATTATCATAATAATTGGCTGTTGCAATAAACATAACATCACTTAAATCATATGTTTCTTCTAAGTAGTGGTCAGAAAAGGTTGAATTTTGTTCTGAATCTAATACTTCTAACATTGCACTAGCGGGGTCACCGCGATAATCTGATGCCATTTTGTCAATTTCATCTAATAAAAATAATGGATTTATTGAACCAGCACGTTTCATTGATTGAATAATGCGGCCTGGCATCGATCCAATATATGTTTTACGATGCCCGCGAATTTCTGATTCATCTTTTACGCCTCCCAAGGCCATTTTAACAAATTTTCTTCCTGTTGCTTCAGCAATTGATTTTGCTAAACTTGTTTTTCCAACCCCTGGTGGCCCTACTAAACAAATAATTTGTCCTTTTAAAGATTTAGTCATTGTTTTAACGGCTAAGTATTCAACAATTCTTTCCTTAACTTTATCTAAACCAAAATGATATTTATCTAACACTTCTTTTGCAAATTTTAAATCATTTTTTTCTTCTGTTTTTTCTCATCATGGAATTTGCATCATTCAATCAATATAAGTTCGAATAATATTTGATTCACTTGATGCTTGTGGTAATGCTTCGTAACGATTGATTTCTTGTTCAATTCGTTCTCTAATATTTTTTGGAAATGGTTCTTTTTCTAATCGTTCTTTATATAATTTCATTTCGTCAGCAGCGCCATCAAATTCATCTAGTTCATCTTTAATTGCTTTTAATTTTTCTCGTAAGTAATATTCACGTTGTTGTTCATCAACTCGTTCTTTAATTTTTTTGCTAATTTTATTATCAATATCATTGGCTTGTTGTTTATTAACTAAATGATCAAAAATAATTTGAAGTCTTTTTTCAACATCTAATTCTTCAATAATTTCTTGTTTTTTTGCCACTGGAATAAATGGTAAAAATTGAGCAATCGTATCAACAACTTCATTCCCATCAACTGAATCACCAATTTGATCTAATAAATCTTCTGGCAAAATATCTTGTAATTCCATTAATTCTTTAATATTCGCTGTTAATTTTTCAACAATTTTATCTTCTGATTTAACAAATGATTTTAAAATATCAATATCAGCAGCATAAAATTCTCCTTCGCGTAAATCTAAAATTTTTACTCGATCAACTGCTTTAAAATTAACTGTTAGACTACCATCTTCCCATACTTTACGAATTTTTAATTCTGATAAAATCCCAATTCGATAAATTTCAGATAATTTTGGATTATCTTCTAACGGTTTTTTTTGACTAACTAACACAATATGATTATCAAAATCCTTGCTAGCTGTATTCACTGCTAAAATTGATTTATCTCGTCCTACCTCTAATACTTGTTCAAAGCCTGGAAAAATATAACTACCCCGTGTTACAAGAACGGGTACATTTTTTAATTGTGTTATTTTTGAATCCATCTTCAAAACACCTCCTGTTTCTTTTCTTCACTTATATTGACAATATCTTATATTATTTAAAAAAATATCGTAATATAAATTTAATTTACATAAAAATTATAACAAAAAAATTAGCACTTGCAATAGATAGGTGCTAATTTTTAAAAAATTATCTCACCTATTATTTATTATATCTTTACCCCAAAATTAAGGAATACCAGTTTAATACTTAATAATACTATTATCAAGGAAATGGGCTTCGCCCCTAGGTCGCTTTGCGACCTTTACCCCTTTAAGTAAGGTGGTGCGTGGATAAACCACCACACCAGCTTACTTTTTTTACCAATAATATTAATAATATTACATTAAGTTGGTATATAATTCAGGTAATTCATTTCAAACTTTTTCTTGTTTTTCATTTAAGTAAACATTAATATTACGAATTAATTTTCTTTTCATAAATAATCTCCTTTAAAAAAATAATGTAGTTTGGATGCTATTTAATCTTTGTTTTGCTAATTTATAATATTTTTTATTAATTTCTATACCAATTCAATGCCGACTTAATTGTTCACAAGCAATAGCAGTTGTTCCACTTCCTAAAAAACAATCTAATACAGTATCGCCAACTTTACTGCATATAACTTTGTCCATTTTTCATTTTTAATTCTTCAAGTGCTAAAATATTTTCTTTTAAATATTTATCATTAACTTTTAATTCATATTTAATAATTGCACCTTTAATATATTGTTGTAATTCAGTTATCATTTTATTTCACTCCTTTATTTATTTTGAATTTAATACCTTTAATACCAATAGTATTAGTATTTACATTACTATCTCATTGTGCTTTAATTTCATTTTTAACAATTTTTTCATCAATAACTAAATAAGTTTTAATTAATTGAACTAATTCATATTGATTAGCATTTTCTAAAAAATCATTATCAATGCCCAGTATTTCAATATCTTTTATTAATATTTTTTCTTTTATTAAATTAATACCAACTTTTTTTAATTCTTTTTGTTCTAATGATTTATCAATTTGCTCAATTTGTTCCATTACACGAACTTGTTCATCTTGAATTTGGTCTATATCAAGACCCATCTCAGGTGTTAAATTATTTGTTTTTTCAATTAATTCCTGTTTTTTTAATTCTTGTTCTTTTAAAAACTCTTGTTGCTTTTGTATGCGTGCTTGCGTCATATTATTATTAATTTCAACTCTATATCTTTCAATATAATTTCTATAATTAGTAATTATTTTTCCAATTCTATTATGTTCATCTAATAATTTTTGAATAAGTTCTAATCATTCTTTAAAAACAAAATTATTTTTAGTAATAGCACTTGGAATATCTTTTAAATGTACATTTTGATAACCATTTAAAGCATAATGATTAATATGTCTAAAAATATACTCAGTTAATTCTTGTTTATTTTCTTCTTTAAATTTTTGAACATTATATGCTAAAATACTTTCATTTTTAAAATCATCTACTTTTAAAGGAAATTGAAATGTAATGCTATTTACTGTATTTTTTACAATATCACTCATTTATTTCACCTCCTTATTAGGTAATTTTTTATATAAAGATTTATCTTTTATAATAAAAGTATCTTCTCTTCGACCATTTACATATTGACAATATTCATCAAAATCTTCTTTATATAATTGGCGTTGTTGTAAATCATATATTTCTAATACAAGTTTTTCTCACTCTTTATCTTTTTCAGCAAGTTCTTTTTTAAGTGTTTCATTTTCTGCTTTAGGTGCATCATTTTCTTCTTGTAATTTATCAAATTTAATTGATTCTGTTTTTGTCATTATTTATCCTCCTCAATAGTTAATTGTTCTAATTGTTTTTTTGTGATTTTAATACCACATAAATAAGCATCTTTAAAATTAGCGCCTTCTAAATCAGAACCTTTTAAATTAGCACCATATAAATTAGCACCTTTTAAATTAGCATCTTCTAAATTAGCATCCTCTAAATTAGCATCTTCTAAATTAGCATCTTCTAAATCTAATCTTTCACTTTCTAAATATTGATTTAATTTTTCTTTTTCAACAGTAACTCCTGTTAAATCTTTAATCATATCTTTTAATGTTTTCATATTATAATTCCTCCAAATTCTTTTCTTCAATTAATGTCTCAATATAGTCATAAGCACTCTCTTCTGAATGACATTCTTCTAATGCTTCATTAAATAAATCTTCTTCAGTATAAATATTTCCATTTTCATCTTTATACATATTATTCATTCCCTTCTTTACAAGATTCTTGATTTCTTTTTCTTCTTTCACAATCTTTACAAATTTCGGTTTTTTCTCAATTTTTACGATTATTATCATAATCTTCAATTAACTGTTTAAATTCATCAATATTATATTTATCAAGATGTAATTCTTTAAAATTTAATGATCAATCATTTTCAACATAATAATGACCTGCGGTAAAATCATATTTAGAATAATTTTCATCTTCTTTGGTTTGATATTTTTCATAAAATTCATCAATACTAAATCTTATAATATTATTTTTACTCATATTATTTTTCTTCCTTTAATATAAGTTCTAATAATTTAATTCTTTTTTTATAATCTTCTAGGCGATTATTTTCTGATACAGAGTCATCCCTTTTATTTATTGTGATTATTAATTCCATTTTTTTATTAAAAATTTTAATTGTTTCATCATATGCATAAGTATAAATTTCATAGCAGTATTCATCATCTAATTTATTAATAACTTGTTTTTGAAATGCTGATAATTGTAAATTTCTAATTTCTTTCATATTATTTATTCTTCTTCTCCTTGTCATTCAATATTTTCATCTTCTAAATCAATAATAGTTGTTAATCATTCTTGTTGATTTTCAACTTTAGCAGTTATTTTTGCCTCTTTTAATGTATAAAATGATTTAGTTATAACTTCATTTTCATATTTCATTACTAATAAGTATCTTTTTTCCATAATTTAATTCCTCCTAATTTTTTCTAGTATTTAATGCTCAATGTTCAGCAGTAATTTCATCTTGTCCAAGTGTGTATTTAATCAATCTATTTTCAATTTCTTCTTTATTTTCTTGATTACATTTAAAACAATAACCTCAATATCTTTTTTTAAAACATATTTTCTTTTTCATAGTTATTTTTAAATTCTCCTTTTTACAATTAACTACAAAGTACTACAATGTTCTACATTTTGTAGTTACTTGTAGTATTAAGTACCTCCTCATCAAGTCCCCACTAGTAGATTAATTAAGAAATCCTTACCCAGTTCTTAAAAGTTATTCAACCTCTACGCACACGATTTTATTTTTATCCTTGCAATTAATAGTTATGAATGCACCGCTACGCGTCTATCTTAATCAAAGTCATTAATTTACAAAATCGCAAAAAAACAAGTTAACAGCTCTAATGGTTTCATGCCGGCGAAAATGCCTTGTTGGAGAACCTTCCCTAAAAATATGTAATTATAAATTAAACACTTGTAGAGCCAATATATTTAATTTTTAAAGTTGTTTTATAAAATTTAAGGTTTTAAAAAAACAAAATTTTAATATTCAGTGTAATAAACATCTTCAAATCATTCTGTTTTTTCACGATGGTTAACTGTATGAAACTGCTTTGGTGTTCCACATTTACTACATTTAATAAAAGTATTTTTAGACATATTTTTTTCATCTCCTTTTTATGGTTGTTTTTAAATAAAAAAACCAACCCAATAAGGGTCGGTTTTTTGTCCTACTTCATCCTTTATTCTACAGCTGATAAATATCGCTTAGCAACAAAGCAAGAATATTATCAATTTTATTTAAAATTAGCTAATAATAAAATAGAAGCATGTTTATCACAAGCAGCATTAGAAACATTAGCAATTATTGCCTACCGTGGACCAATTAGTAAACCAGAAATTGAAGAGTTACGGGGAGTTAATTCTGATAGTGTTATTAAAAAAATTACGCGCACGCGATTTAATTGATGAAGTTGGTAAAAGCGAATTATCAGGGAAACCAATGACATATAATATTACTGAAGAATTTTTAAAAGTTTTTAATTTAAATTCTTTAGCAGATTTACCACAAATTAAGGAAACTGTGATAGAAAAAGAGGAGAATTTATTTAAATAATGGAACGCTTACAAAAAGTTATTGCAGAAAAAGGTTATTGTTCACGACGAAAAACAGAAGAATTAATTATTCAAGGACAAGTTAAAGTTAATAATATTGTGGTAACAACGTTGGGTACTAAAGTTAGCAAAAATGATCAAATACAAATAAACAATCAAATTCTTACGAATGAGAAAATGGCAAATAAGGTTTATTTGATGTTGAACAGTTTTAAACTATGTTAAAGGTGTTTCAGAGCGAATTTATCCGGTGGGTCGTTTAGACTATGATACTAGTGGGCTTTTGCTATTGACTAATGATGGAGAATTTACTAATATTATTACACACCCAAGTCATATTTAATAAGACATATCATGTTTTGGTTTCTGGTTATCTTTCAAAACAAAAACTATAAAAATTAGCAACAGGACTTGAAATTGAACCAGGAATTATAACAAGCAAAACGCAAGCAAAATTAGTAAAATATGAAGAAGCAAAAAATGTTTCGATTCTTTTATTAACAATTCATGAAGGCAGAAAACATCAAGTTTAAAAAATGATACAATCATTAGGACATGAAGTTATTAAATTAAAACGAATTGCAATCGGTTTTTTACAGTTAGATGAAACATTAAAACCTAGTGAATGACATTATTTAAAACCAAAAGAAATTAAACGTTTTTTTGGAATAGTATCACACTTAAAAACAAAATAAAGGAGAAAAAAACAATGCGGATTACATTAGCAGGAGTTGTTGGAGTAGGGAAATCAACTGTTAGTAAACTATTGGGAAAAAAAAATCATTATATGGTAATGGATGAGCCAGTTGAGGAAAATCCATATTTAGATCAGTATTATGCTGATCCAAAAGATATGGCTTTTAAAATGCAAGTATATATGGTAATGGCGCGTAGTAAACAATTAAAACAAGCAAAAATAACATCTAATATTATTTTTGACCGTAGTATTTTAGAGGATCCAATTTTTGTTGATGTCTTATATGAACTAGGATATATGAATACAACAGATTATAAAGTTTATAAAGAATTTTATGATGTTGTTGTTTTACAAAGTTTATATTTAGATGAAAACATTAAACCAGAATTAGTTGTTTATTTACGAGTTGATCCAGAAGTAGCGATGGAACGAATTACCAAAAGAGGCCGAGCTAGTGAACAAAATATTGGCAGCGCTTATTGAACATTATTAAACCGAAAATATGAGGAATGATATGAAAGCTCAAAAGATAATTTTAATTTTTTAGTTATTGATGCCAATCATAAAACACCAGAAGAAATTGTTGCCATAATTTCAGAAAAATTAATTGAAAAGAAATAAGACAATATAAAAACTAGTGTCAACAATAGTTTTTATTTGTTTAAATTTTCCCTAATCCTTTTTCTTTTCAAATTTTCATTACAGCATCTTTTCCTTTTGTTTCTAAAATATCTTTGTATTCTAAATAACGTTCTTGACATTCTTTAATTTCTTTTAAAGCTTGGTCTAAGCCACTTCAACCATTAATTTTAACTTCTTTTTTTTCCAAAGTTTTATATTGTAAAAAGAAAGTTTCAATTTCATTTCGTATTGCTAATGGAACATCTTCTAAAGTTTGAATATGATTAAAACGCGGATTATCAGCCATCACAGCCATTAATTTTGTGTCAATTTCCCCATTATCAATCATATTAATTGTTCCCAAAATACGAACATTGATTTGACAGCCAGGAATTGTGGGGTAAGCTAGTATTGAAGTTGAACAAGAAAAATTAAATCAATATTTAGAAAGTGAAAAATTAGATTTAAAAGATGCTTATTTATATGGTGCTGATTTTTATCCAGGAGAATATGGTTTTATTGAAAACACATTAGATTGAGATGGTGATCCCCTTGATGTAATTTCATTAAGCATTAAGTCCGCAATCATATCTTTTAATGTTTTCATATTATAATTCCTCCAAATTCTTGTAATGCTAATAAATATTTTTTGGTTCCGTACCCTTTATTATTTTTAAAATCATATTGTGGATAATCTTGATCAAATTTGAGCATTAAATTATATCTTGTTACTTTTGCTAAAATTGAAGCTGCCGCAATTGATTCTGAATGACATTCTTCTAATGCTTCATTAAATAAATCTTCTTCAGTATAAATATTTCCATTTTCATCTTTATACATATTATTTATTCTCCTTGTCATTCAATTTTTTCTAAATTAATAATAGTTTTTTCACTGTAAAATATATTTTTAGCAGTAAGCTCTGCTTCAATATATGTATAAAAAAACTGAGTATTAAATCCAAATTTATCTTTTGATAATAACAAGTATTTATATTTTTTCATAATTTAATTCATCCTAATTTTGTTTACCTAATGCTCAATGTTCATTAGTAATTTCATCGTGTGAAAGTGTGTATTTAATCAATCTATTTTCAATTTCTTCTTTATTTTCTTGATTACATTTAAAGCAATATCCTCAATATCTTTTTTTAAAACAAAGTTTCTTTTTCATAGTTACCCCCATTAATTAACTAAAAATGACTACAACTTTGTAGTTGTTTTTTCTTTGTGGTGCCAGAGAATTCTCTCTCTTCATCCGCACCATTTCAGGTTAAAGCGTTCAGTTTTTAAAATAAATCTACTTGCACCTTGAAGAGCCTAATGCTATACGCAAATTTATTTATAAAGTCACTATCTCTATTTTTATTGTCGTTTGATATTAACCTTGGACTTATCACGACTATCACTTGTTAAAGTGTCTATTATTTCCAGACTGTTTACTGTTGGGTTAGACCACCAAAATATTTATTAAATTGCTGGATTGTTTTCAAATAAAAAAACAACCCTTTAACAAGAGTTGTTTTTTGCCGCTTCATCGTACAGGATGCAAATTTAATAAATTATTTTTTAGTGTGTTTAAATGTGGATAAAATAAAATAAAAATTAAAATATTTTGATTTTTTTTAAATTTATAGTTGATTTTTGTAATTTTTATTATATTATTTAATTAATAAAGATTTGTTGCACTTTATTTTACATAATTAATTTTTTAATAGCGTTTTTTTAATATTGTTGTATAACACTATTAGGTATTTTTTGACTTAATATTATATGAAAATGAACTGATCTACGTTGTTGATATTCATAAGTAGTTAAAGATTTTAAAATTCCTTTATGATGTTTTTAACTAATAGAATTATTATATCAATAGTTTATTTTTTGAAAAAATAATTTTAAATCACGCTTGCATTTTTAATATCTGTTTCATTTTTTGCATAAGTTAAAGTAAGAAAACTTAAATTTTTACAATTCCAAAAATTTTTATATGCTTTACGAATATAATTACCTTGTGAACGAACACAAAGTATATTGAAAGTTTCAAACTATTTATATTTTCCTAGCACAAAACTTTTAAAATATAATTTAGTGTTTTTTTTATTTGGAAGGAGTTTATAAAAATGAATAATGTTTTTATTCAAGATAATTTAATAAATAAAGGTCATAATGTAATTATGAATGCTTTAAATTATGTTAAAAAAGAATATTGTTTAAAAACGTATTTTATGGTAATTATGTTAAAAATATTGTTCTACTATTAGAATTTATTAATAATAATCTTCGTAATAAATATGGTATTAAAAATACTGGAAAAAATGATAAAAAATTATGAAATAGTTGTTGTTTATATTTGAAAGTTATTCTTATTGTAATATATTATTTTTAATTTTACAATTTTTTTTATTTTTTCGTCTATTTTGTTAGTTAATTAACACTTTTTATTATATCATAAAAAAAGAAAATTCAGCACTTTTCATGCTAATCCAGCTTATCTTTCTATATAAAAAAACTAACAATAATGTTAGTTTTTATTCTATTCACCATTATTTTGATATAAAAAGGCAAATACCTTATCATGCATAACTTGTTCTTTTACTTGTTGGTCGGATACTAATTTTGTTTCTTTCAATGCTTTACCATCAATTCCAAATTGTTTTCCTAACTTTTCATATTGTTCATCAATTTCTGTCTCAGTTGCAGTAATATTTTCATTTTGAACAACTGCATCAACAATAACACCATTTTCTAAACGATTCTTAGCGTCTTTAAATAACTCATTAAAAATATCTTCTTCTGACATTCATGTTCGTTTTTTATACGTTTTTATATCCATTTGTTGACCTTGTAACTTTTTTTCAAACTCATGCTTTAATAGATTTGCTTCTTTACGAATAATTGATTCTGGTAAAGCAATCTTTGAATCTTCTGCAATTAAGCGGAATAAATGGCCAATAAAATAATCATATTCTTGTTTTAATAATTGCTCATAAATATTATTTTTAACATGCTCTTCCAATTTATCTAACGTATCAATACCTTTCAAATTAACATCTTTTGCTAATTCATCATTTAATTCTGGTAATTCTTTTGTTTTAACTTCCTTAATATTTAACTTAAAAATAGCAGGAGTTGATTTTAATTCTTCAACATGATAATCAGCCGGGAAAGTAACATTAATTTCTTTTTTATCACCTGTTTTTAAACCAATCATAGCTTCTTCAAAACCGGGAATAAATTGACCACTCCCAATTTCTAAAGTAAAATCTGTTGCTTTACAACCTTTAAATGGTTTTCCATCAACAAAACCTTCAAAATCAAAAATTACTGTATCTCCAGTTGTAATTTCTGTTGTTTTTGGTTTAAAAATTGCAAAACGATTACGCAATTGATTAATATTATCATCAATATCTGCTTTTTTAACTTCAATTTTTGTCTTTTTTAATTCTTTATCAGTAAAACCAGTATACTTACTAATTTTAACTTCTGGTTTTAAATCAAATTCTAATTTTAAGATATACTCTGTTTTACTAATTTTTTGTACACTTGGAACTGGTGATGAAAATGGTTCAATATTTGATTTTTGATCAAACGCAAACTTATAAGCTTTATTAACAACTAAATGATGTGCCGCATCTAAAATTTTTGCTTCAGTTAGATGTTTTTTAATTAAATCAGTAGGTACTTTCCCTTTTCGAAATCCAGGAACATCTAATTGCTCTGCTGCTTTTTTTTCAGCTTTTTTAATATAATCTGTCCATTCTATACCATCAATGGTTACATATCATTTTCCAATTCCTTTATTTGGTATTTTTTCCGCTTTAAATTTCATATTTTACTCCTTAACTAATTATAATTTATTTCTTAACTAATTATAATTTATTATAACAAAAAGAATAACTTTAAATAACTTTTTTCCACAATTTATTTTGCTTTTTTGGTCTAATTCTAAATAATAATTTATTTTATAATTCTTGTTGGATTAAGTAAGGAAGATATTTTTTTACTATTTCAACTTGAACTGTAAATTGTTTTGCCAGATCTTGGATTACTATTTCTTCGCCATACATCCCATGACCTTGATATATAATTGCAATTGTTAATGCTTTTTCTTCATCATTATTTTCTAAAAAATAAGGATATAAGTTATAATAATATGTTTCTAGCAAATATAAACAAGTATGGTATAAACTAGGATTATCATTATAAACTCATTGATCTAATAATTTCATTATGGTTTTAACTTGTTTATTTTCTTTATATGGTATTATTTGACTTGGATTCAAGTGAAAAATACCATTTGTTTTTTTGACTTCAAATATTTCTGTAATTTCTTGTTTTTTTAATAAGTATAATAAATAAATCTTTGCAAAATCAGTGACTTTTTTATTCAGAAAATATTGACGAATTACTGGTAAAATTTGTCGTAAATTTTGGTCTTTTAAATATTGAAAAGCTAATAATTGAGTTTCCTCATCAGACGGATTCGCTAAAATATCACTAATTTTTGATAATGTTCAAACTGTTGTTTCATTTGGCTTTTGTTCTCGAATTTTTTCATTAACTTCTTGTAATAATGTTGTTAATACTTTATCAATTTGTTGAGGAATATAAGGCATCAACAATTCATCATTAATTTTGATAATTGCACCATTGTAATTATGATTACTAATTAATTCTTTAATTTCATTAATTAATTCATCATAATAATTTAATGGCGTTTGCATTTAATAAATCCTCCTTAGATAAAACAATCTTTTATATTATATTATAACAATTTTAAAAAACAAAACCTTATTTAATCATTTAAATAAGGTTTTTAATTTAATTACAATTTAAAAAATGGCGCCCACGGAGAGATTCGAACTCCCGACCCTACGCTTAGAAGGCGCATGCTCTCTCCTACTGAGCTACGTGGGCATACCATACAAATAATAACATAAATTAAAGAATATTTTCAAAAAAATAAGTTTGCTTTTTTAAAAATAAATTTGATCAATAATATTATAATCATATAACACTTCTGTTAGTTTTTTTGTTGGTTTTATTATTATAAATTGCTTTTGAAGGTGAATTACTGCACGATAAATTAAAATAAAAATAATACTATTAATAGTAAATTTCAATAAATTAAAAGGAATAACTATGGCTACTAAAATGCTTTTAAATCATTGTACTGTTTCGTGGGGAAGATGTAAAAAATGAGCATACATGTCATAAATAAATAATCAATTAAATAATGTCATTACAAGTGAAACAATAATTGTTGCTAAACTAACATTTATTGTTGTAATTAAATAATCAGCTTTTTTTGAAAAATTATTTTTAAACAAGTGATTAAATCCTTTTCGTAAAAAATTATCACCTAATCAAAAAACTAATAAAAAAATTAAATCTGCTAACATTAAAGAAAGTACATCAATGGGAGTATTACCTAAATAAATCATTCGTAATCAACTAACACTAATAGTTAAAAAAATAGCATAAATAATACCAAACAAACGAAGAGATAATAACATTAAAAAATCAGTTAACTCAATTTTTAAAAATAAAGCAACGGGAAAAACTGTTAAATTCATTATTTTACTTAATCATGACAATAAAACATATAAAGCAATCACAATTGCCATTGCCACAATTCTTTTTGTATCTAAGTAAAATAAATTTTTTATTTTTGTTTGCATATTATCACCTTGTTTAATTATAAATTATTTTTAAAATATAGCAAAGTAAAAAATAATTGTAAAAATTATTCAGTTAAATATAAAATGCTTTGTATGAATCATATACAAAGCATTTTACATCCAACAATTTATTTTGTTTCAGGTTTAACATTTCCTAAACCAATTGTTATATTGTATTCATTTTTAGGAAAACTATTGTAAGGAATTTAATTAATTTATACATAGTAATTCATCTCCTTTTAATATTATCTTTACCATACTTTTTCACTAGCGACCACAAAATAAAATATTGTTTTATTTTCATAATTTTAACTCCTTAATTAAAAATATTAAAAAAAAATTACTTTCCAAAACTGTAAAAACCAAAAATACAAAATGTATGTGGTTTCTACAATTTTATTAAAAATATGTTAATATATAATTTAATATATTTATATATTTATTTATATATTTGTTTTTTAAATTTATAACTTACATAAAAATAATAATTATCTTTTATTTTTTTGAATATAATACAATACTTTTATTTGACTTTACTGCGAAAAAATAAAAAGGATTTTAAAAATACATAACATTATTTGCCTTTCTATGCTATATTAATAATTAAGAAAGTAATGAAAGGAAGAAAAATAATGAGTAAAAATAATATTTTCCCAATTATCGTTGAAATCCCTAAGGGATCTGGTCATAAATATGAATATGATCTTAAAACAGGTCGAATTGTTTTAGACCGGGTTTTATATGGTGCTAATTTTTATCCAGGAGAATATGGTTTTATTGAAAACACATTAGATTGAGATGGTGATCCCCTTGATGTAATTTCATTAAGCACTTACCCCACAATTCCTGGTTGTCAAATCAATGTTCGTATTTTGGGAACAATTAATATGATTGATAATGGGGAAATTGACACAAAATTAATGGCTGTGATGGCTGATAATCCGCGTTTTAATCATATTCAAACTTTAGAAGATGTTCCATTAGCAATACGAAATGAAATTGAAACTTTCTTTTTACAATATAAAACTTTGGAAAAAAAAGAAGTTAAAATTAATGGTTGAAGTGGCTTAGACCAAGCTTTAAAAGAAATTAAAGAATGTCAAGAACGTTATTTAGAATACAAAGATATTTTAGAAACAAAAGGAAAAGATGCTGTAATGAAAATTTGAAAAGAAAAAGGATTAGGGAAAATTTAAACAAATAAAAACTAGTGTCAACACTAGTTTTTATATTGTCTTATTTCTTTTCAATTAATTTTTCTGAAATTATGGCAACAATTTCTTCTGGTGTTTTATGATTGGCATCAATAACTAAAAAATTAAAATTATCTTTTGAGCTTTCATATCATTCCTCATATTTTCGGTTTAATAATGTTCAATAAGCGCTGCCAATATTTTGTTCACTAGCTCGGCCTCTTTTGGTAATTCGTTCCATCGCTACTTCTGGATCAACTCGTAAATAAAAAAATAATTCTGGTTTAATGTTTTCATCTAAATATAAACTTTGTAAAACAACAACATCATAAAATTCTTTATAAACTTTATAATCTGTTGTATTCATATATCCTAGTTCATATAAGACATCAACAAAAATTGGATCCTCTAAAATACTACGGTCAAAAATAATATTAGATGTTATTTTTGCTTGTTTTAATTGTTTACTACGCGCCATTACCATATATACTTGCATTTTAAAAGCCATATCTTTTGGATCAGCATAATACTGATCTAAATATGGATTTTCCTCAACTGGCTCATCCATTACCATATAATGATTTTTTTTCCCAATAGCTTAATAACAGTTGATTTCCCTACTCCAACAACTCCTGCTAATGTAATCCGCATTGTTTTTTTTCTCCTTTATTTTGTTTTTAAGTGTGATACTATTCCAAAAAAAACGTTTAATTTCTTTTGGTTTTAAATAATGTCATTCACTAGGTTTTAATGTTTCATCTAATTGTAAAAAACCGATTGCAATTCGTTTTAATTTAATAACTTCATGTCCTAATGATTGTATCATTTTTTAAACTTGATGTTTTCTGCCTTCATGAATTTTTAATAAAAGAATCGAAACATTTTTTGCTTCTTCATATTTTACTAATTTTGCTTGCGTTTTGCTTGTTATAATTCCTGGTTCAATTTCAAGTCCTGTTGCTAATTTTTATAGTTTTTGTTTTGAAAGATAACCAGAAACCAAAACATGATATGTCTTATTAAATATGACTTGGGTGTGTAATAATATTAGTAAATTCTCCATCATTAGTCAATAGCAAAAGCCCACTAGTATCATAGTCTAAACGACCCACCCGTATAAAATCGCTCTGAAACACCTTTAACATAGTTTAAAACTGTTTTGCAATGTTGCGGGTCACATAATAACATCGTTGAAACACAATTTTGTGGTTTATTCAACATCAAATAAACCTTATTTGCCATTTTCTCATTCGTAAGAATTTGATTGTTTATCTGTATTTGATCATTTTTGCTAACTTTAGTACCCAACGTTGTTACCACAATATTATTAACTTTAACTTGTCCTTGAATAATTAATTCTTCTGTTTTTCGTCGTGAACAATAACCTTTTTCTGCAATAACTTTTTGTAAGCGTTCCATTATTTAAATAAATTCTCCTCTTTTTCTATCACAGTTTCCTTAATTTGTGGTAAATCTGCTAAAGAAGTTAAATTAAAAACTTTTAAAAATTCTTCAGTAATATTATATGTCATTGGTTTCCCTGATAATTCGCTTTTACCAACTTCATCAATTAAATCGCGTGCGCGTAATTTTTTAATAACACTATCAGAATTAACTCCCCGTAACTCTTCAATTTCTGGTTTACTAATTGGTCCACGGTAGGCAATAATTGCTAATGTTTCTAATGCTGCTTGTGATAAGCATGCTTCTATTTTATTATTAGCTAATTTTAAATAAAATTGATAATATTCTTGCTTTGTTGCTAAGCGATATTTATCAGCAAAAGATGTTATTGTTAATCCACGATTATTATTAGTTTGATATTCTACTTTTAATTTTGCTAAAACCTCCTCACACTCAGGAACAGAAATTTCAAGAATATGAGCAATTTCTTTTAAATTAATTCCTTCATCACCGCTGATAAATAATAGTCCTTCTAAAACAGCCATTTTTTCATTTAAATTCATCTAATTTAATTCCCCCCTTTCTTTAAGTATGGTCTAATGTAAATTGCTTCTAAATGTTGGTATTGCTCAATTTCAATTTTTTGATGACGAGCTAAATCTAACAAAGCAATAAAACAAGCAACAAAAACTTGTAATGATAAAGTAAAATTACCTAACAATTCTTCTAATGTTCATTCTTTATCATTTTGCGCTAATAATGCCATAATTCGCTCCGCCATTTCTTCTGGAGAAACTTCAGTAATAACAACATTTGATTCTAATGGTTTTGTTGCATTAATTCGTTCTAACATTTTTAAAAAACTATTAGTTAATTTATCAATATTAATTTTTGGCGATAATGGTAAATTTTCTTCTTTAATTTGATTTCCTTTAATAATTGTTCGTGGTTTTGACAAATAGCGAATTCCCTCTTGATGTTTATCTTTAAAATATTGACTAACTTCTTTAATTTTTTTATATTCTAGTAAACGATTAATTAGTTCATCACGAGTATCTTTTTCATAATTATCAGCAATTTCAACTTCTTCTTTTGGTAACACTAATTTTGTTTTTGTCTCAACTAAATAACTTGCCATTGTTAAATATTCTGATGAAATTTCAATATTTAATTGTTCCATTTCTCTAATATACGCTAAAAATTGATCAGTAATTTCTGTCAATTTAATTGCAAAAAGGTCCATCTGCTTTTCTTTAACTAAATGCAACAATAAATCTAACGGTCCTGAAAAATTATCAAGTTTTACTTCATAGCGCGGCAAATGTAACATTCTTTCTCTCCCATGTTTATTTTCTTAGTTAATAATACCGCTATTTTAAAAAAATTAAAGATATGAATCGTGTAAATGCAAGCAGTAATTTTTGCCTCTTTTTATTTTTAATAATAACATCATTTTTCGAAAATACAACTCTTTTTTAAAAAAATAAAATATTTTATAAATATAGCTTAATTTATCCATATTTAAGCACATTAAAAAAGCATTTATTAAACTTTAAACAAATAAATTTCTTTAAATATTTTGTAAAAACATTTCTTTAGCACTTATTCAAGTTAAACACGATCAGAGTTTATCATTTATTATATTAGCTACTCAATCTATTTTTTGTTGACTAACATTATTAAAATCAATTCCCTTAGGAAATCAATATCTTGATTCACTATTCATATATTCAATTAAAGGTTTTTGTTGTGGTGAAGCATAATCACAAAAATATACTTGTGTTTCAGCAAATATTTACATTTTCCTTCATTTACTAAATTCTTTCCCTCAATCTGTTATTATTCCTTTTATTTTTCCAATTAAATTATTACTTATAACAATATCTTTAAACTTTTCAAAAACTTCATTAGCAGTATGATTTTCTAATTTTATTACAAAGTATTTTTTACTTGATTGTTCTGCTAAAACTAAACAACTAGATTGATGGTCTTTACCCCAACTACTGTATCCATTTCAAATCATCCAACATTAGAAACTTTATTTTCAATGTTTCAAATTGACTTAAAATCAGTTAATTTACCACGATTATCTTTTTTTCCTTTTGTTTTAAATTTTTTACCCCTATATCGTAAATTTTCTTTTTTTAATCCAAATTCACTTAAACAAATTAATTTATAAAAAGTTTTAAGACAAGCAGGAAATTTAATACCAAATTTTACTATATTGATAAGTTAAATTAGTATCTTTTTTTCATATTCTCATATACAACTATCATTATATTTACTTAAATTTTCCATATTTTTAACAATTGATTTAGTATGGAGTGGTGATACTCAATTAAAATTAATTTTTAAATTATTTAATTTATTTTGTAATGCCCCTAATAATCTTAATAAATCAGGTAGTATTTATTATTCTTAGGTTTTTAATAAAATTAAGTAATTAAAAACAAATTATGTTTCGCTTATGACTAAATGATAACAAAATTTTTAAAAAATTCAACCTTTTTAAAAATTATATTTTTAATTAAATAAATAATCTTATAAAATTATGAATTTTAGCACACTAAAAAATACTTTTTAAAGTTATTACTAATTTTAAAAATTTTTTTATTTATAAAGATAAAAATTGATTTTGAGATTGATTTAATTTAAAAATATTAAATTCAATTTTTTCTTTATTTTTATTAATTTTAACTTCATTAATTCTGCTATTAAGCCTAAACATTGAAGCAATTAACATATTATTAAATATTTCTTTACAATATATTTTTGCCCCCCTCGTCCTTTAACGGCCTTAATATAATGTGAAACATCACCCTCCATATGACAACCAATATTATATTCTAATGCTTGATTTTCAATGCCATCTTTATTATTTCTAATTAATTCAATAGTTTCTAATAAAAATTTCTTTTTGTTATCAATAACATAAGGTAAATCACAAATTAAAAAATCTAATAACACTTCATAATTTACAGTAAAAAAATATATTTTTGCTAATTTATATTTTAGTCTATTAATTTTGTTTCTATTTCTATATGAAAATAAGTCTTTAAATCTTTTTACTAAATGAAATTTATCCAAACTATATGATACAGTATTATTTTTATATTTTGTTTTAATTGCTTGTAAATTTTTTTAATTTGTTTTTCACCATCACTTAATACTAATAATTATAGTATTTTCATTAATATCATAAGTATCTATTATTTTAAAAATTTTGTCAATAAAATTATTAAAACTAGATTTTTAATTTTTATTAGTATTTTTATCCATCATTTGAAAAACACATTTTTTCTTTTTAATTATTTTTCTTTTTTTAGTTGATTTTTCTTCATTAATTCCAATATGAATAGTTGAAAAAAATATTTTATTTTCAACTCTTTTTTTATTTTCTCACACAGGAACAAAAGCTCCGTCAATTTGAATATATAAAACATTATTTATAATTTTAATTTTATTGTTATTTTTGTTGGCAATATAGTCAACTTTTTCTAAATCAGCTTTTTAAAAAATATTAGATATTGTTTTTTCACTAATGTTAGCACTTTCTATTGTATGCAAAACATCTTTATATATTTTTCCATCACCCAAAAAATAGATATATTTATCTTTTAAATTTTTTTCAATTTTTTCATATTTTTTTAAACCTAATTCCTTATCTAAAGGATAACGATTTATATATTTTTTATTTTCTTCATCATATTTAACATATCTTCGTATTTTTGGGCGAACATTACCAAATTCTATTTGAATTGTTTTTGGTAATTTTGATACCACCTTATATCCTTGTAATATTTTCCTTTGTTGATATAATTTAAATATCTCATTATCTCTTTCAATTAAGAAGTTATTAATTTCTTTTATTGTTTCTAATATTTTATTTTCTTTATAATTTTCTAACAAATTCTGTTTTAACTCCATCTTCTTATTATTCCCTATCTTTAAAAAATATTTTTAATATGATATTAATAATACTTAATTTGATATTTGATAATGTTTATTATTGTATCATAATTTGAAAGCGAGGATATATAAAAAATGCAAGACTTTACTAAAATTAATAATAAAAAAAAAATTACTAGTTATGAACATTTAAATAAAAAATATGATTTAAATTTTAGTGACTTTAATTTTGGTTTTTACTGAGAAATATTTAAAGACTTTGTTGGTGATACATTGAAACTCTTAAATTATTATATCTTTTATCTAATTTTTTATCAGTTAAGATTTCTTTTTCTTCGGTATGTATCATTTCATTAGTTCACGCTGTTATAATACCGCTACCCTTACCAACTTTACCCATAATTTTATTACCATTGGCATAACCGGCAAAAGCAATACGAACACCACTAGGAAAAACAATTTCTCCACCTTCTTTAACATTTTTAGGTCAAATAATACCATTTTCATTGTCTGGTCATAAATCAATACCATATTTATCATATAAGTAATTACATACATTAATTGTATCTCCAAAAGTAGTGTACTCATGTGTATTAGCATATCTTCGTAAAATATTAGATGAAGCATCAGTAAAATTACAAGCATAAAATAATTTTTCTGCTATATGATTTCATGTTTTATTAGTACCATGACCCACAGAGACAAACTTAAAAAAACTTAGTGAAGTAAAATAACGGGCATAACTATCGTTCGAAAAGTTTAAAAGTATCTTATGAAAAATACACCGATGAAAATAATAATGAACAATATAATTTAGACAATCCTATTCCTATAAAAGAATTATCTTGGACATTTAAAGAATAAGATAGTATAATAAAACAATATATAACAGTAACAACATATTTTCATAAAACATATTCTAATGAATTTACTTTTAATCCTTTTGATAAATACCACGTATTTTACGAAAAATTTGTAACCCCATATTTGCCTTTAAATGAAAGAATTAAAAATATTTTAAAATAACATAACCAAATATAATCAGAAAATAAACAAGCATTTAACAATTTAGGTGTTTTTAATTTACAATTAACAATGGGAACTGTTTGAAATAAAATACCTAATATTACCAAAAAATTTGTTTTAACAAATAAAGAATAACGACCAGACTTATTTGAACTTGAATATTACGGATTTGAATATAACAACAATGACCCTAGTATTTATGTTTTACGAAATTATCGTAAATATATTAAAGAATATAATTTACCAGATTTTTATAATACAAATACAAAACAGTATCAATTTGATAGTTATTAAATTGGTGTTGATTATGCTAAACCATACCGTATTTTTATTTAGTGGATATAAAATTAATGAAGATAACAAGTATAATAAATATTTAATTGAAGAAAATGTTATTACTCCTAAAAATACAATGAACTTAAATGATTTAGTTGAACATTATGAACAATGAATAATTAATACATTTGATAAATTTGATGGTTTTGAATATTCCACATTTCATTATGACATTAATGCCCATGATTTTATGCAAAAATTACAAGAAGATATTTACCCGTATTTAGGTTATAAGATTAAAATGTTTAAAGCTAAAAAACATCAAACATCCCTTAATAAAGAAGCGGGAATAATTAATCGTGTAACATGAATACGAAAAATGTTTGTTCAAGGCAAGATATAAGGAATATTATATAATTTACCATTTTTAGATAAATGTATTAGTGAATTAAGATTTAGCGATACCAAAAAATATACCCGATAGTAAAATGTATCACGACGCATATGATGCTTTTGTTTTCTGGTTCTTATCCATATCGCTTTAAAATGGGATTATAGGTAATTTATTTTTGGCCGATAGGTTGATTTTCTTAAATTTTTATGATAAAATAATTTATAAATTAAAAAAAGTTTTGAGGTTTTTTCAAACAAATTTGGGAAACTTTATAAAATTCTTCGCTTAATGCTTAGAGCTTAGTGCTTAGAATTTTTCCCAAGTAATTTGAAAAGCGCGGAAAAATTTTTTTAAAACTTTAAGGACCGCGTAAAATATTCTGTTGGTCATACCTTATTCTAATAAATATTTACTTATTAAAATAAAATTCCTAAGAAAAAGATAATTTTATCTTTTTTAATTAATTTAATCATAACATAAAAGTAATAATTTAAAATACAAAAAATAATAATTCGAAAATTATTTAATAAATTTATTTTAAATTATTGATTTTTACTTTAAATTTTAGACAAAACCTTGTGCTTGGTGAGCAACATTTTTATTTATTAAAAATTGCTGAATATGTTTATCTTCATTTTTAAAATAATAATTATATTCTTTTTCATTTTTTTGTTTAATTTATTAAGATAAAACTCAATTAAATTAACACCATTTTCTTTTGCCATTTTTATTGCAATAATATTTTTAAAAACTTTTTCACTGTATGATTTAGCACCATATCCTTTTAATCATTTGACATTATGCGAAATTTGTGGTTCGGTACAAGACCCCATATATCAATCCTCTTTATAAAATTTAATACCCTCAGAATTATTTTTGATATATTTAATGAAATCTTTGATTTTATCTTTTTTATCTTTTAAGAATGGATATTCTTTAATATTTTTTCTTGTAATTAATTTTTTTAAATATTTTATTGCTTCATCAGGATCGCCATTTTTAAATAATTTATTCATATCTCAATAAATTTGTTTTCTCCTTTTTTCATTATCGGTTAAATTTTTAGTAAGTTTTCTTCTTCGATAAGGAAATATTGTTTTTAATTCTTTCATTAAATGAAATTGATCTAAAATAAAAATTGCACCAATTTCATTAGCAAATTTTTGGATTCATTTTGCTCCATCACCTGCTAGCGTTAACTTACAATTTTGAATATTAAAATTTTGATTTAAAAAATGTAAAAATTCTTTTTTATATTTTTTAATAAGATAGTATTTATTTTTTACTGATTTCATAACAATAAAAATTTTTTTATCTTTTAGAACATTTTTACTTTTAGTGCTTTTTATTTCATCATACCCAGTATGAAAATATGCTGTTCTAAACATATTTTTTTCTATTTTTCTATATTTTGTTAAATTACTAAATGAATCATCAACCCCAGCATACAAATATGGTGTTTGGACAATTATTTTTTCAGTCTTTGTTTTTAATTGTTCTTTAAATAATTTATCAAAATCAACTTCCTTATTAATGTTTGTGATTGTCATCTTAGATATATTTAATCTTGGGTACATATCCATAATATCTCTTTGTCTTTTAGCACTGTCCATTAATTTTCAAAGTTCTATTTTAATACTTAAAATAATTGTTTGATTATTTTTTAAACCAATTTTTTTATTTAATAAAGTTGTTGTTTTGAATTTATTATCTTTTTTATCACGATAACCAAATCTTGAAGCTTTAATTATAATATTGCCAAAGGGAGTTTTTATCATTTTATTCTTTTTCCCTCACAAAATATAACCATTTTTGCCATTACGGTTTTGCTCTCTTAATTTTTGATCAAGGTTTTCATATTTTTCTTTCATTTTTTGTTTTCCAATTAAATTAACATCGATATTTACTTCTTCAACAAAGTTTATATCTTTAAAACTATTAAAAACATTTAACATATGCTTATATTCCTTTTAAATCATCATTGCATGATAGTAAAATTTTATACTGCTTAAAATAATTTGTCAGCAGTTTTATTACATTATTTATTGTTAGAAAAATAAAGAAATTAAGTAATTTTTTTTTCTTGTTTTATTAAAAATAAAAATTTTATTTCTAAAAAATCTAAAAAATAGTTTTCATATATTTTTTTAATAAATTGTGTATTTTTATATTTATTTTATATTAGTCTCTTAGACACTTCTTACATTAACTAATTAATTTAATTGTTGTAAATATTATTTTATATTTTCAAAAAATGCTTATTTTAAAATTTTATTTGATTAGTTAAATTTTAAATTTTTATTATTTTGTAGGTAATGCAAAAGGCGTCTAATATATAAAAGTAGTTTAATTTTTAAATTTTTTTAATTTACAATTTACACAATTAAATTCTTTAATTCATTAATTATTTTATCTTCACCATTAATTGAAATTGTTTTAATTCTATAAATTTTAATTCCATTTTTTTCAAGTGCTTTATCTTTAACTTTATCTCTTCATAATTGAATTGATTTATTATGTTGTTGACCATCAACTTCAATTGCTATTATTGGTTTTTTTGAAATTTTATTAAAAATTAAAAAATCTAAATGTGACCAAGGATGATTAATAAATTGTTTTTCTCTATCATTAAATCCTTCTTGATTTTTAACAACCAATTTTAAATTGTAATGCTTTATATATTTAATATCTATAATTTGATTTATTAATTTATCTAAAATTTTTGAAAATATATATTCTGATGTTTCTCCAATAAATCCATTAAATTTTTTTTCTTGTGTTTCTATTTCATAATTACTAGAAGATAATGCAGCAAAAACACCGATTGTCTGTTTAAAGAAAGTTTTTCCTTTATATAAAACATTAATATAATTAATTAGCCTTGTAATATCATTGTTTTTATTAGTTTCACAAATTCTTTTATTAACTACAACAACAAGCTCATCTTTAGCACGTGATACAGCAACATTTACCAAATTAGAATTTGCTGAAAATTCTAAATTTGAAACTTTATCTTGCGTTATACAATAAATAATCTTTTTTTTATCTCTTCCTTGAAATTTATGAACTGTATTAATTTCAATATCTTTTGCAATTGATAAAATTAAATTTTTAATTTTCTTTGATTGTTCTGCATAAGGAGAAATAACACCAATATCATTATAATTATATTTATTTTCTTGTTCTAATAAATTAGAAACAATATGAGCCTCAGATTCTGAAACTCAACTTCTATTTTGTCTAATAGCTCCAGAATTTGATTCAACTTCAATAACGCTCATTGCTTCATAATTATCTGGATATAAATTATATGTCATTGGGATTAATTTATTTTCATAATAAATTTCATTACAAAAATTAATAATATCAGGATGACAACGATAATGTTCTTGAAGTATAACATTGGGAACCCGATTACCAAATAATGAAGAAATTGCATTAATTGGATTATTATTACTAATTAATAATTCTTTATTATGTGGTTGAATTTGACTTTCTAATAATTTTTTATCAATTCTTTTAAAGTTTTCATCATCGATTTGTTTTAATTGTTTTAGATCACCAACAATAATTATGTTTCTTGCTCTTGCCATTGCTGGTAAACAACTTAAAAAAGTTGCTTGAGAAGCTTCATCAATAATCAAATAGTCAACTGTTTTATAACTTAAATTTGAATAAGTACCAATAGAAGTTATTGTACTCAATAAGAATGGTGCATAATTAAAAATATAAGATGATAATGATTGAATTTTTTCTTTATTATTTAATTCAACAATTAAATTTTGTTTTATTTTTATATTTTCAAATCTATCCTTAATTTTTTGATTTAACTTATTCATTGATATTTTTTTAATATTTTTAATAATATCGTCATAATTTTGATCATTAAGTTTATTTTGTAGTTGATAAATAGAATTTATAGTTTTTTTTAAATTAAGTTCTGCAAGTTTATAATTAAACCATTCATTTAAATGAGTTTGTCCTAATTCATTTAAATTTTTAACTTTAATTTTAAAACTTATTTTTAAAAAAAATCTTTGAAAAAAACTTATTTTTTCTTTTTTAAATATTTTATTTTTAACTAATTTCAATTTTTGAATTTTATTTTCATTTAATATTTTTTTTATTTTTTTAGAATAAGTAATTTTAGAAATATCCATATTCAAAGATTGTAAAAAATAAAGTAAATTATTAAATTCTTTCTTTTGTTTTTGTTCTTCGTTTTTTAGTATATTCAATTCATTAAAATCTTTTAATAAATTAATATTTTCTGCAATATTAATTTCAGATAATGAATTAATTTTAATATTATTAATATAGTTATTTTTTAGGATTTCTCAAGAATCAAGAAATTTATTTTTAGATTTATTTATATTGTCACTATTCCCAGCAAATGTACAAAGAAAATCAAGTTTCATTTCTTTTAACTTATCATAAATGTTTTTGACAGCTTCATTATTATTTGAAACAACTGCAACAGTTTTGTTTTTATTTTCTAATAAAATATTAAATAAAATATTAATAATTGTTTGAGTTTTACCAGTTCCAGGAGGGCCTTGAATTATAGAAAAGCTATTTTTATAAATGTTTTTGACAGCTTCATATTGACTTAAATTAATACCAACAGGAAAAATTAAATCTTTTTTTAAATTTTTATCTTGATCTAAGCTATTTGAAAATATTTTATAAAGTATAGTTTGTTTAAAAAAACTAGCATTTATTTCATTTTTTAACTTTGAAATTAAACCATATTTGTCATTTAAAAAATCATCACTTAATACTTTGAAAAATAACTTTTCTTCTTCATTTTTATAATAATTTGATAACATATTTATAAAATTTTTAAAATATTTATAATTTTTTAAAAAAATATCATTCATTATTAAATTAACCTCCATTAAATATGAATTAATACATAATTCATATGAATTTTCTTTTTTAGATTATATCATATACAATATGGAAACTGATATTGTTAAATAATTATATAGTTCTTATAAAATTTTAGATAATTATTATTTAATTAATCAATTAAACTTTGTTTTATTTTTGTTAGATAAAGATAGAAAAATTAAGAAATCTTCTTTACTTTTTTTCTCTTATTTTTTCTATTTATCAAATAACTTTATTGTTTTTTATCATTTAGGTAGAGTTTCCCTTAGTTGTGGTTTAGTTAATCACTTGCGACTACTATTCTGCCCCATGTAGTACTAATTTAATTAGTTGATTAACCTTAACAGATATCCTCCCACTTCGTTTATTTTTAAGTGTTCCAGTTTGACCACTTTGTGAAATCTTATTATTTATAAAAATAATTATTCCTTTTCAGTATAATTATTGGTTTCTTGTCTTTTAATTAATTCTATTTCAAGGTTTTTAATTTTTTGTAAAAGTAAATTTATCATTGTTTTATTTTGAAAAGATTTGTAATTTGTATTTTCATACTCTCTTAATTGCATTTTTAAATTATTAATATTTGTCTTAATTTCTGTTGTTGTTAAATTTACAAATTCATTAATTTCATTTTCTTTTATTTCTTTTTTGTTATTTTTAATATCATAAAAATATTCTTTATTAAAATTTATATAATTAATTTCTTTTAATTGAAATATGTTTGTTTTTTCTACTAACTTTAAATCTTTTCATAGTTTTAAAGTTATTTTCATTGGGTTATAGCGTGCTATTTTAACAATTCCTTGCCCTTGTTTTAAATTTGCTAACTCACTAGTTAACATTAAGGGATGACTTTTTAAATTTTTTGAAACACTAATATTGTTTTTATTTTCATTAATACTAATTTGTTCAATTGTTTTTGTTCCAAATAATTCACTATAATATTTTATTGTTTCTAAATCGTTGGTATGTAAGAAAATATGCATCCCACAGTTATTTAAAATAATTTTTGCTATTGTATCACCATAATTTAATTTTAATTGGTTGATATCTTGTAAAATAAATTGAAAAAATATGTTTCTGCTGCGCGAAATACTAACTCATTTTTCAATGTTGTTTATTTTTGTTAAATTAGCAAATTCATCTAAAATAAAATATACTGGTTTTTCTAGTTTTTGTTCTAGTATTTCACTTGCTTTATTTGTTAAAAATTGATAAATTTGACTAATTAATATTGCTATTAATTTATAGTAATTATCATTTTCGTCACTAAATATGATGTATAAAACTGTTGGATATTCGATAAAATCATTGTAATTAATATCATTTTGGGATGTTAAATTACGAATAAAATCATTGTTAAATATTTCTAAACTTTTTGCAACAGTCATTAAAATAGCATCTAGTGTTCGATTTTCTTTACTATCAATTAAAACTTGGCTTGCGGTTATTTTGGCAATGCTGGTATTTTTTCGATTATTAAGTCATTCAACTAGATCTTTTTTAAGACTAGCAATGACAGCAACAGACGCCATATTAAATTTGTTTAAAAATAATTCTTGGTTTAAATTTTCTTCGATTTCTGTTGTTAAATTATTTTTGATTATTTTATCTTCATAATCTTCTAATATTGCCAAAATAATTCCTTGAATAATCATGCTTGCTGAATTATTTCAAAATTCATCTTCAATATTTTTGTCAATTAACATACGACTAAGTGATCTAATTTTATCTTGATATTTTATTTTTCACTTTATTTTTTCTTTTTCGTTATTGGTAATTAACATTTTAATAAAGTAGTCGTAAATTATTTTTAGTGGATTTCAAGTATTTCCTTTTTCCAAATTACGAAAATCAATAACTTTTATTTTATAACCATTTTCTGCTAAAAATCCACTGGTTAAATTGTATAATTCTCTCTTGGGGTCGGTTATAATCATATTTGGTTTAGTGGTTGATTTTCCGTTTAAATAAATTGTTGGCAATACTATTCCTTGTGTTTTTCCACTTGCTGTTGAGCCAACAATAACACTATGAATATTATTTTTTAAGTTAAACAATAAATCTTTTTTGTTTTTATTACAGTTAAAAACAAAACCAGTATTTTTATAATTATCTTTGATATTAACTTTATCACTAATATCATCAATTTCTTTTATACTTAATCATTTACTATCCCCAAAATCTATTTTATCAGTTGTTTTAATTGCAGTTTCTTTACTTTTCACTTTACTAAATAAAACAAAATAAAAAAACCAGCAATAAAAACCTAAGCTTAACCCAAGTGTTATTAATAATCCGTATTTATTTTTAATTATATAATTTCATCAGGATAATATTTTAAATTGCTTAATTTCATTTATAAATATTGTCATTTCTTTTCAATTAATAAAAATTGAATAACCTATTCCAAATAATGTTAAACAAAAAATAAAAATAATTGGAACAAAACATGCACCAATTAATAAACTTATTTTTTTCTTTTTAATTTTATTTCACATATTTTTATAACTCTCTTTCTATACTACTCACTAAATCATAACCTTTTTGCATAATAGGATTAATTTTAAAAACCATTTCATTAAATTCTTGTTCAATTAAACTCATATTTTTAAAATCTGATTCTTTTGCACTAGGAATTGTGGTAATAATTTTGTAGTATTTTATTTTTTCTGCTAAATCTAAATATTTAGTTAATTGGTTTATTTCATAATCTGTAAAATTATTTTCATATTTTAAATATTGTTTAATTTCATAAATTAAACTATCATAATCATCACTGATGCTTTTAATTTTGTTAAATTCTTTAACATTGCCTTTCGTAGATATGTACTCATCAAATAGATTATTAATTTCGTTTTCTAATTTATTTCGTTCAAATTCTTTAACTTGTCGAAAATTCATAGTGTTATAACTACCTTTACCACCAATTTCACCAGGTTCTATTTCATAACCTGCTTTTGTTAAATAATTAGCATGGTAATTATTAAACTTTTGTAGTTGTTTTTTGCCACCAAAAACCCTATTATTACTAATTATGTATCTTTCTTCATTGAGCTTTTTTGAAAAAACTTTACTAATTGGAATAAAACCAAAATGAATATGGGGTGTTGTTTCGTCCATATGAACTGTTGAATATAAATACCCAATATCTGTTTTAAGATTATTTTTCATTCATTGTTTCATAAAATTTATTTCAATATTAACTCATTCATTTAATTTATAATAATTTATACTTTCAGGAATTAATTGTCCCATTTTACGCGTATCTGTTTTTTTTGTCCCATACTTGAATATCTGTAAATTGACATATTCCCATTTTTTCAAATCATTCTTGTCTTGTTGCTGGCAAAACAACTTCTATGTAAGTATTGTGTTTATTACAAAAATCTTTAAAAGTTGATTTTTGTGCTTCACTATATTTCTGTTGTTGTTTATTTCAATCTTCTTCTATATTTTTTAATAATTCAAATCTTTTATTATTTGCTAACTTAAAACCTTTATCATTTATAATTTTTTCTTTTTTATCACTAACATAATAAAAATTATATTTTGTAAATTCAGAATTAACATTTTCAGGTATTCCAATTCTAAAATTATGTCTTATTAATTTATTAACACTTTTACTACTATATTTTTTAAAAGTTGCAATTGGTGGTGATGACCTAAATTTATCTTCTTTTTCCATCTTTTTATCCTCCTTTTTTGGAAATTTTTACCTTTTAAAATTTATTAAATTTAGAAAGCCAAAATGCTTGCTCATCATACATTTTGGCTTTGCCAAAATATTTCAAAAATTTCATTTTTATTTTGTCTAATTAATCATCTTTTTTTGAAAATTTATTACTATTAAAATATTTTAAACTTTCTTGGTATATTTGTTTTTGTTCTGCTTTTTTAATTAAAACTTGTTTATTCATTTCTAATAAAAAAGGGTGCAGTTTTTCTCAATTAACCTCACCCTCAATTTTTCCATCTTTATTTTTAATATAAAAGTTTTGATTTTTAAAAATTGTAATAAAACAATAATCTTTGTTATATTGTAATTTAAAATATTTGCTATTTATATTAATTTGCTATTTTCTTAAAATCTTCTTTATATAATTGTTGTTGTTTTAACTCAGTAAGTTCTTTTTTAAGTGCTTCATTTTCTTCTTGTAATTTATCAAATTTAATTGATTCTGTTATATTCATTATTTATCCTCCTCTTAAATAACTAAGCGATCATCTAAAAACTTAAATAAAAAAATAAAATAAGAGTCACAAACAAACATATTTATCTATTTTTTCTTTTTAAAGATATATGGGTTTTTTGCAAAAATACAATAAACATTTGTGCATCATAAATTTTTATTATCACCATCTATTTTTGATCTACATTTAGGACAACTTTTCCTCATTATTTTTATCTCCTTTATTTTTTATTTATCAAAAATAAAAAACCAACTAATTTTAATAAATAGTTGGTTTAATTTTTTTATCGTATTTGATTTAAAATATTTTCAATATTATTAACTTTGTCAATTAAAGCTTCCATAATTTGTTCTAAATTACTTAAATTATTTTCTGTTGTTGTTTTAATTTCGTTAATTAAATCGCTAATCGTATTTTTGATATTATTTTCAACCATATAATTTCTCCTTTCTAATTTTTAATATTAATAATTCATCATTTATTTTTCTTAAAAATTAATTTTTTAATAATTTGATGGTTATTTTGGCATTGTAAAGTCAAAAATCAAAGATTATAACTTATTTTTTGTTTATTAATAAATTCTAATCTTGCTAAGCAATGCCGAGCATACTTTTTACAATATCAGTCACCTTTTCTGTTTTTGGTTAATTTTGTAAAGTACTCATTGATATAACACTGACATTTATTAATTAATACTGTCTTATTTGTTAATTTAATTTTTAACTCTTTTCAACAGAGTTCTTTTAAAGACACTTTCAAAACCTCCTTATAAATAGTAAGATTTCTAAATTTTTTATTGTGGAACACTAACTCTTTAACCATTGCAGGTTAAAGATTTATCCCCAAACCACAAAACTCTTTTATATTGCCTAAAAGAATTGCCTGCATTATGTCGTAGCGGTACGGCCCCCCCCTGTATTGTTTATCCTCGCTTTCTTGGTTTAACGACATTCCAAGTAGGAGAGTTTTATTAGGTTGGTTTTGCTGTTATTTTCTTAAACTAAGCAAGGTTAACGACAATTTTAACCTAATTAAAAAAGATAGAATTTTATATCTATCTTTTTCTTAGTTTTTAGAAATTTTATACCAACCGAATATTTTACGCGGTCAACTTTAAGTTATTTTTCACAAAATTATCGAAAATCACCGCGAGGCCAGATTGACCCTCTGCATATAATAAATTAAATAATTTCGTTTCAAAAAATTAAATAATGATCTGTATAATATATACAAGTATGTTAAAACAATTATATAAAAAAATTTATCGAAAGGAATTATAATAATGAAAAAAATATTAAGTATTTTAGGAACAATCACATTAATTGGAACAAGCACAATAAGTCTAGTTGCTTGTAATACAAGACAAGAATATACAACTGAAGAATTAGCAAAATTAAAAGAAGAAAAAAAAATAAATACAGATAATAAACAAATTAAAGATAACTTAGAATGAATAACACCACAAGAAAAACCTTTTAATCAAGTTGATAATAAATTATATTTTGTAGTATGGCGTGGTGAAAAAAATGGTGATTGAAAAATAATTAAATTTAAAAATAATGAAATTAATATAATAATTGATAATTTTAAAAATTATGAGTTAGAAAAATATGATTTACCTTTATTGGGTAATGATTTATATATTAAAAATAAATCAGGAATTAGATATGAAAGTTGAAAAGATGATACGAAAAATAATTATTTTAAAGCAGTTTATCGCTGAAACAATGACACAGAAAAACCTAATTTAATAGTTAATAAAGATGGTATAATCCAAATTAGTTAAATATAAAAAGTCAGTTTAATAACTGACTTTTTATATTTCTAATGTAATTAATGATAATTTTTCATTGTTTCTATTAAATAATTCTAAATTATTAATATTAATTTGTTCTTTTTATGTATAAATTGTAATATCATAATTTCCACAAGCTCATATCCCCGATATTTCAATCTTATTTAAATTAAATAATTTTCTATCAAAAGTTATTTTAATATTATCTACAACTAATTTTTTACTAATACTCATTCAAGCTGCCTTAGAATAAAGTAATCTATATCATTGCGAAAAATAATTTAAATAATCTTCTATTTTGTCATTAGAAACAATTAAATTAGTTAAATACTTACCATATTCGCCATCTGATAATTTAATTTCAGCAGGAATTAAAGAAGGAATATTGTTTGTTTTTAATTCATTTGTTACTAATAATCAGTTAAAGTAATTTGTATTTAATTACTTTATTTATATTTTTTATAAAACCTAAGCTTTTTTCCGACTACCAAAAATCATCTCTATCTTTTAGCCCATTAGCATTTGTTGGTAAACAATTTTCAATATTAATTTCATATGAATTTTGAAATCTAACTATCAAATCAGAAAATGAATCTATTAATGAATCTATTATAAACTCTAATTGTTCTAATCAATTATTATATATAATTTTAATTTTTCTAATAACTTTATTATTTTCTAATACAACAATACCAGTAGTACCAGTTCCTAATGGGTCAATCACTATTTTTATCATGCGTATACATCTCATTATTGTTATTATTAACTGTTGGTACTACATTTGAAATATCATCTTCTTTAACTACATTATAGTTAGTGTCTGCTATTTCTGTATAAAATGGAGTATATACTTTATTATTTGATAAGGGTTCATCGCTAATTTCCCCCTTATTTTGGGCGACATCAATATCTTTAACTAATATCTATTCCTAATTCTTGTGCTAATTTACGATATAATTTTGCTTCAACCATTTCTTTTGGTCATTTATTTCAAGGTGAATATTCACTATTACCACTTGGACTACTATTTTTTAATCGTTCAATATCTGCTTTTCTTAATAAAATACCTTGATAATTACCATTTTTATCTTTTGCAAAAGCATAAGCACCAATTATTTCATTAAAATCACTAGTATTTGCATTAAAATTAATTTCATGTATTTTAGGACATGAATTTAAACTATCTCATTCAAATTTCTCACCTTTAAAAATAATTGCTTTTCTTGGGCTATATCCTGCTTCTTCAATTCTTTTACAATAAACTTTACTATCAATAAAAATAGTTAATTTATTTTTAAACGAAATAATATTAAAATCTTTACCAAAAATTAATCCTTTATTACTTAATTTAATAATACCTAATGCTGTTATTTTGCATTATAAGAATTATTAACTAATTGCATATAATTTTTTCCATTTTTCATTTTTAATTCTTCAAGTGCTAAAATATTTTCTTTTACATATTTATCATTAACTTTTAATTCATATTTAATAATTGCACTTTTAATATATTATTATAATTCATTTGCCATTTTATTTAACTCCTTTAATTTTTATATTTATTCCTTTAATACCAACTATTTTATTATCTGTATTTGTATCTCATTGTGCTTTAATTTAATTTTTAACACTTTTTTCATTAACAATTAAATAATTTTTAATTAAATTAATAAGGTCTAACTTATCTGCTTTTTATAAAAAATCATCATAAATCCCCAATACTTCAATATCTTTTATTAATAATTTTTCTTTAATTAAATTAATACTAAATTTTTTTAATTGTATTGGTTCTAATGATTTATCAATTTGTTTCATTTGTTCCATTACACGAACTTGTTCATCTTGAATTTGCTCTATATAAAGACGCATATCTGGTGTTAAACTATTTGCTTTTTCAAGTAATTCTTGTTTTTTTAATTCTTGTTCTTTAAATAATTCATTTTGTTTTTTTTAATGCGTACTTGATTAATATTATTTTTAATTTTAATTTTATTATTTTCAATATATTTTTCAAAATTAATAATATTAGCATGAATCCGATTTAAATCATCTTTAAATACTTTAATTAATTCTAATGGTTCTTTAAAAAGAATATCAATTTTACTTACAAGACTAGGAATATCTTTTAAATGTAAATTTTGATAACCAATTAGTATTATAATAATTAAGATGACAATAAATAAATTCTGCTAATTCTTGCCCATTTTCATCCATTCATTTTTTAATATTTAATGTTTTTAAATTTAATTCTTTAAAATCATTACCTTTAATAAGAAATGGAAAAGAAACGTTTTGAACTATATCTTTTACAATATTATTATTATTATTATTATTATTTATTTTAAATTTCCTCCAAATTCTTTTCCATAATTAATTTTTCAATATAGTCATAAGCACTTTCTTCTAAATAACATTCTTCTAATACTTCTTCAAATAAATCTTCTTCAGTATAAATATTTCCATTTTCATCTTTTTACATATTATTCACATCCTTGTAATTCAATAGTTTCTAAATCAATAATAGTTGTTAAGCATCCATTTTTATTTTTATTATTAGCAACAGCCCTTGTTTCTGCTAATGTATAAAATGGTATTCGTGCAACTAAATCTTCATCTGATAGTTTTAATAGCAATAAGTATCTACCATTTTCTTCCATAATTTAATTCCTCCTAATTTTTTTTATTTATAATTAAATTTTCTAATTGATAAGTTTGTAATCAATGTTCTTCACATAATATAATTTCTTTTTTATAACCTAAATTTCACTCTAATTTATCACCAATTTTTTAAATATAATTATTTCCAAAATAAGCATTTTTATTATTACAATTAATTCTTTTACATTTCATAGATTTTTTAATACTAATTTTGTTTACCTAATGCTAAATGTTCATCTGTAATTTCATCTGCTGAAAGTGTATATTTAGCCAATCTATTTTCAATTTCTTCTTCATTTTCTTGATTACATTTAAAATAATATCCTAAATATATTTTTTTAAGACAAGTTTTATTTAAATTTTTCATATTTACCTCCTTAATTTGTTGTTCTATATTTTGTATTTTGTAAATATACAACTATTTTTATTTGTTTGACGCCAGAACATATGTCTATATTTATACCCACCATTTTTTTTCAGGTCAAAGCGTTCAGTTTATAAATTAAATCTACTCGAACCTTGAAAAGCCCAGTGCTGGCTTTGTTGTTTTAACCCTCCTCACTTCTAAGAAGTAAATCTTTCGTAGATTTAATTGTAAAGTCACTATCTTTATTTTTATTGTAGTTTTATATTAACCCTGGGCTTTATCACAACTATCGCAATTTATCGCGTCTATTATTTCCGGGCTGATTACCGCTGGGCTAGACTGCCTCTGGTGGAATAAAAGCACTTAGTTATTTTAAATAACTGTTCCACTCTGCTATTAAGTTGTTTTTCAAAAGTTGTTTTTCAAATAAAAAACAACTCTAACAAGAGTTGTTTTTTTACGGGTTAATCGTACAGGATGCCATATTAAAACAAAAAAGTGATTAACTTAAAGCATCACTTTTATTGAATTATCTCATAAACTAATTTTTCTTGTGGTGGTTTTGTTAAAACAATTTGAAAAGTTCGTTGTGCTCAATCATAAACTGGGGCAGTAACATAACGGTTAGTATATAAAGTCATTACAACATCATTTTTTGCAACTTTTTCACCAGTTTTTTTGTTTAAATAAATACCAGCATGATAATCAATTGTTTCATCTTTTGTATTACGGCCAGCTCCTAAACGAACAGCTAATAATCCTAACTCATTAGTATCAATAATTTCCATAAATCCCGATTGGGTTGCTTTAATTTCAACTATATTTTTTACTTTTAATACTTCTTTTAAAGTTAAATCATTATCAATAAAACTTAAATCTCCACCTTGCTCGTTCACAAAAGCACGGAAGTAATTTAACGGCTCTTCTGTTTGTAATTTTTTTTTACAAGCTTTAACTGCCCTTGATAAATCTTTAAAAAGCCCTGCTTGGCACAAACTTAAAGATGCTGCTTCACATACAATGTAAGCCAAATCATCAGGTCCTTTTCCTCGTAATGTTTGTAATGCTTCATAAATTTCAATTGCATTACCGATAGTACGTCCTAATGGTTCTGTCATATTAGTAATTTCAGCAGCAATCTTCTTATTAAATTTAATTCCAAGTTCAACCATAATTTGTGCTAATTTCCTTGCATCAGATATTGTTTTCATAAAAGCGCCACTACCACATTTAACATCTAACACAATTCCATCACTACCAGTCGCAATTTTTTTACACATAATACTTGCTGCCACCAATGGTAATGAATCAACTGTTGCCGTCACATCCCGTAAGGCATAAATCTTTTTATCAGCAGGAACAAGATTATCAGATTGAGCCATAATTGATAAATTTGTTTTATTAATAACATCCTTAAATTCATTAAAAGAAAGTTCAACTTTAAAACCGGGAATACTTTCCAGCTTATCAATTGTTCCTCCTGTTTGGCCTAATCCCCGTCCTGACATTTTTGCCACTTTTAAACCAAATGCAGCAACTAAAGGCGCATAAATTAAACTAACCTTATCACCAACTCCACCAGAAGAATGCTTATCAACTTTAAAACCAGGAATTGTAGTTAAATCATATACTTCTCCTGAATTAATCATTGCTTCAGTTAAAAACGAAATTTCTGTAACTGACATTGATTGAAAATAAATTGACATTAAAAAAGCTGACATTTGATAATCTGGAATAATCCCTGATGTATATCCTTTGACAATAAAGCTAATTTCTTCTCGTAATAACTCTTGTCCATTTTTCTTTTTATCAATTAATTCTAAAATATTCACTATTCGATACCTTCTTTTTTTAAGTCATTTTTTTCTTTAATGAAGTTTTATATTCTTCATAAGCTTTTTTATGATCAACATCTTGATATTGATAAATTCCTTTTTGAATAATTTGTTTAACATTATTTGCAATTAATTCAGTTGATTTGGTCATAAACGTATCTGGCTTAATTGGCTTATGAAACACAACATGAACATACTTTTTCCCCTTTTTTTTAAATTCTTTATTAAAAATTGGATAAGAGTTAACAATTGAAACAGGAATAATTGGAACATGTGCTTTCTGAGCAATTTTAAAACTTCCAGCATGAAATTCTCCCATTTCTTTCCTGCGACTTCGTGTTCCTTCCGGAAAAACAACCATTGTTCGTGGTACACGAATTAAATCATTTGCCTCTTTAATAACTTCTAAGGCCTGACGAGGGTTTTCCCGATCTAAAAATAAAACATCAATTAATGTTAAGAAATTTCGATATGTTCGATTATCTTGTAATTCTTTTTTAGCAATAAATGCACAAGGTGCGGTTTTATTAAAATCATTTAGAGCAAATAATAATGCCGGATCCACATTTGATTGATGATTTGCAATCATTAAACAACTCTTATCAATTCAATTATAACGATCATGAACAATTATCTTAACATCATGTACTCATAACATATAGCGTGTTCGTTTTTGTAATCAATGATAACGATATTCTTCTGAAACAATATTTGGATCTCGTTTAATTTTTTTACTAATACTTCTTGCCTTAGTAATTGTTCGTAAAAATCGAAGTCATGTCAGAAGAATTTTTCAAATATTTAACATTTTAACTTTGTTCCTTTCTTTTATAATATTTTATTACAAATTGCTGATATTCGTTTGATTTAATTAAAGTAAATTTGTTTAAATCAAACGAAGGAAAATAAGTATCACCTTGATATTTTCCCTTAATATAACTAATGATTAATTCATCAGCATATGGTAATGTTGCCTCATAAATTTTTTTTCCCCCACAAATATAAATATTTTCTTTTGGATTTTGATGATAAAAATTAATAATTGCTGTTAAATCAGTTACTACTTCCACATCCGGATGATTAATTTGATAATCAAGTTGTCTTGTTAAAACTAATGTTTTTCGTTTCGATAATCGTCGTCTAATTCCTTCATAAGTTAATCGACCAAATAAAATTGTTTGCCCTAATGTTGTTTCTTTAAAATGCTGTAATTCTTCTCTTAAATGTCATGGTAATTGATTATTTTGACCAATTAAATTATTTTCATCCATTGCTCATAATAACTTAATCATTATACTGCTACAGTTCCTTTAATTAATGGGGCTGAATCATAATTTTCCAACATAATATCTTCAAATTTAAAATTAAATAACGAAGTAATGGTTTGATTTAACTTCAAAGTTGGTAATTTTCGCGGAGAACGTGTTAATTGTTCTTTAATTTGATTAAAATGATTTTTATAAATATGACAATCTCCTAAAGTATGGACAAAATCGCCAACATCCAAACCAACAACTTGGGCAATTAAATGGGTTAATAAAGCATAACTTGCTATATTAAAAGGGACTCCTAAAAAAACATCGGCACTACGTTGATATAATTGACAACTTAATTTATTATCTTTTGAAACATAAAACTGAATTAAAGTATGACATGGTGGTAAAGCCATCTCATCAACTTCTGCTGGATTTCAGGCACTAATAATATGACGACGTGAATATGGATTCTTTTTTAAATTTTCTAATAATTTTCCTAACTGATCAACTCCGTTAAAGTTTCGTCATTGTTTCCCATATACTGGTCCTAAATCACCAAATTCAGCAGCAAAATTTGCATCATTTTTAATTTTTTCAACAAATTCAGATAATGTTTCATTATTATATTTTGCTGATGCTTGATATTTTTCATATGGTCATTCATTTCAAATTCGAACATCATGATCTACTAAATATTTAATATTAGTATCGCCTTTAATAAATCATAATAATTCATAAACTACTGACTTAAAATGAACTTTTTTTGTTGTTAAAAGTGGAAAACCTTTGCTTAAATTAAAACGCATTTGATAACCAAAAAAAGAAATTGTTCCCGTATTTGTTCGATCATCTTTTTCTTGCCCGTGTTTTAAAATAAAACGAGCCATATTAAGATATTGTTCCATCATTTTCACCCTATTTTCTATTCTGATATACTTAAATCTTACCTTATTTAAAAATAAAATCATCTGAAAAAAATAAAAAAATCTTAACAAGATTATTTTTTATGTTATCATATTACTAATTAAAAGAAGTGAGCAGTAATGAATAAATTTTTAAAAAAATAATTAAAAAAATTAAATTTTCATTAAGTTTATTTATTCCTGGCACATTTAATCCTCTACGAAGAAAATATGAAAATGAAACCGAATTTAATTATGCATATATTTTAAGCAATTCAATTCATCAACAAAATGTTATTGATAAAACTAAAATTATATTAGAAGAAAAAGATAATAATTGTCAATATGATAAACAAATTATTAAAAAAATTAAATCGTTTTAATAAAAATAATATTTTAGTAATTTTAGGTTTTGTTGTTTGGTTTTTTAAAATCAAAAATAATACATTACCACCACAAGATTTTAAAAAGACAATATTAAATTTAAACTTAGGAAAAAATTAAATAAAATATTTTAATATACCTTTAAATTGTAATGATGGTGTTTTACAACTTAAAGGCAACATTAATAGAGTTGCTAACTCTCTATATTCTACTCAATGATGTTTTTCTCTTTGCTCAATAAATAATAATGATATAGCATTAGGAACATTTCATATGTTTGATAATAATAATTTAAAAAATCCGATACCTTATAGTAAAAGTAATTTAGTTGTTTTAGATGAAATATCTTTATATATCACCGCTAATTAGGTTAAATATGGTGCTATGAAAAAATATAGTGGTGTTATTTCCAGTTTAGTTCTTATGCGACAATATGATATTAATGTTGTATTAACTGGATAATTAGAATATTTAGTTTCATATTTTGAATATATTAATAAATAAGTTGCTAATGCTGTTTTACCAGAACCTAAATCACCAATCACCATTGTTATAGGACTTTGTTTAATAGTTTTAAAAAATGCAAGTTGATGTTTCAAGTCTTTGTAAATTGTAAATGCCAACCGATAAAAAGTTAACTATTAATTTAATTAACTTTTTTAAGTTAATTATAGGAGGTTGAAATTATGCAAACAAAGCAATATTTTATTTTGCGGTCGTTAGTGAAAAAGTATGGTAAAAATAATGTTATTAATACTGTTAATAAGATTGCAAAAGATATTGAAATTAAAAAGTAAAAGAATAAATTATTCCGCGTAATTTATTAGCTGATAATTTATTCAATAATGTTTTTTAATGGAACGAAGCGACAACGAGCGGGGCGAGTTTGCAAATTTTAATTTTTTAATTTTTAGAAAGGAGATGTAATATGCCAACTTGATTAACGACAATATTTAGTGTTGTTATTATATTAGGGATTTTTGCTTGAATTGGTTTATTAATTTATCAAAAAATTAAACAAATTCGAGGAAAGAAAAAAGAAAAAAAAGAAATTGAAAGAAAGAAGAATAAAAAATAATGTTAGATATGTATTTAATAACAGCAGTTAATTTTTAGCAAATACACCTAAAACTATGTCTGAGGGGATGAATGGTATTTGAACTGGATTAACTAGTGCATTATGAAAAGTTAAAAAAGGTATAACAAGTATTTTACCTGATATAATGGTTTTTTAGACAGTGCGTGAATTATTTTAATTCCGTTTGCAATTTTTTTGATTATTAAAGTATTAAACTTTTTCCGTGTTATGCTATTTCTAAAAATAAAAAACATTAACCTTATTTAATTAACATAAGTTAATGCAAAATGAAGCATTAACCTATAGAGTCTCTTATAAATGGTAAGACGTAGAAACACTAGACCATATTAATACCATATATAGTAATTGTTTAATACATTTACTTTTTAAATATACCGAATTTCATAAAAAATTACAATCCCTTTAATAAAAACATATTATATTTTCAGAAAAAGGAAAAAATACTTTAAAACTAGTATAAGTTTTAAAAGACTTGATAAATTCTGTTGGTAAATAGTCTATTGCTAATGCTATTAAATCTTGACGATAATTTTCTACTAAATTCGCTCAACAAAATCATCCCAAAATCAAATAAACAATGCCAATAATAGATAAAATTTGAATTGTAATGTCAATTGCATTAATAACAGTATTGTCTTTTAAAAACTGTATTAAAATAACTAAAATTGTTGCTACAATAAATAAAAATATTGTAAACAACAAAAATCATGACAAAAATTTTAATCAAAAAAAGCATTTTGATTTTTTTGTTTTTTGGTTATAAACATAATAAAAATGAAAAATCATATCATAAATTTTTACAATGCTTTGGTCTTTATCATCAGTACGACTAATAATCACAGCATTACTTATTTTTGAAAAATTCCGTGCTTTAACAATATGGTTTTGTTTTCCAATATTAACATCTTGTAAATCATTCTCATCTAACATTTTCCGTAATAACATCCGTGGTTTTAATGTTGTTTTTTTCTTTTTAAACCTTAATAAAATAAGACCAAATATTAATCAACCTACAAGAAGCAGTCCAATTACAATAATAAAAATAAAATAAACTAATCCTGTTATTTGCATTAAATTAAACATTTTTTAATCACGTTTCTCTCCCATATATATATAAATCATACCGTATTTTAAAAAAAAAAAAAACAGCATTAAAATGTTATTTTTTTATATTCTTTTATTAATTTATCATTATTTTACAGTACCTATTGGTAAGTATGACATATGTATTAAATCTACCCTTTGCATTATTTTTTCCCAAACAGGTAATTTCTATTTTTATTGGAATTGTTAAATCAAAAGAAATAGTGTAGAAACCACACACATTTTGTATTTTTGGTTTTTACAGTTTTGGAAAGTAAATTTTTTTTAATATTTTTAATTAAGGAGTTGAAATTATGCAAACAAAGCAATATTTTATTTTGCAGTCGCTAGTGAAAAAGTATGGTAAAGATAATGTTATTAATAATGCTAATAAGATTGCAAAAGATATTGAAATTAAAAAGTAAAAGAATAAATTATTCCGCGTAATTTATTAGAGGATAATTTATTCAATAATGTTTTTTAATGGGGCGAAGCGACAACGAGCGGAGCGAGTTTGCAAATTTCAATTTTTTAATTTTTTAGAAGGGAGTTATATTGTGCCAACTTGATTAACAATAATATTTAGTATTATTATTTTATTGGGGATTTTTGCTTGAATTGGTTTATCAATTTTTCAAAAAATTAAACAAATTCGAGGAAAGAAAAAAGATAAAAAAATAATTGAAAGAAAGGAGGATAAAAAATAATGTTAGGTATGTATTTAACAACAGCAGTTAATTTTTTAGCAAATACACCTAAAACTATGACCGAGGGTATGACTGGTATTTGAACTGGTTTAACTAGTGCATTATGAAAAGTTAAAGAAGGTATAACAAATATTTTACCTGAGATAATGGTTTTTTTAGGCGATGCGTGAATTATTTTAATTCCGTTTGCAATTTTTTTGATTATTAAAGTATTAAGCTTTTTCCGTTTTATGGTTAAAGGATTTTAGTATTTATTATTTATCATATATTTTAACTGTGGCACACTAGTTTTTATATGTGATTTGATGTAAAAAATGAATTTATTAAATAGAAAAATGAACTTATTATATTTACTATTAAAGTTCTTAATAATTATTTTAAGTGTGCCAATTTTTATTATTTTATATATTTAACAATGTTTATTAACAGTGTTTATTAACAGTGTTTATTAACAGTGTTTATTAAACATTAAATAAACAATATATTAACATTTTTTATAACATTGTTAATAATCAGTGTTTATTACAATAAATAAACATTATACGAACATTATTTATAACATTGTTTATTAAACAAATATTTAGTTAGGAGATTATATTATGGATATGAAATTTAAAACAACTAAGGAATATAAAAAATTAAAGAGAGATTTTATTAAAAATATTTTTTGATTAAATTTGATTTGTTTTTTTGGACATATTATTAATTTATTTATTTTAAGTTTTTTTATTTATATTTCAATATTAAGTTATGATAAAGATTTTCCACACTTTGTACTTGCAATTATTATGTCTGTATTTGCTTTTATAATATTTATTTTTATTATTATTTATTATATAAAAATTATTCTTGAATGTAAGGTAGACTTTGATGTTGAAAAAGAAAAATGAAACAATTAATATTAGAAAAATTGAAGGAGTTGATAAAATTGAGTAATTTTGTTAAGAAAAATCAGAATATAGAAAATTATTTTATTAGTAAGGAATTTATCCCTTTTACAACAGATAAGGCAAGTTTTATTAATTTACCCAATCATAATCGCCATATTGGTTTTTGGTTGAGTAATAAGTTTATTTATCCGAGTGAAAAACATTCAGAGCAAGTAGCAATCGGTTTGATTTATGATAATTCTTATCCTATTATAAAGTATGATGAAAATTTAAAGCGAAATATTTGAAAATATTTAACTGGAACAGAATTAATCAATTTATATAATCAATATAAACAAAATTATTTTACTAAAATGAAAGAAGCGTTATTTTCAAGTGAACCTAAAAAAGTAAAAGCAAATAATAACAATAATAATTTAATAAATTGAACTGTTGAAAAAGAGCAACAATTAATTAAAGATTTGGAAGATTTAAATTAAATGAGTTTATATGATTATTGAGTTCAATTTGTTAGTTATATTATTGGTGCAAATGCCCCTGAGTTTTTATATGTTATATCGTTTGTGTTATTTATTGTTTTGTTTTTTGGAATTTTTTTTAAACTTATTCAAAAAATGTGGAGTTTTTAAAAATGCAAAATGATTGAATTAAATTAAAAGAGTTTTTTATTCATATATTTTTGTTTATAGATAAAACAAATGTTGAAACTATTACAATGTGGAATTTAACGCAAAATGAATATTTAACTTTAATGGTTGGTATTTGAATTGTTATTTTGTTCTTAACTTGGTTTTTCTTGTGAATGGTTTTTAAAATAGTTGGGTGTTTTAAATAATGAAAAATTTTGTATTTTTCTTTAAAAATTATTGTTATATTAGTGGTTCAATGTTTTTGTTTAGTTTAATTGATTTATTATTTTGGATAATTTCTTTGTATTGTGTTGGTTTAGTATTTTGATTGTTATTTGCTTTGCAGTGTGTTTATTTTGTGTGATGATTGTGAAAAAATATTTTTTATCAGTTAAATGCTTTTCGGTTAGTTCAATTTATTTGAGATAATCCGTTGTCGGTAATTATTGGTAAATTAGGAACTGGTAAAACATTACTTTTAACTTATTTATCGCAAACTATGAAATTATTGACAGATGAAATTTATATTAATTATCCGTTAGAAGATGATAAAGTAAAAGTTTTAACATTTAAGAATTTAGATTTTACTGACCGAACAAAACCAGTTCCACCCGATGATAGTGTTATTTTATTTGATGAAAGTTATTTGTATATTGATGGAACTAGTCCTCACGATGAGAAAAAAGTTCATAGTGGTAAAATACCGTGAATTGTTTTAGCGAGACATTTTGGTAATCGTGCGTTGTTTACTGCTCAGCGTGAGGGTATGATTTGAAATAATATTAACCAGTTAGCAAGTGGAATTATTATTCCAATTTCATTGAAAAAACCAGTTATTAAGAAGGGGGTTTAATTTTTTAACCGTTTCTTTATTATGCGAATTGGAATTTTTCAAGATATTACCGATTATGAAATTTGAAAAAAAATCAGTAGAACAAACAGCATAAGGTAAACGAGCAAAACATAAGTCGGATGTTGGATTAGGGATTCGGTTTTTTAAAATAATTATTCCGCTTGAATTTGCTAATAAGTTGATAGTCAATGGTTAAAATTTGTGCGTGATTTAAAAAAATGATGAAATTATTAATAAAAAAGAATATTATTGGTCGGAAATTACAAAATTAAGTGTTAAAGAACGATTTGAGTTATTTGATATTGATATTTTGAAAAAGAATTTAAAACCTAAAAAAGAGAAAGGAAATAGGAAAGATGATTAATTTATTAGTTGAAAATAATAATAGTAATTGAGACAAGATTTTTAGTTTTGTTTTTGATATATTTTTGTTTATTTTTGATGTAATTTGAAATACAAAGTTACCTATGACAAATACGTCGATTGCTTATTTTTTAATCTTTTTTATGGTTATTAAGTTATCAATTTACGCAATTCACGGCACATCAACACAGTATAATAATTTAGGTTCAACAGTTAATAATGGTGTTTCGCAAGTATATTCGTCAACTGTACGAAAAGGTATTAATGTTGGTAAAAATGTTTATCAGAATAGTAATAAGCAACAAGTTAAACGAGAAATTAAACGTCAAAATATTAGACAACAAGCAAAAATTAAAAGAGGTGTTAAATAATGATTAAATTAGTTTTATTGGTGGCGGCAATCGCTATATTTGGAACTGGTTTTATTACTGTTATTATTAATCAATTTACATCAGCAAAAAATATTATTATGGATTTATATAATTCTGATACGTGGTTAATTTGATTATTTGGTAGAATGGCAGTTTTGTTTAGTAATCCGTTAATGTTAACAATATCGAGTTTATATATTGTTGGGTTTATTGTTTCAAAAACATTGTATAGTTAGGAGTTAAGTTTATGAAAAAATCGTTATCTTTATTTGCCATATTTATTTTAAGTTTTTTAGGTTTGGTTATTCCATTTATTACTTTAACGGCGTTTAGACCGTTAAATGAGAAGTATTATACGCTTAAACAAGAGGAATAGTACTGGTAAAGGTATTAATGAAACTGATTTTATTAATACAATGTTTTTACGCAGCAGTTTTTTTGAAAATTGGTCTGAAACAAATTATTTTATTAATCCAACTTTAAAAAAATCAAAAAAATTATTGTTTAATGATAAATGGTATTTGGATTTTTTACAAGATAGTTATTCAACGGGATTTGTTTATGATAAACCAAGTTCATCTTTTTTTAGTTTTTATCAAATGTGAGATAGTTGAAAAAAATACATATATGGTTGAAAAATTTTATGATGTTAAAAAGGAAAATTTTTTAAATGATTTAACTGATTTTATTTATGCTTTTGCCGTAAAATATAATATGTATGATGTGTCTAAAAAAATTGTGGATAATGTTGAGCGTTATAAAGAAAATCATTATCCAAGAGTTAAGTTAAAACAAGATAATTGAAAATTAATTAATTTTAATAATAGAAAAAATGAATTTTCAAAACCAAATAATAAATGATATTTTTATGTTCGTCAATTTGGTAGTGAATATAAATATGAAAAATTTTATTTTGATGATAATTTTATAAAAAATCAAAATACACACTGACAACATTTAAAAAATGGAACAGATTTTATATGAAAAAATAATTCTGTTTATTGTTTTAGCGGAAGCAATGAACCCCAAATACCAACTATCGACAAAACCACCGGTGAAATTACTGATTGAAATACTTATCAACAAAATTTTGTAAAAGAATTTATTAATTATTCTTTAACTGCTGTTTTGCAAGAAAATATTAGAGTTCAACAAGGTGGTAGTGCGGATTATGAAAATCCGAATACGGTTGGAACAAAGCGGATAATTTTTGATTTTGAAACGGTTGATGAATTGGATGTTAAAAGTATTAAAAAAGCAATTTATCGGATGATTTTGACTGTTGATGAAGCAAATTTAATTATTTCTGGTAGTTTAGAGTTAAATAATGTTAATAATGATGATTTAAGTTTTAATTTTAGTTTTATGCGAACGGGAACGGGTGAGGTTTTTAGTTTTAATGGTTCAATTTATTCATCTATAAATAATAAAGATTTAAGATATTTTCAACAGTTTAACGGTCGTTTTGATTTGTCTAATTTTTTGCAGTCTTTTTTTGCAAGTGCTTTGGTGCCAGTGTTTCAAAATCGTAGTTCATTTATAGAAAATGGATATATTGATAATTTACAGTATGATACTGTTTTAGTTAACTTTTTTGCTTTGAAATTACAAAATTTTAATAATATTTTATTGAGTGAGAATATCAATGATAAATTACAATTTGATAAATTATTAAATAGTATGTTTAAAATTTCACAGAAATTTTATACTAATTATTTACGAACGATTTTTGATTTAGAAAATAATACTTATGTACAAGGATATAATAAAAAATATGGTTTATTAGTAAATAATGGTTTTAAAATTTATCCACGATATTTTTATTTTTCAGATAAATATAAACAATTAGATATTAAATTATATTCAGCATTTAAAAATCGTTTTTATACGATTAATAATTATGGTAATGTTTTTAATTATGATTTTTCGGTTGCTAATAATTATGATATTAAATTAAATTCAGGTTATGTTTTTGGTGGTGATTTACAATCAAAATATGGTTTACAATACAAGAAAATTGAAGAACAAAAAATCGGTTACAATGTTTTTGAATTGCAAGCTCAAAAAGAGAATGATATGTACCGATATTATGATTTTAATTTTGGGATTTATAATTGACAAGAGATAAATAGTGGTGGTTTATTTCCTGATAAGCAATGATGACAAGTACAATATGTAACGCCTGAGGGTTGATGAGATTTTGGTGCTCATATTAAAAATGTCGTAATTTTAATTGTTAATACTATTCCGGGAATTAAACAAGTTAACGAGTTAGCGAGTGGTGTTGGCAAGGTTTTTGAGACAGTATATAGTTTTTTTAGTCAAATATTTGAGGTATGAAAATTTAATCCAGCATTGTATAGCACAATAACAAATATCTTTTTATTAATTATCTTTATGAAATTTGTGCGATTAATATAAAAAAGGAACTGTTATTTAGTTCCTTTTTGTTCTTTTCAATCTGTAATTTCACCGGTGTTTTTGTCGATAGTTGGTATTTGGGGTTCATTGCTTCCGCTAAAACAATAAACAGAATTATTTTTTCATATAAAATCTGTTCCATTTTTTAAATGTTGTCAGTGTGTATTTTGATTTTTTATAAAATTATCATCAAAATAAAATTTTTCATATTTATATTCACTACCAAATTGACGAACATAAAAATATCATTTATTATTTGGTTTTAAAAATTCATTTTCTCTATCATTTTTATCAATTAATTTTCAATTACTATTTTCCGGTGGTTGTTGTGTGTTATATGATGGTTTTGGTGATGGTTTTGGTTTATTATTTCCCTCGTTTTCATTATTATTTTCTTTATTACAACTGATTAATGTTGTTGTGCTTGTTGCTGTTAATACGATTGTTCCTAAAATACTTATTCATTTTTTCATATATATTGCTCTTTTTTATTGTTTTATATATAATTGATTTTATTATATATCAATTATATATTAATTATTTTGTATTAAATATTAATTTTATATATTTTTGATGGTAGGTGTAAATTAATGAAATATATTATTAATAATTTTAATTTGTTTGATTTACAAGCAAAATTAAAAAATTTTTTAAGTAAAAATTATAAAAATAAATATTATAAAAAAATAAAACAAAAAATATTTTCATATATTAATTTGTGTAATGATTATTATATTAATAATGATAAATTTTTGTTGAAAGATTTAATTAAAAAATATTTTAAAAATAAGTTTTCAACTTTTTATTATTGAGCGAATAGAATTTTAATTGCATATAAAAATAATGATTTTAATAAATTGTTATTAAAGTCAACAATTCCTAATAATATTAATTATCAATATAGTAAAGATGTTCGTCAAAATATTTGTAATTTATATTTTGAATATTGTAATAAATGTGCTGGTGGTGTTTTATCTTTGTTTTATAATTTAAAAAAGGAATTCATGGAGAAGAATTAAAAAATAAAGCACCAAAAAATTTAAAAACATTTTTTCGTTGACTTAAAAAAGATGAAAGATGATTAAAAATAAAAAATAAAATTAAAGAAATTAAAAAACAACATCCAAGATATGAAGTTAAAGAAATAGGTTTATTACAGATGGACGCTAAATATTTTGTACCAAGTAAATTTCCAGTTGATAAAAAGTATTATGTTTATGATTTTATTGATGAAAAAACAAGATTAGCATTAGGATATGTTTATGATAAATTAAGTATTGATAATGCTATTGATTCTGTTAAAAAAGCAATTAGTGATTTTAAAAATATATTTGGTGTTAAAATAACACGGATTAGAACTAATAACGGTTCTGAATTTATTAATAATTATCGGAATAATCAAAAAAATAATGTTAAAGAAACTAATTTTACTCAATTTTTAACAGATAAAAATATTTTTCATCAGACAACACCCGTTCGTTCTCCACAGTCAAACGGCAAGATTGAAAAATTTCATCAAAATTATACTAAATTATTTGTATTTGAAGAAAAAATATTAAATGTCGTTAGTTTACAGAATAAATTAAATGATTATTATTATTTTTATAATTTTGAAAGAGTTCATAAGTCTTTAAATTTTCAGACACCATTTAACTTTTTGAATAGTTTAATTAAATAATTTTAAATTATTAAGTTTTTGTATTTAAACTAATTTTTAGTTTGTTTAATTTTATATTTTTTATTTATTTATTTTATGATATTTTTATATTATAAATAAATATTTTTATTATTTTTGTTATTTTCTTGTAATCTTTAAAATGTATGTGGTATACTACAAATCAAAAGAAATAGTATCAATTTTATTATCTTTGATATAAAACTCTTTTGTGAAGATAGGAGTTACATCATAATCATTTTTTGTTAATTTAGTGCTTAGTTCTGCATGAAATGTTGCTAAAATTATATCACGAATTGACTATGATCATTCATAAAACTGAACATCTTTAATATTCTTAACATTAACTTTTTTAATTGGGTTAATTTTACTAATACCACTAATATCAATTGGAAATCGTAATTTTATTTCCTATTTTTTGGATTATGTATCGTGTATATTCAAGTTCCAAACTTGTACCTCTTGTTAATATATTAATAACATCATTTAAAATAAATGCAACTCTTTTTTGAAAAAAATAAATTAATTTATAAATATAGCTTAATTTAACCATATTTAAGCACACTAAAAAGGATTTATTAAGAATTTTAATAAATTTATTTAATATTCTGTAAAAATATTTATTTTGCACTTATTCAATTTAAACAGGGCCATATTTTTTCATTAATTACATCATTAACTACTCAATTTAATCGTTTCTGACTAACTTTATTAAAATCAGTTCCATTATGAAATCAATGTCTCAATTCACTATTCATATATTCAATTAAAGGTTTTTGACGAAGTTTACCAGCATCACAAAAATATATTTGTGTTTCAGCGAATATTTCTAATTCTCTTCATTTATAAAATTCTCTTCGTAGATCTGTTATTATTCCTTTTATATTTATCTTATAAAGTTTATTTTTGTGATGCTGGAACTCCGACACAAAAAGCAAAAGTTGAAAGAATAAATAGAAATATTATAGAATATTTACCTAAGGGAGCTGATTTTAATACTGTTACTCAAAAAGAAATTAATAAAGTTATGAAAATTATTAATGAAAAGCCTCGACCGAGTTTAGGTTGATTATCCTCCAGAGAGGTATTTTTACAAAATATTAATATTTAATTTTTTTAAATATGAATTATATATTTGTAGCAAACTTTTTTTGTCGTGATTAAATATTAACTTATATTTAAAAAAATATTTTTTTTTGAAAAAATATTGCATTTTAAAATAAAAAGTATATTATCAAATTAACAAGGTTGGAATTACCTACTTGCATCTTTACAATACAATAAAATTTTTCTGCTTTAAAAATATCGTAAAGTCGTATTATTTCACTCATTATAGCACGATCAGCAACTGAACCAATAATAACAGAATTTAAAAGACGAGTTTGTAAGTCATAAATTCGTTTCTGATTTGTACTAAAACCTTATAATCATTAGTAAAAATTAATGTATCTTTGACTAATCTAGGATTATCTGGTGAACTTACGAATGGAATTAAGTTTTCTGGATTTTGTAAATAACTAACCAATTCATCATAATCATCATTACTAAAAAAATAAACACTATCAGAAACAATATTAGTATTAAAGTTTAATATTACTTAACCGTTTTCCTTTAACTGTTCCATAAAATATGAATTTGAACTATTTGAAACAAGCCATTTTCCTGACTGGTTACTTTCTTAATCCAATACAATTTAATAAGTATTTTTGCCATTTGGTTTTAACTGAAAATAAGGACTTTCTACTTTATTATTGTCTAAATCTCTATCCTCATTAATATAATTAATATTGTTTAAACAATATGATAAATTTTAATGGTTTGAAACAATTTTTAAATTATAATTAAATTTAAATGAAATATTAGTATCATACAAGTCATTACCAATTAATGCTAATTGAACCGTATTTAAACTGCTTGACATAATCATTCCCCCAAACAAGGTAATAATAATTCCTAACATTAAAAATAAGCCTAAAACTTGTAAACTATTTCTAGTAAAACTTAATTAAAAATTCTTAAACAAATATATTATCATCATTACTTTTCATCTCCATATACTTAAATTAGTTTAGTCATATTACATTGTTATTTATTTTCGAAATCATATTTTGATTTTATTACTAATTTTTGTAGCGCATCACGAGCAGCTAATTGCTCAGCTTCTTTATGAGTATAACCGCATCCTTTACCATAACGAATTCCCTCAATTTCTGCAACCACAGTATATAAAACTCGATTTCCTTCTAATGGCGGTGATTCTTTAATTAATTTATATTCTAATGTTCGTGCATCACCAGCTTGTAAAAATTCTTGTAATTCCGTTTTGTAATCTCGAATTTGATCAAAAAAACCAGGATTAGAAACCATTTGAATAAGGGTGTCATTAATAAAATTACGAACAACTTCTTCACCCAAATCAAGATATAATGCAGCAATCATTGACTCATAAATATCAGCTAAAATACGATTTTTTTCATATCCTTTTGTTTTAATTTCTCCTTTTCCTAATAATAAGAAAGGTGCTCAATTTATTCGACGAACTAATTCTGCTAATGTTCCTTCCCGAACAATTTTACTACGTAAATTAGTAATTTCACCTTCATTTTTATCAGGGAAACTTAAAAATAAGTATAAGGAAATTTCTTTTGCTAAAATTGCATCACCCAATAATTCCATTCGTTGATAAGTATAACTTAAATTATTTTCATTTGCATAAGAATTATGAGTTAAGGCTTCTAAATAATATTGTGGTTCTTTAATAAAAACATGATAATGTTTAAAAAAAGCTTTTAACTCGAAAAAAAGTTGTTCTCGCTGTTTGTTTATAAACTGCATCGTATAATTAATTCCCCTTTAACAATTTAACTGTCATTTTTTGCACAAAATCATTTACAACTGCGGTACGAGTTAATTCTAAAGTACTAATTCATGATTTTTCATCACTACTACCATGCGTTTTAACAGCAATTGCTCTTAATCCTAAGACTAATGCTGCTGCATTATTTCGATAATCAAAGGTTTCACGAATTCCCCGAAAAGCTTTTCGTAACGAAAAAGCTTTTAATTTTCGATAAAAATTCTTTGTTAATTCATATTTAATAACACCCATTAAATTTTTTGCCATTCCTTCCAATGTTTTTAGAGCAATATTACCAGTAAAACCATCTGTTACAATAATATCAACAAAATCACTAGTAATATCACGTGGCTCAATATTTCCTTTAAAAAAAATATTTTTATTATTTTCTAATAATTTATAAGCTTCTTTATGATAATCTTTTCCTTTTGATGCTTCTTCACCAATATTTAAGATTGCCACACTTGGTTTTGGATTGTGCATAATTTCTTGCGCATAAACACTAGCCATAATTGCAAAATTAATAAGATCTTGGGCATCATTTTCTAAATTAGCACCAACATCTAGCATTAAAACAGACTTTCCCTTGTTAACTGTTGGAATAAAAGGCATAAAAGCTGGCCGTAAAACTCCGGAAATTTCTCCCACAATAAAATGACACGCTGCTAAAAAAGCTGCGGTTGAACCACCAGATACCAAAGCATCTACTTTTTGATCACGCAATAATTCAGTTCCACGAACCATTGAACTATTTGGTTTACGACGAACTTCCATCATACCTTCTGTCATTGCAATTACTTCTGTTGTAGCAAAAATTTCATATTTTGTATTATCTAACTTTGCTGCTGCGGTGGTAGCCTTCAGTTCCTTCTCAGCTCCAATTAAAATAAAAGTAACATCGTCATATTTCTTCATAAAAACTTTCAAAGCGTTGATAATTGGTTTAATGCCTAAATCAGTTCCCATCATATCAATTGCAATTTTACTCATAATTAAATCTCCTAACTCCTTATTTAATTATAACAAATATTTTAGTTATTTATTTAAGAACCAACATTAAAAATTAAGTTACTTTTTAGGTAATATTTCAATTAATTGTAACTTAATTTTCCCTTTCCCATCAATTTCTATTACTTTAACTTTAATAATATCGTTTAATTGAACAATATCTTCTGCTTTTTCAACATGTTGTTTAGATAATTTAGAAATATGAATTAAACCATCAAGATTTTCTTTTAAATTAACAAAAACACCAAATTTTTCAATTTTAACAACTGGTCCAATTATTTCTTCACCAACAATAACTGGCATTGCAATTGCTTTGATTAACTGATATGCTTTTTCAATCGCTGTGCTTTCTCTATGACAAATTGTCACTTGACCATCATACTCAATATTGATTTTAACATTATCTGATTTTTCAATAATAGCTGTAATCATTTTACCACTCGGACCAATAACTTCCCGAATCTTATTAACAGGAATCATAAATGTTTTCATTTTTGGTGCTGTTGGTGCTAAATGTGCTCGTGGTTCAGAAATAGTTGCTAAAACATTATCTAAAATTGTTAACCGTGCTTTTTTTGCCGCTTCTAAAGCTTCTTGGAGAATTTCCTTATTAATTCCTGCAATTTTAATGTCCATTTGTAAGGCACAAATTCCTTTTGTAGTTCCGGCTACTTTAAAGTCCATATCGCCAAGTTGATCTTCCATCCCTTGAATATCAGTTAAAATAGTATAATTATTTTTTTCTTTAATTAAACCCATTGCAATCCCAACTACTGGCGCTATAATTGGCACTCCAGCCGCCATTAGAGCTAATGTAGCAGCACAAATTGATGCTTGTGAAGTACTACCATTTGATTCTAAAACTTCGGAAACAATACGAATTGTATATGGAAACACTCTTTCGCTAGGAATAATTTGTAATAATGCTTTTTCTCCTAATAAGCCATGACCAATTTCTCGTCGTGAAGGAGCACCCATCCGCCCAGTTTCACCAACTGAAAATGGTGGAAAGTTATAATGATGCATAAAACGTTTACCTTCTTCATCGGTAATTCCATCAATAATTTGATTTTCACCTAATGCACCTAATGTTACAACTGATAAAACTTGTGTTTCGCCCCTAGTGAACAAAGCACTACCATGAACAACTGGTAATATATCAATTTCACTACTTAATGGGCGAATTTGATCTAATTTTCGGCCATCTAAGCGTGTTTTATCAATTAAAATTTGGCGACGCACTTCTTGACGAATAATATTATGTAAAGCTGCTTTTAATTCTAGGGTCAATTTTTTCTGTTCTTTTTCTGAAAGTAGAACTGGAATAGAATAATTATTAATTGCTTGTTCAACTAAATGTTCAATTGTTTCATAACGTTTTGTTTTTTCTTTAATTCGAGCAGCTGTAATTAACTCTTTTGCATAATTGTTATTAACATAAGTAATAATTTCAGAACGAATTTGAAACAATTCAAGTTCCATTTTTGGTACCCCAACTTTTGCAATAATTTCATGCTGAAAAGTAATTAATTGTCGAATAACATCATGTCCCGCTAAAATTGCTTGCAACATTAAACTTTCAGAAACTTCTTTTGCCCCCGCTTCAACCATATTAATTGCCTCTGCTGTTCCAGCAACAATTAATTCCATTTTGCCATTATTAATTTGTTCTAATGTTGGATTAATAATAATATTATTTTGATCAACAGTTACTAATGTTCCCGCTACTGGGACAGCAAATGGAATTTTAGAAATACTAAGTGCTAATGATGCCGCAAATAAACTAACCACCCGCACATCATGATCATTATCAACAGCAAGAACATTAATAACAATTTGAACTTCATTACGAAAATTTTCTGAAAATAATGGCCGTAAAGCACGGTCAATTACTCGTGCTGATAAAGTACCATATTCAGATGGCTTCCCTTCTCGTTTAAAAAATCCACCCGGAATTTTTCCGACTGAATATAATTTTTCTTGAAAAACAACTGTTAAAGGAAAAAAATCACCTTCACTAAGTTTGTTATTAACTGTTGCGGTTACTAAAACAACAGTATCACCATAACGCACTAAAATTGAACCACTTGCTTGTTTTGCTAATTGGCCATGCTCAACAATTAGTTCCTGATTATTTATTATTTTTTTAAATACTTGTTTTGCCATCAAAACTCTTAATTCCTTTCTGTGATACTTAATCTTCTTAATTTTATCACACATTATTTTATATTTACGATATGATATAAATATACAAAAAAATAAGGAGTACACAATGAACCAAAAAGCAGTATATATGGATAATGAAATCTTTGAAACACAAAAAGAACAAGCTTTATTATTAGATGTCCGCACTGAGATTGAATTTAAAGCATTACGACAAATTCCAAATTCAATCAATGTTTATATTTTTGATTTGCTCCAAGATCCATCGCATTACTTATCAAACAAAAACCAATTAATTATTACATTATGCAATGGTGGTAATCGCAGTAGTGAAGCAGCATTAGAACTACGACAATTAGGATATCATAATGCTTTTGTTTTAAAAAATGGGATTTATGGTTATTACGGTTGAAAAGAACAAGAAACAAAAAAATAAAAAGTTTTAAGTATGATATTAATATCATACTTAAAACTTTTTATAATAATTATAAATTCTCATAGAAATCATCAGTAATTTTAAACGAACTATTATTTCTTAACTTTTGTAAAATTGTTTTTTCTTCTGGCGATAATTTTGTTGGAATTGTTACAATCACATTAACAATTAAATCTCCTCGTTTTGTAGATGTTGGTGATTTGAAAAACCCATGATTTGGAATATTAAAAATACTATTTGTTTTTGTATTTGATGGTAATTTCAAATGAACATCCCCATCAAAAGTTGGAACTTTAATTTCAGCTCCTAGTAAAGCATCTAAATAAGATACTGGTAAATTTAAATGAAGGTTATCATTAACCCGCTTAAAATATTTATTTGGTTTTACTGAAATTTCTAAATAAATATCTCCCCGTGGGCCATTATTTAGACCGTAGTTTCCTTTTTCACGAATTCGTAACTGTTGATTTTCATAAATTGATTTCGGTAACTCAATTTCTACTGTTTCTTTCCCACAATAATTCCCTTGACCTTTACATTTTGAACATTTATTAGTAATTACTTTTCCACGCCCTTTACAATCAGGACAAGGTTGCTGTGATTGAATCACACCAAAAATACTACGCTGTTCAAGGTTAACATAACCATAACCATCACAAGTTGTACAAGTATGAATGTCTTTTTTAAGGTCTTTTGCTCCAGTTCCATCACAGATTTCACATTTTTTATCAATATTTAAATCTAGGTTTATTTTCTTCCCAAACATTTGTTCTTTTAACGTTAATGTAACACGTCTAGCAATATTTTCCCCTCTAATTGGTTGATTACTAAAACCACGGCGTTTTTTACCACTAGCAAAAAAGTTTTCAAAAATATCACCAAAACCACCAGAGAAAATATCTTCAAAAACTCCCATACTACTAAAACCATGACTAAAGCCACCAAAACCACCAAAACCATTGGGGTCAGTTCCAGCATGACCAAACTGATCATAATTGCGACGTTTATTTGGATCAGATAAAACTTCAAAAGCTTCATTAATTTCCTTAAACTTTGCTTCGGCATCTTTCTCTTTTGAAACATCAGGATGATATTTTTTTGCTAATTGTCGAAAAGCACGTTTAATTTCATCATCAGTGGCATTACGATTAACGCCCAATACTTCATAATAGTCTCGTTTTCCCATTACAATCTTCCTACTTTCTCTTTTAAAGAAAAGATAACTAAAAGAATTTTAGTCATCATTATTGTCTTATTTGTTATCATCATTCGTAACTTCTGGTTCAGATTGATCACCTTGTTGGTCATTCATAAATTTTGAAGCTTCAGCCATTGCTTGTTCTAATGCTGCCATTTTTGCTTCTAAACCAACATAATCTTCTTTTTCTAACAATTCTTTAATTTCTGCTGTAATTTCTTCAGAAGCTTTTAACTGTTCAGAATCCATTTTATCCTTATTTCCTTCTAAAGCTTGTGTAATTGTTGAAAGATATGACTCTGCCTTATTACGCAATTCAATGTTTTTTAATTTTTGCTCATCTTTATCTTTATTTTGTTCTGCTTCATTAATCATTCGTTGAATTTCTTCTTCTGTTAAACCACCACCATTAGTAATGGTAACTGATTGTTCTTTACTTGTTTTTAAATCTTTTGCAGTAACTGATACAATTCCGTTTGCATCAATTGAAAACTTAACTTCAATTTGGGGAATTCCTTTTGGTGCTGGTTCAATCCCAGATAATTGGAATCGTCCTAATGATTTATTATCTGCTGCCATTTTACGTTCCCCTTGTAAAACATGAATATCAACAGCTGGTTGATTATCAGCAGCGGTTGAAAACACTTGTGATTTTGATGTTGGAATTGTGGTATTACGAGGAATTAAAACAGTTGAGACTTCTCCTAATGTTTCAATACCTAATGATAATGGTGTAACATCTAATAATAAGACATCTTTTACATCACCAGCTAAAACTCCCCCTTGAATTGCTGCACCAATTGCAACAACTTCATCAGGATTAATTGTGCGGTTTGGTTCTTTTCCTAATTCATATTTAATAACTTCTTGTACCGCTGGAATTCTCGTACTTCCTCCCACTAGTAAAACTTGGTCTAAATCACTAGGTTTTAATTTTGCATCAGCTAATGCTTTACGAACTGGTTCAATTGTTCGTTGAACAAGGCTTTTTGTCATTTCATTAAATTTTGATCTTGTTAATGTTAGGTTTAAATGTAATGGATTTCCATCACGCGCAGTAATAAATGGTGCTGCAATTTCAGTTTGTAATTGTGAAGAAAGATTTTTTTTCGCTTTTTCTGCTTCTTCTTTCAATCGTTGCATTGCCATTTTATCTGTTTTTAAATCAATACCATTATCTTTTTTAAATTTATCAACCATTCATTGAATAATAACTTCATCAAAGTCATCTCCTCCTAAATGATTATCCCCAGCGGTTGCTAAAACCTCAAATGTTCCATCTGCTAAATCTAAGATTGAAACATCAAAAGTTCCTCCCCCTAAGTCAAATACTAAAACTTTTTGTTCTTTATCAACTTTATCAATTCCATAAGCTAATGCTGCCGCAGTTGGTTCATTAATAATTCTTTCAACTTCTAATCCAGCAATTTTTCCAGCATCTTTTGTTGCTTGTCGTTGTGCGTCATTAAAATAAGCCGGAACAGTAATAACTGCTTTTGAAACTTTTTGTCCTAATTTTTTCTCAGCATAGTTTTTTAAATAACGTAAAATTTCAGCAGAAATTTGTTCAGGACTATAATCTTTATTATTAACATGAACTTTTTCTGATGTCCCCATTTTACGTTTAATCGAACTAATTGTATTTGGGTTTGTTACTGCTTGCCGTTTTGCCGCATCTCCCACAATAATTTCTTCATTTTTAAATGAAACAACTGATGGTGTTGTTCGTTGCCCTTCGGGATTTTCTAAAACTTTAAAATCTTTTCCTTCCATCACAGCAACACATGAATTTGTTGTTCCTAAATCAATACCAATAATTTTTGCCATATTATAATACCTTCCTCTCTTAAATTAGTTATTTTGCAACTTGCACTGATACATGACGTAAGACACGATCATGAATCATATATCCTTTTTGTAAAATTTTAACAATACATCCTGATGAAACATCAGTTGTTTCAATAATTTCAATTGCCGAATGGAAATTAGAATTAAACTGTTCTCCTACTTTTGTCTCCATTGCGGTAATACCTTCTTCTTCAAAAACCGTTTTAAACATACGATAAATCATTTCAAACCCTGTTAAAAAGTTTTTCACTTCTGGTGTTACATTAGTAACTTGTAAAGCACGCTCAAAGTTATCTAATGTTGGCAATAATTTTTCTGCCATCCCTGCTGCACGATAACGTTTAATATCAGCAACTTCTTCATGAATTCTTTTCTTTAAATTTTCACCATCAGCTAAAACTAATAATTTTTCTTCTCGCAAGCGTAAATTGTCTTTTAACAATAAATCAATTTCATGTTCTAAATCTTCAATAATTGCCAAATTATTTGCTTCAGTTGTTGGTGCTGTTGCTGTTTTCCCTGGTTCTGACGGTGAATCAGCAGGTTGATTATTTGCTAATTCTTTCCGTAATTGTTGAATTTTTTCTTTTAATTGGTTTGGCGAAGATTTATTATTTTTTTCATTACTCATTAATCTCACCCTCTCTATCTTCTTTTTGATATGCTTCTTTAATCCGATAAGTTAATCATTCAAGAACTTCATAAAGCTTATCATATTCTAACCGCTTTGGCCCTACTAAAGCAATTCCTCCTTCTTGCATATCATCAACCTTATAAGTTGTTGTCAACAAAGCCATATCATCATTGTTAAACCCTGTTTCATTCCCAATTTGAATTGAAACAAAATTTTCGCTTGGGTTATTCTGTTGTTTTTTAAAATAATCAAACGGTGAAATTGTTTCAATTAAGCTAATAACTTGTTTAATTCGTTCTGGATTATTATATTCCGGATTTTGGAGCATATATTGAATCCCATGTGTTGAATAACTTGGTTTAACAATATTTGTTAAAGCGTTAACAAATTGTTTTAAAATATATTCATAATGTTTTACTTGTTGTTCTAAAATTGGACGAATTACTTCAAATTTTGTTGGAATATCAGTTATTTTAGTATTTTCTAACCGTGTATTAAATAATTCAACAGAAATTTTTAAATCATTCATCGAACTATTTTTATCAATTGTAAACATTTTATTTTCAACATGCCCATTTGTTAAAACAAAAACAACAACTGCTTGTGTTTCAGAAATTGGCAATAATTCAATTTTTTTTAATAATTCTTCTTGAAAGTTTGGACCAACAACAACTGTTGTTAAATTTGTCATTTCACTTAAAATTTGGCCTGTTTGATCAAGAATATCATTAATTGACATATTTCGATTAACAAATAAGGCTTCAATACGGTTTTTAATATCATCAATATTTTTCTCAACCATCAAGTTATCAACATAATAACGATAACCTTTTGTTGATGGAATTCTTCCCGATGAAGCATGTTCTTTTTCTAAAAAACCTTCTTTTTCTAAAATTGCACATTCATTACGAATTGTTGCAGAAGAAGAATCTATTAAGGACCAAGCCATAATAGCTTTACTTCCAACAGGCTGTGCTGTTTTTGTGTATTCTTCTACAATTACTTTTAAAATGTTTTCTTGTCGTTGGGTTAACACCAGCAGCACCTCGATTCTACAATTCTTATAAATATTTGGCAATTAACACTAAATAGTGCTAACAATTAATATTATAAATTTATCATTTAAAGAATGCAAGTGCTAATTTAATTTTGTGCTATTCTTAATAGCCATTTCGTTCTTAACTACATCAATTGTATAAGATTTACCCTCTTGAACTTCTTCTGAAATAATAGCATGAGCAATTAACGATTCAAGATTTCGTTGAATATATCGCTTAATTGGCCGTGCTCCAAATTCACGATCATATCCTTCGTTTAAAATTTTTTCTAATACTTTTTCAGAATAACTAATACTAATGTTTTTACTATTTTCAATTCGTTGTGTTAATTCAGCTAATTCTTTTTCAATAATTTCTTTAATAACATCTTTTGATAAAGCATTAAAGGTCACAACATTATCAATTCGATTTAAAAACTCTGGTTTAAATTTTCTAGCTAATTCTTTTTGAATTAATAAACCAACACTATCATTATTTTCATTTAATAAATATTCTGACCCAATATTAGAAGTCATAATAATAATTGTATTTTTAAAATCAACAGTTTTACCTAATGAATCAGTTAAACGACCATCTTCTAAAATTTGCAACAAAATATTTAAAATATCAGGATGTGCTTTTTCAATTTCATCAAATAAAACAATTGAATATGGGCTTCGACGAACAGCCTCGGTTAATTGTCCACCCTGTTCATGACCAACATAACCTGGTGGTGCCCCAATTAATTTACTTACTGAATGTTTTTCCATATATTCAGACATATCTAATCGTACCATTTGTTTTTCTGAATTAAAAAGAACATATGCTAAACTACGGGCAACTTCTGTTTTTCCAACTCCTGTTGGTCCTAAAAATAAGAAACTACCAATTGGTTTATTTGGGTCTTTAATTCCACTTCTACTACGAATAATTGCATCAGCAACTAGTTGAATTGCTTCTTTTTGACCGCGAACACGACGCCGTAAAATCTTACTTAAATTTAATAATTTTGCCTTTTCTGTTTCTACTAAACGGTCAACTGGAATACCAGTTCACTTTCCAACAATTGCGGCAATATCACGCTCAGTTACATCTTCTTTCAAAAGATGTGAACCTGAAGCTTGTTTTTCTTGTTCATGTAATTGTTTTTCTAGTTTTGGTAATAAAGCATATTGAATTTCACCAGCACGATTAAAATCACCACTTAATTGCGCTTGCTCTAACTCTTTCTTCAATTGTTCAACTTGTGATTTTAAGTTTTTTAATTTAGTAATACTTTCTTTTTCCAAATTTCATTGAATATCTAATTTTTGTTGTTTTGCTTTTAATGGTTTTAATTCATTTTCAATATCAACTAACCGTTCATTAGATGCCTTATCAGTTTCTTTTTGCAAAGCTGCTTTTTCAATTTCTAACTGAATAATTCGCCGATTTAAATTATCTAATTCGGTTGGAACTGATGCAATTTCTGTTTTAATTGTTGCAGAAGCTTCATCAATTAAGTCAATTGCTTTATCTGGCAAAAAACGGTCAGTAATGTAGCGAGACGATAAGTTAACTGATGCAACTAAAGCATTATCATGAATTTTAACCCCATGAAAGGTCTCAAATCGTTCTTTTAAACCTCGTAAAATTGAAATACTTTCATCAATGGTTGATTCACTGACAACTACTTTTTGAAAGCGTCGCTCTAAAGCAACATCTTTTTCAATATATAAACGATGTTCATCTAAAGTCGTTGCACCAATACAATGCAAATCGCCACGCGCTAACGTTGGTTTTAATAAATTACTAGCATCCATACTACCTTGTGTCTTACCAGCTCCCACAATTAAATGCAACTCATCAATAAATAAAATAATATCGCCATTTGATTCTTTAACTTTATTTAAAACCGCTTTTAAACGTTCTTCAAATTCACCTTGAAATTTCGCACCAGCAATTAATGCTCCCATATCTAATTCATATATTGTTTTATTTTTTAAATTACTAGGAATATCACCTTTAACAATTCGTTGTGCTAGTCCTTCAACAATCGCTGTTTTCCCAACACCAGGTTCACCAATTAAGACCGGATTATTTTTTGTTCTTCGTGATAAAATTCGAATTACTCTATTAATTTCATCTTCACGTCCAATAATTGGGTCTAATTTTCCAGCAAGAGCCTCTTTATTAAGATTTTTGGCAAATTTTTCAAGAACTTTTGGATCTTTACCTGGTTCATATTGTTGTGTTAAATCCATACATTTGCCTCCTTTAATTTTTAGCACTCTATATTATTGTTTGCTAATTTTACAATTATATATTATCATATTGATTAGCAAAGTCAATTAAATACTGCTAAATTTTTAAAAATAATATAAATATAAAAATATTAGATATAATAAGAGATACAGGGATTAGAAACATAATTATTTTTTTTAGAAAGGAGTCCCATGAAATTACAACACCTAAATAAAAAACGTTTAATTCTAATTGATTTAGATGGTACAACATTGATGAATGATGGCAAAACAATCCATACAAAAACACAAGATGTAATCAAAGAAGCTGTTAAAGTTGGGCATAAAGTATGTATTACAACTGGTCGCCCTCATCGAGCAAGTATTCGCTTTTATCGTGAATTAGGGTTAGACACCTTATTAACAAACTTTGATGGTGGTCATATTCATGACCCATTAAAACGAGAGTTTAAACGTTTAGTTTTTCCAATTTCTTATGATGTTATTATGAGTATTATCAACCATCCTGATGTAAAAAATATTGTTGCAAATGTCTTAATTGAACATTATGATAAAGCAATTTGTTGAAAAAAAGATGAGGCAATTGAAAATTACTTTCATCTTGATGATGTGGCTGATGATGAATATTTTATTGCCAATCCTTATATTGCTTGAAAAGGTCCAGCTAGTAATATGGCCTTATATTTAAACAATGCTAATGAAAAAGATCAAATTTTAAGAATTTTTGAAAATTTTAAAAACTCTGTCCAAGTTAACATCGGACATTATAGTAGCGGTCAGGTCCAAATAATGATTAACATTACAAATAAACTTGTTTCAAAAGGATTTGCAGCTAATATTTTAGCACAATATTATAACGTTGATATTCGTGATGTTATTGCTTTTGGTGATGAAATGAATGACTTAGAACTATTGCAAAATGTTGGTTATGGAATCGCAATGAAAAATGGAAATGACAATTTAAAAACTAATGCTCGGGGAATTACACACTTAACTAATGATGAAGGCGGCGTTGGTGATTATTTACAAAAACTATTAAAAGGAGAAAATGTTTAAAAACATTTCTTTTTTTATCTTTAAAACAATTAAAAAATATTTTCATTTTTTTAATGCTAAATACAATTACTAAATCAGAAAAATGATTTAGGATGTTATATTAATTAAATTAAAATTGGAAGTATTGAATATTTAAGAATAATAAATATTTTCATAATAAAATTTTAAAATAACACCTATATCATTTTTGTTTCTATGAAAATAATTTTGATTAATATAGCAAAAGAAAGAAGCAGAAAATTATATGAAAAAAATATTAAGTATCTTAACAATGTCAATAGCTATTTTAAATGTAATAAGCACAATTACTGTTATTAAACCTAATAATAATGAAATTTTAACAAACTTTATTAATACTGAAACTGAATATGCTAAGTTAATAAAAATTAATACAGAAACAGTACAATTTATTGCTTTTGACAATAAAGGTAATAGTTTTATGGGCACTAAAAATGAACTTTATTATTTGCAGTATAATAATACAAAAAAACAAAAGATTAATGGAATTAATGAATTGTTTAAAACTATTAATTTTCATAAAAATATTACATACATTGGAACTGAGAATGACGCTTATATCTTAAAAAATGGCGAAACAAGCGCAACTAAGATAAAAAATATTAATACTCAATATGTTAATGGAATAACAGTTAACAATCAAATTTATTTTAGCACTTTTGATGGAATTTATTTTTTAACTGATAGGAAAACAACTACTGTTAAAATAAACAATTTTAATTTTTTTTACTAATCATGAATTAAAAATTAATAATAAAATCTATGTTTGCAGTTATATTTTGGTAATTATAATATTAAAATTGGCGAAACAAGCGCAACTAAAATAAATGGGCTTGATTATGTAAGTGTTCATTTATTAGAAATTACTAAAAAACATAATGTATACTTTGCAACGAATCAGGGTCTTTATGTTTTAAAAAAATAGGGAAACAACCGCCACTAAAATAAATGGTATTGATGAAAATGTTTGAACAATTGAAATTATCAACAATGATATTTATTTTGGAACTGATTTTGGTGCTTATATATTAAAAAATGACGAAACAAAAATTCAGAGCAAATAAATGAGGTAAGAGGAAAAATCTCATTAATAACAACTACAAAAAATACTCTTTATCTTATTGGTGAAAATGATATGATTTATTATTTAAAAAATAACGAAGTAAATATTATTGAATTAGATTCAATAACAGAAAAAGGTATAAGAAAAAATTATTTTGATAAAATAAATAATAATATTTATATTCAACAATTACTGGATTTATATTTACTTATTAATAAACAAAAACAAAATGATGAAATATGAAATTTTTGAAAAATGATATAAATTTTTAGCACCCGATGTTTTAAAAGTTAAATTAAGTTTTTACCAAGTTGTATTTTGTAGAATAAAGGATGAAGTAGGACAAAAAAACCGACCCAATAAGGGTCGGTTTTTTTGTCCTACTTCATCCTTTATTCTACAAAGTTAAAGAAATAATAAATAAATTTGAAAATAAAAATATAATTCAGAATTTATGTCTTGATTAAATGCAACTATTTGAAATATCCCAGAAGAAGATCATTCTGGTGCGGGAGGATCAATTACAAATGATAATATTCAAACACTATTACTAATCTAATATATGAACATTATTCTGATTTTCACACAAAATATTAACAAATGAATGAAAACGATGAATTAGTTTTATCAACAACAACTAACGGTTATTGAGACCAAAGTTCCTTATATATTATTAGAAACCTTTAGAGCACTCAGCTAAATTATTTTATAATTTTTGTAAATTAAAAACCAACTCTAGCTAGAGTTGGTTTTTAATTTAAATAATAATAATTTCTAAAGTACATACTATAAAATTCATTTAAAATTTCTCAATTAAGTTCTTTTTTCATCAGGTGTCAACATTCACTAAGAAAATCATTCTTCAAATAATTCATCATTATCACTAGTTAGTACATAACCAGATTAAATAAACGACCATGCTGCTAATTGTTGTTGAAACGGAATATTATTGCTATTACAACTTGATGTCCTAAATATTGAACTAATAAATCACCAGGATTAGTAATAAATGCACAAATATTTAGTTGCTCGCTACTAGATTCACAAATACATTTACCAGTATCAACATTAATATTATGATTAAAATAAATTTGATCAGAGGGCCAAACTGATACATAATTTGTAATGGAATGTCCTATTTTATGAATAATTGTTGTGAAATATTATCTGCTGTTGAATGAAAACCAATTTCATATTGTTTTTTGTTTACATGCTCTTGCAATGTTCGACCACTAATAATCATACATTGGGCTAAATAATGGCCATTCTTTTTTAACCTTGTTACTACTAAAGGGTTATTGCAATTACTTTTAATAATATCATTATTAAATTCAATACTATATCATAATTTTTGAAAAATTGAAAAACCATAAATATTAACGAATAAATTAGCAAAAGTAATTAAATTATTAATAAATAACTTTTGCTTATCAGAAACAACAGCAGCAACAATTTCCGCAAATTGATAAGAATAAACTTGATTATTTGTTACTCCATGCACAACATTAGCAAATATTTGAAAATAGTTAAATTTTTTCTTTTTGTTAAAATTGTTAATTGACATCTGGCTTGCTTCATAAGTCATATTATTTTCATAACGATGAATAAATGTAAAATCTTCATCAGTTAACGATATCTTTTTTTAAATTTACTTTTAAAAGATTGTAATGTTCCTTTTACTAATTGGTTATTATTTAAATTAGATAAATTTATTTTTTTTACTATGATTACGGTATAGTAAACAATCACTATGTTTAGCATAGTCAATTTCATTATCGCCTTTTAAAACACATCAAAATAATCCTCCCATAGAAAAGATAATTATTACACTAGTTATTAAAATAATAATTATTGTAATATCTTCATTTTTTTTCATAACTTTTCTCTTTAAATAAAATTAATTTTAATGGGTATAAAAATATTTTTTCATAATTTAAAGTTAATAAAATATTACATAGAACTAGATGATTATAACAAAATATTATCTAAATTAAAAATTACATTCATTTAATTCTAATTAAAAACATCAGTGGAATGCGGATGTTAAAATATTAATACTAATAAGATGATTATGGATATTAGGTTCTCTCTAATAACCAACTTGATAATAACATTACCTTATTAGAAACTATTTTTTAGTTTAATAAAATTTTATTAATTATTATCATCTTCCATCTTCAGTTAAATCTTTTATTTTCTTTTTATCAATTTTAATTCAATTAGCCGCTTGTTTTTCGTGATTTAATTGTAGTTAAATTATATAATTTGGATTTTTTGGATTATTAGCCGCTTGTCTTAATTTTAACTTTTGTTCAATGGTTAAATGTCTAAAATAAAAAAGTTATTCTTTATTTAAAGTTTGAGCAGAATCAATTGATGTTTTAACTCTTTTAGATATAGATAAAATCTCAGCCATTTTTTCTGCCATTTTCTAGACCTCCATTTTGGACCTATTTACCTTTACTTATATTATAACATTTTTTAAGTTTTCATTACCATTGTAAATTTTAGCATAGAAATTTAAGAATAAGATATTTAAAAAAATATTAAATTATTTTTAAAAATATAAATTTAATTTACAAATAATTTGATAAAAACAAAATTTACTTTTGATTTTATTATTTTTTTATAAGATATTACTAATAGTTTAATTTTTAATTAAACTATTATTTTTAGAAAGGAGGTACCATTTTAAATCTATGAAAAGATTATTTAATATTTTAGGTGCAATTGGAATATTTAGTATATAATCATCAAGTTTAACAGATTGTAAAAAACCATAGCAAACTCAAAATACTGCAAAATACCTAAAAAAAATAAAACAAATACAGATGACAAAAATTTAAAAAATAACAAAAATTAAATCCTTCACTAAGGAAAAATGTTACAATACTTTAAAATAACAAACCTTTTAATAAAAAACGAAAAAACACTAATAATTAATAATTTATTTAAAAATTCTTTCAATTTTTTGCACTAAGAAAGAATATATTTAAATTTATAAATAAAAAAAATAATATTTTTCATTAAAACCTATCAAATGTTTGGGAATAAATATTATCATACCATATTAAGACTCTGTAAGATTTGAATTGTTTTTTTAGTTAGTGTAATTTTTTTACTCTTCTTGTTTTCTTGGATATGACGTAATAGTTCTACTTTAGCAATTGGTTGAATAATAAAATATTGGATTCAAGCTAAAACTAATTGAGCAACAGTACAATTATATTTTTTAGCTTCGGTAACTAGAATTTAATTTTCGATTGTATTAGCAATTGATGAATATGCTTGTATCAAAATGTTTTTATTTTGATAATATTGTACACGATCTCATCTTTGCTTAAAAGGATTAAATTTAATTTAGTTTAAATTTGGATAAATACCTGTTTTTTCAAACAAAATTTCAATCATATCCTTATCAAAATTACTTACACCAACAACATTAATTAACCCTTTCGCTTTGCATTGTAGCAATTCGGTATATGCTTTGATAGTTTTGTAAAAATTTAAATTTGGGCGATGAATTAAAACAATATCTAAATAAATTGCTCCTAATACATCTCATTAATTAATTAATTCAACCTTAATGCCTAATTGACACATTGTTTTTGTTATTTTTTGATGACGCGGTTTATTTAAAATAATAAATGATAAATTTTGCTTAATTTTTAATAAAGTCAATAAAATTGCTTCAATTGGTTAATTAAAATCAACTATTACAGCTAAGTCCTGTGATAAAAACAATTTTTACATATACATTTCTGGGATTTATAACATTGTATTATTTTTAGCAACAGCAATACATGAAATTGAACCCGGTCCATTTTTACTAGCCGGTGTTGTCCCTTCAATTGGGTCAACTGCAATATCAATCGTAATTGCTTGTTAATGAAAAAAAAGTTTGCCCTTGATATAACATTGGTGCTGTATCAAGTTCACCTTTGCAAATTTCAATTTTTGTTTTAACATCATTACTTGTTAATAATTTATTAATAATATCCTGCTTTTTGGTCTAACATATTTTTATCATTTTTACCAACCAATTCATATTAAGCAATCACAGCTAACTGGACCGCACGTAAAAATAAAAGACTATTTATTTCCATTGTTTATTCCTTTGCTTGCTATTAATATTTAATCATATAATTTCCAAAATAAAAATGTAAAATACCTTACATTATTTTGTATTTTGTTTTGGAATCTTACCAAATAATTCATGAAAGGCCCGCTTTCATCCAACTTTACTAGCATGAACTAAAAATTCATTGCTAGAAATAATAAAAGTACAAAAGACAATTGGAATAATATATACTCAATAATATCATGTTGGTTCTGAAATTTTATTTGGAACATTTACTGCAATAAAAATATATTGAAAAATTGGGTTTCAAAAAAACATTAATAATTGGGTTGAAGTTGTATAGATGGGGCCAGACATTGCTAAACATGAATAATATAGTATTCGAGAACTACCCATAATAATTCCTCCAGCAAGAACAATTAATGCATAATCATAATATTGAAAATTAGCAAAAATTTTATAACCATCTAAGAAACTTTGATAAGAAAAAACTGCAGAAATTGGTGTCCCTAATAATAACATTAATATCGCTGAAGAACTTGTTTTAATTGATACTGTTTCATGATTTGTAAATTTAATTTTTGAAGAACTCATTAAATTGGACATTCCTAATGCTTCCATTGCATAAAAGCCAGCGGTCACTAAAGCTAAACACATCCCTCCAATCGATGATCAAGCTAATCCTTCTTCAATTGCAAAATGAATTGACATTCCTAAAATTAAACATGTAGAAATTGCTAAAGCAGTTCAAGTATATTTACTTTGACGAGCACTAAAAAAAATAGCACTTCCAATTGCCGCTAAAATAACATTTAAATTTAACAATAATCCTGGAACAGTTCCATCTGTACCACTTTGATGATTAATTGTTAATAAAACTGATAACTGAAAAAATACCATTGCAACCGGACCACCTAAAAAACCATATAATACAATTAGTCAAGTTTCTTTATGACGAAGTAATTTTAAAAAATTAATAAAATTTTTGGGTTTATAAAAAATAAACATTACAAAAGTTGCCATTATTTCTTGAATTGTCACATAAAAAGTAGCATTAATTGGCGCTGCTAAATTACCATATGGTCCTTGTTCTGGAATAATATATAGCATTAATGGTACAATAGAATATCCAACTGCAGAAATTAATCCATACATAATTCCCAGAATAATGCGACGTTTTGTATGAATAGTATCCAATTCATTTTTTACATTTTTTTCTTTTTGTAATAACTGTTGATCTGTGGTAACCTGATCTGACATATTTATACTTCCCTAATCCATTTTTTTACTATTAATATTGTTTTTTTAAAAACCATTAATTATATATTACACTAAACATAAAAAAAGTTAAACTTTTTTAACTTTTTTTATATAAATTTAATAAATAACATTAATATAATCAAATTATTATTATAATTATTTTTTTCCAAATAAAAATGCATCTCTTTTAAAAAATTCATAAAATTTTTTAAGGATACTGACTTTTTTATATGAATATTTTAATAATTATTTTAAATTATTTTTTAAATAAAATTTAAATCTTTTAATACTATGGCACCTAATATATCACCAATGATACTCAATTTAAAAATTGGTGTATACAAAATGCTCCCGATAATCGTAATAAATCATCTCTGTCTTTTGAACTATTAGCAAAGGTATATAAGCAATCTTCAATATTTAATATTTGTGGAATGTAATAACCATTTTCATCTTCATAATAATAATCTTCACCATAATAATATTTATCTATAATTTTACTAATACAATTAAAGTGACATTTTCAATCTTTACTATAATATTGTTCTTTTCTAATAACTTTATTATCTTCATATACAACAAGACCCGTAGTACCAGTTCCTGATTGGTCAATACCTATTTTTATCAAGTTGCTCAATCCTCATCATTATTATTAATTACTGGTGTTACATTTGAGATATCATCTTCTTTAACGACATTATCATTTGTGTCTGCTATTTCTGGATAAGAGATTGGGGAAATTTATAATAGTCCATCGCTAATTTGCCCCTTATTTTTGGCGACAGTAATATCATTAAAAGGTATATATTCAAAATTACCATCTTCTTTAATTTCTTTTTCATCTAAATCAATATCAAAAATATCAATTCCCATTTCTAATGCTAATTTACGATATAATTTTGCTTCAATCATTTATTTTGGTCATTTATTTCAAGGTGAATATTCACTATTACCACTATGACTACTATTTTTTAATCATTCAATATCTGCTTTTTTTAATAAAATATCTTGATAATTACCATTTTTATCTTTTGCAAAAGCATAAGAACCAATTATTTCATTAAAATCACTAGTATTTGCATTAAAATTAATTTAATGTATTTTAGGACATGAATTTAAACTATCTCATTCAAATTTCTCACCTTTAAAAATAATTGCTTTTCTTGGGCTATATCCTGCTTCTTCAATTCTTTTACAATAAACTTTACTATCAATAACAGTAGTTAATTTATTTTTAAATGGAATAATATTAAAATCTTTTCCAAAAATTAACCCTTTATTACTTAATTTAATAATACCTAATGTTGTAATTTTAGTATTATCAGCAGTATTAACTAATTGCAAATAATTTTGTCCATTTTTCATTTTTAATTCTTCAAGTGCTAAAATATTTTCTTTTAAATATTTATCATTAACTTTTAATTCATATTTAATAATTGCACTTTTAATATATTGTTGTAATTCAGTTGTCATTTTATTTCACTCCTTTATTTATTTTGAATTTAATACCTTTAATACCAATAGTATTAATATCTACATTACTATCTCATTGTGCTTTAATTTCATTTTTAACATTTTTTTCATCAATAACTAAATAAGTTTTAATTAAATTAATTAATTCTAATTTATTTGCATTTTCTAAAAAATCATTATCAATTCCAATTATTTCAATATCTTTTATTAATATTTTTTCTTTTATTAAATTAATACCAACTTTTTTTAATTATTTTGGTTCTAATGATTTATCAATTTGCTCAATTTGTTCCATTACAAGAACTTGTTCATCTTGAATTTGGTCAATATCAAGACCCATATCTGGTGTTAAACTATTTTCTTTTTCAAGTAATTCTTGTTTTTTTAATTCTTGTTCTTTAAATAATTCATTTTGTTTTTTAATGCGTACTTGATTAATATTATTTTTAATTTCAATTTTATGATTTTAAATTATTTTTTTTAATTTAATTAAATTATTTCTTAATTTATTAACATCATCTAAACAATCATCAACTACTTTTACTGGTTCACGAAAAACAATATATACTTTACTTACAAGACTAGTAATATCTTTTAAATACACATTTTTATAACCATTAGTATTATAATAATTACGATGACGATAAATAAATTCTGCTAATTATTACCCATTTTCATCCATTCATTTTTTAATATTTAATTATTTTAAACTTAATTCTTTAAAATCATTACCTTTAATAAGAAAAGGAAAAGAAACATTTTTAACTATATCTTTTACATTATTATTATTATTATTCATTTTAAATTTCCTCCAAATTCTTTTCTATAATTAATTTTTCAATATAGTCATAAGCACTCTCTTCTGAATAACACTCTTCTAATGCTTCATTAAATAAATCTTCTTCAGTATAAACTTTGCCATCGTCACTTTTCATATATTATTTATTCTCCTTGTCATTCAATTTTTTCTAAATTAATAATAGTTTTTTCACTATAAAATATATTTTTAGCAGTAAGCTCTGCTTCAATATATGTATAAAAAAAACTGAGTATTAAATCCAAATTTATCTTTTGATAATAATAAGTATTTATATTTTTTCATAATTTAATTCCTCCTAATTTTGTTTACCTAATGCTCAATGTTCATCAGTAATTTCATCGTGTGTAAGAATATATTTATTTTCTTTATCACATTTAAAGCAATAACCTCAATATCTTTTTTTAAAACATATTTTCTTTTTCATAATCATTTTTAAATTCTCATTTTTACAATTAACTACAAAGTACTACAATGTTCTACATTTTGTAGTTACTTGTAGTATTTCATCAAGTCCCCACTAGTAGATTAATTAAGAAATCCTTGCCCAGTTCTTAAAAATTATTTAACCTCTACGCACACGATTTTATTTTTATCCTTGCAATTAATAGTTGTGAATGCACCACTACGCGTCTATCTTAATCAAAGTCATTAATTTACAAAATCGCAAAAAAACAAGTTAACAGCTCTAATGGTTTCATGCCGGCGGAAATGCCTTGTTGGAGAACCTTCCCTAAAAATATGTAATTATAAATTAAACACTTGTAGAGCCAATTATTTAATTTTTAAAGTTGTTTTATAAAATTTAATGTTTTAAAAAAAATTTTAATATTCAGTGTAATAAACATCTTCAAATCATTCTGTTTTTTCACGATGGTTAGGTTACTTTATGAAACTGCTTTGGTGTTCCACATTTTTTGCATTTAATAAAAGTATTTTTAAACATATTTTTCATCTCCTTTTAATGGTTGTTTTTAAATAAAAAAACAACCCTTTAACAAGAGTTGTTTTTTACGGCTTCATCGTACACGATGTATAATTATAAAATCTTCTTTTAAATTTAACATAAATAAAACAACTATTTCCATTAAAGTCTTAGCTGTTAGTGTTAATTTTAATAAGTCCGATGACAAAAATTTATAATATTTTTAAAGAGCATTTTTTTGAAAAGAATACTGGTTAGCAGTTAATAATTTTGGCATTACTTTTGGCACTAACCTTGCCAATTGTTTATCTAATTCTAATTCTACAATAGGGCGTGCCGAAGATGAAACTATTCCAAAATTTTCTAGTGTTTTTCTTTCTGACCTGCTTAATTTTTTATCATCATATTTAGTTAAATTAATAATTTGGTTTGGTTTTAATTTTTCTAATTGTTTGTTAGTAGTTATATGTTCATATGAATTATTAGCAACTGTAAAAGACATACCATTAATTCCAATTGCTGTTGCACTTATTAAACATAATATTTTTTTCATTTATTTTTTCCTTTCATTTTTTTATTATAAATTTAATATTTTCATAGTTAATTCTTTTGCTATAATATCATATACTAATGGAAATAAAATTTCTAACTTAATACTATTCTTAGAATTATTATATCCTATAATATTAATAACATAATTATTAACCGTCTTTGCTAAATTAATTGTTCACGTTTGATTCTAATTAAAGTAATCATTGAAATTAAAAGAAAAATCATTTTCTGGATTATTGGCAAAAGCTAAGGAATATAATCTTGTTTTTGCTGCTTGTAAATATGGTCTAATTTCTGATTCTTTTACTTTTTCAATATCACCAACTTCAATTTTTAAATCTAACAAATTAATTTCCTTGATATTTCTAAGGTCATCTTATTCCAATGTTTTTTCAATTTCTTTAATTTTTGCTTTTAGTTTCAAAATATTATTTTGTAAATTTTTGATTTTTTTTATGTTTATTTATTGATTCTCTATGTTTATTTGTTCATTTAAAATATTAATTTTATGATTTAATAGGTGAATTATTATTTTAACATTATTTATATTATCTTCTTGCTCTTGATTTGTCGTTTCAGTAATTGCTTCTTATAAATATTGCAGTTTTTTATTACCGCTACAAGCAATTAAACTTCCTCCGGGTGTACTAATTAATCCACATATTCCTAAAATATTTAATAATTTTTTCATTTTTCAGTATTTTTTCCTTTTCTAAAACTTAATAATTAAATTAATACTTAAAGTATTAATAATATTTTATAAAAAAATATTAAAAACAAAATAAAATTAATTTTTATCAAATTATTTTTAATTTAAACAAATATTTTTTATTTTTATTTTTAATATAATAATTTTTTTTATATAATATAACTAATATAATGCTATTTTAATAATCGAGTAAGATTATTAATCATTTCTGTTAATTTTGTAATCAAGCCATTATAAACATTAGAATCAGTATAATCAATTCCGATATCTTTTAAAATTGCTAATGCTTCTTTACGACCACCTTGTTTTAAAAAATTTAGTAAATATTCTGAATGACCATTAATGACATCATTATAAAGTTTAAATGAAGCAACAATACAAGTTGCATATTTATAAACATAATATGGTGAATGAAAGAAATGTAAAATTCGTGGTCAACTATATGTCTTTTGTTGTAACTCATGTTTATCAAAAACAGTATAACCAAATTCATTAGCTTTTTGATCAAAAAGATTTGCTAATTTATCAGCATCTAATGGCTCATTATTTTCAAGCATTTTATGCGCAGCTCATTCAAAATCAGCAAAATGAATTTGGCGAAAAAAAGTTGCCATAATTTCATCAATTCGATTTTGTAATAAATAAATTTTTTCTTCTTTACTTTCAGCATATTTATATAAATAATCAAATAATAAGTGCTCATTAACTGTTGAAGCAACTTCTGCTAAAATAATTGGATAACTATTTAATGGATATTTATTATTTAAATCTGCTAATAATGTGTGAACAGAATGACCGGCTTCATGTGCTAATGTATTAACTGAACCAATTGTATCATCTCAATTCATTAAAATAATTGGTTCAACTCCTGAACCACCAGATGAATAAGCACCACTACGTTTATTAGTATCTTCAAAGTAATCAATGCGATGATCACTTCAAACTAACTCTAATTGGGTTAAATATTCATTTCCTAATGGTTGTAGGGATTCACGTATCATTTTTTTTGCATCTTCAACAGTATATTTCTTATCTAATGATGCAATGTTTTTAACTAACTTCAAACTACCATCAGTTGGATAAAACTTTTTAAATTTAAAATGTTTTTTTAATAACTCATTATATTGAACAAATAAATTACTATTTTCACGACCATATTTAATTAAACTTTCATAAATTTCTTCAGATACATCATCATTATTTAATGATGCTTGTAAAGTATTTTTATAACCACGTAAGCGAACAGACTCAACACTATGTTGAATGATTCCCTCATAAATTCGTGCAAAAGAATGTTTTTTATCAACTAAATGCTCAGAAAACAATTGTGCTGTTTTAATTCGAAATTCTTGTTCACCTAATGGATCAGATTTCTCCATAATTTCACTATATACACTATTTGTTAATTCTGTTTTTGTTCCTTGATAATCAATAAAAGTTGACTTTTTATCAGCATATGCTAATAAATCATATAATTCATAAGCTACACTTCGTGACCGTGTTACTAAAGCTAAAATTTCTTCATCACGTTCTGATAAAATATATTTTGCATTTTTAAAAAACTTACTATAACTATATTCATATGCACTTAATGCAGAATCTTCTTTAATTCATCTCATAATTGTTTTTTCACCAATTGCTTTTAATTCGGGAGCAACAAAAGCTAATTGACTTAAAATTTGATTTAAAGTATTTGAATAAGTTCCTGCTAATTCTTGATATGATAAATCAGTTGTATCAATATCACCCATATGTAAATATTGTCCCATTTTATTTGCAATTAAATCAATTTCTTCATCTAAAAAAATATATTTTTTAAAAACAGCTATTTGATTTAACTTTCCTTTAAAGGTGATAATTTCTTCTAATTTTTTTGCAATTTTTGCTAAATCTTTTTTCCATGCTTCATGATTGGAATATAAATGATTGAAATCTCATTTATATTGTGCTGGTGCTTCATTTCGTTTCATTCTTTTCTCCTTTTTTCTAAATTTACCTTTTTATATTATAACGGAAAACAAAATATTTTTATTGTTATTCTAGATAATGTTATAATATTTTGTATATAATTATCTATATAGAAAGAAGGAATTTTACAATGGTATTATTAAATGACAAAAAACAAGATTTAACACTAAAAGCAATTTTTAAAGGTGATAAAATCAACCCATTAGTTGTCCAAGAAAACGGTGCAACTACTTTAATTTCAGAAGAAAAAACAATTTATTCTTATTTCGAAAAAGCATTAACTTTTAAAAATGCTGAAGATTTTATTCAAAATTTTATGAAAACAATTAAATATAGTTTAAATATTGATGTTGACACTTTTAAAAAAGGTGCTGAAGCAAATACTCATATTTTTAAAGCACTAGCAGAAGGAACACTATATGTTTTAAATGATAATTATAATTTAAAAACAGATAAAAAAGAAAAATCAGTTTATACAATTAATTTAATCCATAACTGTGACAAGGCACCTACTATTTTTAAAGAAATTCAAATTAAAATGGAATGTGTTAATTTTGCTCGTATGTTACAAGATACACCACCAAATTTAATGTATCCAGAAGTTTTTGCTGAAAAAATTAAAAAAATGGCAAAAGGAATCCCAAATTTAAAAGTAACAGTTTTAGATAAAAAAGAAATTGAAAAAGAAAAAATGGGTTTACTTTTAGCTGTTAATGCGGGAAGCTATTTAGAACCCCGAGTTGTTATCTTAGAATATCTAGGTGATAGAAGTAAAAAAGAAAAAGTTGGCTTAATAGGAAAGGGAATTACCTTTGATAGTGGTGGATATAACTTAAAGCCATCAACAGCATTAACTGGAATGAAATTTGATATGTCAGGAGCAGCTATTGTTTGCTCAACAGTATTAGCTTTAGCAAAAGCACAAGTTAAAACAAATATTGCTGCGGTGGCTTGTTTAACAGAAAATCGAATTGGAGGAAAAGCAACTTTAACTGAATCAGTTATTACGTCAATGAACGGAAAAACTGTTCAAATTGATAATACTGATGCTGAAGGAAGATTAGTTCTAGCTGATGGTATTACTTATGCTATACGTAAATTAAATGTGGATAAATTAATTGAAGCCTCAACATTAACTGGTGCAATTCTAGTAGCTTTAGGAAAATGATTAACTGGTGTTTTTGCTAATAATGATGGATGATATGAACAATTTGCACAAGCAGCTTCTAAAGCTCATGAAGGAATTTGAAGAATGCCAATTTTAGAAGAACATAGTGCTGTAATGCGTAAAACACCAATTGCTGATCTAACAAATGCTGAAAGTTCACGCTTTGCTGGTAGTTCAACTGCTGCTGCCTTTTTATGTGAATTTGTAGAAAAAAAACCATATATTCATTTAGATATCGCTGGAACAGCGGATACTAAAGATGGGCGTGGAACTGGAGTAATGATTAAAACATTATTTGAATTATTTAAAGAATAATTTTAAACATCTTGTAAAAGCAAGATGTTTTTTTTATTTTGCATTAAAAATAGATTTACTAAAAGTAAATCTATAATCATCGCTTAAAAATTTTAATATATAAATCTTTGACTCCTTGACTCATTAAACAATATCCAATCACTAATGCAGTAAAGAAAGCAAAATACATTGCGGGTAATGGTACTAAACTTAGTTTTGGCCCTAATGATGTAAATGGTAAGGTCATTCCAATCAAAATGACGGCAATGCTGGATACCAATAATTGCCATGATGGTATTGATTGAAAGAATGGAATTTTTCTTGTTCGATACATTTGAACAATTAAGGTTTGGCTCACTAATCCTTCAACAAATCAACCTGTTTGAAATAAAGTAATTTGTTCAGTTTTGATGTGTTGTGGATTGGCAAGAACCCCAAAATAATAACCCATAACAACAAAAGTTAAAATATCAAAAATTAAGGAAACAGGTCCATTAACAAAAACAAACGGTAAAATATCCTTTGTTGTTCAAGTTTGTGGTTTTGATAAAAAGTCTACATCAACCTTATCAAATGCTACTGCCAATTGGGATATATCATATAATAAATTTTGAAATAGAATTTGGATTGGCATCATTGGTTGAAATGGTAATCATGCTGAAGCAATTAAAATACTAAGAACATTTCCAAAGTTAGAGGCTATTGTAATCTTAATATATTTTAAAATATTTCCAAAAATTTGTCGTCCCTGAATAATTCCCTTTTCCATAACTAATAAGGACTTTTCTAATAAAATAATATCTGATGCTTCTTTTGCAATATCAGTTGCATTATCAACAGATATTGCAACATCGCTTTGGCGTAAAACAGGTGCATCATTAATTCCATCGCCCATAAAACCAACAACATGTTGATTTTGTTTTAAAGCTTTAATAATTTTTGCTTTTTGTAATGGATTTAATTTAACAAAAATATTATTTTGTTCAACAACATCACGGAGTTCAAATTCACTTAATTTTTCAATATAATCGCCAGTTATAACACCACGAATTTTTAAATGAACTCGATTACAAATTGCTCTTGTTACTTGTTCATTATCACCAGTTAAAATTTTTAATTGTACTCCATTTTTTCGCAATAATTGAATCATTTTTTCTGCAGAAGGTTTTGGTTTATCAAGAAAAGAAACAAAACCATAAAAAATTAAATTTTTCTCATCTTTTGTTGAATAATAACTATCGGCATAATGACCATGGTTATATGCTAATCCAATAACTCTTAATCCTTCACTATTCATTCGTTCTGCTGTTGCAGAAATCATTCGTAAATGTTCTTCTGTTATCTTTTCAACTTTTCCTTTATATTCAATTCTTGTACAATTTTTAATAATTTCTTCAATTGCCCCTTTACAGATTAAAGTATGATGTTTGTCTTTGTCTGAAACAACAACCGTTAATTTACGCCGATTAAAATCAAAGGGGATTTCATCAATTTTTTGATAATCATCCTTAAAACTAGATAAATGATGATTATCAATATAATGAATAATTGCTTTATCTAAAGGATTTTTTAATCCCGTTTGAAAATAACTATTTAAATATAAATATGTTAATAAACGATCATCTTTTTTATTATCTAATAACTGATAATCAACCAATTCAATTTTATCATTTGTTAAAGTTCCTGTTTTATCTGTACATAAAACATCAATTGCCCCTAAATTTTGAATTGCTTCTAATTTTTTAACAACTACTTTGGCTTTACTCATTCGACTGGCACCACGAGCAAGATTAGAAGTCACAATCATTGGTAACATTTCTGGAGTTAAACCAACAGCAACTGAAATAGCGAATAATAAAGCAGATAACCAATCATTTTTTGTAATTCCATTGATAATAAAAACAATGGGAACCATTACAAACATAAATGATAATAGTAATCAGGTCGTTCTTTTAATTCCACGATTAAAACTATTTTCTGGTGGTTTAACTTGCAATGTTTTTGAAATTGTCGCATAATATGTTTCTGTTCCCGCACCAATAACAATTGCAATTGCACTACCTGAAACAACACTTGTACCCATATAACAAATATTTTCTAACTCTAGTAAACTTGCTTTATGACGATTATAACTAGCATGTTTTTCAACAGGTAACGACTCACCGGTTAAACTGGATTGATTAATAAAAAGTTCATTACTTCATAATATTCGAACATCAGCAGGAACCATATCCCCACTTGATAAATAAATTAAATCACCTGGTACTAATTCATGAATTTCTAATTCTTTTGCTTCTCGAATTAAACTAGTATTATTTTTAACTGATACTTCAGAAACTTTTTCATCATCTTCTAATCGAATTACTGTAATTGTGTTACTAACTAAATCTGTTAGTTTTTTTGTCACGAAAAAACTGCGGATATCTTGAACATATGAAATTGTAGTACTAATAATAATCATAATAGCAATAATAATAACTCCAATAACTTCAAAACTATCACCACCTAAAGTAAAATAACTAATTATATTATAGGTCGCAATTAAAGCCAAAACAATATTAAAAGGATTTAACAATACATTTAAAAAATGTTTAAATCAAAGAAATTTCATTTTTTCTTGCGAATTATCACCATATTTTTTACCCATTTCTTCTGCTTCATCATAAGTTAAACCAAAATTTTTAAGTTCAAAATGTTCTAAAATTTCGCTTTGAGAAAACTGGGAAATTTGTTTAATCTCATCAGTTTTTAAAAAACCAATTTCTTTTTTTTGTCCCTTAAACTCTTTATTATTTCCCTTAAATTTAGTTATTATTTTTGCCATTCCAATACCCCTTTTCTTAAAAAATATTTTTACCTAAATTATAAATTTAGGACTTTTAAGACATACATTAACAATTTATAAATCAAATAAGACTTAAAGTCATAAAATTCCTAAATCAATAATATTTTTTATCCTTTTTAAATAATTTCACCTTAGCCTCTCATAATTTTATTCTTATGTTAATTATAACGAAAATAATTTAAATAAAACATAATTAATAATAAATAAAAATTAATTATGTAAAATATTTTCAAATATTAAACGTCCTTGCTCAATTCCTTGTTCAATTACATATAATGATTTTTCTAATAAAATAATATCTGATGCTTCCTTAGCAAAATCACTTGCATTAATAACTGAAATTGCAATATCACTTTTTCGTAATACTGGCATATAATTAATTCCATCACCCACAAAATCAACAACATGATTATTCGCTTTTAGTAAACTAATAATTCGTGACTTCTCCGTTGGATTTAATTTAACAAAAACATTATTAATTTCAACCGCACGTTTTAATTCATAGTCAGTCAACTTATCTAATTCTTCCCCAGAAATAATTCCTTTAATTTTCATTCCTACACGATCACAAATCGAACGCGTTACAGAAGCATTATCTCCTGTTAAAATTTTTAATTAAACACCAAGAGTAGCTAATACTTTAACTATTTTTGATGGTAATGGTTTAGAAATATCTAAAAATGTTGCATAACCATAAAAAATTAAATCTTTTTCATTATTAATGTTATAAACCTTTGGATTTTCATTAACAACTTTATAACCAATTCCTAAGCCACAGTATTCCTGATCATTCAAACTAATTAGTGTCTTAATGATTTGTTTTCTCATTTCATCATCTAAGTCAACAATTTTATTTTAATAATAAATTTTATTTGAAACATTAATAATTTTTTTTAATTGCTCCTTTTGAAATTAATTTTGTATCTGCTGCATTTTTAACAATAATTAATAAACGACGACGTTCAAAAACAAATGGAATTTCATCAACTTTTTGATATTTATCAGGAGCAAAATAATGTGTACTTTTTTTAACATAATCAATAATTGCTGAATCTAGTGGATTTTTAATTCCAGTTTTAAAATAGCTATTTAAGTATAATAATTTCAATAAATCTGGTTCTTTTTTATTGTCGAAACTATCATAATTAATTAACTCAATTTTATCATTTGTTAAAGTCCCTGTTTTATTTGTACATAAAACATCAATTGCCCCTAAATTTTTAAATACTAATTTACTACGGCTCATTTTACGAGCTTCTCGTGCTAAATTACTTGTCACAATTATTGGCAGCATTTCAAGAATAATTCCAACAATAGCTGCCACTGTTCATGTTATTCCTACTAATCAATCACTTTTTGTTCCTGAGTAAATTAAGTAAATAATTGATGCGATAATCAACACAAACATAATTAATAGCAATGTTACTCATTATATTCATGTTTGAAAATTAATTAAAGGGCGTTTTTCTTGCAATACACTTGAAATTGACGAAAAATATGTTTTAATTCTCATTTTAATAATCATTGCAATTGCACTACCTGAAACAACACTTGTACCCATTAAACAAATGTTTTCTAATTCTAATAAATTAACCTTATCTGTTGTTGCGTGTTTCTCAACTGGCATTGATTCCCCAATTAACGAAGCATGATTAATAAATAAATCATGACTAACTAAAATGCGAACATCAGCAGGAACCATATCCCTACTTGATAAGTAAATCAAACCTCCTGGTACTAAATCACGAACATCAAAGTAAGAGAGGAAACAAATCATGTTTGGAAAAGATAGATCAGTTGTTTATATTCAAACAATAAAAGCACATTTTGTAACGAAAAAATTAATTAATATTGTTAGTAATAAAGCAACAGTGATTCGAGATAGTAAGGGATATATTGACATTAATTACGAAAATATGTTTGAATTAATCAAAAAATCAGAAGATTTTGTTTCATGACAAAACAAAATAAGATAAATTAACAAAAATAAAAATATTAGCAATTATTATAAATAACTGCGGTGATTATCTTCTTGATAGTCAGAAACAACATTAAATAATGTATTACTTTTGTAAAAATTGATACGCTTAATAATCCGGCTTAATTGTAAAAACAGTCCGGACTGTTCCTGCTGTCCAAGTATATAAATCACCACTCTTTTTTTCTAAATAATACTTATATATTTTAGCATAAAAAATAAGGCAAATATATCTTATTTAAAAAAATTATCGTAAAATTGAATAAAAAAAAAAATTTTAACAAAAAATTTGAACTTATAACATATTAACAAAATCAATAATCCCTTTAGAATCATTATTAATATATAATTCTGATGGTAACACAGCAACTTTGCTATTCTTCGCAATAGCAACTACTTTTGTTGATAAATATTCTACTTGAGGAGCTAATAAAATAATATTGTAATTATTTTCTAATTGCTCTGGTGTTATAACAAAAAATTGCATATCATAATTATTTTTAACAATAACATCATTAATCTTATCTAAAATTCGATTAGCACTAATTCCTGCTGAACAAATTAAAGCAATTTTTATCATTTAGACCTCCATTTATTACTTATAATCTTTTTAAATTATACTGATGAATTATGTAAAATGAAGTGCAATAAATCTTTATTAATTAAATAATATAATAAAAATTACAAAAATCAACCATAAATTTAAAAAAAATTAAAAATATTTTAATTTTTCTTTTATTTTATCAATATTTAAACACACTAAAAAATAATTTATTAATTTTAATTAATAAATACATATTTTATTATTTTAATAACATATTTTATAATTTAATATAAATTTTTAAATATTTATTGTTTATATATTCTGCAAAAATATTTCTTTGGCACTTATACAATTTAAACACGGTCGAAGTTTTTCATTTATTACATTATTAACTACTCAATCAATTTGTTTTTGACTAACATTATTAAAATCTGTGCCTTTAGGAAATAAGTGTCTTAATTCACTATTCATATATTCAATTAAAGGTTTTTGACGAAGTTTACCAACATCACAAAAATATACTTGTGTTTCAATAAATATTTCCATTTCTCGTCATTCACTAAATTCTTTACCTCTATCTGTTATTATAACTTTAATTTTCCCAATTAAATTATTGTTTATAACAATATCTTTAAACTTTTTTATACTTCCCTAGCAGTATGATTTTCTAATTTTATTGCAAAGTATTTTTTACTTGATTGTTCTACTAAAACAAAACAACTAGATTGATGTTTTTTCCAACAACAGTATCCATTTCAAATCATCCAACATTAAAAACTTTATTTTCAATATCTCAAACTGACTTAAAATCAGTTAATTTACTACGATTATCAAATTTTCCTTTTGTTTTAAATTTTTTATCACGATTTCGCAAATTCTGTTTTAAAAAACCATAAAATGTGAAATGAAAAGAAAAAATATAGTATATTTTCAACTGTTCATACTGATTTTAATAAAGAAAAATTAACTGAAAAAAGACCTGTAATTGCAAATAAATTAGGTGTTATAGAATTGGATAATATTCCAGAATATATTAAAAAAAGTAAATTAACTAATTTTGTTAATAAATTACTTATATTAATTACAAGTTATTATGATATTAATGATCATATTGAAATTATGGTTTTAGGTGATGGCGACCCTTGAATTAAAAATATTGCAAAATTTATTCAAGAATATTTTCCTAAAAATAAGGTGCATTACACAATTGACAAATTTCACATTACAAAAAGATTTAAAGATTTATTTCCATTTCAACATAAAAATAAATTAAATAAAAAAGCATACAATGATGCTATTAGTTATTTTTATGGTGGTAATATTGTCGTTAATCAAGTTGTCATATTACATCTCCTCTCTAAAAATATCGCATCACGCTCTGCGTGTTCGCTACGCTCAAAATAAACTATATTGAATAAATTACCGTCAATAAATTACGCGGATAATTTATTCAATTTCTTTTACATTATTAATTACTATTTTATTTACAGTATTAATAACAATATCTTTTACATATTTAATTACTAATGACCGCAAAATAAAATAATGTTTCTTTTCAATAAAAAATAAACTCCTTTCTGAGTTGATTTTTTGCACTTCGATTACACAATCCCTTTTTAAAAATAACTATTTCACGAAAAATTTAGAATCAATATCTGGAATAAAGATTAGATGTAAATCCGGATTAGTTGTTTCAAGTAAAATCGTCGGATCATTAATTGATTTAACTTTAAACTTAATATTATTAATATTAATTCGCATTTCTAGTGCTGATGCTAAATCAGTAATTTCAGTAGCTGTTTTTCATGTTCCTCCTTTTTCATCCTGATATTCAATTTGAACTAATCCACTAACTAATTCTACAGCAATATTATCAATTGCATCACTACTATGTCCACTAATTTTTAATATTGATGGTATAAGTTTTTTAATTTGTTTATTAAGTGGAATTGAAAAATTAAAATCTCAACTAATGAGTTTTACTTTTATTGATAAATCAGTTGTTAAATCGTAATTAAATAATTGGTTAATAAATACTTTAATTCTATCAATAAGTCCATCTGTCACAGATGTTAATTTTAATCAACTTGACTCAATTTTTTCATATTTAATATTAATCGTTACTGTTGATATTCATCAATTAATTTTTACTACAATTGAAATTGGAGTTCTATTAGATGACCATTCACCACTTTTGCTTTTTCATCCTTCTAACAAATTATGTAAAATATGTTCTAAATTAGTACTAAATTGAAGGTTCTCTTTTTTATTTTTAGTACTTTGAATATTTTTATTAACATCTAAAAACCCATCATTGTTAATTTCTCGTGGTTTTTCAAATAAATATTGTAATAGTAATAAGATCAAATTTTGTGATTTTTGTTGTTCACGTTTCTCAAGAACAAAATTACGGAAATGAATAATATCTGGTACTAAACTATTTAAAATATTAAGATATTTTGCTTTAATTTTTATTTCTGCAGTAGTAGATCCTAATAAGAAAGATTTATTTATTGTTTCATTAATTTCACCATTTTTAAGCATTTCATCAACAAGTGGTAAATTCATTAATTCATTATTAACAAAGTCTTCTCATTTTTTTCAATTTTGATCATCCGCATTAAATGAAGTTGGAATAACTTTTGGCAAATTATCAAAAAGATGAAACGTTGTAACCAACGATAAAATCTTGCCAATTGCTAAGGTAGTTCCTTGAAAGGGAAGATTCATTTTACTTAAAACGATTGTCATACTTTTATTTAATTTTTGAACTGTATCATTTGTTCATTTTAAATTATTAGTAGCAACAGGGATTAAAAAAATTGAATCTTTTGTTTTTGGATTAGTTAATTCTTTATCTTTATAATTAGCAACAACTGCTAATTCTCCATAATGAGCAGTTCCATTTTCTGCAATTTCAATAGGCCTAAAATTTGTATTTATTAGCATTAAATTATCACTAAATTCTTTAAATTTACTTTCTAAAATGCTGAAAGAATCATTATTGTTAACATTTTGGTATTCATCACTATCAACAACAAGAGGTGACAATTCACTAAAACTATTTAATTGTTTAATAATTCGATTTTTTTCATAATCAACACTACTTTCCCCATTGTTATCATTATCTTTCTCACTTATTGTATCATCAATATCACGGTGTTCAGCAGGGGTAGGTGCACATCCACTAAAGCCAAAAACAGGTGAACTTGTTAAAATAACACTACTTAAGATAACTAAATTTTTTTTCATTATTTATATCTCCTTTTTTATTTTTTAACTTGTAAAATTTTATTTAATTAAAAATAACATTTAGAAGACTATACTAATTTAAACACTCTCGTTGATAACCATTTACAATAATTTTTAATTCTTTTTCACTACGTTTATTTACTAGCATATGCATTTGCAAAGACTTAATAGCATTATCTAATTCACATAAATTAATGAAACTAAAATTTTCCCTAATATTTTGTTGTTTTAAAATTAATAAAAGTTTTTTAAACATAATTGTACTATTAACAGAAAAAGCAAGGGAAATTAAAACAAAAACATTTTGTGAAAATAATACAATAGAAATATTATTTTCATTTAAAGCACGATGAAAAGGCTTAAATGTATTGATATAAGCTAAAATTTTATTAATTAAGACAATTTTTAAATATTTTGTTCAATATTGTTTAAAAAAATATATTGTTGCAATAAATGAAATAAAAACTAGAAAAATAAGAATAACCATATTGTCTGAGCCTTTGATGCTAGCTTTATGAATTGCAAATATTGTTATTAAACTAACTTTAAATATAATTGAAAAAAGACAAATAATTGAATCATTATAATAATTAGGAATCAATTGTTTCCCAATTAAGATTCATAAACTAATTAAGCAAACTGTTAAGGAAAGGAAATTACGAAGAACCAATAAATTCGTTGTATCCATTAGTAAAAAATAAAAACTAGTTTGAATTCCAACTAAAAAGATAATTGTTAAACTTTGTTTTGTTTTTTTCTTTAAAACAGTAAGATTTGTAAGATATGAAGCAAAATAAACAACAACAAAAAAGACTAATACCTTAACAATAAATAATATTAATTGTCAATCAATATAATTAATTTCAAATATCTTGTTCATTTTACTACACCTTATCTTTAAAGAATTATTTTACTTTATTTGCAAATATTATATAGATTTATTGTAAAAAATGCAAAAATGTTTTTTAAAAATAAATATTATAATTAAAGTGAACTTAATAATGTCAATAATTAAAAATTATTAATATTATGCATTTTGTAATCGAAGTGCAACAAATCAACTCCTTTCTGAGTTAATTTTTTAATGGAAAGAAAACATTATTTTATTTTGCGGTCATTAGTAATTAAATATTCAAAAGATATTGTTATTAATACTGTAAATAAAATATTAATTAATAATGTAAGAGAAAATGAATAAATTATCCGCGTAATTTATTAGCTGTAATTTATTAAATATAGTTTATTTTGAACGTAGCGAACACGCAGAGCGTTATGCGATATTTTTAGAAATGAGATGTAATATGCCAACTTGATTAACGACAATATTACCATCATAAAAATAACTAATAGCATCATTGTATGCTTTTTTATTTAATTTATTTTTATGTTGAAATGGAAATAAATCTTTAAATCTTTTTGTAAGGTGAAATTTGTCAATTGTGTAATGCACCTTATTTTTAAGAAAATATTCTTGAATAAATTTTGCAATATTTTTAATTCAAGGGGCGCCATCACCTAAAACCATAATTTCAATATTATCATTAATATCATAATAAAATATTATAATAACTTGTAATTAATATAAGTAATTTATTAACAAAATTAGTTAATTTACTTTTTTTAATATATTCTGGAATATTATCAAATTCTATAACACCTAATTTATTTGCAATTACAGGTATTTTTTCAGTTGATTTTTCTTCATTAAAATCAGTATGAACAGTTGAAAATATACTATATTTTTTTCTTTTAATTTCACATTTTATGGTTTTTTAAAACAGAATTTGTGACATCGCGGTAAAAAATATAAAACAAAAGGAAAATCTGATAATCGTAGTAAATTAACTGATTTTAGGTCAATTTGAGATATTGAAAATAAAGTTTCTAATGTTGGATGATTTGAAATGTATACTGTTGTTGGAAAAAACCATCAATCTAGTTGTTTAGTTTTAGTAGAACAATCAAGTAAAAAATACTTTTCAATAAAATTAGAAAATCATACTGCTAGGTAAGTAGAAAAAAAGTTTAAAGATATTGTTATAAACAATAATTTAATTGAGAAAATTAAAGTTATAATAACAGATAGAGGTAAAGAATTTAGTGAATGACGAGAAATGGAAATATTTGTTGAAACACAAGTATATTTTTGTGATGTTGATAAACTTCGTCAAAAATCTTTAATTGAAAATATAAATGGTGATTTTAGAAAATGATTTCCTTCTGGAACTGATTTTAATAATTTTAGTCAAAAACAAATTGATTGAGTAATTAATAATGTAATAAATGATAAACTCCGACCGTGTTTAAAATGAATAAGTGCTAAAGAAATTTTTTTTGCAGAATATATAAACAATAAATATTTAAAAATAAATTTTAAATTATAAAATATGTATTTATTAATTAAAATTAATAAATTATTTTTTAGTTTGTTTAAATATTGATAAAATAAAAGAAAAATTAAAATATTTTTAATTTTTTTAAATTTATGGTTGATTTTTGTAATTTTTATTATATTATTTAATTAATAAAGATTTATTTCATTTTACATAATTCATTTTTAAAAAATATAGTAGGAGGTAAAAACAGCGATGTTGCCAGAAAAAATTGATCTTTTTATCGATGAACATGTTGATAAACCCTTATCAGAGTATATTAAAGAGAATCCAAGATTTATTTTAGAATTTGTTAATAACTTATCATGAGAAGAAAAATTTGAATTAATTAATGATTTTATTACAGAAAATGATGAAATTAATCACGCAGTTAATACTTTAAATAAATATCTTTCTTTATTTATTGAAGAGGAAATTAAAGAACGCCTTATTCATAATATTTCAGAAGAAGAATATTTACTTCATAAAGCAATTGTTGATTTTTATGAAAAAGCTAAAAATGAAGGACAATTAAATAAAAAAGATTCTTCTAATTAAAAAAAATAATACATTTGGTTAAATGTATTATTTTTTTTAAATTAATTACTTTTATCTAAAGATAATTTAAAATCGTATTTTTAAAATATTTTTTACCAATAATCTGCCCGTTTTTATCTAAATAAATAGTAATTATCATTTCAGTATTATTAATTTTTTCTAATTAACTAGTTGTTAAACCATTATATGGTTTTCCTGTCATACTAATTTCTTTACAACCACTTTCTTTTAATTGTTAAATAATATTATCATCTGGAAATTTGTGGCTTGCTGCTCCCATAAAATTACGTCATAATGTATTTTCCTCATCATATGTATCTGAAATATAACAATTTTCTGGGCTTAATTTTTTTAAAAAAAAAAAAACGATTTATCAAGAGAATTTTTACTTCCATGATGTGGCACTTGATAAATATCAATATTTTTGAAAATATCAGGTTTTTGGCTAGCAATAGCCTCTCCGAATTATTTTTCAGCATCACCAGTAAATAAAAAATCTGTTGGTCCACTTTTATTATTAATGCTACTATTGACTACATATTTTTTATTTTCATAAATTTTTAAACTAAAATAATTTTGATAAATTATTTCAATTTACTTGTTTTTTATAACTTTCTTTTTCAAGAAAATCTTTTGCATAATAACTCCAATTATGAAATTTAATACCCACAAAAATATGAAATTCTTCCAACTTATCATAAATTTTTGTATTAGGACTAATTGAATCAATAAATTTTTTCATAAATTTATTTGCTTCATCATTAAAAATGATATTATCAACTTGAAAATTATTTAAGATACTTCTAAAATTTGAATAATGATCAGTATGAAAGTGACTGAAAAAATAGCCGAAATCTTATTAATTTCCTTTTCTTTTAAAACCTTAATTGGTCAAATATTACCATTATATAATTTAGTATTTCATGCACGTGGTAACCCACCAATTCCAGTATCATAAACAATCGCTATATCACCTTTTTTATAAATTGAAATAAACCACTACCAGTTGCTAACATTGTATATTAATAATATGGTTTTGTTTCATTATCTATTGTTTTATCATCTTTTGTTTCATCATCTATTGATAATTTCACATCTTGAGAATCCTCATTAGGCTTAGCATCAATATTTTCATTTGGTAAATTTACTTCTTCTGAATTATTTGAACAAAATGTACAACTCACAATAGAAGTAACAAATATATTATTTAGAGATATTTAAATTATATCAACAAGGGGAAATATTACAAGGATACAAGGTAGTATCAAAATTACCAAAAACAATTAAAACAGAATATGGAGATATTCCTTTGAAAAGAAGATTATATGTCAAATATGATGATAAGAAAAAAAATATAAATCGCTATCCTTTAGATGAGGAATTGGGTTTAAAAAAATACCAAATAAATGAACAAAATTTAATAAATAAAATTACTTCATTTTTATGTGATGGAAAAAGATATAAAGATATTTTGCATACAATAGAAAATGCTAAAATTAGTGAAAAAACAATATCTAATATTTTTAAGAATGCCGATTTAGAAAAAATTAACTATATTAGCAATAAAAATAACAATAAAATTAAAATTACAAATAATGTTTTATATATTCAAATTGACGGAGCTTTTGTTCCTATGCTAGAAAATAAAAAAAGAGTTGAAAAGAAAATATTTTTTTCAACTATGAATATTGGTATTGATGAAGAAAAATCAACTAAAACAAGAAAAGTAATTAAAAATAAAAAAGGTGTTTTTCAAATGATGGATAAAACTTCTAAAAATGAAAAATCTAGTTTTAATAATTTTATTGATAAAATTTTTAAATTAATGAATACTTATGATATTAATGAAAATACTAAAATATTGTTATTAAGTGATGGCGAAAAACAAATTAAAAAAATTTACAACGCAATAAAAATAAAATATAAAAACAACACTGTATCATATAGTTTAGATAAATTTCATCTTACAAATATATTTAAAAAAACATATCCCTATCAAAGTAAAAATAAGGAAAATAGAGAAACATATCATAAAGCAGTTGATTATTTTTATAATGCTAAATATGAAGAATTAATACAATGCTTAGAAAATAGTAAATCTTTTATAAGTGATGCTAAATTAGAATTTTTAAATAAAGCCATTACATTAATTAAAAATAATAAAGATGGCATTGAAAATCAAGCATTAGAATATAATATTGGTTGTCATATGGAGAGTGATGTTTCACATTTTATTAAGGCTGTTAAAGGACGAGGGGCAAAAATATATTGTAAAGAAACATTTAATAATATGTTAATTTCTTCAATGTTAAGACTTAATAGCAAAATTAATGAAGTTAAAATTGAAAAAAATACTAAAATTAAAGAAAAAATTAAATTTAATATTTTTAATTTAAATCAAAGACAAAACCAATTTTTATCTTTATAAAAAACTTTTTAAAATTAGTAATAACTTTAAAAAGTACTTTTTAGTATGGGAAAAATCATAATTAAAAATTATATTTTTAAAAAATGTTGAATTTTTTATAAACTTTGTTATCATTTATTCATAAGCGAAACATAATTTGTTTCTAATTACTTATTTTATATAAAAACCTAAGAATAATGAATACTATCTCATTTTTATTAAGCATTATTTTATATTTTGTAGTATACCACAGAAATTTTAAAGATTACAATAAAATAACAAAAATAATAAAAATATTTATTTATAATTATAAAAATATCATAAAACTGCATGGTGTAATCGAAGTGCAACAAATCAATTATGAAAGGAGTTGATTTGTTGCACTTCGATTACACCATACCTTTTTTAAAATTAGTGTAATTTAATAGGTTTATTTTTAGTTGCTTTCTTTTTATTTTTAAAATAAAGACGAGTATAATAAATTACTTGTGCTAATAATATAACAAAAATATTGATAAACGCGAATAAACGACAATGTCAAGGTGTTTGTGGTAAAGCAAACACAGCAATTAATAATGATAACGCATAAGCATTTAAAATTCCCCAAATTGTAATTTTATATCATAATTTTAGTTTTCTTTTTTGACTTTTTTTCATACTTGTAACCTTTCTTTAATTTTTTCCATATTTAATATGTGTAAAATTACACTTATTATTATTTTAGCCTAAAAGTATTAGATTTTTTTTAAATTAAGATATTTTTACATTAAATTGTAAATGTAATAAATTTATTAACTAAATAGTAATATATAATATAAAAATAAACATTTTAAAATTAATTTGATTTTGGTAAATATAATCTCAAAAATTCATGTCAGAATTCTCATGCTCTTGTTTTTAATTCATTTGGTATTAAAAATTAATATACAAATCCTTCACCAATAACTTCATATAAACTAGAAAAAAAATATGAATTAAAATGAAATAATTTAAAATTTTTTTGTCTAAGCTTGGTCAATTATTAAAATTAATAATTTTACTTGTTAAAAAATCTTTTAATTTATTACTTATACTTATATGCATATTATCTTTTAAAAAATGATCTGACATATGTCCTAATTCATGAAAGAAAACTCTAAAAGGAACAAGAACAGAAGAATAAGCAGTATAAAATGAATGATTTCCCATAGCATTTATAATAACATTGTAATGTTCTTGCATTGTAGAAACCACACACATTTTGTATTTTTGGTTTTTACAGTTTTGGAAAGTAAATTTTTTTTAATATTTTTAATTAAGGAGTTGAAATTATGCAAACAAAGCAATATATTATTTTGAGGTCGCTAGTTAAAAATTATGGTAAAGATAATGTTATTAATACTGTTAATAAGATTGCAAAATATATTGAAATTAAAAAATAAAAGAATAAATTATTCCGCGTAATTTATTAGCAGATAATTTATTCAATAGTGTTTTTAAAGAAGCAAAGCGACAACGAACGGACCGAGTTTGCAAATTTCAATTTTTTTAGTTTTTAGAGCGGAGATGTAATATGCAAACTTGGTTAACGACAATATTTAGTGTTGTTATTATATTAGGGATTTTTGCTTGAATTGGTTTATCAATTTATCAAAAAATTAAAAAAATTCGAGGAAAGAAAAAAGATAAAAAATAAATTAAAAGAAAGGATGGTAAAAAATAATATTAGGTATATATTTAAAAACGGCGGTTAATTTTTTAGCAAATACACCTAAAACTATGACTGAGGGTATGACTGGTGTTTGAACTGGTTTATCTAGTGCATTATGAAAAGTAAAAGAAGGTATAACAAATATTTTACCTGAGATAATGGTTTTTTTAGGCGATGCGTGAATTATTTTAATTCCGTTTGCAATTTTTTTGATTATTAAAGTATTAAACTTTTTCCGTGTTATGGTTAAAGGAATTTAGTATTTATTATGTATTTTAACTGTGGCACACTAGTTTTTATATGTGATTTGATGTAAAAAATGAATTTATTAAATAGAAAAATGAACTTATTATATTTACTTTTGTAGAATAAAGGATGAAGTAGGACAAAAAAACCGGCCCTTATTGGGTTGGTTTTTTTATTTAAAAACAACCATAAAAAGGAGATGAAAAAAATATGTCTAAAAATACTTTTATTAAATGTAGTAAATGTGGAACACCAAAGCAGTTTCATACAGTTAACCATCGTGAAAAAACAGAATGATTTGAAGATGTTTATTACACTGAATATTAAAATTTTGTTTTTTTAAAACCTTAAATTTTATAAAACAACTTTAAAAATTAAATATATTGGCTCTACAAGTGTTTAATTTAAAATTACATATTTTTTAGGGAAGGTTCCCCAACAAGGCATTTCCGCCGGCATGAAACCATTAGAGCTGTTAACTTGTTTTTTTGCGATTTTGTAAATTAATGACTTTGATTAAGATAGACGCGTAGTGGTGCATTCATAACTATTAATTGCAAGAAGAAAAATAAAATCGTGTGCGTAGAGGTTAAATAACTTTTAAGAACTGGGCAAGGATTTCTTAATTAATCTACTAGTGGGGACTTGATGAGGAGGTACTTAATACTACAAGTAACTACAAAATGTAGAACATTGTAGTACTTTGTAGTTAATTGTAAAAAGGAGAATTTAAAAATAACTATGAAAAAGAAAATATGTTTTAAAAAAAGATATTGAGGTTATTGTTTTAAATGTAATCAAGAAAATAAAGAAGAAATTGAAAATAGATTGATTAAATACACACTTGGACAAGATGAAATTACTGCTGAACATTGAGCATTAAATACTAGAAAGAATTAGGAGGAATTAAATTATGGAAAAAAGATACTTATTAGTAATGAAATATGAAAATGAAGTTATAACTAAATCATTTTATACATTAAAAGAGGCAAAAATAACTGCTAAAGTTTAAAATCAACAAGAATGATTAACAACTATTATTGATTTAGAAGATGAAAATATTGAATGGCAAGGAGATAAATAATATGCGAAAAATAGATTGTTTTAAACACAAAGAACAAGTTAATAAAATAAGTAAAAAATTACAAGAATTGGGCTTTCGGTATAAAAATATTTTAGATATGTTATGTGATATTAGTAGAAATATTATTAAAAATTGCCGTATATGTAAAAATTATGAAAAAAAAATGGAAATATTAAATAATAAGTTTAGATTTATTGAAGAAGCAAAACATGAAAAAGGTACTTTTGGTTGATTTCAAATGGATTGTATTATTGGAAAAGAACATCAGTCAGCTTGTTTAACTTTTACGGAAGAAAAGAGTTTATATACTATTTGTTTTAAATTAAATCAGCATAATTCAGAAGAGGTTAATAATGCTCTTAAATGTATTTTTAAAAATAAACTTTATAAAGTAAGTATAAAAGGAATTATTACAGATCAAGGTAAAGAATTTAGTAAGTGAAAAGAGATAGAGAAAATTACTAATACAAATGTTTATTTTGTGTGATGCTGGAACTCCAACTCAAAAAGCAAAAGTTGAAAGAATAAATAGAGGTATTAGAGAATATTTACCTAAAGGAACTGATTTTAATACTGTTACTCAAAAAGAAATTAATAAAGTTATGAAAATTATTAATGAAAAGCCTCGGCCAAGTTTAGGTTGATTATCCTCCAGAGAGGTATTTTTACAAAATATTAATATTTAACTTTTTTAAATATAAATTATATATTTGTAACAAATTTTTCTTTTTGTCGTGCTTAAATATTAATTTATATTTAAAAAAGTTATTTTTTTTTGAAAAAATATTGCATTTTAAAATAAAAAGTATATTATCAAATTAATAAGGGTTAATTGACCTACTTGCATCTTTACAATACATATTAACAATGTTTATTAACAGTGTTTATTAAACATTAAATAAACAATATATTAGTATTATTTATAACATTGTTAATAATCAGTGTTTATTACAATAAATAAACATTATATAAACATTATTTTTCAATATTGAGTTGAAATGATAAAGATTTTCCACACTTTGTACTTGCAATTATTATGTCTGTATTTGCTTTTATAATATTTATTTTTATTATTATTTATTATATAAAAATTATTCTTGAATGTAAGGTAGACTTTGATGTTGAAAAAGAAAAATTAATTCAATATTAACAAATTGAAGGAGTTGATAAAATTGAGTAATTTTGTTAAGAAAAATCAGAATATAGAAAATTATTTTATTAGTAAGGAATTTATCCCTTTTACAACAGATAAAGCAAGTTTTATTAATTTACCCAATCATAATCGCCATATTGGTTTTTGGTTGAGTAATAAGTTTATTTATCCGAGTGAAAAACATTCAGAGCAAGTAGCAATCGGTTTGATTTATGATAATTCTTATCCTATTGTGAAATATGATGAAAATTTAAAACGACAAACTTGAAAGTATTTAACTAGAACAGCCTTAATCAATTTATATAATCAATATATTATATAATCAATATAAACAAAATTAATTTACTAAAATGAAAAAAGCGTTATTTTCAAGTGAACCTAAAAAAGTAAAAGCAAATAATAACAATAATAATTTTACAAATTGAAGTGTTAAAAAAGTGCAAGAATTAATTAATGATTTAGAAAGTTTAAATTAAATGAGTTTATATGATTATTGAGTTCAATTTGTTAGTTATATTATTGATGCAAATGCCCCTGAATTTTTATATGTTATATAGTTTGTGTTATTTATTGTTTTGTTTTTTGGAATGTTTTTTAAACTTATTCAAAAAATGTGGAGTTTTTAAAAATGCAAAATGATTGAATTAAATTAAAAGATTTTTTTATTCATATATTTTTGTTTATAGATAAAACGAATGTTGAAAGTATTACAATGTGGAATTTAACACAAAATGAATATTTAATTTTAATGGTTGGTGTTTGAATTGTGATTTGGTTTTTTACTTGGTTTTTCTTGTGAATGGTTTTTAAAATAGTTGGGTATTTTAAATAATGAAAAAGTTTATATTTTTCTTTAAAAACTATTGTTATATTAGTGGTTCAATGTTTTTGTTTAGTTTAATTGATTTATTATTTTGGATAATTTCTTGGTATTGTGTTGGTTTAGTATTTTTAATATTATTTGCTTTGCAGTGTGTTTATTTTGTGTGATGATTGTGAAAAAATATTTTTTATCAGTTAAACGCTTTTCGGTTAGTTCAATTTATTTGAGATAATCCGTTATCAGTTATTATTGGAAAGTTAGGAACTGGTAAAACATTACTTTTAACTTATTTATCGCAAGTTATGAAATTATTGACAGATAAAATTTATAGTAATTATCCGTTAGAAGATGATTTTTATTTAGATTTTACCGACCGAACAAAATTAGTTCCTCTGGATGATAATGTTATTTTATTTGATGAAAGTTATTTATATATTGATGGAACTAGTCCTCATGATGAGAAAAAAGTTCATAGTGGTAAAATACCGGGAATTGTTTTAGCAAGACATTTTGGTAATCGTGCGTTGTTTACTGCTCAGCGTGAGGGTATGATTTGAAATAATATTCGCCAGTTAGCAAGTGGAATTATTATTCCAATTTCATTGAAAAAACATGTTGCTAAAAAAGGATTTAATTTTTTTAATAGTTTCTTTATTATGCGAATTGGAATTTTTCAAGATATAACGGATTATGAAACTTGAAAAACAAAATCAGTAGAACGAGCAGTAGAAGATAAACGAGTAAAAGATAAGTCGGATGTTGGATTAGGAATTCGGTTTTTTAAAATAATTATTCCACTTTAATTTGCCAATAAATATGATAGTCAATGATTAAAATTTTTTCGTTATTTAAAAAATGATGAAATTATTGATAAAAAAGAATATTATTGGTCAGAAATCACAAAATTAAGTGTTAAAGAACGATTGGAGTTATTTGATATTGATATTTTGAAAAAAAATTTAAAACCTAAAAAAGAGAAAGGAAATAGTAAAAATGATTAATTTATTAGTTGAAAATAATAATAGTAATTGAGACAAGATTTTTAGTTTTGTTTTTGATATATTTTTGTTTATTTTTGATGTAGTTTGAAATACAAAATTACCGATGACAAATACATCGATTGCTTATTTTTTAGTCTTTTTTATGGTTATTAAGTTATCAATTTATGCAATTCATGGCACATCAACACAATATAATAATTTAGGTTAAACAGTTAATAATGGTGTTTCGCAAGTATATTAATCAACCGCACGAAAAGGTATTGGAATAGATAAAAAAGTTTATCACAATAGTAATAAGCAACAAGTTAAATTAGAAATTAAAAGTCAAAATATTAGACAACAAGCAAAAATTAAAAGAGGTGTTAAATAATGATTAAATTAGTTTTATTTGTGGCGGCGGCAATTGCTATATTTGGAACTGGTTTTATTACTGTTATTATTAATCAATTTACATCAGCAAAAAATATTATTATGGATTTATATAATTCTGATACTTGGTTGATTTGATTATTTGATAGAATGGCAGTTTTGTTTAGTCATCCATTAATGTTAACAATATCAAGTTTATATATTGTTGGGTTTATTGTTTCAAAAACATTGTATAGTTAGGAGTTAAGTTTATGAAAAAATTGTTATCTTTATTTGTCATATTTATTTTAAGTTTTTTAGGTTTGGTTATTACATTTATTACTTTAACGGCGTTTAGACCCTTAAATGGAGAACACATTATACACTTAAACAAGAAAATAGTACTGATAAAGGTATTAGTGAAACTGATTTTATTAATACAATGTTTTTACGCAGTAATTTTTTTGAAAACTGGTCAGAAACAAATTATTTTATTAATCCAACTTTGAAAACATCAAAGAAATTATCTTTTAATGATAAGTGGTATTTGTATTTTTTACAAGATAGTTATTCAACGGGAATTTCATTTGATAAACCCAGTGATGAGTTTATGGATTTATATAAAAATTGAGATAATTATGATAAAAAATATAACATTAATAAATTTTATGATGTTGATAAAAAGCAATTTTTAAGAGAATTAACAAATTTTATTTATACTTTTACAAATAAATATAATTTAACAGCAATGTTAAATAAATTAAAAACAAATATATATGATTTGCAACAAGTTAATTTAAATTATGATTTTTATAATTGAAAACTAGTATCAAGTATTTCCTTCTCTCAAAATACTTGATACTAATTTCCAATTATTATTTTCTGGTAGTTTTTCTGCTAATTTATCATCATAACAAGAAATTAAGTTTGTTGTACTTATTGCTGTTAATCCGATTGTTCCTAAAATTCTAAGTCATTTTTTAATATATATTGTTCTTTTTTATTGTTTTATATATAATTGATTTTATCATATATCAATTATATATCAATTATTCGTATTAAATATTAAAAATTTTATAAGTTAATGAAAGGTATATAAATGTTATGTATAGTTATTTAAGTTTTATGGATAAAGTTAAATTAGAACAATTATTATTATTATTATTATCAAAAATTTTTTTAAAAAAGAATGGTAAACAAAATATTTCTGCAATTGCTAAATATTTTAATAGACATCCTAGTATTATTTTAAGAGAAATTAAAAAGTTTAAAAATATTGATTAATATAGTGCTTATAAGTTAGATAAAATGTATTATTATTATAAGAAAAGAAAAAACAATAATAAAAGATGTAATTTTACAGAAGAACAGATTAATTTTATGAAAATTATACTTAATAAATATCGTGATTCTCCGATAGAATTTTTTTATCGTTATTTTTTAAAATTTGGTGTTAAATTTCCGGTTTCTTTTAAAACATTGTATAAATGAATTTGTTTGGGTTTTTATGGATTTTTAAAACAAAATTTACGATATCGTGGTAAAAAAATTGAAACAAAAGGAAAAAAGAAAATCGTGGGCAATTAACTAATTTTAAGTCAATTTGAAACATTGAAAATAAACTTTCTAATGTTGGATGATTTGAAATGGATACTGTTGTTGGTAAAAATCATCAATCTTCTCTTTTAGTTTTAGTATAACAATCAAGTAAAAAATATTTTGTAGTAAAATTAGAAAATCATACTGCTATGGAAGTTTTATCAAAATTTAAAGATATGGTTATAAATAATAATTTAATTGGGAAAATGAAAGGAATAATAACTGATAGAGGGAAAAAATTTAGCAAATGACGAGAAATGGAAATCTTTGCTGAAACACAAGTGTATTTTTGTGATGTTGGTAAACCACAACAAAAACCTTTAATTGAATATATGAATAGTGAATTAAGAAAATGATTTCCTCTTGGAACTGATTTTAATAATGTTAGTCAAAAACGAATTGATTGAGTAGTTAATAATGTAATAAATGAAAAACTCCAACCGTGTTTAAATTGAATAAGTGCAAAAGAAGTATTTTTACAGAATATTAAATAAATTTATTAATAAAAAAACTTAATAAATTATTTTTTAGTGTGTAAATATATATAAAATATAAAGAAAAATTAAAAATATTTTTAATTTTTTTAAATTTATGGTTGATTTTTGTAATTTTTATTATACTATTTAATTAATAAAGATTTGTTGCACTTCATTTTACACGTTTCAAAACTAAAAAGAACACTTATTCCTATAAATATCATTATTTAAATGGTAAAATGTTCTTTTTTTATTTTTTGTTAGTTGTAAGATAAATTAAATGATATTTTCGTTTTCCACGACGAATAATTAAATATTTATCAAATAAAAACTTATCTTTTGCTACAAGTCAAGTTTTTTCTTTAACAATTTGCCCATTAATAGTAATTGCACCTTGTTCTAAAAACTCATGACCTTCACGTTTAGAAGAAACAATATGTGCTTGTACTAATAAATCAAGCAGCGGCAAATTAAGATTTGTTAAATGAAAATTAGGTAAATTGTTATCAAGTTGGTCTAGCTGTTGCTCTGATAATTCATGTAAATTGCCTTTAAATAAAGCTTTGCTAACAATTTGTGCTGTTTTTAATCCTGCTGCTTGATAAACAAATAAAGTTACTTCTTCTGCTAGTTTTTTTTGTGCAATGCGTTGTGCTGGTTCATTTTGGTGAGCTGCTTCAAGAGAAATAATTTCTTTTTCAGATAACATTGTTAAATAACGTAATAATTTCCCTGCTTCTTGGTCATCTTGGTTATAAAAGAATTGATAAAATTCATAAGGTGATGTTTTTTTTGAATCTAATCAAACTGCCCCTGATTCTGTTTTTCCAAATTTGGAACCATCATCTTTTGTTAATAAATTAATTGTCAAACCACAAGCTAAATTATCTTCTCCAATTTGTTTATAAATATAATCTGTACCCGAAGTAATATTTCCTCATTGGTCACTACCACCAGTTTGAACAGCACAATCATAATTAATATATAATTGATAAAAGTCATAAGCCTGCAATAATGTGTAAGCAAATTCAGTATATGATAAACCAACTTCAATTCTAGTTGCAATATTTTCTTTTGCTAATAAATAACTAATATTAAAATCTTTACCAACATTTCGCAAAAAATCAATCAAGGTCATTTTTTGCAATCATTCAGCATTATTAACCATTTTAACTTTTGATCCAATTAATTGTTGCATTTGATTACTAATGGTTTCAACATTATGTTTAATTGTTTTATCATCTAGCAATACCCGTTCTGCTTTTTTTCCACTGGGATCACCAATCATTCCTGTACCACCACCAATAATAGCAATTGGTTGAAATCCAAACATTTCAAAACGTTTTAATAACATAATTTGAATTAAATGCCCAACATGTAATGAATCACCGGTTGGATCAAAACCACAATAAACTCCTTTTTTTAATTCTTGCGCTTTTAATAATTTTGCTTCATTAGTTACTTGTTTTAATAGTCCTCTTCATCTTAATTCTTCTAAAATATTTTTTACCATAATTATCTCCTTTGCTATTTAAAAAACTCTAAATTATTAGAGTTATTTCTTATCTACTTTTGAATCTTTTTTAATTGGGAAGACTTTCCTTCTTCAATAATTTTTTCAGAAATTGATGCTGATGTTTTTTTCAAATCTTCAGTTACCTTAATTCCAGCGTCAATTGCTGAAACTGTTATTTTTGCTAAATCTTTTGCAACTGCGCGCACATTAGGTGATTTTGCTGCTGCTTTAATTAATTTAACTGCACCATTATCAATTTTCTTTAATGTCTTATAAGCCATTTCTTTTGTTGAAGCAGAATCTAAAATTTCAACTGCACCTTTGACATTTTTAATGTGCAATTCAATATCAGCTGCAACTTCATCTGATTCTATTCCTTGCGATTTTTTTCATACAATCTCAATTTTATTAACCATTTTTTTAAGTTGTGGATTATATTTTTTAACTAAATTAATGAAATCTTGTCGTAATTCTGAACCTTTTTTCGGAGCAATTAACATTCCTACTACCATCACTGCCAATGTTTTAACAAATTTAAATGCCATAATTATTCCTTCTCATCAGAATTAGCAAAATCTTTTAATTTATCAACAATTCGATATGCAATGTCTTTATTACGAGCAATAATTTTCACTCATGCTTTAACATTTCGTTTTGCAAAAGCTTCAAAAACATCAATATAATTTGAAACTTTAACAACGGTATCAACAGTAGAATTTAACATTTCTGATTTATAAGTTAAGTCTTCAACAAAATAATCAAATTTCTTAGCAGCAATTGCAACTTTTCGCGCAGCAATAATGCCATAACAGCAAAAAACAATTGTTAAACATAATAAAACAATGATTAAAATTGTTTGTGAAATTAATAAATTATCATTTGTTGCTAACATATATATCATTATTTTTCACCCTTTTTCTAATAGTATTAAAATTACTTTTATATTATAACTTATTTTATAGTTTATTTTAAATAATATTAGAATAATGTTCGAATATTATTTTAGGTACCAGTTTAAAAATAATTTTAGACTATTTTTAAAAATAGTTAATCATTAAACCGATTAATTTAAAAGTATCTTATTTACACATTTATTAAAACACATTTCTTTAAAAAAGGGAATACTAAAATGAGAATATTTTTAAAATATTCTTTTTTCGTAATATTACTGGTTTTTTAACTACTATCTTACTGCTGTTATTTCTTTTAATACTTTACTAATACTAGTAGTGCGATAATTCATTACAGGAATTCCTCCCTTTTTAGGTTCATATAATGAATTATTAGCATTATTATTTCACTTAGCCATTTTTATATTTTCCAATGAAATGTCTTTATTTTCAAGTTGTTCATTAAACATTTCTTTAACTAAGTTTAATCCATTAATTTTTGCTACACGTAAGACTAAAATGTTTCTAAATGAATCATACGAATAGATCTTATTCCCGTGGCCTAATTGTGCTTTTATTGTATGCGATATTAATGCTTCTGCACATGCGCTTAAACATCAATCATGTTTATATGCAATAATTCCATCTTTACGTTTTTTAAAATATTTAATTACATTTAATAAATTATTTTGTTTAGTAATTAAATTAGGTTTATTTTTAAAGCATTCTAAATGAGTGATTAATTTTGTATATTCTCCATTGTTAAAAAGACCTTTACAAATTTTAAACTGTAATTTATCGTACTTACTTTTTAAATTAAATACTGTTCCAATTTTTCTAATTGCATGAAACTTATCTAAAACATATTTTGCATTTAAAAAATGAGAAGTATTTTTTATCCAATCAGCGCCATCTCCACATACAATAAATTGAGTATCAGGTGTAATATTATAATATTTTGACATTTCTTTAAAAAGTTCTTCACTATATTCTAATGTATTAATATTTGTAGCAGTTCTTAATAATTTACAATAAGTTCTTTTATTTAATAAAATTGAATTTCCAACTCTTTCATCTTCTGGCATATGACCTTGATGAAAAAATGCTGTACGAATTCGAAATTTCTTCTTCTTATTTTTCTCTTTCAAAGATAAAAAAGTATCATCTAGAACAATATAAATATATTTTGATGATGTTTTATTGCTAAATTTATTACTTGCATTTTCTAAATTAAGATCCAATTTATTAATTAATCTAGCTATTGAAGAATATAAAAGACTTTTAACTGGAATCATATCATTAATGTCTTTAATTCTTTTTCCATCAGCTACATTAGTTAATATTAATTCTTTTAAATCATGTGTAATTTTTTGATATTTTTCAAATTTTAAATCTTCTAATAAAAGACATTTAAATCGTCATTTACCATAATTTTTTGTTTTATTATTATACGCACTTGCATCTCAAAATTTATAACGTCTAATTTTAATCTGAATATCTCCAAGTAATGTAATAAAACATCTTTTTTTAAAACCTTATTATTTAATTCTGAATATCATTCATAAGTATTAGGTGTTTTAGAATCTGAATGAACTATCATTCCTTTTGAACTTAAATTATTCATTAATTTATTTGCAAAAGTTGTTTTTCCAACACCATCAATACCCTCTAATACTATCTTATTCATTTTTAAATATTCTCTCATTCATTAAATCCATAATATCCATACCCGATTTTTTATTTGCTCTTTCTAAAAGTTTAAAAGCTCTTCCTCTTAATGACTTTGCCATAATATTCAGAATAATTTTATTTTTAGTTAAAATATAACCTTTTTGCGATGATGCAAATTTATAACCGTTAATGAAATTATCTTCATCATTCAACTTTTTTAAAAGTTTCGAAAATATTACAGAAGAGTTTAAAATTGATAATTCTGTTTTATGATCAGGATAATTAATTAGAAACCGTTCATTGCATGAACTAAGTATTAAATCCCCATGAATTCAATTATCAATCGCATTTTCATTTAAAAATTCATAAATATATGATTTATATACTTTTTTAAATAATTTTATATTCATTTTTACCTCCTTAAATATGCTACGTAAAATAAGGAAATTAATAATTAAATAAAACGTCATCTTATTCAGTCATCTTATTCAGTCATCTTATTCAGTCATCTTATTCAGTCATCTTATTCAGTCATCTTATTCAGTCATCTTATTCAGTCATCTTATTCAGTCATCTTATTAAATAAATAATATAAAGATAACAAACTGATTAAAATTTGACAACAATGAAAAATAGTATCTAACTTTTAAAATACCTGAAAAAATCCTTATTTTATCGTACGATTGCAAATAAAAAACCGCCCGTTAAGCGGTTTAGGAGGTACCTAATTTGATATTCGGTCTAGAATAATTAGTTAACTTAATTATAAAAATTAATATATACTAATTTACAACAATATATAATTTATCTTTTACATTAATTTGTTTTATGTTATATCAAAGAATAAAATCAGTAATTAATGCAAAATACTCAAAAATTTACGATATTGTAGTATTTTTTTACTTTTATTAATTATTATGTAAATTAAGTTGTTAAAAAATATTAAAAATTTGCAATTAATTTGTTAAAAATTAAAAAATATACTTATATTTTTCTTTTTTTATAAAATATTATTAAGGAGAAAAAATAAAAAAAATATAAATAATAAATGCATTTTTAATTTTAATTAAAATTAAATTAATATCTTTTATAACTTTTTTGTCAGCATATATATTATAAAAATAAATGAAAACAAGAACCTTTAATTAAAAATTATGAACCATTATATAAAGAAAAAAATAAAAATATTATAAAACATAAATCAATTTCATTACCCGTAGAATTATTTTATCAAGAAACAAATTATTGATGTGGCCCGGCTAGTGTACAAATGGTAATAAAATTATGTTGCTAATAAAAAAAAATCACAAGAAAAAATAACAAGAATTATTGGTATAAATAATGATTTAAACATGAAACAAATAAGTAATCTATTTACTTATGATGCAAATAGTAGCATTATTAAATCTAATTAAAATATTTTAAAATTATTTGTTAATTTTTAACTACTATCACCTTCGATTCTTCAACTAATTGAATATACAATATTTTAAACATTGCATAATTTATTTTATTAACACTTGATTGCAATCCTTCTTTTAATATTTTTAATTTTTATTCTATTCTATATCTTTTTTTAAAAATTAAAAATCCAATTACTTTTGTTTTAATTTTATATTACAAATTAATTGTCAAATCATTTATTTGCTTAGTTTTATAATATATTCAATACAATACATTAAATAACTTAAAAAGATTTAACAACCTAATGTTAAATTTCTAATTTGCACAAAAATTTTTAATTCGCTGACTTGGAGGTGTTTTAAAGGCACAAACTACATTACAAATAAGGTCATTTTTTCAATTTCGTTCTGATAATGCCATTTCAAACAAAATTTCACAAAAAGGACGATCTTTTTTAGGGTCAAGGCCAAGACCATTTGTACTAAAATTAGCACTACCGGATCAAAAAGCTAATATTTCATTATTTGCATTGTATCAAACATATAACTTAGTATGTGTTTTAGGTTTAGTGTACTTAATAAAATCATAATTATAAACATTAGGTTTCGGATGTTCACGAATAATATTTAATCGATTAATATTTTTTTTCATCTTTTAATAACTCTGCTTCAAGAACCGGATTATATCCAACACTAGTATTACCAACAAAAAGATCTAAATTAATATTATCCTTTACGGTTTCATCTAAATATCGTTTAATAAAATTTGTATCAGCATCACCGGTCAATACTAATAGTCATGTTGCTGTCTTTATTTTTTCATTTGTTTTATGTGCTTTTACAATCTCATTAAATTGGCTTTTTTCTTTCAAAACATTTGCTTCTAACTGATAGGTTGTATTATCATTAACATAAAAGCCAACACAATTTTGTTGATATAAATCACTAATTAGTGTTGCACTAACCTGCTCTGTTGCATTAATTCCTCCGCAAAAAATATCACAACCAAGGTCTTTATAATTTGTAATATTGTATAGAACTTCTTTATAAGATGGGACTTTTAAAAGGAAGATTCTGAAAAATTACCACTACCTGTAAAAGAACGAATAATTTCTTTTTTATCATTAAACCAAAAATACGATTTCATATGCAACAACCTATTAGGCTTATCAATAACATTAGCTTGGTTATTTAAATTATTGTGTAAAAAATATTTATCGTTTCAACTCAATATTAACAAATAAATAAAAAAACTTAAAAAATCAGAGCCAACTAAAACAACTAAAAAAGCAACTGAACTTAATAAAAAAATATCTTTAATAAAATCTCTCTTTATTTTTTTATATTCCTTAGTTGTTTTAAATTTCATATCCATAATATAATCTCCTAATTAAATATTTGTTTAATAAACAATGTTATAAATAATGTTTATATAATGTTTATTTATTGTAATAAACAATGATTATTAACAATGTTATAAATAATGATAATATAGATAATATATTGTTTATTTAATGTTTAATAAACACTGTTAATAAACATTGTTAAATACATAAAATAATAAAAATTGGCACACTGAAAATAACTATTAAGAACTTTAATAGTAAATTATAATAAGTTAATTTTTCTATTTAATAAATTCATTTTTTACATCAAATCACATATAAAACCAATGTGCCACAGTTAAAATATATTATAAATAATAAATACTAAAATCCTTTAACCATAACACGGAAAAAGTTTAATACTTTAATAATCAAAAAAATGCAAACGGAATTAAAATAATTCACGCATCTCCTAAAAAAACCATTATCTCAGGTAAAATATTTGTTATAACTTCTTTAACTTTTCATAATGCACTAGTTAAACCAGTTCAAATACCAATCATACCCTCAGTCATAGTTTTAGGTGTATTTGCTAAAAAATTAACTGCTTTTGTTAAATACATACCTAACATTATTTTTTATACTCTTTTTTTCAATTTCTTTTTTTTCTTTTTTCTCTCCTCGAATTTGTTTAATTTTTTGATAAATTGATAAACCAATTCAAACAAAAATCCCTAATATAATAACAACACTAAATATTGTCGTTAATCAAGTTGGCATATTAAATCTTCTCTCTAAAAATATCGCGGCACGCTTCGCGTGTTCGCTACTAAATTACGCAGATAATTTATTCATTTTTTTTTACATTATTAATTACTATTTTATTTACAGTATTAATAACAATATATTTTCCATATTTAATTACTAAGGACCGCAAAATAAAATAATGTTTCTTTTCAATAAAAAATAAACTCCTTTCTGAGTTGATTTGTTGCACTTCGATTACAAAATTCATAAATAAAAGTTTTGAACAAAAAAATCAAAGTCAAAGTTTTAAAGCTTGAAAAAATCGTAAGTTTTTAAAATTTTCCTTACCTATTCATTATTATTTTCATTATCACTTAAAACATTATTAATTTGTGTTTTAATTCGTTCACGACGTTTTCCTTCTGCTTCCTTTGCTGTTTGCTCTTCAATTTCTAACATGCGTGATAAATAAGGATTACGATTAGTATAATATTCTTTAACGTGGTTCATATCTGGTTCAGAATCACTGTTTCGTAAATCATGCAATTTCTTATGATATCCTGATACATTTTGTGATAATGGTTTCCGGCGACGAAGAAACTGATTATTTAAATTATTTTCTTGTAAATTAAGTAGCGTTTTAAATCTAACTGCTCCCGCTTTTGTTGAATTATGTTGGATTAATCGACAGCGTTGCTCTAATGGCATATATTCAGAAAAATTATCATCAATATGATAAGCTTCAGCAACTGCATTGCGAATCTGTTCATTAATTTCTCTTTGCTCTTCAATTCCTTCAAACATTGTTGTTTGCTCATAATCATCAACATTATGTTGTGGCATTCGATTACGAATTTTTTCTTTAATTTGTTCTAATTTTACTTTTAACTCAGCTGTTCTATCACCAAAAATATTTGTTCCACTTTTTCGTGGCTTTAATAAAAATGATACAGTTTGTGCTGTTGGTTCAGATAATTTATTTTTAGTTTTTAAAGTTGATGGAATAATTTCTTTATTTGTAACTGGATCATATTTATGAAAATATGGTTCAATGTTATTTTTTTCAAAAGACAAAATTTTTTCTTCAGTAATATTAATTTTCACTAACTCCGCCTTCTTCTCACTCACCCGCTGAGCAATAATATCCTCAATCGAAGTTATGGAACTAATTTCTTTTTGTTGTTTATATGAATGCGACATATTAACTTTAAATTCATCAGCACCATCTAATTTTTTTCCATATAAAGGTGAAATAACTTCACATAACGATGTTAAAGAAGATTTATTCTTATTATTTTCAATTGTAATTTTTTTGTTTTCATTTTGATATTGTTTTTGTTCATGTTTTAAATGAGGATAAGCATCATCATGATTATAATAAGACTCTATTTTATGGTTTTTATTTTCACTCATCATGAAAACCCCCTTTATTTACATATATTATAAAACATTTCTTATTTTTTAACTAGTCGATTCGAAGCAATATTACTCCGCCCAACCTTTGCTTGATCAACACCATTTAATTGAACAGCATCACCAGTAAAGACAATATTAATTTTTGCCAACGATTCACCAACACCATAAATATCAACAGGAACACCTTCTTTTTCAAAATCCTGGATTTTTTGAACATTAAATCCTGATGAAACAATAATTTTAATATGTTGATATACTACTGTATCATCTAGAGCTTTACGTAAAGCACGAATTAAGTGTTTATTAACACCATTAATTTCACTACTTGGATACTTTTCTTCTTTTCCAAGAAAATATTTATCGATTAATGATTGAGAAGTATCAACACGAACTGCATATAAATTTGAAAATGCACGTGCTACTTGCAAAGTATCAGTAATAACATCATTATTATAATCAACTAAAGCCACTAATTTATCAGTTGGATAAAACTTTTGATAAGCTTTCAAAGCTGCAATTAAATCACCATTAAAAGCTTGGATTAAAGCATGCGGAACAGTGCCCGTAGTTTCATAATTACCAACTAATTTTGTTAATTGTGCTGTTGTAACAAAATTAGTTATTCCACCAATTTTTGCAGCATAACCATCATTTTCTTGATTATAATAATAATCACTACGATCATTCATATATATCAATGGCTTATTATTAGCTACTTGTAATACACGATAACAATTTGTTGCAATACTTGTTTGTCGGGCTAAAATACCATCAATAATACCTTCTAAATGGCCAAACTGATAATAATGCCCAGTTACTTTTAAAACTGGTTCATTAGCTTGAATTAAATCGCCATCCGTTAAGGCAGTGATTTCTAAACTTTCCGCATTAAAAGCTTCTGTTTTTAATAATTCAACACATTCATTGACGCCTGCTAGAATAACATTTTCTTCACGTTGAAAAAACTGCATTGTTATTAAATCATTTGGTTTTTCATTTTTTAAAATATTTGCTGTTTTTAAAAAATAAATTGCACTATAATACCCTGCCTTAATTTTGCCCATTCATAATATTCCTTTCAAAAACTATTTCCCAAATGATATTGTTGCTTTGATAATAACATAATTTTTTTACCAATAATAGTAGTAATTGGTAATTCCAATTCGAGTTCAGAACAAAGCATTCCATTTGAAATGATTCTTAGTAATTCACTAGGAACAATTTTTAAACCTTAATGCATAATTGCCCCAACACGCGCAACAACAACCAATTGGCCAATATCACAATTATCAGCTCCACAAATAATTTGTTCAATTGATAAACCAATATCTAGTTGACAAATATTTAATTTATCTGAATTATGATGTTTTTTACGCTCAAGAATTTTACCAAAAATAAATTGTGGTTGTTGATTAATATTAAAAGAATAATCTTTTTGTTTAAAAATACCTCCTAACTCTGCTAATAAAACAGAATTATCACTATTAATTTCTAACTTTAAAGATGTTGTTAAATGTTTACTAGCATTTAATAAATTAAACCCACAACATTGGTGACTTTAATTATAAAAAATAAGACATAATCATTATTAATAACATAATTAACTACATCAGGTGTTGATTCATATCCCATTAAAACATCAAAGCCTTGATTATAAAATAAACCAATTGTTTTTGTTCCCATTTTTAATCCTTATTACTTAAATTAAATCCTTTAATTTTTGTTTCATCTAAATATTCAATAATTGTTGTTACTAACTTAATTGTTTTATTAAAGTCATCTAAATCAATGATACCACTAATTTTATACAAATTACGGGCAATTAAACACGCTTGAATAGTTGGAATACCAGCTGTTGTTAAATTAACAGCTCCAGCATCAGTTCCTCCTGGCAAAATATAAAATTGATATTTTATTGCATGTTCTTTCATCAATTTAAGTTGATATTGAATTAAATCATAACGCGTATTCGTAACATTACACCTTGCCCTAATTGACCAAAAGTTGTTGTTGATTAATAATAATGGATATGAGCAAGTTGTTTTTATGGTTATCCAAATTAATAGTAAAGGTTTAGTTCGTATTAATCCATTAGTAGGTATTTGAGAACAAGCATTATTAGCTAAACGAGTAAAGTTATTAAAAGATGATGGAACGTTTTTGATTGGTACTATTTTAGCAATTGTACCGCATTTGTTATTACCAGAAGCTCGATTAAAACCAACGCCAATTGCTAATATGTTAATTGATTTTGGTTTTTCTTCACAAGCATAAGCCTATAAAGCTGGAATTCGAGAAGGAAATTTTGTAATTTGTTAAAGTCCAACAGTTTTCTTAAATAATAAACGATTATTATTAAAAGCAATTAATAACTGAATGGGTGTTATTTTATGATTAGAAGTTTTAGAACAAGTTAAAAATAAACAATTAGACTATGATTTATATGTTGGTTTTAGTGTGCAAGAAGAAGCTGGAACTCGCGGTGCTAAAACAGCGACAGCATTAATTAATCCTGATTTTGCAATTGTAACTGATGTTTCACCAGGCCATATGGTCCAAATGCTTGTAAAATAGTCTAATACATTTTTTCTGTTCAGTAGTAATTTCATTGTTATCTTCCTTTCATCCTTGAAATTATTATATCAAAGTTTATAATTAATATATTGTTAAGACGTTAACAATACTTTAACTTAGATTCAATGGTACTTAAGGGATAGAAATAAATGGAGGAAAAATATGCGCAAAGTTGCATTAATAATCGACTCATCGTCTGGAATTAAGAAAGACTATTTAAAAAAATATGAAGATACTTATTTATTACCATTATTACTAAATTTTCCAGATGGAAGTGAAGTGGAAGATGACGAAGATGTTATTTCATTTAATGAATTTTATGATATTTTAGAACATCAAGTTATCAAAACTAGTCAAATTCAAATGGGAAAAATGTTAAGTACTTGAAACGAATTGTTAAAAAAATATGAAGGCATTGTTTTTATGGGATTATCAAAGGGGCTATCTGGTCAGCATGAAAATATTTCAATGTTAGCTCAAGGCGATGAATATAAAAACAAAGTCTTTGTTATTGATACTGACGGGGTAAGTCAACTGCTAGTATATATGATTAATCTAGTATATCAATGAATTGGAGAAGGAATTGAATTAACAAAAATTCAATCAAAAATTGATTTAATTAAAACAAAAGTTAGCGCCTTTATTATCCCAAAAAGTTTGGAAACTTTAAAACGCGGGGGTCGAATTACAGCGGCAGCGGCAGCTTTAGCATCGTTTTTAAAGATAACCCCTATTTTGAGATATGATGGTCGCATTGATAAATTTGATAAAACTAGAACATTTAAAAAAGCTGTTGAAACAGCTTTAGGACAAATAAAAAAAGAACGGAAAAATTGAAAAAACATTATTTTATTGCATTCAAAAACAGACGATGAAACATTAAAAGAAGTTTACAATATTATTGAAGACGCTGGTGCTAAAATTACTTCAACATACATTTTGCCAAATGTTATAGCAGCTCATACAGGAGCAAATACGATTGTGCTAGTATGTTGAGATGAATAAAAGGAGGTACAACCAATGAGTAAAAAAATTGCAATCTTAACTGATTCATCAGCAGGTTTCACAACAGCAGAAATAAAACAATTAGGTATTCATGTTATTCCCTTACACATTATTTTAAATAATGAAGTTGATATCTTAGATACGGAAGAAGAAGCAGCAAAACATAATTTTTATGAAGTTGTTCAAACAGGAACAACAAAAACAAGTCAAGCATCAACTGGTGAATTAATGGTTAAATATGACGAAATTTTAAAAACATATTATGAAATTATTCATTATCCAATTGCTGAGAAACTTTCAAGCCAATATGCAACTGCTTATCTTTTAAGTCAAGATAAAAAATATAGTGGAAAAGTTCATGTTGTTCGTAATCATACAGCAGCTTTTGCTTTAAAAACATTAATAATTTATGCTAATGAATTAACAAAACAAAATCTTAGTGTCGAAGAAATTATTGCAAAAACAAATGAACTTGAGAAAAAAGCATATATGGCAATAATTCCTGGTAGCTTAGATCGTTTAGCAAAAGGTGGACGTGTTGGAAAAGTTTTATTATCATTAATTAACTTATTTAAAATTAAAATTTTAATTCAATGAGGAGAACATCCTAAAAAAATTGCCTCATCACGAACTTTAAATAATTTAATTGAAACTTTAGTTGAAACATTAGAAAAATTTAAAAAAACAGTTAAAATAAACTTTCAATTATTTGTTTTAAAAACAAGTGAATGTTCTAGCAAAGTTTGAGATAATGTTACACAAAAATTAAATGAATTAAAAGTTACTTACCACACCGAAAATTTAGCTAATATCTTTGTTGCACATGCAGGGTTAAACACAATTGCTTTTGTTGGTGTTCCACAAATTAAATAGTAATAAAAAATCATTTCTAATATTAGAAATGATTTTTTATTTTTTCATCATTAAATGGCGGAAGTAAAGAGATTCGAACTCTTGCATGGATCACTCCATCTAACGGTTTTCGAGACCGCCCCCTTCAACCAGACTTGGGTATACTTCCACTGTTTAAACTGGCAGGGGTGACAGGACTTGAACCCACAACGTACGGTGTTGGAGACCGCTGTTCTACCATTAAACTACACCCCTAAATCCTTTTTAAATCATAACATAATAAGATAAATATGGCAAAATAAAAAGTATTTCCATACTTTCATCTTTTTATGTTATGGCAGGGGTAGCAGGACTTGAACCCACAACACCCGGATTTGAAGTCCGGTGTTCTACCAATTGAACTATACCCCTAACAAGATAAATTAAGCGTCTAAATTGGCACTTAATCATTTTAACAAAATAATAGAAAATAGCAAATAATTTTATTTATTTTCTTCATTGAAGTACTCTTCAAATTGAAGTGGTTCATATTTTTTATTATGGCACTGATCACAGATTCCATGCCCTTCAATTTTAAAATAGACTGGTTCTCAATTAATATTTGTCATTACATCTTTTAAATTATCTAACTTAATTTCATGTAAAATATTCGTATCTTTAATATGAACAACATTTTTACAAATATCACAAACCATATGAAAGGATGGGTTTTCTGCTAAATCATATCAAATTTGTTTACCATCAAAAGAATTTGTAAAAACAATATGCTCACTAATTAATAAATCAATTGTGTTGTAAACTGACATTAAATTAACATTTTTAAATTCTTGTTCTAATAATGTTACAATTTCAGTTAACGTTAAATGTTGCTTTTCTGATAAAATTTTAATAATTGCTAACCTAATTTCAGTAATTCGGTAATTTTTACTTTTTAATAACTGTACAATCCCGTCATATGATAATGCCATTGCCACCAGCTCCTTTATTTTTTAATTTCTTTAATAACTTCAACCAAATCTGCAACTGTTTTAATATCCATTAATTTATCATCTGGTATTTGAATTCCACATTTTTTCTCAGCCTCAATAACTAAATCCATCAAATCTAATGAATCTAATCCTAATGTTTTAAACTCCGTATTTAAATCAATTGGTTTAGAAATTCCACGTTCTTTTAAAACTTTTTTAATTTCATCTAGCACATTCATTTAAAATTCCTCACATTCTCTTAATAATTAATATAATTATAACAAGTTTAACAATAAAATAATAGCATTTATTAGTTTAAGCTTTCTAATGTAAACTTCCAAGCTTGATATAATTGTTGTTCATTATGATAATTATAGACAATTATTGTTTTGAATAACTAATTTTTTCATTACTATAATATAAACTAAGATAACTTGTTGGATGATAAAAAAACATCATTTTCGGAATTCAACATTTTAAAAAATAATAATGAAAAAGAATATTATCAAAATAATATTCACTATATACATAATTAATTTTTGTTAGTAATTTTCTAGCATATAAAACAAATTTTTGTTCTGGTTGCAACTCAACATTCTCATCGTCTTTATTAAAAATACGTAAATTAACTTTAGGTTTATTATTACTAATTAAAATATTTTTATAAACACAAATAAAAATAGCACTTAAAAAAACTAACATTTAGAACAAAAAACCAAGAATAATAACTAATCTTTTATTAAAAATTTTTTTCATCTGCAACTAATTTTTGCTCCACAAAAAAATCAAATTCAAATTATGTTAATAAATCTTGATTAAATTCTTTATTATAATAATTAGGTAATTGTTGATTAATAATGCGATAAGTCATTGTTAAGCATTTAAACCAATTTGAATTAACAAAAAAGTATTATTAACATTTATTTTAGGAATAATTGGTTTAAAAATAAAGATTGCATAAAAAAGATTGGGGTATAAAAATATAAAGAAATTAAATAAGAATAATTAAACCATTTACTAAAATGGTTTTTTTATTTGAAAAACCTAAAATAACCGTTCCCTTTAAAAAATTTGAAGAATTTGGAACAAAGTGTCAAAAAATCGGAAAAAAAATTAAGCACACATATTACAATACCGATTTTAGCAATTAAAGGAATTTTAACAAAAACACTTTTATTAGGAATGGCAAAGCATCCAATTCTTTATGGTGTTTTAGTTAGTTTGTCTGCCTTAGCTGCTGGTGGGGTATGATTATATAATAAATTTAATAAACCACCACAAAACATTAACCAAGAAAGCCAAACTAATAACTATAATAAAATTAAAAATAAAAATGAATTTAAACCAACAATTATTATTTAAGGAGAAAATGATAAATAACGAGCTGAAAAAATAATTTAATATATATACATGTAAAATTTGATGAAAGATATTTATTTGAAGATTTATTATTTTCTAATGCTTGTAAAAAGAAAAATGGAACAATTAATATGTCATAAATAGCACGACAAACAAATCGTGGAATTAATACTGTTAAAAGAGAAATTAAGCGATTTAAAAAAATAGAAGATTATACAGCAGTTGAATCACATAAAGACTATTATAAAAAACGAAAAAAATGTATTAAAAAACTACCTGAATTTACAGAAGAACAATTAAATTTTATTAAAATTAGACTTAATAAATATCGTGATACACCTGAACAACTTATTTATCGTTATTTTTTAAAATTTGGTGTTAAATTTCCTGCTTGTGTTAAAAATTTTTATAAATGAGTTCGTTTGGGTGAGTTTGGATTAAAAAAAGAAAATTTACGTCATCGTGGTAAAAAATATAAAAAAAAGGGAAATCTGATAATCGTGGTCAATTAACTAATTTTAAATCATGCATCGTGTACAATGCAGCCGTAAAAAATAACTCTTGTTTAATGGTTGTTTTTTTATTTAAAAACAACCATTAAAAGGAGATGAAAAAAAAATATGTCTAAAAATACTTTTATTAAATGTAGTAAATGTGGAACACCAAAGCAGTTTCATACAGTTAACCATCGTGAAAAAACAGAGTGATTTGAAGATGTTTATTACACTGAATATTAAAATTTTGTTTTTTTAAAACCTTAAATTTTATAAAACAACTCTAAAAATTAAATATATTGGCTCTACAAGTGTTTAATTTATAATTACATATTTTTTAGGGAAGGTTCCCCAACAAGGCATTTCCGCCGGCATGAAACCATTAGAGCTGTTAACTTGTTTTTTGCGATTTTGTAAATTAATGACTTTGATTAAGATAGACGCGTAGTGGTGCATTCATAACTATTAATTGCAAGAAGAAAAATAAAATCGTGTGCGTAGAGGATGAATAACTTTTAAGAACTGGACAAGGATTTCTTAATTAATCTACTAGTGGGGACTTGATGAGGAGGTACTTAATACTACAAGTAACTACAAAATGTAGAACATTGTAGTACTTTGTAGTTAATTGTAAAAAGGAGAATTTAAAAATGACTATGAAAAAGAAACTTTGTTTAAAAAAAGATATTGAGGATATTGTTTTAAATGTTATCAAGAAAATAAATTAAATGAATTAATGTGTAAAAGTTACCTGGTTTCACAAGATGAAATTACTGATGAACATTGAGCATTAAATACTAGAAAGAATTAAGAGGAATTAAATTATGAAAAAATATAAATACTTATTATTATCAAAAGATAAATTTGGATTTAATACTCAGTTTTTTTATACATATATTGAAGCAGAGCTTACTGCTAAAAATATATTTTACAGTGAAAAAACTATTATTAATTTAGAAAAAATTGAATGGCAAGGAGAATAAATAATATGTATAAAGATGAAAATGGAAATATTTATACTGAAGAAGATTTATTTAATGAAGCATTAGAAGAATGTCATTCAGAAGAGAGTGCTTATGACTATATTGAGACATTAATTGAAGAAAAGAATTTGGAGGAATTATAAAATGAAAACATTAAAAGATATGATTGCGGACTTAACAGGAGTTAATGTTAAGCAAAAAAAAATAAATATTTAGAAAGTGAAAAATTAGATTTAAAAGATGCTGATTTATATGGTGCTGATTTACGCTGTGCTTATTTAGAAGATGCTAATTTATGTGGTGCTGATTTAAAAGGTGCCGATTTAGAAGGTGCTGATTTAAAAGGTGCTGATTTAGAAGGTGCTAATTTAAAAGATGCTTATTTATGTGGTATTAAAATCACAAAAAAACAATTAGAACAATTAGATATTATTTAGGAGGATTAATAATGACTATAACAGAATCAATTAAATTTGATAAATTACAAGAAGAAAATGAAGCACTTAAAAAAGAACTTGCCGAATTAAAACAACAACAATTATATAAAGAAGATTTTGATGAATATTGTCAATATGTAAATGGTCGAAGAGAAGATACTTTTATTATAAAAGATAAATCTTTATTTTGATCTAAAATTTTAGTATATGCTTTTGTAAATTGAGCAAATGATGACATAGAAACATGTACTACTAAATCATCTTTTGAAGTACCAAACATTAATGCATTTATTTTTTGTACTAAATTAATTGCAGTATCATTTATTTTATAAAATGTTTGTTGGGCAGAATCTGCATCTGTTGGATAAGGTTTATAAGTAAATGATTTAGATAAATGATCATTAACACTACTAAATGTAATTTCTTGAAATAAAAACTTTTTATTATCAAAAGGATCATAGTAATCTGTAATATTAGAAATATATAATCATTGAATAGATTGATTATATTCATAAGTATTAATATTTTCTCCACCAATATTTTCATTATTTTTATTTAAAACAACATAAAGGTTTAATTCATCATTTTGATCAAATTGTTTATCTGTTGATAATAAGGTATATTGGCGTTGAGTTGAAATACCTTGAAAAATAGGATCAGGAGTTCCTTGTGAAGAAAAATATGCACCACTAGTACTATTTTGTAAATATGCTTCATACATATCACCACGATTAGTAGGGTAATGCATTGGATTAATAATTTTAGTATAAAAATTATCAGCATCTTTAAAATCTTTTTGTTCAGTACCTTTATTAACTTGTTTTAATTTAAAAGCATTTTTTCATTAAGCAATAATTGTAGCATTACCAGTAATAGCAAGTGTAAAATCTGAATAATCTTGAGGAATACTATTAATTGGTTTATAACCACTTGTAGTTAATGGAATAACTCCATTTGTAATAACAAAAGGGAAAATAAATCATTTATCTAATTCTTGTATTTTACGCTTAATAACTTTACTATCAGTAGAAGCCATTCGCATTGCAGTATATAATACTTGATTATTAATTTGTATTAATTCTTTATTATTTTTGTTTAAATTCATCTTTTATACCACCTGTATTTTTATTTTCTTCATTATCATTTTCTAAATCAAATTTAGAATTAGTTTCTAATTGTGCTTTATCAATTTTTTCAACTTTTTTTATAGCAAAAGTCATTGGAATACTATCAACAATATGAATATATTCTGCTCGAGACATTGTACCATTTTCTAATCTTGTATTATTTGTATCAACTAAACGCATTTGGTCAATAATTCCTGCTGGTTTAAATTTTAATGAGTAAGGGCGTTCAATTCTATCTCAATTATTATTTTCATTAATTCAATATTTATGAAATATTCATCAACAATCAAATAAACGATATAAATAATCTAATAAAAAATCTTGTCATACTGCTTGTGATTCAATATCTTCTGCTTGCATAATTAATGTTTGATTTTGATTAGTATAAGTTCCTTGTTCATCTGCTTGTCAACTTAAACCAATTCCACGAAATACAATTTTTAAAATATGATCAGTATCTAAATTATAATCATTTGAATTATATTGTCCTTGAGTATAATTAACAGTTGAATTACCACTTTTTTCATCATAATTAGCATTTACATTTTGAATAACAAAATCACTTTCATAATCATTTCAAGATTTTTTATTATTTTTTACAGCAGTAATTTCATCACTATTTGCTTGAATATAACCTCTAGCACGACTAAATCTTCTTGTTTTCTTTTTAATAAATAAATTATCTTGTAAATCTTCAATTAATCACATAGTAGGAAAAATATCAGGATAAGCACTTAACATTGTACTTGATGCTTGACCTTGTAAATTAGCTTTAATAAAATTAGGAATTTGAATTAATGGAAAACGACCCAATTTATTAATATATGTTTTTTTTCAATTCTTAAACTTTTATCTATTTTTCCACTAGTTACTCCTGCTTGAGTATTTTTATCATTAGGATATGAATCAATTTGAATATATTTATCATTAATAATGACATGAAAAATATAACCAGTATCATCTTGATTTGGTAATATTCAAATATCTGCTGATTGTTCTTCTTCATTAATTTTAGAAATAAAATTAGTAAATAATGCTGTTCCTAACATAACATCTAAATCATTATCTTTTGTTTCATATATAAACATAACAGCAACACCTAATAATGATTTAGTTCAAGACATTTTAATTAATTTTTCATATATTTTCTTTTTATGATATCAATTTTGTCAATGTATTAATGCTTTTTCATCTTCACTATCACAAATTATTCCTCTTCCTATTTCCATTCTTACTTTTCTTTGTGCAACAATTAAAGGCACATTTATTTTTCAATCACGATTATTAAATGATAATCAATTATTTATATTATTATTCATTTTTATTTACTCCTAATCTAGCAAAATGACAAATTAATATCTTACTGTCTTTTTCTACTTTATCTACTTTTAAAACTTTATAATCATTTTTATATTTATAAACAAAAATATTATTTTTAGGAACATTCTTTTTATATTTCCCAATAATTTTATCCATATCAATTATATATATATATATATATATATATATATATATATATATATATATATATATTAAACATACTCCCTTATTAATCTATTAGTTGATGATTGAACAATATCTCTAATATATTCACTTAATGCATAATAATCAGCATCAAATTCATCATCATATAAATCTACTATTTCTTCTTTTCCACCATTTGGTTTTTCTTTTCATTGAATCATTGGATATTCTGTATTACTTTCTTCTAATATTAAATCATGGGTCATTTTATCAGTAGTCATTAATGCAAGAAATGAATTAACTCTATTAGTAACATTTCATATACTTTTATCAACTTCTTCAAATCTTAATAATGTACCATATTTATATTTTCTTTTTTCCTTATTAAGAACATCAATAAATGCTTTTCCACCACCACCATAATCAACATTAATAGTTAAACCATTTTCAATAAAAATAGTACTATTCTTTAAACTAGATAAATAAAATTGAATTATATCATGTGCTTGTTCAAATACATTTCTATGTTCCATAGTTGCATTAGAGTGAGTATATTTACCTATTTTATGTACTTTTTTAAAGTTGAATTATATACTCATAAACTAGCACTTGTTTTATGTGCATTTGGACTATCTGCTTGAGCATAATCAAAACCAGCAATAATTTTATCAAAAGTTCAAGTTAATTTAGTAAATTTAAGATATTCGGCAAATACAGCACCTTGTACTTGTCCAGGTAATCCTCAACTTCATACTCTTGCTCTTGATGGTCATCTTCTTTCCATTTCTAATTGATCTCTTACAATATCATTACTTAAATAAGTATTAAGTCTTCAACTAGAATAATGAATAATTATAGTTTTAGTAAACTTTTTATCTTTTTCATAATAATTAATTTTAAATTTACCTATTTGATCATATTTTAATCGCATTAATTGTTCATTAAATGGCATTATTTCATTACAATATTTAATAATATATCTTCCTAATGATTCAGGATTAGATGAATTAATAATAAATTTTCTTTTAGCACCACTAATGTAAAAGAATTCTCTGATAAATTAACTTTATAATTAATATTCATAACATTAAGAGTATTTTGAATATTTTTAAATACTCCATTTCTAATATCTTTATTCATTTTCATAACAGCAATAATAAATATTGGTTTATTAACTAATAATGATATTGCACAAGACTTACCAATTGGATTATCTTTAATTGCAAATGTTTTAGCACTATAACGACTTCCTATTTCATTATATTCATCAGCAGGATTATATATTTCTTTTCAAGGTGCATTAGGAATATTTTGTTGATAAAACCATCTTGGTATTTCATCTAAATGTAAAAAGTGTTTAAGCATCTTTAATTACCTCATTTATTTTAGGTAATTCTTCTTTATCAAATTGAATAACAATATTAGAGTTAGAAAAATTTATATCTTTAACATATTTCTCAACATATAACTTTTTACCCCCGCCATATTTGTCATTTAATAAAGCCAATTCCAATTCTATTTCTAATTTATTTATCATATCTTCAATAAAATCAGCAGTTTTTGCATCAATTTCATCTTTTCAATTATTAAATGGTAGTTTTAAATAGTATAAATATGCTCTTTTATTACTTAATTTGTCTCCTTTTTTCCTCAAAAAGTCCTTAGTTTTCCCTGAAATAGTCTTAAAAGTTACCATTTTTTACTCCTTTTTGCATATTAAAATTGCTATTATTTAAACAATATGGTTAAATAAAAGAGTATAAAACAAACTTATCAAACTTATCAAGTATTAAACACCTATCAAAATGTATTAAAGAACTTAATATTATTTTTATTATGTTTATTTTACATCAAAATAAAAAGAAAGTAAACTTAATTACTTTCTTTTTATTGATATAAACAGTTTTAAGAGACAAAACTTACTACTTGTTTACATTATAATTTTATAACTTTAAAAATAATTGTCAATATTTTTTTAAAAAATAGTGTATAAATAACTTTAAAAAGATTGGAGACAAAATATATGAAAGATTATACACATGTAAAATATGATGAACGAGATTTATTTGAGGATTTATTATCTTCTAATGCTTGTAAAAAGAAAAATGAAACAATTAATATGTCAGAAATAGCAAGAAAAATAAATCGGAGTGTAGATACTGTTAAAAGAGAGATTAAGCGATTTAAAAAGATAGAAAATTATATAGCAGTTGAAGCACATAAAGACTATCAGAAAAAGCGAAAAAAATGTATTAAAAAACTACCTGAATTTACAGAAGAACAGATTAATTTTATTAAAATTAGATTTAATAAATATCATGATTCTCCAAGAGAATTAATTTATCGTTATTTTTTAAAATTTGGTGTTAAATTTCCTACCTGTGTTAAAACTTTTTATAAATGAGTTCGTTTAGGTGAATTTGGATTAAAAAAAGAAAATTTACGATATAGGGGTAAAAAATATAAAACAAAAGGAAAAAAAGAAAATCGTGGTCAATTAACTAATTTTAAGTCAATTTGAAATATTGAAAATAAACTTTCTAATGTTTGATGATTTGAGATGGATACTGTGGTTGGAAAAGACCATCAATCTAGTTGTTTAGTTTTAGTAGAACAATCAAGTAGAAAATATTTTGCAATAAAATTAGAAAATCATACTTCTAATGAAGTTTTTGAAAAGTTTAAAGAATTAGTTAAAGTAAATAATTTAATTGGGAAAATTAAAGGCGTAATAACTGACAGAGGAAAAGAATTTTATAAATGAAGAGAATTAGAAATATTCGCTGAAACACAAGTATATTTTTGTGATGCTGGTAAACCTCGTCAAAAACCTTTAATTGAATATATGAATAGTGAATTAAGACATTGATTTCATAAGGGAACTGATTTTAATAAAGTTAGTCAGAAACGATTAAATTGAGTAGTTAATGATGTAATTAATGAAAAAATACGGCCCTGTTTAAATTGAATAACTGCAAAAGAAATGTTTTTGCAGAATATATAAACAACAAATATTTAAAAATGTACATTAATTCATAAAATATGTCATTAAAATAATAAAATATGTATTTATTAATTAAATTTAATAAATTCTTTTTAGTGTGCTTAAATATGATTAAATTAAGTTATATTTATAAAATATTTTAATTTTTTAAAAAATAGTTGCATTTATTTTAAATGATGTTATCATCAAATTAACAAGAGACAAAATTTGCTGCTTGAATATACTTGATGCAAATTATAAACTGCTAATGGCTATTCAATAAAATTTTGATTAAACAAAAAAATTTTAAAAACCTCCTTTACAATTGAAATTTATCAAAAATAAAAGATATTTCCTTGTTATTAATAAGCTCGCGCAAAATAAACTAAATTAGTTGCTGGTTGTCCGCAATGAAAACAAGTTGTTTTTTTTGTTGAAACATCAAATGGAATACAACGTGAAGTTGTTTGTGTTTCAGCTTTAATTGTATCTTCGCACTCAATGCGACCACAAAACGGCACTAAAAATAAACCATTCATTTTTGCTAAAGTTTTTTTATACTCTGAATAATTATCGATTTTTTTTGTCCGTTGATGACGATTATCCAAAGCTCTTTGGTATAAATTTGTTGCAATTTGATCTAATAAATCAGAAACTACTTTTTCAATTTCTGTTCAGGAAACAGTAATTTTTTCAAAAGTATCACGCCGAGCAATTATAACTTGTTGTTGTACTAAATCACTAGATCCAATTTCAATTCGCAATGGAATTCCCTTAATTTCCGCATTAGATGCACGAAACCCAAAACCTTTGTCTGATTGATCAATTTCACAACGATATTTGTGCAATTTTTTTTGTAGTTGCTCAACTGCAAATAATTGATCATCATTATCATTATTAATTGGTAAAATCATAATTTGAATTGGTGCAATTTGCGGTGGTAATACTAGTCCATTATCATCACTATGTGTCATAATAAGTCCTCCTATCAAACGCGTTGAAACCCCTCACGATGTTGAGTAAGCATATTCTAAAATATTTTTTTGATTTGAAAATTTAATATCAAATGCTTTAGAAAAATTTTGACCAAAATAATGACTAGTCCCACATTGTAAAGCTTGACCATCATACATTAATGATTCAATCGTATAAGTTTCTTCTGCTCCAGCAAATTTTTCACGTTCTGTTTTTTGCCCTTTAATCACAGGTAATAATAAAGTTTTTTCTGCAAAAGTAGCATAAATATCTAAAATTTTTAAAGTAAATTGCTGTGCTTCTTGTTTTGAGCTATGAATTGTATGCCCCTCTTGTCATAAAAATTCACTTGTACGTAAAAACGGACGGGTCGTTTTTTCTCAACGTAAAACATTAACTCATTGATTATATAACAGTGGTAATTCATGATAACCTTGGATTTCTTTACTAAAAAAGGTTCCAAAAAGAACTTCTGATGTTGGTCGAATGTATAATTCTTCATCTAAGACTTTATTTCCAACTTTTGTTACTGTTACAATTTCTGGTGAAAACCCTTCAATATGTTCTTTTTCTTTATTAAAAAGAGTTTTTGAAATTAGTAAAGGAAAATAAACATTTTTTACACCATTTTTTTTAAATTCAGCATCTAAAATTTTTTGAATATTTTCTCAAATTGCATATCCATAAGGTTTAAAAATAGTTGTTCCCTTAACTGGCCCATATGCAATTAAATCAGCATTTAAAACAATATCAGTATATCATTGCGCAAAATCAATTTCACGCAGAGTAATTTTCTTTAAGTTTCTCTTCATTCTTTACTTTTTTCTACCTTCTGTTAACACATTAGAAACATTTCCTTTTTCACCTTGAAAAATTTTAAGTTTTAAATTATTACTTTTAACATACATTTGAATTCGATTTAAATACTGATTATTTTTCATTAATATTCAGCGAATTGCTGTTGGTTTCACATCTTCAAAAACTTTTACACGACGGGTTACATCATCATATTCTCAATCTTTTTTTGTTAAATGAAATAAATTTTGAATATCAATTGCAATTACAGCAATTTGACTTGGATCAACTTTTTGCTCTGCAATTCAACTTCAAAAATAATGTCGAGTTGAATTATCTAATTCAAACTCTAAATGATCAGGTTTTTCTAAATATGTTCAAACAATATATTCACTTTCTTTTTCCAAATGAATATTTTTAACTGGCTGTATCCCAAATTCCAATTGTCGTAAAACATTACTAATATCAGTATAAAATAATAATGACTTAATTCGCTGGCGATTTAATTCTTTAATAATTTTGTGCGTTTTACGCCGTTTAAAACTAAAACCAGTTTTAATTTTACTATTATCATCTTCATCTTCAAACAAACTACTTTCTAAATTATCTGATGATGACAATGATTTTTTTTGTAATAAGTTATGCTTTTTTTCTGTTTGATGTTCATTTTCTTTGTCATCTTTATTTTTTAATTTATTAAATAGCATTATACCCCTCCTTCTTCACATATTAATTATACAAAAGATTATTATTAATATTAGCATTAACTTATAAAATTGGTGCGACTAATTTTAAACATGTTAACAATAGTCGATAACTCAAGGGTTTATATTTAATTGGTCATTCCTGTCATAAAATTGAATGTTCATAATCTCATTCTCAACGAGGAATAAAGCTTACAACTACCTCTGGATCATAAATAACTACTGTTGTTTGATGGTCAGAAAAGAAACTACGGTAATCTAAATTACAAGTCCCAATCACAGCAATATCATCATCAAAAATAGCAATTTTATTATGACTAAAAGTATTATTCATTTCATAAATTTTAACACCACTAGCAAATAAAGGTTTACAGTAACTTTTTGTTATATCTAAAACAAAAATTTTATCAGTCAAACCTGGAATTGTCAAACGAACATCAACTCCAGCACGTGCTGCAAGAATTAAAGCTTGAATAAGATCATCTGGTGGAATAAAATAAGGGGTTGATAATCAAACTCGTTTACTAGCTTTGTTAATTAATGAAATATATAGGTCTTTGGTAATTGAATGATCAATGCTAGGGCTATGATTAACAATTTGTAAATGTGATTTACCCTTTATATTGTATTGTTTTGGTGCTAAAATGGCTGGTTCTAAATCTGTGATTATTTCATGACGTTTAGTTGCAAAAAATCAGTCATCAGCAAAAATTACTTCCAAACCTCGAACCGCTTCACCTTCAATTCGTACTTGTGTATCATGAAAAATTCCAAACTTTCATGATTTATCAACATATAAATCGGTTAAATTAATTCCACCTGTATAACCAATTAAACCATCAATAATAACATCTTTACGATGATTACGATAATTGGCATTCCCACTAATAAAAGGTGTAATAATTGGTAAATATTTATGAACTCGAACACCAGCTTTAATTAATTTTTTAATACTTTTTTTACTAATTTTAAAGTAACTACCAACATGGTCATAAATCATATAAACCCGAACACCAGCTGCAATTCGCTCTTTTAAAACTGCTAAAAAAGATTCAAATAGTTCACCATCAGCAACAATAAAATAAGTTAATAAAATATATTGTTGTGCTTGTTGTAAATCTGTTAATAATGCTTTAAAAACACGTGTACCATTTGTAATTATTTTAATTTTATTATTTTGGTATAGTGGCTTATTCGCATGCCGCATTAATAATTCAATAACATTCCCAAATTTTTGATTAGGAGCAGTATATTTTATTAAACATGTCTTATTTTTTTTACAATAAGTATCATATTCTAATTTATTTAAATGATTGTACAATAATGATTTTTTATTTGAATAATGATATTTTCGACCAAAAAAAACATATGAACATAGACCAATAAATGGCACAAAATTAATAAAAATAATTCAAGAAAATTTAACTTCATAACGTCGTTTGGAAAAAAAGAAAAAGAATGAGAAAATTAAATCAATAATAATAATTCCTAAAAAAATATATAAGAATTTAACATTGAAAATAATAAAGACAACAAGTAACCCCATAATCGCCATACCAAATAAAAAAATCATTGATAAAATAATTTTTAATCAATTTTTCATTATTCTTCCCCTTTATTACACAATATTACTACTTTTATTATACCAATAATTTATAAAGAGTTATAAAAATTATTTATAACTCTTTATTACTTTTTTCGTTAAATGTAAATTAAATGGCGGAACAGGAGAGACTCGAACTCTCGCGCCGGTTACCCGACCTAACACCTTAGCAGGGTGCCCTCTTCACCAACTTGAGTACTGTTCCGTGGTGATACCTTATATATTATACAAAAGATATCATTTTAAACAAGAGAAAAAGATTATTTTTTTTTGTAGAAACCATATACATTTAAGACCAGTTCTATAGTCAGATTAAATATAGCGCTTTTTTATTAATTTTCAAATAAATTAAATCTAAAAAATAATTTTAATCCTAATAAAAATGAATCTGGTATACATGGTATTAATAATTCAGAAATATTTTTTTTACTGTTATTAACAACTAATTTATTAATATATAATAATATTTTTTCAGATATAGTATGTAATTGTTTCTTAATAGGATCAATTAATTTATTAACTAATTTTTCTAATCAATAAAATGGATTATTTTTTTTAACTGAATTAATTATTTTTCTTCATCTTAATAAAATTTTCAATTAAACTTTTTTGAAATTTATAACTCAATCGATACTAATTAATTTTTAAAATTGTTTCATTAGCAATTTTTGTTTTATCTAAATCTGATAAAATCACAACTGAATCAATATCATTTAGATTTGAAAATTCATCTAATGAAATATTACTTATTTTTTTAAATATGAATCATATTTTTTGCATCCAAATTATTATATTTAGGAATTAAATTTTTATCTATTTTAAATAATATTTTTTCAATTTTTAATAAACTGCAAATTGTAAATACCAACCGATAAAAAGTTAACTATTAATTTAGTTAACTTTTTAAAGTTAATAATTGTAAATCAACAGCTACTACCCACGCAAATGCTTGCGGTAAAACAGGTAAAAATTGAAATACTAGTTTTCCAATTGATGCTTAAACAAAATTAAATCCTAATGCACTTTTAATAGTCGCAGAAGTTCCTTCAATTGAAGTTTGAGTAAATTGAATTTTAACATTAACCATAGCAGTTACAGCTACATGATCAATAAAAATAATCATATCTTCTAAATGAACATCGTTATCTTCTACTAATAATTCTAAACGTTTTAATTCATCAACAAAATTTTCTTTTGTAATTTTAACATAATTTGGTACTAAATTTTTAACTCCGGATGCAATTTTTGATAAAACATATATATTAAAAATTTTATCTTTTTGAGAATCAGTTATTTTTATTATTCCCGGCTCAATTATCAGCTAATTTATCAACTTTGCTGATACTAATAATAAACAGTAAAATTTTGAGTTAATTGTACTTTTTTGAAATCTTCCCTTACATACTTTTCATTAAATCCTTTAACTGGATCTCAATCATTTTGTGTTTGAGATTAGTTCATAATAGGTAAAAATACTTCTGCTTTAAATGCACAAAAATCTTGTTACAATTGATTTGAAAATAAAGCAGCAATTTTAGAATCACCATACAAATTTGTTAATCTTCAATTATTTTGAAAAAAAGTTTGTATTGTATTAAATGTAACTGCCATGACTAACCTCCAGTATTTTTTTTACTTTGTGGATAAAATCCCATTGATGCATTTTCTGTTTCATTATCTGTTTCATTATTAGAACTATTTTGTTCAGATTCATTGATTTCTATAACTGCTCCTGTTCATAAAGTTCTTTTTACTTGTTCTTTTAAAATATCCAATTATTTCTCTAAATAATCAATTCTTTCTTTTTTTGCCTCTTCTAAAACAGCTTTTTCTGCAGCTTCTTCTTCAGCCTTTTTAGTTTCCTCTTCACTTTGTGTTGTTTTATATTCTTCAATGGCATTATTAATTACTTCATCTAATTTAAAGTCTTCAATGACATAAGTACCATTCTCATTTTTAATTGGTTCACAATTTTCATCTAATTTTAAAATCTTTAACATGTTAAATTTCCTCCTATCAGTAATTTATGCACTATTTTTTATTAAAATTCAAGTATTATTTTTTTCGATATTTTTCTTTTAAAATTAAAATCAAAATATTATTTTTATTCATTATATTAAAATTGTTTGTTATTATACTCTTAATACGAAAAAAATCATAAATATTAAATCGATTAAGTTTTTTCATTTCAACAGGATCATAACTTTTAATAAAACCATAACTTGAACCTCATCTAACTTGTAATGTTAAAGTTGAAATTTTGATACCATTATAATCTTCATCTTTTATTCTCTTATTATATACAGTAACAATACCATCAAAAATTGCTACTAATACTTTATTTTCAATATGTCTAACTCCCATATTTTATTTCCTCCCAATTTCATAATTCACATTTCAACCTTCTTTCTTTTTCTAATAAATGTGCTTCCAAGATTGTTTGCGCATGTATTGCATGTTCACTTTTTGACCAAATTCCTTTAATAATTTTTTTACTATAATTTTATATTTATCATTTGGCTTATGCAATCTAATTTTTGTATCATATATATAATAATTCCTATTAATTCTCTGGTAGCTTTAACTTCTTTCATTTTTTCAGGACCTTGATGCAAATTTTCAATTACAATGACTTCGATTAAAATAAAATTATTAACTTCTTAAAATTTTTAATTTCACTTTGTATTTTTAATACAGCTTCAACTGGATTATAAGATTTCAATTGTATATATTTACGTATAGGTCATTTGGTTTTATATATTTTTAAAAATATACCAGTAGTTCCTATTCCGGCTGGATCAATGCCAATTGATATTGGACTTCTTTTGTCATAAGTAACTAATTTATTCATTTTACCCCTCATTTCCATTTGTTACTCTTTTTGTAATTTCTTTTGTCATTTCTTTTGTAATTTTTATGTTTATCAAAAATATTGAATATTTTTTAAATCAAAAAAAATAACTTTACGTAGAAAAAGTCTACTATTATATAATAGTCTTGTATATAATAGTCTTGTAGACATATTATTTATTAAATTCCCCCTCCTTTATAACGCTGATAAATCTTTCAATAATTGTTCTAAATCAACTTCATCATGTGGATCGGTGTTACTAATAGGGGTTTCTTGTTTCTTACTTTCCAGGACAATGTCCTGGTTTTTTTCTTGTTATTTTTCTTTAACAATTTTTGCTTTTAAATTATTTCAACGTTCAAATTTTTTATTTTTTTCTTTAATTGATTTATCAAAAATTTTAATTAAGTTATTTTCATAAGATACTCAAATTTCATGATCATATAATTCTAAATCAATTAAATCATGAAATAACATATAGCCTTTATATTTTTTATTTGACTCTTTTTTTACATTATCTTTTATATATCTAGTTCAATAACTCAATTGCGGAATTATACCAATTAAAAATCAGTATTCTTTAAATTTATATTTAAAAACAAAACAAGAAGCTAATATAAATGAACTTTCAGGTGTATTAATTATATAACTAATTACTTCATTGCCACATTTGTTATACGATTGAATTAATGTTTTATGTATTCGATAGTTTTAAATATTTTTCCTTTTATTATTTTGTTTATGCGGTTCATAAAAAATGCCATCTTCTTTTTTAGAAAATTCAGCAAGAAAATCGAACCCGGGTTCGTATTTTTGTTTTCGAGCATGACATCCTGCTTCACAGTTCAAAATTTCACGCATAAACTTTCTCCTTTATGTTATTAAATAAATAAATTTTTCAATAATTATGTTGTACTTTTTTTAAATTTAATATGTGAAATATCTACTGCTCATCGCACAGCATATTGATGTATTTTTTTAATTTATTTTAGTTTTTTTTCATAGTTTCTTCATAATTTTTTTCCTAGCTTTTTATTTTATAATAAATAAATATTTTTTAAAATATACTATTCATCTTCTTATGATCTAAACATTGCTTATTCACAACAAGCACCACATAATTACCACCACACTCGCTAATAAAAATCACAAGGTTCTAAATCATGTTCTATTGCAGTTTCTTCTGACCAATTTTTGCATTTTCACTTTGGCATAATTATTCCTCCAAACTGTTATATTTATGTGCTTCATCTTCAACAATAGTATTTCCATCTCTTCAAGATTAATCTAACATATGTCCATGTATTCAAACTCTTCCACCATCAGGTAAATCACAACTATGATTAACTTCATAAAAATCACTTTTCTTTAGTCGATTATGACGATACATTTCTAATTTATCTCTGTCTGCTAACAAGATTCCATATTGTTTATATTTTTCAGCAAGTGCTTTATCTAATAATTTTTTAATTTTATTTTGTAGTTCATATATTTGGTTATAAATCATTGTATAATTATTATCACTTATTCTTGAATCATTTAATCATCTATTAAAATAATCAAATTTTTCATCTACTAATTTTTAATTATTTCCATTTTGGGCCTCTTTTAATTCTTCATAAATCATTTTTAATGTCTTATGTTCCATTTTGTTAGGTCATTTTTTGAAATCATCACCACAGATTTGTTTTACTTGTTCTATTTGTTTAACAATATTATTAATTTTTTCCATAATTTTTTCCATATATTAAATACTCCTTTGCTTAAAATACCTTTTTAACGATAAAACCACCTTAGTGGTCTTAAATGTATATGGTACCTCACAAAAACATTATTTTTTTTTCAACCTATCCAATTAAAATATTTTCTTCAACATAACTGTATTCTTTTTCAGCACTTCCACGAATTGAAACTAATAACGTTGAAGAAACTCCTAATTGCCCAATAAACATTAATAGAATAAATATTAAAGTACTTAAAATACCAATGTTATATAGTTCGGTAAAATTTAAAGTACTTAATCCTGTTGTTCCAAATGCACTACAAATTGTAAAAAAAGTATTTAAAACATTAAGATGAGGATTTTCAGCACTAATACAGATAATGGCAATTGCAATTAAACCTCCTGAAATAACAGTAACTCCTAACGCTCGTTTTACTGTTTCATTTGGAATTTTCCGTTTAAAAGCATTAACACTATTATTATTCCGAATAATAGACCAAATTGTAATGATAATAACAGCTAAAGTTGTTGTTCGAATCCCCCCTGCGGTAGAAGAAGGCGCTGATCCAATAAACATCATAATTGACATCACTATTCGTGATCCTGGTAAAAAGTTACTCATTTCAACTGTTGAATAACCTGCATTTCTGGTTGACATTGTATTAAAGAAAATATTCATAAAACCATTTCAATTTGATTTTGAATTTCGTAAAATACTTTCCATATGCTGAGCAGTTTCAGGATGGATTGTATTAATATTCGTAAATTCAATTAATCAAACACTAAAAACACCAATAATTGATAAACCAATATAAGTAATTAAATTAATTTTAGTAAATAAGGTAAATTTAACATGTTCTTTTCGTTGTCATGCTACAAATTTTCGTTTTAAATCGTAAAAAGTTGGAAAACCTAAACCACCAATAATAAATTGGAATAAAAACACAAATTGAATAAAATAATTAGTATTATAAGGCATTAATGATGAATTACCAATAATATCAAACCCAGCATTATTAATTGATGAAATTGAGTGGAAAACACCGCTTCATAAACTTCGTCAAAAATTATGATAAGTAACATTATCAATCATGAATTTTCCTTCTACTGATAATGGTGAAAAATAAAAATTACAAAATAATAAAATTGCCCCAAAACATTCCAAAATAATTAAAAAAATAAAACTATTTTTAATTAAATCCATTGTATGTCCAAAGTTACTACTTCCTCGTTCACCTTGCACTAGCATTTTATCTTTAATTGAAATTCGACGCCCTAATCATACAAAAATCATAATTTTAAAAGTAGCAATTCCAAAACCACCTGTTTGAATTAAAATTAAAATTACCAATTGTCCCCAAAAAGTATAATCCGCTGCAGGATTACTAATTGTAATTCCATTATCAGAAAAAGCACTAGCAGCAGTAAATAAACCAATTAAATAATTTCACACAAAAGTAACTGAATGGTTTAAAATTTTACCTTTTCCATCAAGAATCATCCGTTCTCCGCCATGAACAAAACCTGGAATTGATAACAGTAGTCCGCCTAAAAAAACAATTAAAATATAAACTAAAAATAATCTTCCCGATATTTTTGAGAATGGTAACCAATAACGACGCCGTGTTAATGGTGCAGTTGGGTCATTATTACGTTGTTGTTTATTATCATTTTTTCTTTTAAAAATATTTTTGAAATATAATTGAAAAAAAACCATTTATGTCCCTCTTTCATTAATATTATTATATACTACAAGTTAGTAATTATTGCTAATAATAAAAAAAATAGTATAATTAAAAGTGCAATAAGGGGGAAAAGAAATGGCAAGAAGAAAAAGTTTTGCAATTATTGGACTAAATAATTTTGGACGTTCAATAATTGAAACACTAATTGCGCGAAAACAACACATTATGGTCTTTGATATTAACCAAACTAAGGTTAATAATATTATTGCTAGTTATGAACAAGTTGATGGCGTAGCATTAGACGCAACAGTTAAAACAAATCTAATTGAGCAAGGACTAGACGAATATGATACTGTCATTATCACAATCGCAAGTAATATTGAAGCTAGTATTTTAACAATTATTGGATTACAAGACCTTGGAATTACTAATATTATTGCGAAAGTAAAAGATATACGTCATGCACGAATTCTAAAAGCATTAGGAATTAATAATATTATCCAACCAGATACAATGGCTGGAAGTATTACGGCAACTAAAGCAATGTTTGATATTGAAATTGAAATGCAAACTGTTGATGAAAATTATGCATCATTAATTATTCAGGTGACTGATCCAAATATTGAAGGACAAACATTATCAGAATTACGTTTTATTAATAATAAAGATTATAATATTGTTTATGTTAAACGTAAAGGCCGTGTTATTTTACCCGGAGATGTTGAAACAATTAAATTAGATGATGAATTATTATTTATTGCTAAAATTAGTGCAATTAATGATTTAACAATTAAATTACAAAAAATTGATCAAGAATATGAAAAAGATGGTAAGTAACCATCTTTTTTATTTCCCTTGTTTCACTGTAATTAATTCAATAACTACTTGTTGGCCAATTTCTGGGGCAACTTGTCCTTTTGTTAATTTCATTAATTCACCCATAAAAAACTTAATTACTCGTTCTGGCCGTTGCTCATATTGTTCTAGCATTGCTATATTAGCATTAAAAACTGGCTCAATAATTGTTTTAATTTCAACTGGATCAATAATTTGTTTTAAACCTAATTCAGCAATAATTTTAGTTGGAGCACAATCTTCATTTAAAATTCGTTGTAACACTATTTTGGCTTGTTTATTTGAAATTATATTTTTATTAATTAACATAATCATTTCAACTAAATTTTGTGGTGTTAATGATGTTTCACTTATTGTTAATCCTTTTTGATTTAAATAAGCACTAATATCACCAATTAAATAATGAGCAATCATTTCATAATGTGGTGATAACTTAATTGTTGCTTCAAAAAAATTCATTAAGGCATAATCTTGTAAAATAATTTCAATATCAGCTGGTTTTAAATTTAATTTTAATAAATAACGTTTACGTTTGACAGCTGGTAATTCTGGCATATTTTTAAGAACTTTTGTCATTCAATTTGGATCTAATTTAATTGGAAAAATATTTGGTTCAGAAAAATATTTATAATCAATAGCATCAGTTTTATGACGCATTAAAACCGTTGTTTTTGTTTTTTCATCAAATCGGCGTGTTTCTTGTTCAATTCTTTTTCCCATTAATAAAAGTTCACTTTGTCTTGTAATTTCATATTCAATTGCCTTTTCAACATTTGCAATTGAATTAAGATTTTTTAATTCAACCTTATAACCAAATGTTTTGACACCAATTGGACGTAACGAAATGTTAACATCACATCGTAATGAACCCTCATTCATTTTAGCATTACTAACTTTTGTATAAACTAAAATTTCACGTAAAGCTTCTAAATATTGACGAACTTGAAACGCTGACCGTAATACAGGGCGAGTTACAATTTCAATTAAACCAATTCCAGCACGATTATAGTCTAATAACGTTTGGTCTTCTTCATGCAACTGTTTAGCAGTATCTTCTTCAATATGCAGACGTTCAATTTCTACTTTAAAAGGTTTATTATTCTCATCAATAATAGTTAAATATCCATTTTGACCAATTGGATAATATTGCTGCGTAATTTGAAAACCTTTTGCTAAATCAGGGTAATAATAATTTTTACGATCAAATTGAATGACTGGATCAATTGTCAAATTAAGTGCTTGGCAAGCAATTAACGCTAACTCAACTCCCTTTTTATTAACTGTTGGCATTACTCCTGGATACCCAACATCCATTGGATTAACCATACTATTCGGTTTAGCCCCATAACTCACTGCGCCAGAAGAAAACATTTTTGTCTTTGTTTTTAATTCAACGTGATTTTCAATTCCAATTACTACCTCAAAATTAATCATGATTTTTCCCCCTTTCTGGTACCACTTTATTTTTAATTCCAACAATCTCTTCAATTAATAAACTAGCATTAAAGACCTTTTGGTCAGCAAAAGGAGCAGCATTAACATTTATTCCAATTGGCATTTTATCAACAAAAGCAAGCGGAACAGTTAATGATGGATTACCCATTAAATTACCTAATACTAATAAATCATCAACATAATTTTCTAGTTCTGCCTCTGTTAAAATTTGATCTTTAATAGTAGTAATTTTTGGAGCAATCGCTGATGCAGCTGGTAATAATAAAAAGTCATATTTTGAAAAAACAGTAGTTAAAGCATTGACAATTAAGCGTCGTACTTGTTTTGCTTTTAAAAATAATAATGTTTGGTTATTTTTTGTTAAAGTGTATGAACCAATAACATAACGACGTTTAACAACATGACCAAAACCATTAGTTCGTGAATTCATCATTACTTCTTGATAAGTGTCCCCATCAACTCGTGTTCCATAATTAATTCCATCCAACATTGAATGACTACTTACTGCTTCGGCAAAAGAAATCACCATATAAACTGGCATTAATGCTTTTAGTAAATCTTCTGGAAAATCAATTGCTGTAACACTAATCCCGCGGGCTGTTAATTCATCATATAAATGATCAAAATGAATTCTAATTTCATTTGGAAGAATCATATGCGCATTTTTTAAATAAGCAAATTTTTGTTTTTTGATTTTTTCTGATGATAAATTTTTAAAATAACCTTGTTCCTTACTCTTTAATGAGGTTGCATCCTTGTGATCTTCTTGTGCTAAATAATCAAAAACAATTGCACTGTCTTCAACAGTTCTAGTAAAATATCCAACCGTATCTAATGATGGCGCATAAGGAAAAACACCATACCGTGAAATTAAACCATAAGTTGGTTTAAAACCAACAACACCACAATAACCTGCTGGTTTTCGTACTGAATCACCTGTATCTGTTCCTAATGCAAATGGAACAACACCAGCTACAACTAAAGCTGCTGAGCCAGATGATGAACCACCAGTAATCCGACTTAAATCTCAAGGGTTTAAAACATCCCCTGTTAATGCATATAAACCATGCCCACCCATTCCTAACTCATCCAAAGCTGCTTTTCCTAATAAAATACTATTGTTTTCTTTCAAAATATTAGTTACTGTTGATTCATAATTTGGAATAAAATTTTCTAAAATTTTTGAACTCGCCGTTGTCTTAATTCCTTTTGTTGCAAAATTATCTTTTGCAAAATATGGTAAGGCAAATAAATAATTATTTTTAGGAACAACAAGGTGGTCTAATTTAGCTGCCAAAGCTGTGGCTTCTGTTTTTAATTCTGTGACTGTTGCATTTAAAACCTGATATTTGTCTAAATTAGTAAAAGCATTCTTAACTATTTGCGATGGAGTAATTTTTTTAGCAACTAAAAGATGATGTAATTCTTTGATTGAATAAGCTGCCATTCTATTTAACAACCTTATTAATTACAATATAATCATCTATTTTTTTTGGTGCTGCCGCTAAAATTTCAGCTTGCGGAGCAACATCAATCTCATCATCCTCACGCAAATAGTCAACTGTTAAATCAAATGGAAAATGCATTGAATGAACATTAGTTGTATCAATTTTTTGTACTAAATCCATTTGTTTTAAAATAACATCAAATTCTTGACTTAAATTAGTTAGTTCCTCATCTTGTAAATCTAGCATAATATCATGTACTAAAATTTGTAACACTTCTTTTCTAATTCGTGCCATCTTATCCCTCCTTATTTAATAATTGTTGAAATTCTTCTTCATTAATAATTTTAACATTTAATTTTTGTGCTTTTACTAATTTATTACCAGCATCAGCCCCCGCCAATAAATAAGTGGTTTTTGCACTAACACTTTCAGAAATTTGCCCACCATAACTTTCAATTAACTCTTTAAAATATTCTCGTGGTTTTGACAAAACTCCGGTAATCACAAACCGATAATTTTCAAACTTCTGTGCTAAATGCTGATTAGTAGCATAATACTCAATTTTAACCCCTTTTTGGCGTAGTAAGTTAAGTTCTTGTTGATTATCTGGAATTGCAAAATAATCAACAACACTAGCTGCTACAATTGGACCAATATCATTAATAATTGATAATTGTTCAATATTCATGGCGGCTAAATTAGAAATTGTTTTAAATTGTCGTGCTAATAATTTTGCTGTTTTTTGACCAACATGTCGAATTCCTAATGCAAACAATAGTCGCTCTAAGGAATTATTTTTTGAATTATTAATTGAAGCAATCATATTTTCAAATGATTTTTCACCAAAATTTTCTAATTCAATAATTTCCGCTCGGTATTGCTCTAATTGATATAAATCACTAAAACTTTTTAAATATCCTAATTTAAATAATCGTTCAATAATTTTTTCACTAACTCCTTCAATATTCATCGCATTTCGTGAACAATAATGTTCTAACGCCCGAGTAATTTTTTTAGGACAAACAGAATTAATACAATACTGGTCAACCTCACCTTCAACACGTTCTAATAAAGAATTACATTCTGGACAATGTGTTGCCTCATGTCATTTTTGAGTATTTTTTGGGCGACAAGCTGCAACATAATTAATCACTTCCGGAATAATATCCCCCGCTTTTTTAACTTGAACATTATCACCAATCCGAATATCACGCTCAGTAATAAAATCAGCATTATGTAATGTTGCTGCTCGTACAATTGTTCCTGCAATACGAACTGGCTCAAGAACAGCATTATAAGTAATACGTCCTGTTCTTCCAACAGAAGGAAAAATATTAAGCAATTTTGTAACCACAACTTCTGCTGGAAATTTATAAGCTATTGCTCATTTTGGATTTTTAGCAGTATAACCTATGCGATTATATAAATTTAAGTTATTAACTTTAATCACAATTCCATCAATTTCATAACCTAATTGATGACGTTTTGGTTCATACTCTTGAATATATGCTCACACTGCCGCAATATTTGAACAATAACGATACTCAGAATTTGTTTTAAATTTTAATTGTTCTAATCTTTGTAACGCTTCATACTGTGATTGAATTCCATCCTGCAAAGCATTAACATAATAATATAAAAATGCATTTAACTTTCGTTTTGCAACAATTGTTGAATCTAATTGCCTCAAAGTTCCTGCTGCTACATTTCGAGGATTAGCAAATTCAGATTCGCCATTTTTTGCACGTTCCTCATTTATCTTCTTAAATTCTTCAACTGATAAATAAACTTCACCTCGAACAGTTAAAGTTGGTTGGACAATTCGAAGCGGAATTGATTTAATTTGTTTAATATTAATAGTAACATCTTCACCAGTAATACCATCTCCACGAGTTGCCCCCATCAATAAAAGATGATTATCATAAACTAATGAAATTGATAATCCATCAATTTTTAATTCACAAGTATATTCAACCTCTGGCAAACCAGTCAATTCTTTAATTTGTTCATCAAAATGAATTAAATCATCATAATTAAATGCGTTTCCCAAACTTAACATTGGACTTGTATGAATATATTTATTAAACTTTTCGCTAACTTGACCATAAACACGTTGCGTTGGAGAATCAATTGTAATTAATTCACTATATCGTTGTTCAATTGCAATTAATTCTTGCATTGCTCGATCATATTCTTGATCACTGACACTAGGGTTATCATTCACATAATATTCATAATTTCATTGTTCTAACTGCTCTTTTAATACTAAACTACGTTTTTTTGCTTGTTCAAAAGTCATAATATCCTCCTTTATTTTATTATTTTTAGGTTTTTTTTATGATGCGGGGAAATTGGTGGTTTTTTAAAATGCCATTTTTTAAACGGTTTAATTTTCAATGCATAAATACTAATATTTAAGGCAACTAATAACGCAACAATAAAAACCGTATCATTGTTTAACAAAGCCTGTTCATTAAAAATTAAAATTAAAAAACGACCAACTAACGGATTAAAAAAAGTTACTGTTAAAATTGATAGCATATTAATTGGAGTTTTTGCAACAAAATTCGGAATTTGTTCAAAAAGGAATAATCAAATTAAAGCTAAACCTAAAAAAACAAAAGAAATAATTAAAAATACAATATTTGTTCATGGTTTTCAACTCCCTAATTCTAACTGCACATATAAGGCTGATGCAATTGTTTCTAATGTTCAAAAATTTAAGTTATTTTCCCCCATTGCTAAAACAATAACTACTGAAATTAGAGTAAAAATAATTGGTACAACAAATAATAATTTTTTTTGCCCTAGGTACATCATTACTTCAATATCATGTACTCGTGAATAATTGCGATATAACAAAAATGATAAAATTATCATTAACAAAAATAATCCTAAAAAAATAAAAATTAGTAAAATATTTTTTATTTGTGCGTTGTAAAAGATAAAACATAATGTTGAAAATAAAGTAAACTTAACCATATCTTTTAAGAAATTAGTTTTATATTTTAACATACTAATTCATGTTGAAACATAAATAATAAATAACATAATATACGATGCATCTCATTCAAAGGTAATATAACTTGCAAAAATAATACCAATAATTCAAGGAATATTACGACTGCGGTATTCTTCATTTGTGTAAATTGTCATTAAAATAAAAGTGACAAAAAATAAACCAGTTAACATATTCTGTTGATGCCATGAATCATATCCAAAATAATAAATTAATAATTTTGAGGCAGATAAAACAAGGAGTGATAAAGTACCAATTAAAAAACAATTACTTTTTTTATTAGCAAAATTACTCAATAATGTTACAAAAATTGAAGCAAATAGCATTGCATCTAAAATATTTAATAAATTTCAAATAATATCACTTGGATCAATTCCAGTCATTACAAATCAAACTGAAACATTTGTAAACCAAGATAATGTTGCTAAAGCTTTAGCATTAGCAATCGTAACATTTGGATTTAATTTAAAAATAATATTATTATCAACTGAAGCAAAAAAATAAAAACTTAAAATATAACTATTAGTAATGTTTGAACCTGAAGGAGCAATAAAATAATTTTTAGCATAATATAATGCCATAAAAACACCAAATGCAACAAAAAAAATGGCGTGATTTCAATCTCATAAATTAATATTAAATCAATAACGAATAAATAATAACAAAAATAATGAATATAAAATATTAATTGATAATAATGAATAAACTAAAATAATATAACGTAAATTAGGAATAAATTCTAATGGAATTAGCAAAAAAGAAATAACAGCAAAATAAAAGAAAAAACCCATAATCATCCCAAAATAAATATTTTTAGTTCGAATTTTTAAAAATTCGGCTAAAATTGCCCCTGTTGAAGAAAAGACTCAATAATAATATAAGAAAAAAACAATCGCAATTAAAACTATTTTTACCATTTGACCTTCTTTCCTTTCTTAACAATTATAGCAAAAACAGTATATAATATACTTTATAAACAAAAATAAAAGTGATTTCCATTTTATAAATCACTTATTAGTTAAAATTATTTCCTATTTAATAACAGCAATAATTTCTCCTTGTTTAACATTACCTGTTTTAATAATATTAATTGTCTTACCGCTCATTGTTTCTGGTGTAAAAACAATTGGTGTATCTAAACTTGGTACATTTTCAGCTTTTAAAACTGCTAAATCAACATTACATAATAAATCCCCTTGTTTAACATTATCATCTTGTTTTACTTGAATATCGAATCCTTTTCCATTTAATGAAACTGTATCCATTCCGATATGTAATAACATTTTAACACCATTATTACTTTTGATTCCATAAGCATGACCTGTCGGAAAAACGGTAATTAATTTCCCAGCAATTGGAGCAATAAAATTACCAGCACTTGGTTTAATTGCTAAACCCTCACCTAGCATTTTTTGTGAAAATATTTCATCTTCAACTTTATCTAAAACAATAACTTGACCATCTACAGGGGCAATTATTTCAAGTTCTTTTGGTTTCTTACTAAATAATCCCATCTTTTCTTCTCCTTTTTTCATTAAGCAGACAACTTTGTCATCTATCTTTAGTATACTATAAAATTATTAAATTTATGTGCTATTTTTAAAACAATGGGAAACCAACTAATTGTTTAACTAAAACCAAAATAGAACTAATTAAGTAAAAGAAACATAATAAAAAATTAAATACTTATTTTTTTGAAAAGCAACCCGAATTGTTATCTTCTGTTTAATCGCTGTCTTCAATATCAAAATCCACTAATAATTGATAATGCCATAAAAATAACAACAAAAACAATTAAAACTGGTAATGGAAGGTCAATTATTACATACGTATTTAGATTTATCATTTAAATCACCTATTTTAATAAAAAAATAACACTATATAATGCTGTTTTATCAAAATTTTAGACTTCTAAAGCATTTTTTGTTCTTTTTTTAATTAAAGCCAAAACTTCATCACCCGTTTGGCATTCTAATGCTTCTGTTACTAATTGTTCCATTGCCGAAACTTTTAATTTGCTAATAATATGACGCACATTTAAAATACTTGTGGCAGACATTGAAAAGTAATCTAATTTCATTCCCATTAAAAGCGGAATTGCTTGTTCCTCTCCAGCCATTTCACCACACATTCCAACCCATTTTCCTTCTTTATGGGCACCATCAATAATTGTTTTAATTAAACGTAAAACAGATGGATTATATGGCTGGTATAAATATGCCACAAATTGGCTCATTCGATCAGCTGCCATTGTATATTGAATTAAATCATTAGTTCCAATTGAAAAGAAATCAGCGTGTTTTGCAAACTGATCAGCTAACATTGCTGCTGCTGGAATTTCCATCATCATTCCAATTTCAATATTGTCTGCAACTTTATGTCCTTCTTTAAGTAAAATTGCTTTTTCTTCTAAAGTAATTTTTTTTGCAGTTTTAAATTCATCAACTGTCGCAATCATTGGAAACATAATACCAACTTTCCCATGCACACTAGCACGTAATAAAGCACGTAATTGTGTTCGAAAAACATCTGTTTTATCTAAACAAAGGCGAATCGCACGATATCCTAAAAATGGGTTCATTTCTTCTGGAAATTTAAAATATGATAATTTTTTATCACCACCAATATCCAATGTTCGAATAATCACTGGGCGCCCTTGCATTCCTTCCAAAACACCTTTATAAGCTTCATATTGCTCATCTTCAGTTGGGAAATGGTCATTATACATATATAAGAACTCACTTCTAAATAATCCAATTCCTTCCCCACCATTATCCAAAACACCTTGAACATCTTTTGGTGCTCCAATATTTCCTTCTAAAAAAAATTTTTGATATCCATCTTTTGAAACTGTTGGTTTATCTTTAAATGCTAATAGTTCTTGTTGCAATTGTAAAAATTTTTCTTTTTCTGTTGTCCAAGTTTTAATCTCCACCGATGTTGGATTTAAGATAACTTCTCCTGTTGTTCCATTAATCATAATTATTTCATGATGGTTTGCTTGTTTTGTAATTTCTTTTAATCCTAAGACAGCTGGAATTTCTAGACTACGGGCCATAATTGCAGCATGACTAGTACGCCCCCCTATATCACAACTAAATCCTTTCACAAATTTAGGATTTAACTGCGCTGTTTGTGAAGGTGTTAAATCTTCAGCAACAATAATAACTTCTTCACTAATAGTTGCTAAATCTAAGACCGGAACATTTAAAATATACTTAATTAAACGATCAGTTACATCTTTAACATCAGCTGCACGCTCTTTAAAATATGGATCATCCATACTTGCAAACATTGTAATAAACTTTTGAGCAACAGTATGAATTGCATATGCTACATTATTGTTATTACTCTTAACGATATTTTTTGCTTCATCAATCATTGCTGGATCACACAAAATTTCCTTATGTGCTTCAAAAATTGCTGCTTTTTCCGCTCCTAATTTGTCTAAGGCAATCTTTTGTAGTTTTTCAATATCTGTGTTTGCCTTTTGCATTGCTGCTTCTAGTATTTTAATTTCTTTTACCGAATCAGAAACCGTATTATTCGAAATTTCATATTTTGGTTCTTCTAATTTAAAAACTTTGGCAATTGCAATTCCATTGCTGGCACCTATCCCGTGCAGTTTTTTTGACATAATAAAAAATCCTCACTTCTCTTTTTACTAAAACTATTTTTATTATATACCGAAAACTGGAAAATTGTTGCATTTTAACTAGACTTTTTGTTATAAAACATTATTTTCTGTAAAAAACAATAAATTTAAGTAACTATTTTTTTATTTGGCATAGTGTAATCGAAGTGCAACAAATCAACTTTGAAAGGAGTTGATTTTTTATTTAAAAGAAAACATTATTTTATTTTGCGGTCGCTAGTAAAAAAGTATGGTAAAAATAATGTTATTAATACTGTATATACTGTAAAACTAAACGATAAAAATTTAATAAAATTATAACAAATTAAAAATAAAAATCAATAATTACAAAAAATAACAAAATAAAAATATTATTTTTAATATTTATTTTCAAAATTATAAAATTAAACATAACAAAAAAATAGATTTTATTAATCATATGCAAACATTAATTTAATTTGAAAAAATTTTTTTAAAATATTGTCTTGATGTAAAATTTTCCAAACAAGGTCTAATTGTATTATTTAATATATCTAAAATAGGTTTTAATCTACTACGAATATTAATTAATGACTCATTTTTACCTAATCATCGCCTTATATCTCTATTTATTCTTTCTACTAATGCTTTCTGACGAGGTTTACCAGCATCACAAAAATAAACTCTTATTTTAAAATGTTTTTCTATTATTTTTCATCTATAAAATTCTTTTCCTCTATCGGTTAAAATACAACTAAATTTACTAATACCAATTTGGTTAATCATTTTCATTAAAATTGTTAATACAATACTTGCCTTTTTACTGAATAAAATATCATAAAAAATTATTTTAGAATTACGATTCACTAAAACTAACAAATAAAAATTACCACAATCAATAGTATCCATTTCTCAAATTCCACTAAAATTTAAATCATCTCCATAATCATTTAAAAAATGTTTATAATCTCTAATATTAAGCAATACACCACGATTATCATTTTTTTCACCATTTTTTGTTTTTATTTTTTTATTTTTAAAATATAACATTTATTTTTTTAAATTAAAATAACCTAATCTAATATATTTATACATTGTTTTAAAACATACACCAAATTTTACATTATATTGTAATTCATACGAAGTAATAATATTTTGTGGCGAACGACCAAAATTATTATATTCATTCGAAAAATGACTTAGTTCTTGTGAATTTAACATTAAATACTTACGACATTGTTTTTTATTTTTATCATGTATTTTTTGTGCTTTTGAAGCATTATAATCATTAATATTATCAAACATATTTAATTCTTCTCAAATTACAGAATAAGACCTATTCATTTGCTTAGCAATTTTTCTAATATTAATTGTTTCATTTTTCTTTTTAAATAATTCATTATCTTTTAATTTTTCTAAATTTACTCTTTCGTTAATATCTAATCTTTCATATTTTTTCACAACTTACCTCCTAATTATATTAAAATATGTTATAATTTATATATTATAATTATAACATTTTAAATAAGGAGATAAAAATATGAAAAAATGACTTAGCATAATAGGAACAATCGGATTAACAGCAACAAGCACAACAAGTTTGATTGCTTGTAAAACACTTAAATCAAATAATAATAGTAAAAACGAGGGCAATAAAGCAGAAACTACACTAAAACCACAACAACCACCAAAAGATAGTAATTGAAAATTAATTCCTAGGGATAATGATGTTTTAGTACCACCCAAAGTAATTGTTTCTACTGATAAAAATAAATATGTAAAAGAAGATGATAGGAAATATATTGTAATTTATCCATATCTAATCCAACAATGAAACATAATTAAAACAGATACAAAAAATATTAATAATATCTTTGCATGAAGTTCCAAAGCAATAATTTATTATTGAGATGGTGATGGTGAACCTGAAACACCAACAATCAACGAAAACACCAGTGAAATTACTGATTGAAAAGAACAAAAAGGAACTGAATAACAGTTCCTTTTTTATATTAATCGTACAAATTTCATAAAGATAATTAATAAAAAAATATTTGTTATTGTACTATACAATGCATGATTAAATTTTCATACCTCAAATATTTGACTAAAAAAACTATATACTGTCTCAAAAACCTTGCCAACACCACTCGCTAACTCGTTAACTTGTTTAACTCCCGGAATAGTATTAACAATCCAAATCACCGCATTTTTAATATGAGCACCAAAATCTCATCAACCTTTAGGAGTTATATATTGAACTTGTCATCATTGTTTATCAGGGAATAAACCACCACTATTTATCTCTTGTCAATTATAAATCCCAAAATTAAAATCATAATAACGGTACATATCATTTTCTTTTTGTGCTTGCAATTCAAAAACATTATAACCAATTTTTTGTTCTTCAATTTTCTTATATTGCAAACCATATTTTGATTGTAAATCACCACCAAAAACATAACCAGAATTTAACTTAATATCATAATTATTAACAACCGAAAAATCATAATTAAAAACACTACCATAATTATTAATGGTATAAAACCGATTTTTAAATGCTGAATATAATTTAATATCTAATTGCTTATATTTATCTGAAAAATAAAAATATCGTGGATAAATTTTAAAACCATTATTTACTAATAAACCATATTTTTTATTATATCCTTGTACATAAGTATTATTTTCTAAATCAAAAATCGTTCGTAAATAATTAGTATAAAATTTCTGTGAAATCTTAAACATACTATTTAATAATTTATCAAATTGTAATTTATCGTTAATATTTTCACTCAACAAAATATTATTAAAATTTTGCAATTTCAACGCAAAAAAGTTAACTAAAACAGTATCATACTGTAAATTATTAATATATCCATTTTCAATAAACGAACTACGATTTTGGAACACTGGCACCAAAGCACTTGCAAAAAACGACTGTAAAAACTTAGATAAATCAAATTGACCGTTAAACTGTTGATAATATCTTAAATCTTTATTATTTAATGATGAATAAATTGAACTATTAAAATTAAAAACTTCACCCGTTACCGTTCGCATAAAACTAAAATTAAAACTTAAATCATCACTATTAACATTATTTAATTCCAAACTACCCGAAATAATTAAATTTGCTTCATCAACAGTCAAAATCATCCGATAAATTGCTTTTTTAATATTTTTAACATATAATTCATCAACCGTCTCAAAATCATAAATTATCCACTTTGTTCCAACCTTATTCGGATTTTCATAATCCGCACTACCACCTTGTTGAACTCTAATATTTTCTTGCAAAACAGCAGTTAAAGAATAATTAATAAATTCTTTTACGAAATTTTGTTGATAAGTATTTCAATCTGTAATTTCACCGGTGTTTTCGTTGATAGTTGGTGTTTCAGGTTGACCAACGCCATCTCAATAATAAATTATTGCTTTGGAACTTCATGCAAAGATATTATTAATATTTTTTGTATCTGTTTTAATTATGTTTCATTGTTGGATTAGATATGGATAAATTACAATATATTTCCTATCATCTTCTTTTACATATTTATTTTTATCAGTAGAACCAATTACTTTGGGTGGTACTAAAACATCATTATCCCTAGGAATTAATTTTCAATTATCTTGTTTTAACTTAACTCTTGGATAACGATTTTCTTTATAACGCCCAACATTGTCGACAATTTTTTTAGACACATCATACATATTATATTTTACGGCAAAAGCATAAATAAAATCAGTTAAATCATTTAAAAAATTTTCCTTTTTAACATCATAAAATTTTTTAACCATATATGTATTTTTTCAACTATCTCACATTTGATAAAAACTAAAAAAAGATGAACTTGGTTTATCATAAACAAATCCCGTTGAATAACTATCTTGTAAAAAATCCAAATACCATTTATCATTAAACAATAATTTTTTTGATGTTTTTAAAGTTGGATTAATAAAATAATTTGTTTCAGACCAATTTTCAAAAAAACTGCTGCGTAAAAACATTGTATTAATAAAATCAGTTTCATTAATACCTTTCATCAACTGTACGAAAAGGTATTAATGTTGGTAAAAATGTTTATCAGAATAGTAATAAGCAACAAGTTAAACGAGAAATTAAACGTCAAAATATTAGACAACAAGCAAAAATTAAAAGAGGTGTTAAATAATGATTAAATTAGTTTTATTGGTGGCGGCAATCGCTATATTTGGAACTGGTTTTATTACTGTTATTATTAATCAATTTACATCAGCAAAAAATATTATTATGGATTTATATAATTCTGATACGTGGTTAATTTGATTATTTGGTAGAATGGCAGTTTTGTTTAGTCATCCGTTAATGTTAACAATATCGAGTTTATATATTGTTGGGTTTATTGTTTCAAAAACATTGTATAGTTAGGAGTTAAGTTTATGAAAAAATCGTTATCTTTATTTGCCATATTTATTTTAAGTTTTTTAGGTTTGGTTATTCCATTTATTACTTTAACGGCGTTTAGACCGTTAAATGAGAAGTATTATACGCTTAAACAAGAGAATAGTACTGGTAATATACTTGCGAAACACCACTATTAACTGTTAAACCTAAATTATTATATTGTGTTGATGTCCCGTGAATTGCATAAATCGATAACTTAATAACCATAAAAAAGATTAAAAAATAAGCAATCGACGTATTTGTCATCGGTAACTTTGTATTTCAAATTACATCAAAAATAAACAAAAATATATCAAAAACAAAACTAAAAATCTTGTCTCAATTACTATTATTATTTTCAACTAATAAATTAATCATCTTTCCTATTTCCTTTCTCTTTTTTAGGTTTTAAATTCTTTTTCAAAATATCAATATCAAATAACTCCAATTGTTCTTTAACACTTAATTTTGTAATTTCCGACCAATAATATTCTTTTTTATTAACAATTTCATCATTTTTTAAATCACGCACAAATTTTAATCATTGACTATCATATTTATTAGCAAATTCAAGTGGAATAATTATTTTAAAAAACCGAATCCCTAATCCAACATCCGACTTATGTTTTACTCGTTTACCTTCTGCTGTTCGTTCTACTGATTTTGTTTTTCAAATTTCATAATCCGTTATATCTTGGAAAATTCCAATTCGCATAATAAAGAAACGATTAAAAAAATTAAATCCTTTTTTAGCAACATGTTTTTTCAATGAAATTGTAATAATAATTCCACTTGCTAACTGGCGAATATTATTTCAAATCATACCCTCACGCTGAGCAGTAAACAACGCACGATTACCAAAATGTCTCGCTAAAACAATTCACGATATTTTACCACTATGAACTTTTTTCTCAACGTGAGGACTAGTTCCATCAATATACAAATAACTTTCATCAAATAAAATAACACTATCATCGGGTGGGGCTGGTTTTGTTCGGTCAGTAAAATCTAAATTCTTAAATGTTAAAACTTTTACTTTATCATCTTCTAACGGATAATTACTATAAATTTCATCTGTCAATAATTTCATAGTTTGCGATAAATAAGTTAAAAGTAATGTTTTACCAGTTCCTAATTTACCAATAATTACCGGCAACGGATTATCTCAAATAAATTGAACTAACCGAAAAGAATTTAACTGATAAAAAATATTTTCTCACAATCATCACACAAAATAAACACACTGCAAAGCAAACAACAATCAAAATACCAAACCAACACAATACCAAGAAATTATCCAAAATAATATATCAATTAAACTAAACAAAAGCATTAAACCATTAATATAACAATAATTTTTAAAGAAAAATACAAACCTTTTCATTATTTAAAATACCCAACTATCTTAAAAACCATTCACATTAAAAACCAAGTTAAGAACAAAATAACAATTCAAATACCAACCATTAAAGTTAAATATTCATTTTGTGTTAAATTCCACATTGTAATACTTTCAACATTCGTTTTATCTATAAACAAAAATATATGAATAAAAAACTCTTTTAATTTAATTCAATCATTTTGCATTTTTAAAAACTCCACATTTTTTGAATAAGTTTAAAAAACATTCCAAAAAACAAAACAATAAATAACACAAACGATATAACATATAAAAACTCAGGAGCATTAGAACCAATAATATAACTAACAAATTGAACTCAATAATCATATAAATTCATTTAACTTAAATCTTCCAAATCTTTAATTAATTGTTGCTCTTTTTCAACAGTTCAATTTATTAAATTATTATTGTTATTATTTGCTTTTACTTTTTTAGGTTCACTTGAAAATAACGATTCTTTCATTTTAGTAAAGTAATTTTGTTTATATTGATTATATAAATTGATTAATTCTGTTCCAGTTAGATATTTTCAAATATTTCGCTTTAAATTTTCATCATACTTTATAATAGGATAAGAATTATCATAAATCAAACCAATTGCTACTTGCTCTGAATGTTTTTCACTCGGATAAATAAACTTATTACTCAACCAAAAACCAATATGGCGATTATGATTGGGTAAATTAATAAAACTTGCTTTATCTGTTGTAAAAGGGATAAATTCCTTACTAATAAAATAATTTTCTATATTCTGATTTTTCTTAACAAAATTACCCAATTTTATCAACTCCTTCAATTTGTTAATATTGAATTAATTTTTCTTTTTCAACATCAAATTCTACCTTAATTTCAAAAATATATTTTATATGCATAATAATCATAAAAATAAATGATATAAAAGCAAATACAGACATAATAATTTCAAAGAATGGAAAATCTTTACCATAACTTAATATTGAAATATAAATAAAAAAACTTAAAATAAATAAATTAATAATATGTCCAAAAAAACAAATCAAATTTAATCAAAAAATATCATTAATAAAATTTTTCTTTAATTTTTTATATTCCTTAGTTGTTTTAAATTTCATATCCATAATATAATCTCCTAACTAAATATTTGTTTAATAAACAATGTTATAAATAATGTTCGTATAATGTTTATTTATTGTAATAAACACTGATTATTAACAATGTTATAAAAAATGTTAATATATTGTTTATTTAATGTTTAATAAACACTGTTAATAAACATTGTTAAATATATAAAATAATAAAAATTGGCACACTTAAAATAACTATTAAGAACTTTAATAGTAAATATAATAAGTTCATTTTTCTATTTAATAAATTCATTTTTTACATCAAATCACATATAAAAACTAGTGTGCCACAGTTAAAATATATGATAAATAATAAATACTAAAATCCTTTAACCATAAAACGGAAAAAGCTTAATACTTTAATAATCAAAAAAATTGCAAACTGAATTAAAATAATTCACGCATCGCCTAAAAAAACCATTATCTCAGGTAAAATATTTGTTATACCTTATTTAACTTTTCATAATGCACTAGTTAAACCAGTTCAAATACCAGTCATACCCTCAGTCATAGTTTTAGGTTTATTTGCTAAAAAATTAACTGCTGTTGTTAAATACATACCTAACATTATTTTTTATCCTCCTTTCTTTCAATTTCTTTTTTCTTTTCTTTCCTTGAATTTGTTTAATTTTTTGAAAAATTGATAAACCAATTCAAGGAAAGAAAAGAAAAAAGAAATTGAAAGAAAGGAGGATAAAAAATAATGTTAGGGATGTATCTAAAAAAATGTCGACAATGTTGAGCGTTATAAGAATAATCGTTATCCAATAGTTAAGTTGAAGCAAGATGATTGAAAAAGTATAAGTGGTACATTTAACCAAGAATTTAATGTTCGTAATAATAAATGATATATAATGTCTGCAAAAAAAACCTAAAACAAATGATAATTTTATAATTATTAAATTTAAAAACAATTATATTGATAAACCATTTGGTAATCCTGGTGTTAAACAAGTTAACAAATTAGCGAGCAATGTTGGTAAGGTTTTTGAAACATTATATAGTTTTTTTAGTCAAATATTTGAGGTATGAAAATTTAATACAGCATTGTATAGTACAATAACAAATATATTTTTATTAATTATTTTTATAAAATTTGTGCGATTAATATAAAAAGGAAATGTTATTAAGTTCCTTTTTGTTCTTTTCAATCTGTAATTTCACCGGTGTTTTCGTTGATTGTTAGTGTTTCAGGTTCATTATTTCCTTGTCATTGGTAAAACGAATTAACAATATATCATACTCGATTAATTATATGATAAGGTGCTCCAACACTTCAAACTGATTTATCTTAAAAATTAAATTTTATAATAGAAAAATCATCAGTTTGTTGCTTTTTAACAATTGCAATATATCATTTATTATCTGGCAAAATATAACGAACACTTAATTTTAAATTACTATTTTCTGGTGGTTGTTGCGGATTATATGATGGATCTGGTTGATTACTTGCCTCGTTTTCATTATTTTTTTCTTTATTACAACTGATTAATGTTGTTGTGCTTGTTGCGATTAATCCGATTGTTCCTATTATGCTAAGTTATTTTTTCATCTATATTGCTCTTTTTTATTGTTTTATATATAGTTGATTTTATTATATATCAATTATATATCAATTATTCGTATTAAATATTAAAAATTTTATAAGTTAATGAAAGATATATAAATGTTATGTATAGTCATTTAAGTTTTATGGATAAAGTTAAATTAGAACAATTATTATTATCAAAAATGTTTTTAAAAAATAATGATAAGCAGAATATTTCTGTAATTGCTAAATGTTTGAATAGACATTGTAGTACTATTTTACGAGAAATTAAACGTTTTAAAACTATTGAAGAATATAGTCCTTATAAGTTAGATAAAATGTATTATGAGAAAAGAAAAAAGAATAATAAAAGATGTAATTTTACAGAAGAACAAATTAATTTTATTAAAATTAGACTTAATAAATATCGTGATTCTCCGAGAGAATTTTTTTATCGTTATTTTTTAAAATTTGGTGTTAAATTTCCGGTTTCTGTTAAAACATTGTATAAATGAATTTCTTTAGGTTTTTATGGATTTTTAAAACAAAATTTACGATATCGTGGTAAAAAATTTAAAACAAAAGGAAAAAAGATAATAGTGGTCAATTAATTAATTTTAAGTCAATTTGAAACATTGAAAATAAATTTTCTAATGTTGGGTGATTTGAAATGGATACTGTTGTTGGTAAAAATCATCAATCTTCTTTTTTAGTTTTAGTAGAACAATCAAGTAGAAAATATTTTGCAATAAAATTAGAAAATCATACTGCTAATGAATTTTTTGAAAAGTTTAAAGAATTAGTTAAAGTAAATAATTTAATGGGTAAAATAAAAGGAATAATAACTGATAGAGGAAGATAATTTTATAAATGAAGAGAATTATAAATATTCGCTGAAACACAAGTTTATTTTTGTGATGCTGGTAAACCTCGCCAAAAATCTTTAATTGAATATATGAATAGTGAATTAAGACATTGATTTATTCCTGGAATTGATTTTAATAAAGTTAGTCAGAAACGATTAAATTGAGTAGTTAATGATGTAATTAATGAAAAAATACGGCCCTGTTTAAATTGAATAAGTGCAAAAGAAATGTTTTTACAGAATATTAAATAAATTTATTAATTAAAATTTAATAAATTATTTTTTAGTGTGTTTAAATGTGGATAAAATAAAAGAAAAATTAAAATATTTTAATTTTTTTTAAATTTATGGTTGATTTTTGTAATTTTTATTATATTATTTAATTAATAAAATCTCAACTTTTTTCCGACTACCAAAATATTTGAAAAATTGGATAATATATCGTAATGCTAATATTGTACTTAAAAAAAATGCTGTAAATAAATAGTAACTAATAGTCAATAAATAAGAATAACATTAAAATTAAAATACTTATATTAATAATAATTTGAATAAATTTGAATAATACGTCTATAACCATAAATTGAAGTTGTCATTATTTTCTTCTTGATATTTTTTTTAACTAGTGATATATTGTAATATAATAATTTATATAAATAGCTTTTTATTAATTTAATTATAGCAAAAAAATACTTTAAAATTAATTATATAATCATAAATAAATTACTCTTTTTCTTAATAAAAAAAATTATAAAAAAGTTTGCATTGTTTAGTTAAAAAATGCAAACTTTACCAACTATTTTATTTTCTCAATTATTTTTTTTATTTGCTCATTACATTTTGAATAAACATCTGATAAACTACGTTTTTCAATCATTGCTCTAATCATTTGTGAAATTAAATTAGCAATTGAAATGACTTTTAACCCGTCAAATGATCTATCTTGATTAATATCAATTGTATTTGTAACAATAACCTTTTTAACTGTCCCATCATTAATAAGTTCTGTTAAACGCTCTTTTGCTGGGGGTGAAAATACTCCATGGCATGCTAATAAATAAACTACTTTTGCCCCATGCTGTTTTAGTGCTTTTGCTGCATTACAAATTGTGCCAGCTGTATCAATCATATCATCAACAATAAAACAAATACGGTCTTTGACATTTCCTAAAATAAATTGAACTTCACTAACATTTGGTTTTGGACGGCGCTTATCAATTACTGCAATATTCCCAGCTAAATTTCCTAAACGATTAGCCACATCTCGTGCCCGTACTAATCCACCATAGTCTGGTGAAACAATTGTTATTTCTTCTTTAAGATGGTCTTCTTCAATTTTTCGAACAATTGTTCTTACTAATTCTTGTGTTGATCGTAAATCATCAACTGGAACATCAAAAAATCCCATTGATTGTGGTGAATGTAAATCAACAGTCATTACTCTTGTTGCCCCTGCAGTTGTTAACATATTTGCCACTAATTTACATGTAATTGGTTGGCGACCACGTGCTTTTCGATCTTGACGAGCATATCCAAAATAGGGAATGATCACATTAATGCTTTGTGCACTACCGCGTTTTAGAGCATCAATCGCAATTAATAATTCCATTAGATTTTCATTGACTGGCCAAGATGTTGATTGAATAATATAAACATCTTTTCCCCGCACTGAATTCATTGCCCTTACCAAAATTTCACCATCAGCAAAACGAATAGTTTCCATTTCTTGTTTTGTTACACCTAAAATTTTACAAATTTCGTCTGCTAATTTTATTCCAGCAGATAGGCCATATATACTAAAACTTTTTTCTTCCATTAGTCCTCCTCTAAAAATTTAAACTCCAATAAAAATTCTAAATTCAATCCCTACCTATTATTATATACATATACATAATTAATTAAACTAACTTTGTTATAAAAATGCTATAATTAAATAGTGAAGGTGATTAGAATGACACAAACAAATCAAGCAAAAGATATTATTGATAATCTTCGCCCTTATATTAACCAAGATGGCGGTGATATTGAATTTGTTGAAGTTAAAAATAATATTGTTTATGTTCGTTTGGCAGGAGCATGTGTTGGTTGCGGATTAATTGATTCAACAATTAAAGATGGTGTTGAACAAATTGTTAAACAAGAAATGCCTGATATTATTGCAGTAGAAGTTATTATGTAACTTCTTTTTTGTAAATATTTTTTTTAAAGAAATTTTTTAATCAATCTCATGGATAACAACCATTCCAACTAATTCACTAAGATTATTTTCAAATTGGTTGCGATTATAATATTTACCACTAATAAATTTAATGCTAAAAAAACAACAACAATTAAAATAAAGCAGCTAATAACAAAACTTAAATATAAATATAAAATAACTTGCTTTAATTAATCTAAAAATAAATCATTTTTAATAAATTGTAAATTTCAATCTAAATTTAAATTACTAAAAATACCAACTTGATAATGGCCAAAATTCCGGATTAAGAATTATACAAGAAATGTTACTAAAGCATTTAATGCTGAAAAATAACCCGTTACAGGTTGATTTTGAATACGATAATTCTACATCATTGTAATTGAAAATAAAATTCCAAACAAAAATATCATTGAAAAACCATTTAAAAATTGACAAATTAATAAAACTTCCGGAATTGGAATTATAGCAACAAAAATAAAATATAGAATTCAAATTATTAATGCTAAAATGAATGAATTCTTAATTCCAATTTTTCTAATAAAAAAATAAATAGACATTGCTCCAATAATTTGTGCAAACCATCAAATTTCCTGAACTAAATGTAAATAATGTTCCACCATCATTTTACTGTGATAACGTACTCAAGTTTCTTGTACTAAAATAATATTTAAAAAATCACCTTGACTTAATTCTCTTAAAATAGCAATAAAAAATAATAGACTAAGAATAACAATAATTTTTCATCATGAAAATGTACTAAAATGTTTTAAAACTTTCGGAGAAAAAGCACCAATATTGTTTTTAATTTCCGGCATATAAAAATAAAAAGCAAATGAAAAAAACTAACTTGGTTAAAAAAAGAATAAAATCTTTTTATCAATTAGTTTTTATTATTCAGCATTTTTGTTTTTGGTTAGCATTATCATGTTCACTAACTTTAAATTATAATTTTATCATTTTTTATTTTGCTAAAAATATTAATTCAATTACTCTTTTATTATTAGTTAGTACATCTTTATATTAGGAAATCTTTGGTCGTATAAATTATTATAGGGTATTTACTATATTTAAGAAATTATGAAATAAATAATCCATCTACTTAACTTAAAGATACCATGTTTAATTTTATTGTCAATAAATTTTTATATTTTTTTTAAATTTAATCACAACAAAAAATGCATTTTTATTAAAATTATTTAATTTAAAAATGAAATTAATAAAGATATAAATTTTGTTGTTGAGTTTTATTAAAATTATTATATAAAATACTAATATTTTCTGGTGGTTGTTCTAATTGATTAAAAATATCAATTTTATTTGTATATTCCTGCATAATAGCGTTCATTTTGTTTTTTAAGGTTTTTTCATTATAAGTTGCTTTTTTAACAAATCTTCCTTTAATATGTGATATATCGCCTTCAACATGACAACCAATATTATTTCACAATGTCTGATTTTTAATACCCTCTTCATTATTTTTAATTAGTTTTTTTGTTTTATTAAAATAATCTAATTTAGATTCAGGAATAAATGGTTTGCTATCTTTTAAACACTGTAATAATTCCTCATATTTTCCATTATAAAAATAATCAACAGCTTTATTAAAAATTTCTTTAATTTCTGCGTTTTTTCTTTGAAAAGGAAATAACTTTTCAAATCTGCTTTTAAGATGAAATTTATCTATTGTATAATGAACTTTGTTATTAGGAAAGCGATCTGCAATATCTTTTTTAACACCTTTAATTCAATTTGCTCCATCACCTAAAATCATAATTTCAGTATCATTTTGAATATTATAATTATTTATAATTAAAAGTATTAATTTAACAACAAAAGGTCTTAATTTTGTTTTTTTAGTAATATAATTTGGAATATTATCCATTTCATAAACGCCCAACTTATTTGCAATTACTGGTCTTTTTTCAGTTGATTTTATTTGATCATAGCCAGTATGAACGGTAGACAATAGGATGTGTTTTTTTATTTTTTCATTTTGGTTCCACATTTTTATATAAGTACCATCAATTTGAATATATAAAGTATGAGGAACATTTATTTTAATATTTGTTTTATTAATATAATATTTGTCGTTTGTTGTTGCATTTTTTATAGTATTTGAAATTGACATTAAACTGATTCCTGCTTTTTCTAATGTACCAGAAATGTCGCAATATTTTTTATCTTTACTCAAAAATGACAAAATTCTTTCTTTGACATCATTTCCCATTCTTTGTCATTTTTTAATTCCTAAAATTATATCTAAAATAAAAACATACTCTGTTTTTCCCGTCTTTGGATTAGTTCAACAATATCTTCTTCTTTTAAATTTTATTTTCCCCTTTAAAGTAATTAATGTTTTTGTTCTAATTTCTTTTACTCTAAAATCTTTAAAATTATCATCTTCTTGATAATTTTGAAAAATAAAATCGTCTCATTTTTCTAATCTATATGCAATTTCTCTAATAGCATATTTTTCTAAATCGTTATATATTTCATTAAAAAAGTTTTTTCCATTAATAATAATATTAATATCCATTTTAAAGTTGTTTCCTTTCCTGATTTAAAAATAAATCATCACACACATTAAAATAAACACCTAAAAAAAGCAAGTTATTTTTAACTTGTTTTTCCAATATTTAATTTTTTTAATATTATTTAATACAATTTTGATACTTTTTTGATAACAAACATATTATATATTAATTTAAAATAAAAAAACAAGATTTTTAATCTTGATTAATTTTTTTTTCAACATTAGTGAATACAATTTTGGTATTTAAATCTTTAAATTCAAAACTTACTTTATTTTCTTCTTCAATTTCTTCAATGTTATTTGTTGTAGGAAAAATATTTATAATAGTATTAAAAAAATGTTCTTTGTCGTTTTTTAATTCTTTATAAACTCGATTAATTTTATTAATTTTATTTTTACTTAAAGAATCAAAATTAATTTCTTTTTTTAATTTGTCTTCTTCTCACAATATTTTTATAAATTTAACAGATATATCAATAAAGTCTTCATGTTCTTTTTTTACTTCTTCAAAATTTAATTTTTTTATTATTTCTAAAAGGGCTAAACCCTTAACTGATAATATATAACTTTGTTTATAAAGTTGTAAATATTTGTCTATTTTTAAACTCAATGATGGTTTATTTTGAGACATATTTTATTTTCCTTTCTTAAAATTAAAATTGTTGTTTGATACTGTTAATATATTATCAAAATAAATATTATTTTTGAATATTTTTATTTTAATTATATTTTTGATAAATAATCATTAAATTTGCTTAATTCATTATATAATTTTTATATAAATAAAATATCAAGAAAGGAGTAACTTTTTATGAAAAAATGATTAAGTTTTTTAGGAGCAATTACATTACTAGGTACAAGCACAACAAGTCTAGTTGCTTGTAATACACCACAATATAGCGAAGATGAATTAACACAACTAAAACAAGCAAATCAAATATGTACAAATTGCCAAGAAATAAAAGAAAAATTAGAATGAATAGCACCACAAGAAAAACCATTTAATACAGTTGATAATAAATATTATTTTGTGGTGTGACGTGATAGCAAAAATAGTAATTGAAATATTAATAAATTTAATAATAATAAAGAAATTATTTTAATAACTGGTGATATGAGATTACAAAAAACCAAATTTGGCAGTGAATATGACTTGACTATAAGAGTTCCAGAAATAAGAAATATGAGTGTTTGAAAAGAAGATGATAGAACTTATTTTAAAGCAGTTTATCGTTGAAATGGTGGCGAAGAAAATCTACCTGATTTAATAATTGATAATAATGGTAATGTAAAATTTAATGGTGAATAAAAAAGCAATTTTTATTAAATTGCTTTTTTTAATTTATTTAATTTTCTTTTTTATGATCTTTTTTAATTATTTCATTAATATTATCTTCTTTATTTTCATCTAACAAAATACATTCTTTATTAATTTTTTCTTTTAATTTTAGCATTAGTTTATTAATTTCGGTGAATAAAATTGGTAATCCCATTGTTAAACCGTGAACTATTCAATATGCTAATCGTAGAAAAAATAACTTAGTTTTTTTCTTTTTCATTTTTATTACCATCCTTGTTTTTTTGTCTGATATTTATTTTGTTGTTATTAGCTAATTTATTATTTATAATTGTAATAACATCTAATTTTGTATTAATATTATTAATTTCAATTTTAATATCGTTTATTTTTTCTTTTAATTCTTTGTTTTCATCTCTGATTTTTTGTTGTTTTTTGCTCAAAATAGTTGCAGTTATTCCGGTTGTTCCACCAGTAAAAAGTGATATAACCAAAACAATAATTTCTAAAATAGTCTCATTCATTTTTTATTCTCCTTATTATTAAATTAATATTTATCAATTAGTACTCAATATCCAAATGCTCGCAAACCAATAGCAGCCGTTGTTACAATACCACGCTGTGCTTTTTCTCATGTTTTAAAATCTTTTCATACCCAAAACTTAATCATATCCCTTTCACCATCATATAATAATATTGGTGATCATTCTTCGCCACCATTTCAACGATAAACTGCTTTAAAATAAGTTCTATCATCTTCTTTTCAAACACTCATATTTCTTATTTCTGGAACTCTTATAGTCAAGTCATATTCACTGCCAAATTTGGTTTTTTGTAATCTCATATCACCAGTTATTAAAATAATTTCTTTATTATTATTAAATTTATTAATATTTCAATTACTATTTTTGCTATCACGTCACACCACAAAATAATATTTATTATCAACTGTATTAAATGGTTTTTCTTGTGGTGTCATTTCTTTTAATCTGCTTTTGACATATTTGACACTACTTTCTATTTTGTAGGGCATTTCTCTTATTCTTTTGTCTAACTCTTTTGTTTTTTGATCCATTTTTTCCATTTCTGTGTTTCATTTTTTATTGTGTTCTTCTATTTTTTCTCGGGCATATTCGCAAAAATTAATAAAATTGTTGGGGTTTTTGATTGATTGAAAACGAATGGGAACTCGTGCGGTATATTCTCAGTCAAAGGATTTTATTTTTTCGCCTTTTAAGGGTAAATTAAAACTAAGAATGGGAAATTCATAAATTCCATCTTTATGTCTTGTGTTTAAGTTATCTTGGATTAATCTTTCTTTGTCTGTTCATACAAAATATTCGCTAGCACATCTGTTTTGATAAATTGTTTGGTATTTAAAATCATTTACTTGATTAATGTTATCGATTATGGCGGTTGCTATTATTTTTGAATTATCGTTTCAAAACATGACACTTTTGATGTTTTTTCAAGGTTTATTTTCTTCTTCGTTGGTTTTTTCGAAATAGAATTTATTGTCAATTTTGCTTGGTTCAACTTCGTCAATTTTAGTGTTAATGGGGCATTGTTCTAATAATTCTGTTAATTTTTCAATTTGTTCGCTTTTGTTTTCACCTAAACTTTTTATAAATTTTTTATTAATATATTGGTAGTTTTTATCTGAGTTGTCTATATCTGGGATTGGATACACTAATGGTGCTTTGGACATATCTATTTTAATTGTTAGAAATATTGTTTTTGTTGTTTCTGCTTGGTTTTTTGCATATGGAATTAAGTCGTTAATATCGTTTGTGGTGTTATTTTCTACTTTAATCATTCTTCCACAAATGCTTAAATAAAAAAATGGTATTTCTTTGTTTCCTTTTTTAGTTTTTATTTTTACTTGAATTCCATTGTCTTCATATTTGAATTCTGCTTCCAAGTTTTCTTGTTCGCCAAATCCGTAAAATAAAAAACCTGTTGAATTATTATCACATAGTTTTAACATTTCTTCGTTGTAATTATCGCTATTAGTTAATAAGTTTATAGCGTTTTTATTGCTTAATTCTTTATTGGCATAATAGGGGATTGTTTGATTTCTTAATAAAAAATCATAGTATATTGCTTGGTCATGGTCTGTTAAATAATCTTCTGTGTTGTCAAATGTTATAAATCTAAATGCCATTTTTTACCTCTCTTTCTATAAATATTTTTTTTCTAATTTGTTGGATATTTTATCTCACTCAGTATGTAATGTATTGTTAGCAATCATTTTTTTAGTCATTGTTTTATCAATGTTGTTAAAATTATTTTTTAGTTCATTGTTTATTTTTTGTTGTGGTTTTAAGTCTTCTCAATATTTTTGATTTTCTTTTATATTGTAAATTGTGTTATTTTGTAATTGATAGGTGAATAATTCAATATCATAGTTTCATTCTTCGTTTTTAATATCTTCTCATGATAAATTGCCTTCATTTAATAATTCGTTTGTTAGTGTTTTAATCTCATTCTTTTTTGTTCTTAAATTAATATTAAAAATAATTTTTTTAACTACATATCCACTCGTTGCTTGTAATTCATATTCTGTGTCTTCTTCAATTTCAATAATTCGCCCATAAATTAATATATATGTTTGATTAAAAATAACTTTATTTCCAAGATGCCTTTTTATTAATTTTTTTGCCTCGTTTAAAAAAAGAACATTTTTTTCTTTAACAAAAAAACGAGAAAAAAAATCTTGGATAATTCCATCATCACACGCTTCTACATTACAATTAGGAAATGTTTTTAAAACTATTGCCATAATTTAACCACCTTATTATTTTCATTATTATCTAACATAAAAAAACACCAACCTTAACAATAACCAACCTTAACAATAATAATTAACCCCATCATTTATTGTCGTCGTGATGATACCGTCATTAAAATTATTTGTCAAATAAACAAATAAAAAAGAGATAATTAAATCTCTTTTTCGATTTTTTTTAATTCTTCTTTTAAAAAGATATGATATATTTCTTGTATATGCGGAGAATTAAAACATTTTTCTAAAATTTCTTTACGATAAATATAATTTATCTTTGAACAATTTATTATTGTATATTTTTCTAATCTTCATTTTTCCATTTTTCTTATTTCAGTATCTTTTCTGTCTAATCTTGCATAACACTCTTTTTTTAATTTAGTATCTGGTGTAGGTGGAATTTTGATATAATTTTTTTCATTCTTATTAGGAATTTTCGTTGTTAATCTTATAAGATGATAGTAATATCCGTCAAAAAACAATGGAATTAAAAGTGATTTTTTGGGTTTACCATTTTTAATATCTAAAACATTATCAAAATTATCTATAAAAACAGAAACTAAATTATCATTATAATTCATAATTATTTTTACATTCTATTTTGTATAATTTTAATATTTCTTCATAATCTTCATCTGTTTTTGGAATTCCTATTTCATAACTAAAATCAAAAAAAACGCTTTTTTTACTGTTTTCAACTGCTTTTTCTCATGCTTTTTCTCATGATTTCATTATTCTATGAGAATTATCGCTTAATAAATTTGTATTTTTAAACTTTAATATTCATTCTGATGCTTCTTTTAATATTTTTTTTTCATTTTCAGAAAAATATTCTCAATTAAAATAATCTTCAAAATAAGTGGGTGATAAATTTTTAAAACTAAATAATATTTTATTTAAATCATTGTCTTTTTCTTTTTTTAATACACTATAAGTAAAGAATTGAAAAGTTCCATTTTCATTAATAAATTCTGATATTTTGTAAGGAACTGGCCCCCATTTTAGGGCTACAAAATTTAAAATAAAAAAATGACCTGAAAATTCTTTTGCAGCTTTTCATTCTAAAAAAGATAAAAATTTAAAAACATGCATTTTATAAATTTGTTTTTTATTTTGAAATGCTGAATTTAGTAGAAACAATATTGCCATTTCTATTTTGTTTGCTTCTATTGGAGATATTTTTAAATATTTTGATAGCATACTTTCCTTCATCTTAATCACCACTTTTTATTTACTATTAAATTATACAATAAAAAAGAGATAATTAAACCTCTTTTTTTGTCGGGCAGCTTGCCTGCTCTCTAAGAACACACCAGCAACTTTTTTTCTAGAAGTATTTACCGACTAGACTCTGGCCGATTATCTCTTTTTTAGGTGGGGAAACAAACAATGCTCTTACCGATAGCGGACAAGTCCATACGGCCCACCTATAATTATATTATATACTATTTATCATTCATTTTAAGGGTGTTTAACTTCAAAAATATTTTTATCAAAATTTTTATTTAATTAGTTAAATTATATAAAAATATATTTGTTTGTAAATAACTTTATTATGCGTTTTAAGGGGCATATTGGTTAATAAATATTAAAACTTACTTCATAATCTTACTTGGCCAAATATTAGGGTAATTGTGTTTTTATTGCTTTCTAAAATTATTCCAGATAAAATGCTATTATATTCTTTATTGTTAAATAATAAGGTAAATTTATCTCTTAGTTGCAAATTGTTTAAATTTAAAATATTGTTATCTTTTGTAATATCAAATTTTATGAGATGTGAGTATTCGCTTAATTTAAATTCTTGATTACTAATAGTTATAATTTTTTCTATGGTAAAGTCTTTTTCTTCTAATTCATAAATTTTATTTTTAATTAAATTATTTTGTAAATTATTATTATTTATTTCATAAGAGATTGTATTATTTTTTAATAAGCTTGATTTTATGTAATTGTTTGGGTTATTTTTTTGATAAAAATCAATTCTGTTGACCCTTTTTTGGTTTAATTCTTCAATTTCTATATTTGTAATACATTTAATATTATCTTTTACTTTATAAATATTTAATTTGATATCTTCTTGTCCATCTTTGCAAACATCACAATTTAAAATAAAATTTTTTAAATCAATATTAAATTTTAAAAATATATTTGTTATTTTAAATATTTTGTTAATAAATTGGTAAAAATTAAATTCTATTTCTTCATTTTCTTCAAAAAATTTAGGGTTATTATTTTTTTCGTCATTAATTTTTTTATTAAGTTTAATAAAAGAAAGGTTTTTATTAAAAATTTCTTTTAAAGTAGAAAAAATATATCAACTTTTATTTTTATATATATTGTAAATTTTAAAATCAAAAATAGATTCAATATTTTTAGTAGTAAAGGTATATAAATTTTCATCTTTATTTTTTTCAATATGAGTAATAATTCCAATATATAATTGATTTTCGTTATTCAAAATACAAACAATGTCTTCAATTTCAACATTAAGATTATAATAATTATAAGCATTAAAAGTTGATAGTTGCGGGGTATAAATATCTAAAAATATTTTATAATTTTCAACAATACAATTATCTTTATAAAATAAAGATCTTTTTTCAAAATCAACTCCAAATATAATTAATTTAATTCTATTACCTTGATAAATATTTTTATCTTCTTTAATTTCAATTTTTAATAATTCATCCTTTGCTTTTTGTCTTGCTTTTTCTTCTGCTTCTTGTTGTGTTTTGTTAATTTCAAGCACAATATTAGATAATTCGTTAATATAATCAATCATTAATTTATAATCAGGAATTTTTAAGATTTTTGATTTAAATTGTGGGCTTTCTTTCACAGCTTCATCAAAACTATTTTTTTCTTCATTAATTTCTTTTGTTAATTCTGATATTTCTTCTTTTAATTCTTGGATTTGTTTTAAAATTTCTGCATTTAAATTAGTATTTTTTAAGTTATTAATAATTTCTTTTTTATCTTCTCTAATTGCAATTATTTCGTCATTTCAATGTCTTTTGGTTGAACTTCCTACACCCATTTAATTTCTCCTTTTTTCTAAATTAAAATATATTCTTCAAATTTTTTAATATTAATATTTCCAACTTGTTTGTCTTTTGAAAGATTAGAAGAATATAAAATATGATAGTTTCCTGGTGGAATTTGAATAAAATTAGTATATTTAAAATCTTGATATTGATATATGTTATATGATTTTTCGTTTTTTAAATCAACTTTTATGATGCTTTGACTTTTTATTCTACTATCTATTATTATTTTTTCATTTTCATTTATTTCAACATTAATTTTAAGTTCACTTATTATTTTACCATTAATATTTTCTAATTTTAAATATGGGTCTTTTGTGGGACCATTGATTGTTATTAAAGTATCTGATGTTAAATAACTATTATTACTAATTTTAATTTTTTCATTGTATTGATTGGTATATTTAATGCGGTTTAATTTAAAATAATATTTGTTATTATGTTCATTGTATCTTTTTCCGCTTGTTTTATTTGGTTTTATTTCAAATAATTTATCCTCTTCTTTTTTTCAGTTAGTTAATTGTTCTAAAATAAAATCAACCTCTAAATCATTATTATTATTCAATTCTGTTTTAATAATACTTTTAATAATTACCTCACAATAATATTCCAATTTTGTTTTTTCATTTATTCAAAAACTATAAAATAATAAAAAGGGGTATGATTTGTTATCTAAATTAATATTTAATTTATTAATAAAATCATAAAATTTATCATAGGCGTTTGGGTTTATAAATAATAATTTAAAAATTATTTGGTTTAAAGAATGCTTAGTATTATTTAAAATAAAATTATTATCAATGTTTAAATAATTATTATCAAAATTAATATTTAATCCATTAAACGATAAAACAATAATATTATCTAAATCACATAAATTAATTAAAGTATCTTGATTATTAGTAATTTTAAAAGTTCTAAATGGTAAATTATACATATTTTTCTCCTTATACTCTATTATTTCATTGTCCTATGATTTCAATTATTTTTTCTGCTCGTTCTTTATCATTTTCTCCCTCAATAATAATTGTTGGTTTAAATTCATTTTTATTTTCAATTTTATTATAATTATTAGTTTGGTTTTCTTGGTTAATGTTTTGAGGTGGTTTATTAAATTTATTATATAATCACACTCCTCCAGCAGCTAAGGCGGACAAACTAACTAAAATACCATAAAGAACTGGGTGCTTTGCCATTCCTAACAAAAGTGTTTTTAATGAACTAATAGCATTTATGATTTTTCCAACTGTGTAAACAACAGCCCCCAAACTTGCTGATATTCCTAAAATAATAAAAATAGTTTTTTTGGTTGTATCATTAAACATATTAAAAAAATTTGTTATTCCTTTAATAATTGGTATTAAACTAACTTCTAAAAAAGAAACCAAAGACTCAAACACGGGTAATAGAGCGGATGCTAAATTCATTTTTGTAATATTAATAACATGTTTAAATTCATTTCATTTTTTATTTAATAGTGTTGTTTTGTCAACATTTTCATTTGAAACAATACCTAAATCTTTAATGTTGCTTGTCATTTTTTTAATTTCTTCATCTGATAAGGCAAGCATCGGAATAAGGTTTTTTCCTAACTTAGAACCAAAAATATCTATTATTAAATTATTTTTTTCAGTTTCATCACTTATTTGTTCTAACGATTTTTTTAATTCTAAAAAAATAGTTCCTGTATCTTTTAAAGATCCCTCATTATTTTTAATATTAATTCCTAATTTGTTAAAAGCTTCTGTTGTTTCATTTGCTATTCCGTAAGAAATAGCACTAATACCTTGTCGTAATTTTTTAAAACTTTTTTCTAATTCTTCGCTAGTAATTCCAGTTCTTTTTGCAATATAACGAAATATTTGTAAGTTTTCTGCTGTAATACCAATTTCTTTTGATGTTTTTTTAAGCTCACCAGCATATTTGGCGGTATCAACAGTTATTTTTGTTAAAATTCCTTTGATTGCTAAAATGGGTATTGTAATATGTGTGCTTAATTTTTTTCCGATTTCTTGACACTTTGTTCCAAATTCTTCAAATTTTTTAAAGGGAATATTTTTTATTTCTTGTGTAGTATTTTTTAATTTCTCATTAAAGTTGTTTAGACTGCGATTAGATGCATCAATATTTATTTTTGTATATTCATATTCTTTATTTAATTTATTTTGTTTTTGGATTAATTTTTCTCTTTCGGCAGTATCGTTTGTTTTTGATAATGCTTCTTGAGTTTCTAAGATGGTTTTATTTAATTGATTATATTTTTCAATTAAAAGTTCTTTTTTTTCTGAAATATTATCAATGATATTTTTATATTCATTAAATTTTTCATTTAAAATATCAATTTCATCACCGTTTTTAAATTTTAAATTATTATCAAAATTTTTTAATTTAGATCCTGATAGTTTTATGTTATCGGCTATTTTTTTAAAATTGTTATTTAATTCTAAAACATTACTATCAATAGTAATGCTCATTCCTTTAATTTCTTTTGCCATAATTAACTATTCCTTTAAAAAAATTTATTAATATCTTGTTGTGTTGCCAATCTTTTATTTTGATTGTTATAAATTTCTATAATTTCTATTAATGTTTTTAATTTAATATATTTGCTGTCTATAATTGAAAAACCCAAATGACTTAGTCATAGTAATAAGTTAGGAGTAAATTTATTAAATTTATAATCTACTTTTTTGTTAATTCGCCGTATTCCTGTAAATTTTTATCATTAACGCTAGCACCTACAAATTCCATTATTAAGTTATTAATTTCATTAACATTTTCGGTAATTTCTTTAAATGTAATTTTTTGACAAAATTCCTTAAAATCTTTAAATTGATTTTCATCAGCTGCTTTCGAAAAAGAAAATAATAACTTTAAAATAAATGAAAATTCATATTTGTCTTTTTCTAATTTATTTAATAATTCCCCATATGAACCAAATAAATCCTCATAAATAATTAATGCATAAGTGCTTATATTAACTTTTAATTTTAAACTTTCTAAATATCTATTCATTTCCGTTTTTATCTTCTTTTTCTAATTTTGGGACTTGGGAAAAGTAGTTATTATAATTATTTTCATTAGCGTTTTTTGTTGTTTTAATTTTAATAACATTATCTTCAATTCGTGGTAAAGCGTTTAATTCAAAAGTATAAGTATCTGGGTTTACATTTTCAGTTTGAGTGTTATGAGTTTGGTTAGGGCGTTTTAAATTAACTCTTAAAAGTCAAATTCTTTTTTCTTCTAAATCACCCTTGATTTCAAATCCCAAAGCAATTTCACTCTTTAAACTAGTTGATTTTTCAATATAATTACCATTTTTATCTCTTTCAATTCCTAAAATTTCTTTTTCAAAAGTATCAGATGGTTTTGCTATTGTTAAACTACCACTATAACCTTGAAAAGAATGTGAAATATAGTATGGTTTATTATCAGCATAAAAGGTGTTAGTGTTTTCGCTAACATTTAAACTTAAATTTACTGCTCCTAATATTTTTAGTGGGATTCCATATTCTGTTTTATTTGTTATTTGATTGTATTTTAATTTTGCATAATGAACATTTTCCAGCCCAAATTCAATAATGTTGTTATTCATTTGTTTTTTTCTCCTTTTATCTTTTTAGCAACAAAAATATTTCATAAATTACGATATATAAATTTTGTTCGTATAAATAAAACTCTTGTGCTAATTGATAATTTATTTTTTTATTTATTAATTCATTTTCTAGTTTTTCAATTTCATTAAAATTAATTTCATTTTTAAAATTAAAGCAAATTTGGAATGTTTGTCTTATAAAATTATTAATATTATCTGATGAAAAAAAGATATTATCATTAATTCTATAAAAAGTTATATTATTTTCAATGTTATTGAAATTATTTTCATTAAAATTAAAAAATGTATATTTAATTTTTTTATTTGGATAAAGTGTTTTTAATAATTCAATAATTAAATTAATGTTTTGTTGTCTTTTATTATTAATAATCATCTTAATTAATATTTTAAAATATTTTCTATTTTTTTAATATATTCATCAATATACTTATTATAAGCATTTCGTAAAAATGGGCGAGGATTAATTTTTTCATTATTTCAATGATTAATATATCCATATTCTAATAAGTGAATTATTTGATATTGTTTAGTAGCATAAATTACACCAATTATTTTATCTTTGGTTAATTTTATTTTAAAAACAAAATAATTTTTTAAATGTTTTCTTTTTGTTAAATGTTTATTACTAATAGGGCAAGTGATTTTAATTTCTGCCAACATTTTTTCACCTACATTTTTAATTTCTGCTTTTATTTGTTCTTGAATATCATAAGTATATTGTTGGATTGAGTCTGCAACAAAATCAAATATATCAACTACTGAATTACTTTTTTTCATTTTTTAACACCTTATCTTAAACTTAAAAATAGTTCTAAAAATCCATCTTGTCTGTCATAAATTCTAATAATTTCATATTCTTGTCAATTATTTTGATATTTATAATCAATTAAAATAAATTTTTCATTATTATACATATATTTATCAATAATTAATTTTATTTCTAATTTTATACCAGCCATTCTAGCTGTATAAAAATCACTGGCATAAATTGATTTAATATCACAAAATACTTGTTTTTTATTTTTAGTTATTTTTTTATGACTTAATGGGTTTTCGTCTTCTTCTTTATCAATTAGAAAAACATAATCATTCAATAAAATTAAATTATCTTTCATTTTTAATTTTCTCTAGTTTTTTAATATCTTTTAATTTCTTTTTTAATTCTGTGAGTTCTTTTTCCAATTGATATATAGTTGTTTGTGGATAATTAGCATATTTATACATTAATTGTTGAATATTATAGTTAAGAATAGTATAAAATTTTTCTCCGATTAATTCTCGCCCTAAATTTTCCTTAACATAAATAGAAATAATATTTTTTATTTGTTCATCATTTTCTTCCTCAATAATTTTAAAAGGAAGACCAGAATTTATTAAAATATTTTTAGCAGATTGAATTAATGTTTTTATTTCTTCATCAAATGAATTATGTTGAAGTCGTAAACTTAATTTAACAAAATTTAATAAATCCATATTTGTCCTCCTTTATTTTTAAATTATTCAGGTTTAAAATTTACAAAAGCATTATGTTCAACAACTTTACCATCTAAAATGGCTGCTCCCACATATGTATGTAAAAGTTTTTTAATTCCGATATGTTCAGAATATCTTAGAGTTAAAGGTTCTTGGAAGTTTACATAATAAGTATTTAATTTTCCAAAACTAATGCAATTCGTTTTATTTGTTGTAGAAAATGTAGGATATGTGTCTGTTAAAACAACATCATAACCTAAGATTTTATTAGAAACTCCATCTGAACTTATATTGTGGTTTCAAATAGGGCGATCATTTTTATCTTTAATATTTTGGATAGTTCAGAATGTTTCGTTATTCATTACAAATTTAGCACCATTTGAATATCCTAATTTTAATGATTTAATCATTTCAATAATAGTATCGTAGTTTAATTCTTTAATTTTTACACTTTTAATTTTTGTATCGGATAATATTCCAGTTGGTTGACCTGTTCCAGTTCCAGTGGCGATTGATTGTTCAATTCCCTCTTTAATTCTGTTTGTAATTACTCTAATTACAAAAGCTTCAAAATCTTCAATTGTCATAAATTTTGTAGTTTCTGAAAATTCAAGCGAAGTGGCAATAATGTGACCATCAAAATGAATGCTATCTGTTCCTGTTTTTCCTTGTATTTCTTCACCTTCTGTAACAAATTTAGCTGCCGTTGAACCTTTTTCATAGGCAATATCTAATTTTCCGCGATGTTCTAAAATAGTTATTTCATTAATTAAATTAGAAGTTAATTTAATTTCATTTAAGATATTTTTTCATATTGTAGTAGGTACAAGTGGGCTCGCATCTTCGTTTCCAGTTGGATTTGTTCCAACTTGTAAAAATTTTGCTTCTTGTGGTGTTAATTGTTGTCTTTGCATATTTTTTAATCATGCATTTTTATATTCTCTTGTATCTAAAATGTCTTTTTGATTATAGAAAGTTTTAATTTCCATTTGTTCTGTTCCCCTTAATGTTTGTAAAATTGTGCTATTTCCGTTTTCAATATTTTTAATATTTTTTTCTAAATATTCATTTCTTATTTTTTGATTTTCTGTAATTTCTTCATTTAATTTTTTAATTGCAGTTAATAACTCTTTTTGTTCTTGCAATTCTTTATTAGATAAATTATTTTTATTTAATTCCATATTTTCTAATTGTTCTTTTTTTTCTTCTAATTCATTATTGGAATCAATAATTTTGTCATTTAATTCTTTTAAATTTACTTTTTCCATATTTTTTTCTCCTTTGATATTTTTAATTTCTTGTATTTTACTCTGTGGATTTGCCCCTAATGGAACCAAAGAAATTTCGTCAACTTCAATTTGTTTTAAATAACGAACAACTTGGCCATTTATTTCTGTTGGTTCTGATTTTAAAATACGATAACCTATGCTTAACTGCATTGGTCTATTATCTTTTTGCATTTGTTTAGCAATTTCGTAAGTTTCTTTTCCGTAATTAGTATTAGTATATATTTTAATTTTTGCTCATAATCCGTCTTTGCGGTTTTCTAAATCTGCAACTCCTAAAATTTTTTCGTGATTATGAGATAAAAATACTGGCACAGTTTTACCATTTTTTAAATCATTTTCAAAACTTTTATAGTCAGTAATGTCATTGTGATAATCAACTACATCATATTTATTTGCTATTCCGATAATTTCATTTGTGCTAAATTTATCTTCTTTTATTTCTTTAATTTTTTTTATATTAAAATCAATTTTTTTGGTAATTTCATTATTAATAATTTTATTGTTGTCCATTGTTTTCTCCATTTTTTTCATTATCTACTTTTCCATAATTTCAATTTAAAAAGGTATCTCCTCCCTCGTAGGGGTTTAAACCAAATAATAATTTTCTTATTTCATTTGGGTTTATTGCCCCAAGTTCAACGCCTTTTAAAGTGTTTGATAAGTTTAGTATTATTAATCTACTATCTAATACAAACTCAAAATAATGCCCTAATTCTAATTCCTTTTTAGTAAAAATTTTAAAAGTAAATTCTTTTTCTAATTGTCTTAAAATTGGATGAATTACAGTAGATAAATAACTTAAAAATTGTTCTGAATTATAAGTACCTTTAACAATCTCAGGTGCTATATTAAAAAATTTATAAATTAAATTTTCAGAATATTCATTTTGTTCTTTACTAAATTTTGATATATTACTATCAATTTTTTTAAAATCTTGCCCATATGATAAATATGCAACTCTTTTATTACTAAAATTAGTATTTTTAAAATTAATATCTTCAACTGGTAAAACTGGCAACATTTGGGATCTCTCTTGGTTAAACTGTGTGGGAGCACCAGTTGGTCCCAATGGCATATTTGTAGTAATTATTCCCATTAAAGAATTTGTTTCTTTAAAATTGTTAATAATAGAGTTTGTCATTTCTTCTAATATTCTTTTACTTGGTTCAAGCGAATTATTGGGATTATCCCCTAAGAAATTTTTATTATAAAATTTTCGTAGATGAATTATTTGAGAATATGGTAATATCTCAAATGCATTATTATTTTGATAAAATCTTATAAATAATTCATCATCCTTAGACAATAATTCAATACTACTGTATTCAATTGGAATTAAAGAAATAATTTTGTCATTAATATCTTTTTCAATTTTAATAAAAACATTCCCTTGCAAAAATAAATTAGTAATTATCTTATAATAAAAATCATAACTACTCATTAAATTGTTTGGTCTCAAATTAAATAAATAATCAAAATTAGATTTTTTTATTTTTTCATTTTGGCGATATGTATTAGCTGATACTTGTGCTATATCAGTAGCAATCCGATTAATTGTGCTTTTAACTACATCAATTTGATAATTATTCTGAAAATTAGTAAAAAAGTCTTTTCATTCAAACTTAACAATATCAACTTGAGAATTTTTAGGCGTTTTATTTAGATCATTATTATTTTCTTTATTTTTTTTATATCAAAACATAATCACCAACCTTAACAATAATAATTAACCCCATCATTTATTGTCGTCGTGATGATACCGTCATTAAAATTATTTGTCAAATAAAAAAAAGACAATATAAATTTTCTTTAAAATATAATATATATTAATAAAATTAATTTATAAGAAATAATTTATGTTATAATAAATAAAAATTTGTATATATAATAACATATTTTTTTATTTTTCCTTTAATTTTTTTAATTTTATAAAAAAATGCTATAATTAAATAGCAAGTGATGTTGCGAGTTATTCTAGGTTCTACTTGCAAGTTTAAATAAAGAAAAGAAACCTTGCCAGTCAATAGTCTGTGCGATACTATAAATAAAAAAAGAGATATTAAATCTCTTTTTTTATTTTTGAGAATATATTTTATATAATTCAATATAAATTCGGTCTTTGTTATCACGAAAGATTTTATAAGCAAATAAAAGGGCAATAAAACCGTCAATTCGTTTGTTTTTTGATCTTTTAATTGGCATCATATTTTCTTTTTCTTCATCAATAAGAACATCAACATTATTAAAATGTAATTTTAATAATGGGTTTTGATTAAAAACAAATTTATTGTCATCAAATTCTAATTTAAGTGCTTTTATAATTGGACTAATTGTTCTTACTCCAAATCTAATTAAATTATTTATTAGATAAAACCCTGCATTATCTAAATGTTGTTTTAAAAGATAAGAGTTAAAAGTATCATATCCTATACCATAACAAATTAAATTATATTTTTTCATTATATTTATAATATAATTAACAATTTCACTAATATTGATTTCTTCTCCTTTGCATAATGTTAATATTCCTTGTTCTTGGTAAAGTTTATATGGTATTTTATCTTCTGTTGTTTTTTCAATTATTCTTGCTTCTGGCATAAAAAATTGTGATAATAATATAAATTCATTTGTGTCTAAATTTGGGATTAAAAATATAACTGCACTTAGATCGTTTGTTTTTGATAAATCAATTCCAATGGTGCAAATTCTATTTTTTATTAAGTATTCATCGGTATTAATAATTTTATTATTTTTAGTTTCTAAATCTAATCGACTAAAAAGGGCACTATCTAAATTGCTCTTTAAATTACAATGTTTAATTAAAAAATTAGGTTGTTGAGTTGGTGTAATTAATGCTTCTTGTCATTCGGCTTTAAAATTATCAATATATTTAGAAATACCCAAATTTGGATTAGCTTTATAAAGATTGTTAAAATTTTTTCATTCATTTCTTTCATCAAGTTCATAAATTCAAGGTAAAAATTTATTATCTTTTATTGTATTTTTTAAAACTTTCTCAGCATACGAATATCTTTCATCAAAAATATTTTCTCTAATAGATCCATTGGTTGTTATTAATAACATTAAATAATCTTTTCTTTTTGCGGTTGCTGTTCGCATAACATCATAAATATCACGCTTTTCCATCATTGCTACTTCATCTAAAACAACAAAATAGGGGTTTAAACCATCTAATGTTTTTGTTTCTGATGATAGTGGTTGAAAAAAAGAATTATTATGTATAAACTCTATTTTATCTCGCTTAACTTTTAAAATTTTATTTAAGTTAGGATTAATAAAAATCATTCGTCGCATTTCTTCATAAACTCTTTTTGCTTGATCTCGTTTGGTTGCAATAGAATAAAGTTCGGCATTTGCTTCATTATCTAAAATTAGACTTTTTAAAGCGATTGCAGAAGCAAGGGCGGTTTTTCCATTTCCTCTTCCGACAATTAAGAGTGCTTCTTTAAATCTTCTTAAATTTGTTTTTTTATTATAAAAACCATATAATGCTTCTAAAAATGCTTTTTGCCATAATTCTAATTTAAAATTTTGTTTATTATATTCTCCAGTTGTATGAAAACAAGATTTTTCAATAAAGCTAATTGTTTTATTTGCTTCTTTGTGATTAAAATAATAATCTTTATTTGATTTTAATTCTTTTACTAATGTGGAAACAATTTTTTTAATTTTTATTCCAACTTTGTTTTTATTAGAGTTTTTATTCATTCATTCATGATATAGTTCTAAATTTGTTTTTTCATTATTTGCTTGCATCCTTATTTTTCCTCTGAATTATCATACAAATTATTAAAATTAAAAGTATCGGAATTATCTTTTTGATTAGCTATTTTTATTCATTGTTCTATTATTTCATATCCAGCTTTATAATCTTTATATGCTTGACCATAAGAAATTAAAGCAGGGTGTCTTACTTCTTTTGGTTTTCCACGATTATTATCGGTTTCAGAAAATAATTTACCATCATTAATTAAAGTTTGGATTTCATTATTAATGTTATTTAAAGTTAATTTAAGGGTACAAAATTCTTCTAAAAAATCAAGTTTAATAATATCTAAAATAACATTTTTTTCTTTTAAAAATCGTTTATATTTATTAATTAATTTTTCTTTATCTTTTTCTCAATTTAAAAGGTTTTCGTGTTGGTTTAAGTTATTGTTTTCTTTTGTTAAAATGCTTTTATTTTTTGTCAAAAAAGGGGCATTTTTTGTTAATTTTTGGCTATTTTTTGCTTGTTTTTTGCTATCTTTTAACTCATTCATTTATAAAAACTCCTTTATTTACGGGGTTTTTATTATTTTTAGTATAAAAGTGCGGTTTTTTTCAAAATTAAAAAAGTGTACACGGAACCCCACCACATCGGAACCCAAAAAGCCCTTATTTTAAAGGACTTATAGGGGGGGTATATAAGTAAAATAAAATTAATATTTATATAACTAATTACACCGTGATGATACCGTCATTAAAATTATTTGTCAAATAAAAAAATATAAATATTAATTTTAAAAAAAATAAATAGTTAATAATATATTCTATATATGAAAAATAAAAAACAACAAAAATTAAATAAAATAAGTAATTCAATATATCTTGTAATTCTTAAACAAAAAAAGACACCCAACAAGCAAATACAAAAGATTATTTAATCTTTCACATAAACTTGTCAGATGCCTAGCATTCAAAACAATATTTTCTATAAAGTTTTACAATATAAGTATAACATTAATAGTTTTATTAAATACAATTATCAAATTTCAGTTAAAATTTCATTAATTTTCTCTCAAAAAAAATTAATATCTTTTTTAAACTTATTAAGCAAATTAAATTCTTCATCTCATTTATATATAAGTTCTTTTTGAATTTCTAATGAAGGGCAAGGAATTTTAATCATTTTCATTTTTTCTGCATTTAAATTTGGTTGAGTTAAAACATCTTTTAATAATTCTACTTGAGTTCAATAATAATCTGTTTTTGTAAAATATATTAAGAACTTTGGCAATATTAAGTTTTTATTTAATATTAGTCTTACTAAATAAGAAGCAAAAACCATTCCTTCATATTTTTTACTAACATAAAAACTTGTTCCTACAGATCCACTTCTAGTTACTAATATATCTTCGAAATTAACCTTATATTCTGAAATTTTATTCAATTTTTCATCGCCAATATATCTTATATCATTATTATCTAGTTCAAAAATATTAATAATATCAGTCGTTCTTATATATCTAATATTATCTTTTGACATTAAGCTATTATTTTCTGTTTTTGCAGTATAACCATATTGTGTATTGCATAATTCACCAATTAATTTAACACTTCAATCATTTTTTATAGGCAAATAAATTTTTTGTGATGAAATAATTTTTTTTAAGTTGTTAATTGATTCTAAATAAAAATCTAATTTACTAACAATCTCATTTTGTAATTTTATATCAGTTAAAGGTATCTTAATTTTACAAAAATCTTTATAATTCAATGTTTGTCTAACAGTTCCAAAACAATAATGTAAAATTTGTTCTTTAACATTGTTAGATTGTAATAACCAATAAAAATATCGTGGGTTAATTATTTTTTCATTTACTTTAAAAACAATGTACATTGGACTAACACATTTAATATCATTATCTAAATTTATTGCAATTGATCCTATGTTAATTCTTGCAGGATTATATGCAAAACAGTTTGGCGGTACAAGTTTATAATGAGAAATGTCCTCTGAAGGAACTTGTTCTTTAAAATTATCTGATGATTTTATAAAACCATTTTTTGTGACGCTTCATACTATTTTAACTTGTTTTTCAATATTTTTTTCTTTTACTTCTTCTATAATATTTTTACATTCTATTATATTTGTACTTGTATTATAAGAAAATTCTATATACTGATTAGGAATACTAATAAAATCATTTTTTTTCAATTCATCCATGATTAATTTATTAAATCCCAAATGCATAAGATTATTTTCTTCATAAGAATTATTATATGCCAAAAATATATCTAAATCATTATTACCAGTTACTATTTTTTTTCTTTTAGTATTTAATGTAAAACCATCATTTTTAACAGTAAAATATCAAACATAATCTTGATTTAGTTTTTGTTTTATATTCTTTAAAAATAAAATACTTGTTTTAACTTCTGTATATGGCTTAAAAGAACCCTGTGGTAAAGATACAATATTTTCAACATAAGAATTTTTGTAAATATATTCTCTTATTTTTTTATATTTTTTATCAAAAAGGATACCATCAGGAATAATAATTGCCATTCTTCCTCCAGGTTTAATAGATCTCAAACAATGCTCAATACATAAAAAATTGCCATTAGCACTACCTAAAGAATATAATCCACTATATTCATCAAAATTTCCTAAAGAAAAAGGCATATTTGTAATAACAATATCATATTTATTATCTATAGGATTTGCTAAACTATCTATTCTCTGAATATTATTATGTCCATCTCCCGTTAAAATCATATTCATCTTAGTAATACGGGCATTTGTTGTGATTTCACGACCATAAATTGTATTTTTTTTCAAAAAATCTAATGTTTCTTCATTTCTAGGCATACGATTAAAAATATGTTTAAATGACTCTATTAACATTCCTCCAGTTCCGCAAAATGGGTCATAAATTGCTTCACCAAATTTTGGATTAATTAATTTAACAAGAGTCTTAACTATATGTCTGGGTGTAAAATATTCTCCTAAGTCTTTATGTTGATTAGCTAAATAGGCTTTTAAAAAATATTCAAATGCATCTCCTTTTATATCCGAGTTAATATCAGATAAGGATAATTCATCTAAATTATTTATTATATTTTTTAAAACTTTTGGGTTTTTAATTTTCAAAGGTTGAAAAATATCTTCACCATATATTTTTTGAAAATGTTCTTTAATAACTACATTATTTACATATGCAATTAATTCGGTACCAGAAAAAGTTTTAAAAAAATCTCAACGATATTCAGGATCAATCCTTAATTTGTCATTATTATTTTCCCTAATGATTTCTTGTTCACTATATAACTTCAAAAATAAAATAGTACAAAATTCGCTAAATCTTTCAATACCAGCTTGTAACCCTTCTTTACGTAATTCCTTATTTGCTAATGAAAAAACATTAATTAATTCTTGTCGTGACTTAATTATTTTTTGGCTTATTGTATATACTTCATTTGTATTTAAATATTTAAATGCTATTTGTTCAGTTATAAATTCTTCTACTTCATCACCATTTAAAAATAAAGGCTTATTAGTATCAATATGTAAGGTTTTAATGATACTACCATCAGTTGCATATGCTATAGGAGCTCCAATTTTTAATGCATATTTTTTAGCTTGGTTTAAGGCAGAAATTAAATCTTTACCCGGTCGTTTTGCTTCAATGATAATTAATGGTTTATTATTATTTTTGTCCATTAATACATAGTCTGGTCGCTTTCTTTCTAAACTTTTTTCAGCATGAACATTTTTATTTGGCCCTGTTAAAACTCATTTTTTATTTTTAAGTGCCTCATCAATTTCCATTCTTATATCATATTCTGATAACATAATTTTGCTTTCCTCCATAAAATACAATTAATTTTGAATATCTCATATCTTATTAAATTGTTTCTAAATATATAAACATTATATTCTATATTAAAAGTTTATAATAACTTGAATACCTTCTTCAATTTCTGCTAACTTAAGTTTTAATTCTAATATTTTTTTTCTTTATCTAATAACTCTTGTTTTTGTTGAAAAGAACTTTGAGTATTTTCATTAGAAAAACAAATTAAAATAATATTTTTTACCACTTTATTTATCTTTAATATTTGAATATAAAGACCATATTATTTTAATTTGTTTTTCTTTCATTGGCCATAATTTTTCTCCTTATTTTAATATTTATAAATTAATCTTATCATACTTATTTTTTTATACATTTAAAATGACCATAATAAAGTAATTGATTTTGATTTTCATTAATTTTTATTAATCCTACTTGAGTAAAAATACATGGTATTTCATTATTACAAACAGAACAAATTTTATTATAGTATCCTATTATTAATTTATAATTATTAATTATTTTTTCTCCGTACTTAAAACTGTAATAAGCTTTATTTCTTTCATTTTCTTTTTTGGAGATACTGAAAAAATACTATTTTCATCATTGATTTTTTTTACAGGTATTACAATAGGTTCATTTTCTTTTTTGGATTTTTTTTCAAATGTATCAATTATATTGTGTATCATTTCCTTAGTTTCATTTGGAAAATTACCTTTTATATATAGTTTATTAGTTATATTTCTTAAATTATCAAAGTCAGAATTAATTACATATTCCATTATTTGATCTGATATTTCTTTACTTACTTTTTTCATTTTTATTTTCTCCTTTATTAATTTTTATTTTTTGTTTTAAACATTTCTATAAAAATCTTTTCTAATACATCAATCACAATGCTATTACCAGCTTGTTTATAAAGTTGTGTTTCTGAAACAACTTTGCTTGCTTTATCAAAGTCTGTATTACTAAACCCCATTAATAATCAACACTCACGAGGCGTTAATATTCTTAAAAAGTATTCTTTTTCATCAATTAAAAAAGATAATATTTTATTAGTATATTGATTTTGTATTTTATTATCAATCATAATTTTATTGACATTACTTGCCGCGATTGTTCCCATATAATTATTTTCTGTTTTTCAAAACCGATTATATGATCCATTAATTAGCAAACCATCATTTGCTCTTGGTAAAACAATAAAATTACCATAATCCTTAATTGGCAATGCAATTTGTGGTGGTCTTCCGTGTGCTGTTGTAATGGTTGGAATAAGATTATTTTTTGTTATGTCATTAAAAATATTAACTTGATTATAATTTCTCAGATTAATCATTAATTTTCCATCATTAAATTTTTTTATATCATTGGGAATTGCAATAATTCCTGCATTTTCTCATCGCATTTGTTTTGTTGTAGTTGTATAAGCACATTGTTGAATAATTTTAAGTTTATTGTTTTCAATTGCTTTTTTCATTGATTCTTGTCTAATAAAATATTTTTCATTTACATTGTTTTCTAAAATATCTTTTACTAAAAATTTTAAATGACAAGGTTGGGGATATTGAAATTTAAAATCTTGCTTTAATGTTGAAATCATAAATAATCGTTTTCTATTTTGGGGAATTCCATAATCCTTGGCATTCATTGTAAAATATTGGTTATGATATCCTAATTTATTAAGTTGATTTTGTAGATTTTGAAATCCAACAAAAAACTTTTTACTTAATAAATTTGGCACATTTTCCATTAAAAGATATTGCGGTTTTATTGCCATTGTTTTTATTAAATCAACAACTTTGTAAGCTAAACCACTTCGCTTACCGTTTAATCCTTGTCCATTATTATTGGCGTTTGATATGTCTTGGCATGGAAATGATCAAGTTATTAAATCAGCATATGGTAAAGTTTCTAATTTGGTAATATCACCTAAATTTGGAGTATCATAATCATTAAAAATTGTTCGATATGATTTTTCAGCATATTTATCATTTTCACAAATAGCAACTATTTTATGGTTAATTTCAATATTTTCTAATGCTTTTCTTTGACTCCCAATCCCAGCAAATAATTCTATTATTTTAAGCATAATAACCTCTTTTTATTCTTCTTTATCGATTATTTTTACTTTGCCAGTTTTTTCGTCAATTATGACATTATCGCGGTAACCTTTTTCGGTTTTGTGTTCTTTATTGTGGCATTTCATACATAATAGTTCTAAATTTTTTCAGGCAAAAAGTTTATCAATGTTTCAATTAATAAAATCTTGATCGGTAATATATTCTTTGTGGTGAACAATAACACCATTAACTATATATCCTTTTTGATAACATCGTTCACATATTCCCATTTTGCTATTAAAATAATCGTTTCTTATTTTTACTCATTTTTTATTGCGATAAAATTTATGTCTAATTGGACGATTTTTATCATAATCTTTTCAATTATTTTTCATTTTCTTAATCAGAAAACATTTCATCAACAGTTTTAGCAATTTCTTCATCATCATTTATTTCATTAATGCTAAATTCTTGTTCTAAATTTAGATTTAATTCATCTTTTTTGTTATTTAATTCAATAACATTCTTATCTTCTTTATTTTTTATGTTAGGATTATCACTAAACTCTTTGCTGTTATTAATAATTATTGCTTGATCATGTTGATAGACTTCTTGCATTTCAACTGACATAATACCTCATTTTCTTAAAAGTTGGGTTAATACTGTTTTAAGTGCCATCCCCTCATAACTTCCAACCGTAAATTTTCCGTAAGTTTGATAATTCTTAGAATATGTTTTAAAATGATTTTCGCATTTTTCTTTACTTCAATATAAAGTTTTTTTATAACCATTTAGTAGTTTAAAAAATGCAACATATCCGATTGTTTCTTTTTTTGTTCGTTCATTTTCGTTGGTTATTCATTTAAAATTGTATTCTTGTTCTAATTCATCAAAATTTAATAATTCACCTTGTTTTACTTCTATTGCGTTTATTGTTAAATATTTTCCTGTTCGGATTGCTAACTGAATATAACCCTTATAACCAATTTGCAACTGTCCTTTTCCATTATATGGAACAATATAGGCATATCCTAAGTTAGGGTCTAACGGTAAATCTAATAACATTGCTTTTACACAAGCAGATAAAACACTCATTAAATTTATTTTTTCTTTATCAAATAAATTGGGATTATTATTATAAATTGTTAAGATATTTTTACGAAATAAATTAATTTCTTTCTGATTTGTTAATTTTTCATTAATTCAATTATTAACTTTTGAATTATTTAATATTAATTCAATTTTATTATTCATTTTATTTTTTCTCCTTTTTTATTTTTCACAAATAACACGAATAGCAATTATATTTATGTAATTTTGTAAAAAAGAATAATTTTATATTTTTACATTTTAAAAAATGATTACGATATAAAATGATTACGATATTTATTACATTTTTTCATTATATTTTTTTCTTTCTAAAATTAGATCTAACTTATCATCTTTACAAATAACTAAGTTATTTTCCCCATAATTTTTTTTAAAATATTCTCATTCCCAAGTTGAATTAATATTGACATCTTCAACATCAATACCAGTTATATATTCACCAAAATAAGTTTTACATGGTCGTTTACCTTTTTCAGAACGATAACATAAAATATATTTATTAGTTTCCATATTTAATCTCATAAAATAGCATCATCATTATTTTCAAATGATTTATTTGATTCTATTTCTTCTAAACGAATATTTCTTGTTGCTGATTGGGTCTGATTTATTTTTGTGGGTGTTATGGGAGGTGTACTATTTTTTAAATTATTATTAGTTTGTAAAAATTGACAACTATAAACTCTTACTGTTCACTGTATTTTATTTTCTTTGTCTTTAAAAGACTGTAAAATACCTGTAATTGCAATTTGACTACCTTTTTGACAATATTGTTGTAATACACTTGCTTGTTTATTTCAAACTTGACAAGGAATAAAATCAGTTTCTTTTTGAGTTGAATGTGGTCTTGTTACTGCTAATTGAAACATGGCATATTCTTTACCACTTTGTGTTCTTTTAATTTCAATATCTTTTGTTGTTCTACCAATGGCAATAAATTGATTCATACTAATATTCCTTTCTAGTGTTTTGGTTTTTTATTTTCTTTGTTGCATTTAAAACAATAACCTCAATATTTTAATTTGGGACAATATTTTTTAATTTTCATAGTTTCTTTTCTCCTTATTAGAATTATTTTTTAAAAATGTATGCATTATTTCTTGTCACTCTAACTTTAATTGATTGGTAATATTGAAACGATTTATATTAACACCATTTTCGTTAATTATTCAAATTTCACCAATATTACTAGTAAAAATATTATTTTTTTCAAGTAAATAATTATATGCTGTAATTTGTATTTTTGCTTTATTAATTTTTTCAGCATTAAAGTATTTTCAAGTTTTAAAATCAACAACAATAGCTTTGTTATTTTCATAATAAATTAAATCGGGAGTGCCACACACTTTTCCGTCTGATAAGGGTATTTCAAACATAATAATTGATTTAATAAAATCGTTTTTTATTCTATTAAAAAAATTATAGAATAACTCAATTATTTTTAAACTTTCTTTTATTGTTGATATTTTTTTACTATTTTTAATAATTGTTTTATAATCTTTTCTATTTTCTGTTTGGAAAATTGCATCATATAAAATCCGTGAAATAAACTCATGAATAATTTTTCCTCTTTCTGTTGCTTTTTTAAAAAGTTCATTATTTTTCATTAATTTATCATATTGAATTTCAGTATTATTAAAATAACTAATAATAGCGGTAATGCTGGGGAAAATAATATTATCTATAAAATAAGAATGGTTATCTTTTTCAAAATTTACATTATATTTTAATTTAATATTATTACTAATAAATTGCATTATCTTTAAAAATGATGTTTCTTTTCATATAATATTTCTAAACCATTAATATTTGGAATTTCATTATTATTTTCTTTAATTGCTTTTTTAATCGCTTCTTCATCAATAGTTTTAATAATAAATTTTTCTGGCACTTTTTCAATATCAATAATATTTATTTTTAAATCTCATCTTGTTTTTAAACCTTTAACTTTTATGTCTTCTTTATTCAAAATTTCAGAAATTAAATTATTTTCTTTATTATTATTTAATTCTTTTAATTGATTTTCAGCCGCATTCATTCAATTAATTTGTTTAGTCAATATTTCAATTTGAATAACATCTGTTTCTAATTTTTCAAAAGATTTAGTAATGTATCTATACAAACTATCAATTATTTTAAGTTCTGATCGATTATTAACAATTGGAGTTATTATTTTTTTAATTGTAGATTTTAATAATATTTTTAATTCAGTACCATAATCTGCATCACTTTTGTTATTAACTTGAAAATTGTTAATATTTTTAATTAAATTATTCAAATTTTTTAAATCATTATCAATATTTTTTAAAAATAGTAAATTATTTGCCACACATTTTTTTAATGTTGAGATAATAAATTCATCTTTATTTTTAAAATCATCTAAATCTTTATTTGTTTTAATAATTTGATTTATTTGATTTTCGCTTTTTATTACATCCATTATTTTTCCTCCTTACTAGGTAATTTGTCATATTTAGAACTATCTTTTAAATCAATTATCCTTTTTCACCCACAAATATTACATTTTTCATTTATATTTACTTTTTTTATTTCTTTTTTTCTTTTTTTCATATTATCTATGATAAATAATTCATCTCCACAATTAATACAATAATCAAATGTTCTAAAATCTTCTTTATATAATTGGCGTTGTTGTAAATCATATATTTCTAATACAAGTTTTTCTCACTCTTTATCTTTTTCAGCAAGTTCTTTTTTAAGTGTTTCATTTTCTGCTTTAAGTGCATCATTTTCTTCTTGTAATTTACCAAATTTAATTGATTCTGTTATATTCATTATTAATCCTCCTCAATAGTTAATTGTTCTAATTGTTTTTTTGTGATTTTGATACCATATAAATCAGCACCTCGTAAATTAGCATCTTCTAAATCAACACACTCTAAATTAGCACCATATAAATCAGCACCTCGTAAATTAGCACCATATAAATCAGCACCTCGTAAATCAGCATCTTCTAAATCAGCACCTCGTAAATCAGCACACTCTAAATTAGCATCTTTTAAATTAGCACCTCGTAAATCAGCATCTTTTAAATCAGCACAGCGTAAATTAGCATCTTCTAAATCAGCACCTCGTAAATCAGCACACTCTAAATTAGCATCTTCTAAATAAACACACTCTAAATTAGCACCTTCTAAATCTAATCTTTCACTTTCTAAATATTTATTTATTTTTTCTTTTTCAACAGTAACTCCTGTTAAATCTTTAATCATATCTTTTAATGTTTTCATATTATAATTCCTCCAAATTCTTTTCCATAATTAATGTATCAATATAGTCATAAGCACTTTCTTCTGAATGACATTCTTCTAATGCTTCATTAAATAAATCTTCTTTTGTGTAAACTTTGCCATCTTCATCTTTTCACACATTATTTATTTTCCTTTAATATAAGTTCCAAGAATTCCAGTTCCTTTTTTCTATTTTTAATGTAATTATTTATTGATACAGTATTATCTCTTTCATCTATTGTGAATAAGTGTTCCATTTTTTTATTAAAAATCTTAATTGCATTATATCCACTATATATTCCAGTTCCACGGGAAATTTTATAGCAGTATTTATCATCTAATTTATTAATAATTTCTTTTTGAAATTCTGATAATTGTACATTTCTAATTTCTTTCATATTATTTATTTCCTTTTCATTCAATATCTTTTAAATCAATAATTGCCGTTGATAAGCCATAATTATTATTTTCAATTTTTTCTCGTACTTTTGCTTCTTCTAGTGTGTAATAAGCATAAGTAGTTAAATATTCATTTTTAATAATTAATAAGTATTTTTTAGTCATAATTTAATTCCTCTTAATTTTGTTTACCTAATGCTCAATGTTCATCAGTAATTTCATCTTTTGAAACTAGATAACTTCTAAGCATTAATTCATTTATTTTGTTAATAGTTTTTTTATTTAGCTTTTTCATCTTTACCTCCTTAAAAATTTCCTTGGTTAATTTTTTTTATTATTTTGATACTTAATAAATAAAAAGTTGGTAAGCATATTGTGTTTACAATTAAAACTCCGATTATTATTTGTTCTATATTTAAAATTCCAAGATTTAATCAAAAAAGTATAAAATCAATTGGAAAATAAATTAATAAATTTATTAATAATAGTAGGATAATTTTTCAGAAATTATGATATTTTATTAAATAAATAATCCTTAATAAAATTGCTAATAAACCAGTTCCTAAATTTCAACATAATGATCCTAGCGTAAAACCCCATAATGATAAATCAACTAATAAATGACCAACAAAACCAATAAATAAACAACAATATCAATTTAAAATAAAAGTACTAATAAAAACTGGAATTAAAAATAATGGAATTGATGTTCTTAAAATAATTTGTATTCGCATTACTTGGGATAATACAACCATCATCGCAATTAAAACTGCTATATAATTTATGTTTTTAATTAATAAAAAATAATTATTGTTTTTGCATTTTTTTATATTTAGCATAACTAAGGCCTAATTTTTTAGCTTGTCGTTTATCTTTTTGTTTTTGTTTATATTCTTCATCAATTAAATTAATGTTGTTTAATAATTCTGTTTTTTGTAAGTCAGACAAACCACAATTAGATAATGCAATTAAATAAAGTTTTTGTTTTTCTTGTTCTAATTCTATTTTTTCTAACTTAGCCAAAATTGAAGCAATATTCATTTTTTCTTTCCTTTCTCTTAAAATTCAAATTTAAACTGAATATCTTTTAATCTTTTTTTAATTATTTTGTAATATTCATTATTTATTTCACAACCCAATCACTTTCGTTTTAACTGTTCACAAGCATACGCGGTTGTACCACTTCCTAAAAAACAATCTAAAATTAAATCATTTTCTTTACTATATTTACTAATTAATCGATTAAATATATATAATGGTTTTTCTGTTGGGTGTCTTGTTAATTTTTTTCCGATTGAATAATTAAAAATTGTTTTTTTACTTTCATAATCATTTTTATAATTCGGAATTCGATGTTTTTTAGAATAAATTATCATACAATATTCTTTATCTTGATAAATATGATTATTAGTTGGCATTGGATTTGTTTTGTTTCAAAGGATAAAATCATAAAGCATATCTTTTTTACGAACTCAATCTAAATAATCTATAATTTGTTGTCTATTCATTCAAATTAACATAAATTTATTTTTTGAAATTCGATAAAACTCATCTAAATAAGTATTTATATCAAATGAATTATGTAAATTATTATCATAGATAGCATTAATATATTTATTTATGCTTTTGGTTATATTGCTTTTTTCATTTTTTTGTTCGTTTTCTCTTTTTGATAAATTATATAAATAGGGCGGATCAGTTAGTATTAAATCAACACTATCGTTTTCTAATGTCTTTATAAATTCCAAAGCATCTCCATTTATTAATTTTCCTAAATTTGTTTTAAACATTTTTTCACCCTTTGCCTTTCGCTTCACTTTAAAGGTGATCGCAGGCACTATACTATTGTGTTTTAAAATATGTAGTGAGCTTTCTATGTTATGTCTATTTAATATATAATCTTAAAACTTTGTATATTATTTAAAACTTTTTTGGGAATATTTTAATTTAAACTTTTTAAGTCTTTAATTAATTGTTCTTTTTTTTCAACACTTAAATTTGTGAAATTATTTTTATTTGTTTTTACTTTTTTAGGTTCACTTGAAAATAATGCTTTTTTCATATTAGTAGAGTAATTTTGTTTATATTGATTATATAAATTAATTAATTCCGTTCCAGTTAAACTCTTTCAAATATTACGCTTTAAATTTTCATCATATTTTACAATAGAATAATAATTATCATAAATCAAACCGATTGCTACTTGATTACAATTTTTTTCACTCGGATAAATAAACTTATTACTCAATCAAAAACCAATATGACGATTATGATTAGGTAAATTTATAAATGAAGCTTTATCTGTTCTAAAAACTATAAATTCTCTTCGAATAAAGCAATTTTCTACGTTAATATTCTTCTTATAACTTGGTTTCTGATACATTACTCAAATCAACTCGCTTTCGGTTACACTGCATTGAACAAACATTTAACTTAAAATACAAACTACCAACAATTTTTTTATTCAAAATAGAATGACAAATTTGACATTTACGTTTTAAAAAAAATATTCAAATTCCTAACATAATTAATCACACTCCTTTTTTTAATAAACATTGTTATATTTAATGTTTATCTATTGTTTATTTAATGTTTATATATTGTTTATCTATAGTTTATTTATTGTTTAATAAACATTGTTATATTTAATGTTTATCTATTGTTTATTTAATGTTTATATATTGTTTATCTATAGTTTATTTATTGTTTAATAAACATTGTTATATTTAATGTTTATCTATTGTTTATTTAATGTTTATATATTGTTTATCTATAGTTTATTTATTGTTTAATAAACATTGTTTTATTTAATGTTTATATATTGTTTATTTAATGTTTAATAAACATTGTTAATAAACATTATTAAAAATATAAAATAGTAAAAATTGGCACACTTAAAAATACTATTAACAAGTTTAATAAAGGAAATATAAAATTAAAATTAATAAATCAAATTACATAACTAGTGTGCCACAGATAAGTTATTCATCTTGTTATATTAAAATTATTTAATTTTACTAAAAAAGATTTTTAAATACCCAGTCTCTCAATCAATATATATCTTTGAATTTTCTAAGCGTTCATAAAATAAAATTGCTTTTTTATTTGTATATTTAATTTGATTTAACAAACTCTTATGTTTTTCACAAGTTCATAAAAATTTATTTGTTTCAAATTTTTCAGTAATAAATGATATTGCTTGAAAACAATTATTAACATCACATATTTTTTGTTGTTTAATAATTTTCATTTTTATAAATTAAATTTAATACTGAGTATAATAAACATCATCAAATCATTCTGTTTTTTCGCGATGATTAACTTTATGAAACTGTTTTGGTATTCCACATTTACTGCATTTAATAACAATATTTTTTTCCATTTTTAGTTTCTCCAATCTAATATTTAACTATTGATTTATTAATATAACTAAGTGAAACAGAACAAGGACAACACCTTTACTAAGTTAGTGGACAAATTATTTATTAATTTCTTAATTTAATATGGTTTTTTCAGAAAGGAAACAACTTTTTTATTATTTTAAAAATTATAAATATATAAAGATGTTGTCCTTGTTCTGAATCAATTAGTTATTTTAGGTTTTTTCAAATAAAAAAAACCATTTTTGTAAATGGTTTAATTATTCTTATTTAATTTCTTTATATATACCCTACTTTTTTTTTATGCGACCAAATCTTTTTTATTTCAGCTTCATGCATTACAAGATTATTTCAAAGTCGGAAATTATGGTTTTGAATTTTATATTGCTTAATGTTTTTAGGAATTTTATTAGTTTTTATTTTACCGCAAAATTGAATTAATATGATTGCACCAGTCATATTCGTTATTACAACAATTGGTAAATTTAAAGTTACTGTTGCAAAAGGATTAGTTCGATAAAAATAAATCTCATTAAAACTTAAATATCATAATGAATTTGTTGAAACACCAAAGCCAAAAGTAATCGTACAAATAATCGTATTGATGTTTGTTAAAAATTTTAATAATAGTGAATTAACATTCCATTATATTATTTTTTGAATAATCACTATTATCAGTTATATATCCTAACATAAGTAAAATTGTTAAAACGATACAAAAATAAATTATCTAAATTATTCATAATTTTATCCTAAAGGTTATTAAGTTTTTCAACACGAAGCGCATGACGACCAGCATCAAAAGTACTATTTAAAAACATATCAACAATTCAAATTGCATTTTGATTTGCAATAATTCTAGCACCCAATGCCAAAACATTAGCATTATTATGTTCGCGCGCTAATTTTGCTAGCATTGTTTCATTGCACAATGCTGCTCTAATTCCTTTTACTTTATTTGCCGCAATTGAAATTCCAATTCCTGTTCCACAAATTATAATTCCAATACTATTTTTTTCTTTAATTACGCGTTCACCAACAGCTTGACCAATATCAGGATAATCAACTACCTCAATACTATCTATACCTAAATTAATAATTTCATATTTTTGTGCAATTAAATGTTTAACAATTGCATTTTTCATTTCAATACCTATATGATCATTCCCAATCACAATTTTCATTCTTATTGTTCTCCTTTTCCTACAATTTAACTATAACATACTGGTTTTTTAAATAAAAAAAATTAATTCCTTGTAATAATATCCAATAATTTTTCAGGACTCATTGGCGTTACTGTTACAATTAGTTTTGTCTTTTTTGCAACTACAACATATAAATTACCTTTTAAATCATGGAATTTAATATATAAATTTTTTGTTGTCTCAATTCGATCAGAAGAATTATCAATAATTTTAATAATTTTTTCTTTAATAATTAAATCATTTTCATTTTTAAAAGCAGGAATTAGTTCTCAAATTCGTTGCAAACAATGAAAAGAAAACCCTAAACGGTGTTAATAATAATATCCCATTTCTATATGCACCTACTTTACAATTATTATACAGATATATTTAAAAAAATAATGATAAAATATTAAAAAAGTAGTACTTTCCTTTACACTTTTTTATCTATTTGCTATAATCTTTTTGTGTCTTAAAAGTCGAAAGGAGAGCAAAAATGGCTAATATTAAATCACAAATTAAAAGAATTAAAACAAATTCAAAAGCTAATTTAGCAAATAAATCTTTTAAATCATCAGTAAAAACAGCAATCAAAAAAGCAGAAATCGCTATTAACGCACAAGAAGCAAACGCATCACAATTAGTTAATACTGCAATTAGTTTAGTTGACAAAGCAGTTACTAAAGGAATTTATCATGCTAATAAAGCTGCTCGTGTTAAAAGCAGATTAATGCTTAAAACACATTAATTTTAAAATCCTTTTTAACAAAGACAGTAAATATTAAAAAAATAAAAAAAATCATATTAATTATGATTTTTTTTATTTATCTTTTGATTTATTAGAATCATCTTTTTCAAAAACATTATCATCTTTAAACTCATCATCAAATAATGTTGGATCCATTTCATATTTTTGTCCATTCATCATTGCAGTAACTACTTTTTGGTATTCTGTATTAGCACGAATTAATTTATTACGGTCTGTTTTAGGAGATAAAACTACTAAAATAATAACCATAATTCCTGCAAGAAAACCAGAAATCATTGAAATAATTGTAAAAATATGTAATACTTTGTAAGTTGTGCTATTATAAACTTCGCTTACTAAACTATTAATTGTCATAGTTAAATCTGAATCTGGTAATAATAATAATTCTGTTATTTCTAATTGTGGGTCGTTTTTAACAATATAGCCATTATTAGGTACCGATATACTATTAAAATATTTCTCAACAACATTTGGTAATAATATTTGAATTAATGACAATGAAGAATAAAAAAGAATAATGATTGATAATACAACTGGTCAGAATCTAACAACATAATTATCGCGTTTAAAACGCTTTTTCACTAATAATTCATAACCCAAGAAAATTCCTGGCAAAATCGATAAAATTCCTGAGAAAGTTTGCAATCCGGCGGACTGCATTAATAAAAATTTATATTTTGAACCAAAACTAAATACTTCACTAAAATTATTGTTAGCATTATGTAAAGCACTATCAGCACCACCACCAATAATAACAATTGCTCTAGTTCGTGGATTTGTATAAACAATTACTTTTGTGTCTAAATAGATATTTAAATAGGAATTTAAAAATCACAATAAAATTAACAAAGCAGAAGCTAAAATAACAAAAACAGCAACAATTTTTTTTAAAATTGGCATATACTTTGGTTTTGAAGTATAAAAATAAAACCGTGGGTCTAAGCGTGGATGAATTGGCATATTTACCATTTTCTGCATCATTTGTGATATATCAAATTTACTTGGATCACTAAATTCCGAACTAATGCCACCCATTGACGCTCCTATGTCTCCAATTCCCCTTGCTGGTCCTACTTCCGGTTGTGATTCGTCTACCCCTTCTTTATTAGCTTTAACTTTTAACTTCTCACGAGCATTATCAATTACTTTTTCATCAGTAAAATCAGCTGTGGCATCAATTAAATCATTAGTGATGATGTTTTCTCTGGTAATATAATTTTTTTCAACACCAAAATTTGAAACAATATATTTCACAAAAACAACATATTCTTCATCTAACATATTAAAAGTAGCCCCGTCAACCTTTTCAATTGTTTCTGATTCATTAGTAATATCAACCAAAACTTGAGCAAATGAAAGAGTAAATTTATTATCATTTAAATTTGCATTAAATTCTTTTTCTAATGTTAATAAATTACAAATTTGTTGAATTACTAATTTTTTAAAGTCCTGGTTAACTATTACTTGTGCCTTAATATTATCATCGTTAAAGATATTATATAATGTATAAACTATATAGGCATATAATTTATTTTCTTTCATTTATTTATGTCCCTCATCTCTCTTTTTGTAATAATTTAATTTATATCAAATAATTTAATTAAATACAAATCACTACTAATTTCTTTTCTTATTATACCTTTTTTTATATTATAATCAATTCAAAATAATTTTTGAATAATATTATTTGCTTTATTAATACTGAAATTATGCATATGCTCTGAAATTTTTTTTACTCGAAACGGATGAATTTGTAAAATTTCTGCAATTTGTGAAGGTGTTTTTTTTAAAGAAGATAAAACAATAATATCTCTTGTAAAAATAATACTATTAGTAATTAATGCTAATAAAGCAATACTATTTAAACCGCGTTCTTGTAAATAATGATAATTTATTAAAAAACTATTCAAATCATTTTTTAATAAATCATCAACTAATTTAAAAATATTGGTATCTAAATACTTTGTCATATTATTTTCAATTAATTCCATCGTAATATTTGAATTTATTAATAATAATTTTTCTAATTCATTTTTAATGATATATAAATTATTTGGCAAATATTCAACAATCTTAGGAATTAAATTTTGTTTAATTGTACCATTATGCTTTGTAATATAATCATCAATAAACTTAATTAATTCATTATATGATAAATTTGTTGCTTTTAAAACACTAGTTAACGCTAACATTTGTTTAGTTATTTTTAAACGATTACTAAGTTTATTAACTGGACAAATAAAAATAATAAAAGTACTCGGATTTGGAGCTGCTAAATATTCCATTAAACTTGTTAAATAACTTTTATTGTATATTTTTGTCTTAATTTTTTCTTCTGTAAGAAAATAACTATCATTAACTATTATTATTCTTTTTCCTGAAAACATTGGAATTGTGTTGGCATCATTCAGAATAGATAATAGGGGGTCTTCTAAGTAATTATATTCTTGTAAATCATACTCATTATCAGGATTAATTTTTTTTAAAATCTTATTTTTTTGCATTTTAATTAAAAAAGCATCTTCTCCATATATTAAAAACATCTTTTAAAGCTCCTTTAGAATGTTCTAAAACTTATGACAAAGTAATATTATCATATAAAGTAAAAAATAAATTAAGGATTTAAAATAATTTAATTGTTGTTGATGCTGACATAATATTAAATTGAAGATTTCTTCTACCATTTGTAAAATAAATTTGACACCTAATTGTTTTTAAATTTTCAACAACAATTGGAGCCGGATAATTTTGACGTTTTGTTTTTTCACCAGAGATGAAACAAACCTTTGGTGTTATTTTTTGTAAAAATGCTAAGCTTGAACTAGTTTCTGAACCATGATGAGGAACTTGTAACATAGTGATTGAAGATAATTTTTCTCGTAATAAATTTATTATTATTTTCATCTTTATCATTAATTGTTTTATGTAAGACAGTAAATCCTAATCCACCAAATTGAAATGTTTTCAATTTTGTATCATTTTGAATTACTTGTTTAACATTAAAATATTTTTTTACAGTTGGTAAATTATTCTTATGATCATCATGTTGATGTGAAACAAAAATAGCATCAATTCAATTAATACCTGCTCATTTTAAATAATTACTAACTAATTGTTTTGAACGACCATATCCAACCCCAACATCATATAAAACTATTTTTAAAGTACGCTTGTCTTGAAAAAAATTGTTTAACCATTTCCAACATTTAACATTGTCATTGAATAATAAATACTAGTAAAATATGATTGTAAACTATAACAAATTATTGATAGAATGCAAAATATTATAAATATTTTGTTTCCAAACACACTTTTATTCATTCCTCATAAAAGAATATAATATAATAAAAGAAATAACAAAGGGACATAACCAATATTTCATATTAAATTAATTTTATTTAAAATCACCATATAATTAGTTAAAAATAAATAAAAATATTGATAAATAAAATAACAGGGTGTATAAAAACAATTATTAAAGAGAATAAATAAATTAATGATAAGATTGGTAACAATAATAAATTAAATAAAATAGTAGAAAAATTTAATTGATAATTAAAATATAACATTCATCCAAGTAGAAAAATAAATACCATTAAGTTATAATATAGCAATTTCTGTCAAAAATAATAATGTTTTGTTTTTGAATTTAAATTTAAAAATAATCATGTTATTATAAAACTATATCAAAACCCAATTCCTAAAAAACTATATGGAAAAAATAATAATATTAATAAAATACTTAAATTTAATTTTTGCTTTGCTATTAATTTATAGTCTCAAAAGTGAACATTAAATAGTGATAACGATAACAAGACAATTGCTTTTACACTAGTAAAAGAAAAATTTAATAAATATAAATAAAAAAAATAAGAATAAGTAAAAAAATAATAATCTTTTCGTCGTATTATTCGTTTAAAAATTTTGCTTAAAATATAAAACAAAATATTAAGATGATAACCTGAAACAATTAACAAATGAATAATGCCCAATTGAAGAAAATAATCATATAAAACAAGTGTTGTCTTTGTTTTTTGTCCAAATAAAAATAAGGCAAGCGTATCTTTTGTTAAGTTATCATAACTATTAAAAAACTTTGTTATTTTGGCAAGAATAGTATTTCCAGGTTTAACATCAATTACTTTTGTTATATTAAACTGATAAAAAATGTTATTAGCATTCAAAAATGATTGCATATTTAATTCATACACATTAGATCCTGATTTAATGTTTGAATAATAACCCTATAAACAAATTTGATCATGTAAATTAAAATTAATAGTTGTTTTTAAAAAATATTGTTTTCAACCAACACTAAAATAATAATAACCATTTCCTTGTTTTTGAATTTTGCCACAAACAATGTTGTTCTAGTGCAAACTTGGTTGTTGTAAATAATAATGACATAATGCTGAAACAATAATTGTAAAAATGATTACTCCTCAATAAATTTTTTGTTGTTGCCAAATCAAAATAAACCCTAAACATAAAATGACTAAAATTGACCAATAACTATTAATTAATAATAAATAATTAAATCCAATAATACTACTCACTAATAAAAATTGTTCTTGTTTTAAAAATTTTAATTTATATTTTAAATTAAAAAACACAAAATAACCTTAAAATATTTATTATTTGAGAATGTAAAAATTGTGGAATTAAAACTTGATTCAAAAGTTGTTTGGTAATTAAATAGCGGTGGTATCATTTAATATATTTTGGGTTTGAAATTAAACCAATATTTGTCAATTTACGATATTTTTTTTGCAGTGTATTTTGATTAATTGGCATATAGTTTTGAAACTTAAAATTAAATTTTAATAAAATTTCTTCAATTAAAATTCCAAACATTTGTTCAGTTATCTGAAGCGGATTTGGAATAATATTTTTGTTAAGTAATGGCAAATTATATTTATTAGTAAAAACAATTTGATAAATATTGTTATTAAAATCTGTTGTGGGTTTATTTTTTTGATAAGTATTATCACGAAAAGAAAATAAAAAATAAATTAACGTAACTAATACTCCGAATAAAATTGTAAACATAAAATACCCCTGCTTTTTAATTGTTCTTCCCTACTTTCAAATTACTATATAATCATCTTATTTTTTTTATTTTACTTTTGTTAATTAAAATTTAATGTTAAAAAATAATTATTAGTTTTTCCCAGCAATTAAAATATTATATTTATTTAATACATAACTATCTAAATCAGTTATTTCAAATGTTCTATCAGCCATTTCTGGTTGAGCAACATACATTCCCTTCTCATTAAGTTTCGCTACAGGAACATAATCACGTTGATAATTAATCATTGCGCCAGATTCTGGATCATGACCATTACGATAATAATTATAATTATTTTCATAATCCATTAGTTGTTGATATGGTGAAGTATAATTAGCTTCTTCTGTTAATGCTGATGAATTTTGAATAATAAAATTCATAAATTTATAAGCTAACTCCTGATTTCTAGCATTTTTTGATAAAACCATATTATCACTTCAAATATTAGTTCCTTCAACTGTTTCTGGTGTTCACGCTGTTGTTGCTCGTGGGCAGGTAATAATTAATTTTGTTCCTTTTGCTTCTTCATGACTCTTTGCAAATAATGTATCCGCATAAATTGCATCCCCATTATACATAAAAGCAAAATCAAAATGTCCATCACCAACTGCATTGATTAACTCATCATTCATTAAGGCAACATTATTATGTTTTAGCAATGTTGATAATTCGTTGTAACCATGATCAACTTCCATTTGCGTTGTTGGTACTGGTTTGAAATAATTTTTTTCAGTAGTTAACATAAATAAATTTCGTGGATCATTATTAATTAAAACTCGTTTATTTGCTGCGGCTGCTTGTCATAAAATATCTCAAGAAATGCCATTTGAGATAATCTTATTATTTTCAACATCATTAAGTTTAATTTTATCGCGATTTATACTAGGTTCTCACTCTGCACGTTGATAACCAAATTTTCCTTGAACTGTTGTTGGTAAATTTTGATTTGCTTTAGCAAATATCTCATCTAAAAATTTTAAGTTACTTTCTGTTGGATTAATCACAAGTGATACTTCTCCTCAAAAATAAGGTAAACTATAATTAACAATTGTTTTTTGAGTAGCATCTTTCAGTTTATTTTTATTTAAAACATTTAATAATCCAGCAGCTAATGATGCCGCATAATTTTTATCAAAACATTTTGCTGTTGTTGGATCCAAAGTAGAAGAAAAAATATAATTTTGATAAAATTCTGGATTTGTTTTTTGTACTGTTGCTACATCAACATTTAAATCATTAAAATATTCATTCCCAACTGTTCGTTCTTTGACATCTTGTCCATGATAATTTGGATTAGGTTTAATAATGTTGAAATTTTTATCAACATCATTTAATTTTTGATAATCAATTTCTTCTAAACGTCCTTCTTGCGCTAACTTATTAACCATATAGTCACTTGGAACCATCACGTCATAATGTGTTGTATATAATTTGTTATACAATGTTTCATTACTATCATAAACACTATATTTAACTTTTACATTATATTTTTTTTCAAACTTACTAATTAAATCTGAAGTAATATATTCACCTCAATTTGCTACTGCTAAATCATAAATATTATTTTTAATATAAACTGCTGTTAGCAAAGCAATTGAACCAACTGAAATTGTTACTAATGATAATGACTTTCAACTTTTTGCAAATCAACGGGATTTTTTTCGTGATATTTTATTAATATTTTCTTTGGTTTCTTGCCGTTCAATAAAAGTTTGTTTTTTATTCTTAATTCATAAAACACTTTTATCATATTTTTTTTCTAGTTTAACAATTTTTCAACGTAATTGTTCTTTTTGTTTTTCATTATTAATTTTTTTATTATTTAATTGATGATAAAGAAAGGCTAATTTCTTTTCATAGCGTATAATATCTTTATCTTTATAAGTTCCTTTTAACATTTCTCGGCGAAATTTATTATAATTAATTTTATAAACATTTCATCCATTTCATCCAATAATAATAACTCCAATAATTGCAATACAAATCGTACCAAAAGCATTAATAAAAGGTTTAATTCTTTTCATTGTATAAATAAAAGTTGCAACATTGACATCGTCACTACCAATAAAATAAGATATAATAAAGTCATCAAAACTCATTGCAAATGCAATTGCTGCAGCTGCAATAATTGCTGGTTTTAAAATTGGTAAAATAATTTTTCGCAAAGTTTGTGAAGGCTTTGCACCTAAATCTAATGAAGCTTCAATTAATTTTGGATCAATTTTCCGTAAACGTGGTAATACTGTAATAATTACATATGGAACATCAAATGAAATATGTGCAAAAACTAATGTTAACATTCCAAAATTTGCTCCTAAAGCAATAAATAACATCATCAACGAAACAGCTGTAATAATATCAGCATTAATTAATGGAATATTAGTAATTGATAATGTCATTCTTTGTGTAACTCGCCGTGCTCAACTTAATCCAATCGCAGCTAAAGTGCCAATAATAACGGAGACAACAGTTGCAATTACTGCTGTAAAAACTGACACAATAATACTTTGTAAAAAAGGTTGCTCATTAGCAAGTTTTTTATACCATCGATCAGAAAAACCATTAAAAATACTCATACTTTCACCACTATTAAATGAAAATAAAATTAAAATCATAATTGGAATATAAATGAATAACATAATTAATGCCATATAAGATGATTTAAAAAACTTTTTCATTGCGACGCCCCTTTCTTGTTTCAAAATATTTTGATAATGAATTTGATATCACAATAATTAAAAAAACAATAAGGGCTAAGACAACTGAGATTGCTGCTCCAATTCCAAAGTTTTCTCCTTTAAAAAAATATGCTTCAATTACATCAACAATTAAATTAATACGACCATTCCCCATAAATTTAACAATAATTAACGAAGTTGCTGCTTGCACTAATAATAATGTTCCACCTGCAATAATACCTGGGATTGATTGACGAAAAATAACTTTTCAAAATGTTTTAAAACCATTTGCTCCCAAATCTTTTGAAGCTTCAATTAATGAAGTATCAATTTTATCTAAACTATTATAAATTGGTAAAATTACAAATGGTAAAAATGCATACACCATTCCAATAACAACCGAAATTGGTGTACCAAGTAAACTTGGAGCAATAATATTAAACATTGTTTGTAATCCAATAATTTTTAGTAACATATTAATTCAAATTGGTAATGTTACTAAAATTCAAATATTTTTTGACAATAATTTTGATTTACAAAATGCCATCACATAAGCAACTGGATAAGCAATCACAATTACAATTAGGGCGGCAATTAATGAATATCCTAAAGCTAAAAATAGTGCAATAATAAATTTTTGCTCTGAAAAAAAAGTTACAAAATTTTTAAAATTAATTTCAAAAACTAAACTATTTCCCGTTGGTTGAATAAACGAATATAATAAAATAATTAATAATGGTACAACAATTAATAAAATCATAATAATAAGGTATGGCCATAAAATTGGATTTAAGCCTCTTTTAAACCATTTGTTTTGTTTTGCATAATAAGAAATATTTAAATATTTTGTTCGACATCAAGCAGCAAAATGTTGACTAATTGATTTAATTTTACTACCTTGTTTTTTAAATCATCCTTTACCTTTTTTTGGTGGTTTATTTTTGTTTTTCATAATTCTTGCTCCTTAATCATCAATCTCTTTCCACATAACATGAATATCTTCAACATTTCATGAAATATCAACTTGATCACCTTCTTCAACTCTGTCTGTTGAATGAATTAAATATTTTCGTTCTTTACATTTAACAATAATTTCCCAATGAACTCCTTTAAAATTAATTCTTTTAACTGTTCCTGTGAAAAATCCTTTCCCAACTGGAACAATTTCAATATCTTCAGGACGAATAATAATATCAATTTGTTCTTCATTTTCACCAAATCCACGGTCAACACAAACAATTTTTTTGCCATCAATTGCTACTAAATTATCTTTAATAAAAATTGCATTTGAAATAATATTTGAGTCACCAATAAATTGTGCTGTTCATAAATTCTCTGGCTCATTATAAATTTCCGCTGGTGTTCCAACCTGTTGAATTGCTCCATCATTAATTACAATAATACGATCAGACAATGTTAATGCTTCTTCTTGATCATGAGTTACTAAAATAAAAGTAATTCCAATTTCTCCTTGCAAAGTTTTTAATTCTGCTTGCATTTTTTTTCGTAACTTAACATCTAATGCAGCCATTGGTTCATCTAATAACAAAACCTTTGGCTTATTAATTAATGCTCGTGCTAATGCAACGCGCTGGCGTTGACCACCCGATAATTGTTCAACTGATTTATCTTCAAAACCTTCTAATCCTACTAATTGTAAAAATTTCTTTACTTCAATTTCAATAACATCATACTTATTGCGTTTAACTTTTAAACCATAAGCAATATTATCAAAAACACTTAAATGCGGAAATAAAGCATAATTTTGAAAAACAGTATTAACTTCTCGTTTATGAACTGGAGTTTTTAAATAGTCTTTTCCTAAAAATAATAATTCCCCACTATTAGGTTGTTCAAATCCAGCAATAATTCTTAATGTTGTTGTTTTTCCACATCCTGATGGTCCTAGTAATGTGACAAATTCTCCTTCTTTAATATTTAAGTTAATTCCTTTCAAAACTACTTTTCCTTCATATTGTTTTGAAATGTTTCGTAACTCTAAAATATTTGTTTCCAATGCTAATGCTCCTTTTCTAATCTTTTAAAATATTGGTGGTGTTGAAATTCATAATACCTCAACAATTTCATTTGTTTCATTTTTTAAATAGTGTTGATTATTACCATATAAATAAAAACTATCACGAGTATGTGCTGTTTGTACTTTTTGCCCAGAATAAACTAACACTGTTCCTTTCAAAACATAACCAAAAATCTGACCCTCAAATGGTAATATACGTTCTGATTTTCCTTGCGGCTTAATTTGAATTAAAATTGGTTCTAATTCATTTACTTGCGCATTAGGAACTAATCATTCAATTCGATAATTATTTTGTTTAACTTCAAAATGTTCTTCTGCTGCATAAACAAATTTTCTATTTTTTTCTTGTTTAAAAAAATCTGCTAAGTTGGTGCCTAAAACTTCTAAAATACTTTGTAGTGTTTCAATACTCGGAGAAGAAATATCGCGTTCAAGTTGACTAATAAAACCTTTCGTTAATTCACAACGATTTGCTAATTCTTCAATTGTTAAATTATTTTTTTGACGTAATAGTTTAATTTTCTCTCCTAGTAACATAGACAACCCCCCCCCTTTGGTAATTTTGTTTAGTTATACTAAACTTTTTTTAAATTATGGCAACATTAATTATAAAAAAAACAAAAAAAATATCAATAGTTTTGATGATATTTTTTATTTTACATTTTGTAATCAAAGTGCAAAACATTAAATATAACAATGTTTATTAAACAAATATTTAGTTATGATATGATAAAATTGATTAATTTTGTTAAGAAAAATCAGAATGTAGAAAATTATTTTATTAGTAAGGAATTTATTCCTTTTACAACAGATAAAGCAAGTTTTATTAATTTACCCAATCATAATCGTCATATCGGGGTTTGATTGAGTAATAAGTTTATTTATCAGATTGAAAAATATTCAGAACAAGTAGCAATCGGTTTGATTTATAATAATTCTTATCCTATTATAAAGTATGATGAAAATTTAAAGCGAAATATTTGAAAATATTTAACTGGAACAGTCTTAATCAATTTATATAATCAATATAAACAAAATTATTTTATACAAATGAAAAAAGTATTATTTTCAAGTTAACATCAAAAAGTAAAAACAAATAATAATAATTTAATAAATTAAAGTGATGAAAAAGTACAACAATTAATTAATGACTTAGAAAGTTTAAATTAAATGAGTTTATATGATTATTGAGTTCAATTTGTTAGTTAAATTATTGGTGCAAATGCGCCCCTGAGTTTTTATATGTTATATCGTTTGTGTTATTTATTGTTTTGTTTTTTGGAATGTTTTTTAAACTTATTCAAAAAATGTGGAGTTTTTAAAAATGCAAAATGATTGAATTAAATTAAAAGAGTTTTTTATTCATTTCTTTTTGTTTATAGATAAAACAAATGTTGAAACTATTACAACTTGAAATTTAACTCAAAATGAATATTTAACTTTAATGGTTGGTATTTGAATTGTTATTTTGTTATTAACTTGGTTTTTCTTGTGAATGGTTTTTAAGATAGTTAGGTATTTTAAATAATGAAAAAGTTTATATTTTTCTTTAAAAACTATTGTTATATTAGTGGTTCAATGATTTTGTATAGTTTGGTTAATTTATTATTTTGGATAATTTCTTTGTACTGTGTTGGTTTAGTATTTTGAATATTATTTGCTTTACAATATGTTTATTTTGTGTGATGATTATGAAAAAATATTTTTTATCAGTTAAATACTTTTTGTTTAGTTCAGTTTATTTGAGATAATATGTTATCAGTTATTATTCGAAAGTTAGGTACCGGTAAAACATTACTTTTAAATTATTTATTGCAAACCATGAAATTATTAACAGATGAAATTTATAGTAATTATCCGTTAGAAGATGAAAAAGTTAAAGTTTTAACATTTAAAAATTTAGATTTTACCGATGGAACAAAACCAGTCCCACCCGATTATAGTGTTATTTTATTTGATGAAAGTTATTTGTATATTGATGGAACTAGTCCTCACGATGAGAAAAAAGTTCATAGTGGTAAAATACCGTGAATTGTTTTAGCGAGACATTTTGGTAATCGTGCGTTGTTTACTGCTCAGCGTGAGGATATGATTTGAAATAATATTAACCAGTTAGCAAGTGGAATTATTATTCCAATTTCATTGAAAAAACCAGTTATTAAGAAGGGGGTTTAATTTTTTAACCGTTTCTTTATTATGCGAATTGGAATTTTTCAAGATATTACCGATTATGAAATTTGAAAAAAAATCAGTAGAACAAACAGCATAAGGTAAACGAGCAAAACATAAGTCGGATGTTGGGTTAGGGATTCGGTTTTTTAAAATAATTATTCCGCTTGAATTTGCTAATAAGTTGATAGTCAATGGTTAAAATTTGTGCTTGATTAAAAAAATGATGAAATTTTTAATAAAAAAGAATATTATTGGTCGGAAATAACAAAATTGAGTGTTAAAGAGCGATTGGAGTTATTTGATATTGATATTTTGAAAAAAAATTTAAAACCTAAAAAAGAGAAAAGAAACAAGAAAGATGATTAATTTATTAGATGAAAATAATAATAGTAATTGAGACAAGATTTTTAGTATTGTTTTTGATATATTTTTGTTTATTTTTGATGTAATTTGAAATACAAAATTACCGATGACAAATACGTCAATTGCTTATTTTTTAATATTTTTTATGGTTATTAAATTATCGATTTATGCAATTCACGGGACATCAACACAATATAATAATTTAGGTTTAACAGTTAATAGTGGTGTTTCGCAAATATATTATTCAACAGTTCGCGGTGTTTCTGATACTAAACAAAATATGCAAAAACATAATAAAAATCGTAAATAATTTAAAATTAATCGTAATAAAAAACAATTATCAAGTTTAGCAAAACAAGCAAAAACAAGAGAACAAGGATATAGGAGAGTGCATAAATAATGATTAAATTAGTTTTATTGGTGGCAGCAATTGCGATATTTGGTACTGATTTTATTACTATTATTATTAATCAATTTACATCAGCAAAAAATATTATTATGGATTTATATAATTCTGATACTTGGTTGATTTGATTATTTGGCAGAATGGCAATTTTGTTTAGTCATCCGTTAATGTTAACGATATCGAGTTTATATATTGTTGGGTTTATTGTTTCAAAAACATTGTATAGTTAGGAGTTGAATTTATGAAAAAATCGTTATCTTTATTTGCCATATTTATTTTAATTTTTTTAGGTTTGGTTATTACATTGTTACTTTAACGGCGTTTAGACCGTTAAATGAGAAGCATTATACGCTTAAAAAAGAAAATATTATAGTACTAATAAAGGTATTAATTGACCGCGTAAAATATTCAGTTGATATAAATTTACCAAAAACTAAGAAAAAGATAGATATAAAATTATATCTTTTTTAATTATGTTAAAATCGTAGATAACCTTGCTTAGTTTAAAAAAATAACAGCAAAACCAGTCAAATAAAACTCTCCTACTTGGAATGTAGTAAAACCAAGCAAGCGAGGATAAACAATATAGGGGTGGCCGTACCGCTACGACATAATGCAGGCAATTCTTTTAGGCAATATAAAAGAGTTATTGTGGTTTGGGGATAAATCTTTAACATGCAATGGTTAAAGGGTAAGTGTTACACAATAAAAAAATTTAGAAATCTTACTATTTGTAAGGAGGATTTGAAAGTGTCTTTAAAAGAACTCTGTTGAAAAGAGTTAAAAATTAAATTAATTGTCGACAATGTTGAGCGTTATAAAGAAAATCGTTATCCAAGAGTTAAGTTAAATGAAAATTATTGAAAACAAGTTATAACACAAGAAAAACCATTTAATAAAGTTGATAATAAGTATTATTTTGTTGTGCGACGTGGTGATAAAAATGATGATTGAAAAATTATTAAATTTAACAATAATGAAAAAATTAAAAGATGACATCCAAAAACTTTGGATGTACAAAATAATATTAAACTTTGCTTAACTAACTATGCAGAAATTCCAATTGATATTGATTTATCAATTGATGCAAGCACAATTAATCGTTGAAAAGATGATATAAAAAATAATTATTTTAAAGCAGTTTATCGTTGGGATGGCGTTGGTGAACCAGGAATCCCAACCATTAATAAAAACACTGGTGAGGTTATATTGTAGCAGAATACTTATCAACAAAATTGCGTAAAAAACTTTATTAATTTATTTTTATATGCTTTTTTATCTGAAAATATTATAGTTCAACAAAGTGGTAATGCGGATTATGAAAATCCTAATAAGGTTGGAACAAAGCGGATAATTTTTGATTTTGAAACGGTTGATGAGTTGGATGTTAAAAATATTAAAAAAGCAATTTATCGGATGATTTTGACTGTTGATGAATCAAATTTAATTATTTCCGGCAGTTTGGAATTAAATAATATTAATAATTATGATTTAAGTTTTAATTTTAGTTTTATGCAAACGATAACGGGTGAAGTTTTTAATTTTAATGGTTAAATTTATTCATCATTAAATAGTAAAGGTTTAAAATATTATCAACAATTTAGCGGTCAGTTTGATTTATCTAAGTTTTTACAGTCGTTTTTTTTGCAAGTGCGTTGGTGCCAGTGTTTCAAAATCGTAGTTCGTTTATTGAAAATTGATATATTGATAATTTACAGTATGATATTGTTTTAGTTAACTTTTTTGCGTTGAAATTGCAAAATTTTAATAATATTTTGTTGAGTGAAAATATTAACTATAAATTACAATTTGATAAATTATTAAGTAGTATGTTTAATATTTCACAGAAATTTTATACTAATTATTTACGCACGATTTTTGATTTAGAAAATAATACTTATGTTCAAGATTATAATAAAAAATATGGTTTATTAGTAAATAATGGTTTTAAAATTTATCCACGATATTTTTATTTTTCGGATAATGATATGTACCGATATTATAATTTTAATTTTGGTATTTATAACTGACAAGAAATTAATAACGGTGGGTTGTTCCCCGATAAACAATGATGACAGGTGCAATATGTAACGCCCGCGGGTTGATGAGATTTTGGTGCTCATATTAAAAATGCGGTCATTTGAATTGTTAATACTATTCCGGGAATTAAACAAGTTAACGAATTAGCGAGCGGTGTTGGTAACGTTTTTGAAGCAGTATATAGTTTTTTTAGTGAAATATTTGAAGTATGAAAATTTAATCCTGCATTGTATAGTATAATAAAAAATATATTTTTATTAATTATTTTTATGAAATTTGTGCGATTAATATAAAAAAGGAACTGTTATTCAGTTCCTTTTTGTTCTTTTCAATCAATAATTTCACTAGTATTCTTGTTAATAGTTGGTAATTGTGGTTCACCAACGCCATCCCAACGATAAACTGCTTTAAAATAATTATTTTTTATATCATCTTTTCAACGATTAATTGTGCTTGCATCAATTGATAAATCAATATCAATTGGAATTTCTGCATAGTTAGTTAAGCAAAGTTTAATATTATTTTGTACATCCAAAGTTTTTGGATGTCATCTTTTAATTTTTTCATTATTGTTAAATTTAATAATTTTTCAATCATCATTTTTATCACCACGTCACACAACAAAATAATACTTATTATCAACTTTATTAAATGGTTTTTCTTGTGCTATAACTTGTTTTCAATTACTGCCTTCTGGTGGTTGTTGTTGATTATCTGGTAGTTCTGGTTTATTATCTTCTTTGTTTTTATTATTATTTTCTTTATTACAACTGATTAATGTTATTGTGCTTGTTGCTGTTAATTCGATTGCTCCTATTATGCTAAGTCATTTTTTCATATATATTGTTCCTTTTTATTGTTTTATATATAATTGATTTTATCATATATTAATTATATATCAATTATTCGTATTAAATATTAAAAATTTTATAAGTTAATGAAAGGTATATAAATGTTATGTATAGTCATTTAAGTTTTATGGATAAGGTTAAATTAGAACAATTATTATTATTATTAAAAATTTTTTTAAAAAAGAATGGTAAACAAAATATTTCTGTAATTACTAAATGTTTGAATAGACATCGTAGTATTATTTTACGAGAAATTAAAAATTTTAAAAATATTGATGAATATAGTGCTTATAAGTCAGATAAAATGTATTATAAGAAAAGAAAAAACAATAATAAAAGATGTAAATTTATGGAAGAGCAGATTAATTTTATGAAAATTAGACTTAATAAATATCGTGATTCTCCGAGAGAATTTATTTATCGTTATTTTTTAAAATAAAACATTGTATAAATGAATTTGTTTGGGTTTTTATGGATTTTTAAAACAAAATTTACGATATCGTGATAAAAAATTTAAAACAAAAGGAAAAAAAGATAATCGTGGTAAATTAACTGATTTTAAGTCAATTTGAGATATTGAAAATAAAGTTTCTAACGTTTGATGATTTGAAATGGATACAGTCGTTGGAAAAAACCACCTATCTAGTAATTTGGTTTTAGTAGAACAATCAAGTAAAAATTATTTTGTAATGAAATTAAAAAATCATACTGCTAGGGAAGTTGAAAAAAGTTTAAAGATATTGTTATAAACAATAATTTAATTGGGAAAATTAAAGGCGTAATAACTGACAGAAAAAAGAATTTAGTGAATGACTATAAATGGAAATATTTGCTGAAACACAAGTATATTTTTGTAATGCTGGTAAACCTCGTCAAAAACCTTTAATTGAAAATATAAATGGTGAGTTTAGAAAATTATTTCCTCTTGGAACTGATTTTAATAATATTAGTCAACAAAAAAATAAATTGAGTAGTTAATAATGTAATAAATGATAAACTCCGGCCATGTTTAAATTGAATAAGTTCTAAAGAAATGTTTTTGCAAAATATATAAACAATAAATATTTAAAAATGTATATTAAATTATAAAATATGTAATTAATATATTATTTAATTAATAAAGATTTGTTGTACTTAATTTTACATAATTTATTTTTTAAAATATTTATTAATTGCTTTTGCTACTCCTGAACGACGATAATGGGCAGTTGTATCATCAGAAATATTTTTAATATCCGCTTTAGCATTTCCCATCGCAATTCCAACGCCAGCTCATTTTAACATTTCATAATCATTTGAACCATCACCCATCGCAATAATTTCTGATGGTTGAATATTATATATTTTAGAAATATATTCTAAAGCATATTTTTTGTCACTATCCTTTGGACTAATTTCTAAATTTAAACTTTGATTTGGCAAATATGACCAATCAAAAATATTAAATTCATATTTTACTAAAAGTTTTGCTTTAAATTTTAGAACATTCTCTTTTTTACCACTAACAACAAACTTGTAAGCTTGGTCATGTAAAGTAGTAGGATCATATACTAATATTCTTTTTCGTTTTGTGTGAAAACTCATTCATTTAGTCATCAAACTATGCTTAGTATTAACATAAGCAAAATGTTTATTCTTAACGGAATATGATCATAATTGAATTTTACACTTATTAGCAAGATAAAAAACATTTATTAATTCATTATTAGAAAAAAAATTTTGTTGAAGAATTTTTTCTTTCGCAAAATCATAAATTATGCCACCATTAAAACCAATTACTGGCATTTTATTTTCAATAATGCCTAATTTTTTTGCAACTTTTCTAATAGCACCAATACTACGCCCAGTTGCAATAATCACTTTAATCCCATTTGCCAATGCTCACTTAATTGCTGCAACATTTTGCTTTGAAATTCGATTTCTCCTTGCTGTTGTACCATCCAAATCAAGAGCAATTAACTTATATTTCATTAGTTTTTCTCCTCTTATTCTTTTTGTTAATTATATCTAAAAATTAAACATATGGTAAATATTTTATTAAACTTTGAACTTTATCTAATCTTTCTCATGGTAGTTCAGTATGGTAACGACCAAAATGCCCATAAGTTGCCGTTTGTTGATAAATTGGTTTTTGTAAATCTAACGTTTTAATCATTGCTTGGGGGCGAAAATCAAAATTTTTTTTAATCGCCTTCAATATAATATCATTTGCAACAAAATTAGTTCCAAATGTTTCAACAAAAATTGAAATCGGTTCAGCAACTCCAATCGCATAAGATAATTGAATCTCACATCGTTCAGTTAATCCTGCCGCAACAATATTCTTTGCAACATAACGAGCCATATATGCTGCTGAACGATCAACTTTTGTTCCATCTTTTCCCGAAAAAGCACCACCACCATGCCGTGCATAGCCACCATATGTATCAACAATAATTTTTCGCCCTGTTAACCCAGCGTCACCTTTTGCTCCACCAATTACAAATCGACCAGTTGGATTAATTAAAACTTTAAAATCTAAATTCATTTTAAATTCTTGCACAACTGGTTCCATAATTTTCGTAATAACAAAGTGTTTAAATTTAGCTTCATCAATATCTTCATCATGCTGAATTGACATTAAGATTGTATCAATATAAATATGTTTAGCATTTGTTATGTCTAACGTTACTTGTGATTTCATATCTGGTCGTGCCCCAATAAACATTCCTTTTTTACGAAGCATACTTGCTCGCTTTACTAAAGCATGAGCAATAGAAATTGCTAACGGCATATAATTATCTGATTCATTTGTTGCATAACCAAACATAATTCCTTGGTCACCAGCTCCAGCATTATCAACACCAAGTGAAATATCTGGTGATTGTGTTTTAACTAATATTTCAACTTCACAAGTTTGTCAATCAATTCCACATTCTGCATCATTATAACCAATTTCTTTTAATACTTTACGTGCTACATTGGCATAATCAACTTTTGCTTTTGTTGTAATCTCACCACCAATAATAACCCGGTTTATTGTAATAAAGCATTCACATGCTACCCGTGATAAGGGATCTTCTTTTAAGCATGCGTCTAAAACAGCATCTGAAATTTGATCACAAATCTTATCAGGATGCCCTTCTGATACTGATTCTGATGTAAATAAAATTCGCTCTTTTCTCATCTTTTTTCTTCTCCTTAATCATAAATAAAACCACATCAGAATAATGTGGCATTAATAACAATATGTTTACATATAAATTAATAGTTAAGTTCTATTCAATAACTAATAAATCTTATTGGTAGCATATCATTTTGCCCTGCTAAAAGCACCTTCTAGTTAAATATAGGGTTGCTAGTGGATCATTGCTTAGCGTACTAACCACTTCTGAATAAGTTTTATGTTGTTACTTGACAATGACAACAAGTATATTATAACTTAAAAATTAGTTAATTTTAATTTAAATTAATTATTTCGGTAAGAATTTCAACACTAATATTTTGATTAGTGAATAAATAATGTTTTGCTGTTTCAATTTTTTTTATTTTAACTGGTCTATTATTAATTAAAGTTACTTGTTTTGTATCATAAAATTTATCAACCTCTGCTTGTAATATTAAAGTTTTTACTTTAAGATTATTAATTTGTTTTACTATCTTTTTATTAAGATAATTAAATTGTAAAATTTGATTTAAAAAATAAGTTTGTTCTTTTTCCATCATTAAAGTACTATAATCTTCATTTTGACTTAAAAGTTGATAATCAATATGAATTTTAAGAGTTTTGTTTAAATTAAATAAAAAACCAAATCCAATCCCAATTTTGCTAATCATTGAAAATCTTATTCCATTTAAATTTGTAATTGGATTAACAAAAACAATTTTTTCAATTAATGGTTTTTGTTTCAATAATAAATTAATTAAACCACATGAAAATCCTTCTAATAATAAAATAATTCTTTGTTGTTCATATTTATTTTTTAATGCTGTAATTACGTCAATAATATCATTCACTAAAACTCCAACATTTTTAATACTAGTTGGCACATTATCTCCGACATTGCGTTGATTAAAAGCAATTACTGAAACTTTATTCTTAGCTAATATTTCATTATTAATTAAACCAGTAAAATTTTCCTTACTACCATATAAATCATGAACTGCTAAAATAATATCCCGACCATTTTTATCAATTGTTCCTAATGTTGATAATTCATATTGATCAGAAGTAATAAAGTATTTATGTTCGATATATTCCGGTAATTGAATTTCTCATCGTTTTGTTTTCTTGTTTAAAAGACGATAACAACGTAGAAAAAAATAACAACACAAAAAAATTCCTAAAATACTACAAACAACAATAATTATTACATTTGTTTTAATTAAACTAGTCATTTAAGTTACTCCTTTATTATCCTAAAAAATCAGTTTCATTTTCTGGATGAATTAAAATTCGTTCAACTTTTACTGCTTGGTTAGTTTTATCATCTACTTGTAATCATACCGCTGAAAAAATTAATTTATCATTTTCAGCTGCTGGTTCAAAACGCACTGGTAAACCAGTTTTTTCCTTAAGAATAATTTCTTCTGGATTTGCCCCAATAATTGAATTATAACTACCACACATACCAACATCGGTAATATATGCTGTTCCTTTTGGCAATATTCGATTATCTGCTGTTTGAACATGAGTGTGCGTTCCAAAAAAACCAGTAATAATACCATCATAATTCCAAGCAAAAGCTAATTTTTCTGCACTAGCTTCGGCATGAAAATCAACAAAATGAAGATCACTATCATTATTATTAATAATTTCTTCAAAAATTGTGTATGGATTATCTACTGGGTCCATAAAACTACGACCTATTAAATTAGTCACACGAATCTTTTTATTATTAATATTAATAACAACTGTGCCTTTACCAGGTGTAAACGAATTCATATTTGCTGGTTTTAATAAATTATTTACTTCTTCAATATAATTTAAAACTTCTGGATTACGAAAAATATGATTTCCGGAAGTAATAATATTAATCCCCATTTCTTTTAATTCATTATAATGATGCTTTGATAAAGATTTCCCATGGGTAGTATTTTCACCATTTGCAATAATTAAATCAAGCTTATATTTTTTTATTATTTGTGGCAAATATTTATTAACAGCTGTCCGTCCAGCTTGTGCATAAATATCACCAATCATTAAAATATTCATTTTATTTTCTCCTTAATCACTATCAATTTTTTTTAATTTTTTTATTAATCCAGCACATTCCTTAATATTTTTAAATTCTTGATAAATGATATCTCGCTGATGTTGCTTATAACCTAATTTTAAGTTATTTTCAAATTTATGCAAAGCATTTGTAATTTTTACCAATGAATCATAAACAGCATTACGCGAAACATTTTTTAAACCTGCAATTTCACTTAATGAATAATCATCAAAAAAATATAATTCAAAATATTTTATTTGCTTTGTTGTTAATAATTTCCAATATAATTCATATAAAAGAATTAACTCATTTGAGTTTGCCAAATCTTTCATTATTCTATTTCCACTTCATCCTTGTTAAATAAATCTTTGGTTAAATTATAAATATATTGCTCAATATCAAATTCTTGTAAATCAGTTGGTTGCTCACCCAAACCAATTAACTTAACGGGAATTTTTAATTGGTCCTTAATTGCTAAAACAACGCCTCCTTTAGCCGTACCATCCATTTTTGTTAAAACAATCCCACTAACATCTGTTACCTCCGAAAAATTCTTTGCTTGTAAAATACCATTTTGACCAGTAACCGCATCAATTACTAATAAGGTTTCATGTGGAGCATCGGGAATTTCTCGTTGAATAATACGATTAATTTTATTTAATTCATTCATTAAATTAACTTTATTTTGTAAACGTCCCGCTGTATCAATAATAATAATATCAACTTGTTCTTTTTTTCCTTTAACTAATCCATCATAAATAACACTAGCTGGATCTTGCCCTTCTTTTAACGGTTTAACAATATTAACATTTAAACGTTCTGCTCATTGGTTTAATTGTTCAACCGCCCCTGCCCGAAAAGTATCACCAGCAACTAATAGGACCTTTTTCTTTTGATCAAGAAATTGTTTTGTTAATTTAGCAATAGTTGTTGTCTTACCGGCACCATTAACACCAACCATCAAAATAACATTTAAGCGCTGGTCTTTAATATTTAATTTATTTTGTTTACTTTTTGGATCATTATATAAATCCATAATTACTTCAACCAAATAATCATTTGTGTCCTCAATGCTTCAATCTTTTCGTACTTTTTTACGAATTTGATTAATAATTTGTAAAACCATATTCATTCCCATATCACTTGCAATTAAAATTTCTTCTAATTCTTCTAAGTATTGATCATCATATTCTTTATACTTATGTGCTAATTTTTTAATATCATTAGAAAAGGTTAAACGTGTTTTACGTAACGCCTTTTCTAATTTAATCTGTTTTTTTTCTTCACGTTTTGCTTTTAATTTTTGAAAAAAAACCATTTCTTTCCTTCACCCTATTCTATTGTTTGTTATAATTTCACAACAACTTTAAAAATATCTGTCTCCATAAAAGTTTCATATGCTTTTAACACTTCATTTTTATTAAAAGTTTTTGATACTAAATACTTTGGAATAATTTCCTTATTTTCAATTTTTAATACAAGTTCTTTTAAAGTATAACAATTTAAAATTCCGGTATGAATAGTAATATTTTGATTTCATAATTGTTGTAAGTTAAAAACAACTGGTTTTTTAAAAACACCAATTGTAATAATTGTACCATTAAAATTAATCATTTGTTGTGCCTGCTCAAAAGTACCCCGGTCATTACATACACATTCAATTACTAAATCATATTTAATATCAAAAGTATTTAAAGTACTATCATAAATTTTATGCGCCCCCCCCATTTTTTAAAATAATTTAATTTTTGACTATGATGACCATAAATATCAATTTTTTTATTATATTTATTTAATAACAATAAAATGACTAAACCAATTTTCCCATCACCAATAATAGCAATATTATTAATTTGTTTTAAATCAATTTTTTTAATAACATTTTCATATCCTGTTGGTAACACATCGCTTAACATTAAAGCATCAGTTAAATTCATTGTTTTTGGAATTTTAATAACACTATTTTTCCCATAAGGAACACGAACATATTCAGCATGCGTTCCATTAATTTTAGTTCCCAAAATAAAACCACCATTAGTACAATTAGCAAATGCTTTTTGTTTCACATCATTGACAAATATTACAATGAATATTACAGTGATTAACACATCCAATTGCAACGCGATCACCAATTTTAAGTTTTGTAATATCAGTTTCAATTGCTGTCAATACACCAACTCCTTAATACCCCATAATTGTGTTAGGAACAACACTATTATCATGCCCCGAATATGGACGATAATACGCATGTGAAAAATTAAATTCCTCAATTTTAACAATAATATCTGTTGTTTTTTTAATAATTGGCTCGTTAGTTTCAGTTCATTCAATTTTCTTTTTTCCTTGAAAAATTAATGCTTGCATTTTATTCCACTTCACTTTCTACTTATGATTATACCGAAATAATCATGATGTTAAACAAAAAAGAATAAAACTAAATAACTTTAACCTAATTATTTTGATCTTATTCTTCAACTTGCAAGGTACCTCGTTCAATTTTTCCTGCAACATTAGGATCAATTAAATCCGTAAATAAACGTTGACGAGGTGTTCTTAAATTAAAATATTGACGTGAATTTTTTCGAATTAGTTCTTGATTATCATCAGTTAAATTCATAAAAACCCATGCATCAGTACAAACTGGTAAATTATTAAACATAATAACTTCTGCAGCATATGTTTCTGCTAATTGCACACTATCTTTAATATCTTCATCAAATGGAACAATAAAACTCTCTTCTAAATCGTTAATTCTTTCAATTGATGGATCATTCGCAATTCCAATGCCAATTCTAACCTCACGGACAGCTTGATATTTTTCATATAATGTATAATTAATAATTTTAATAGTTGTATTAATATAATTAGCAATTTCAATTAAATAATTTAAATCCCCATCATCTTCGTATAATGCCAAATAAATATTTTCATGGCGATGAATTCCAATAATATTTTCAGCCATTTTTAAAGAATTTAAAATAGTTTCTTCTAAACTATTTATAATTCATTGATAAGTATTTTTATCATATGCTTTTTTAATTTCTTTTTCATTAATAAAACGAAAAACAACTGATGAAACAGATTGACTTTTATCTTCTTTTAAATAAAAAGGTGGTAATTGTAAATTTGATAATGCCACACGATTGCGATATTCATCAAGTCTGTTTTTACTATAAACATATTCTTTTAATATTTCAATCGTTTGTTGCGGTTCTCACTTCATATTGGTTACCTCTTATTATAAATTAATTAAGTTAATTATATCATAAAAAGCCCTAAATTAAAGTCAATTATTAGGTTATAGTTTAAAAAACATAACCTTTAAAATCTTTAAAATAAATTTAGAAGGAATAACATAATACCAACCATTATTTTAAAGTTAACTTTAGTAAGAACATAATTTAATTAGATATATGATAATTATATTTATTTTTCAATGTATAATAAAAATTAGAAATAGATGTTGTCACATCATTGCTTAATTTTTTATTTTTAATTTTTCCTTCTCATTCTTTAATCATATTGTTATTAACTTCTTTTAAAAAGTGCTTTTACAAAAAGAATAAATTGGTCTGAATTATTATTTTTTTCAACAAGGTTTAAGGCAAGACTTCAATCAATTCTATTTAATATTCATTTTCATATTTTTTCACTACGGTCAACAGATAACCGGATTATCAACGCCATTTTAATAAATAATACTTGATACTATTTTGAAGCTTTTTTCAAAAATTTAAACATTTTTTTAACTTGTATTTAATATTTAAAATTTTGAAAAAATAAAAGTGTTCTTTAAAATTTTCTGGTTTTTTGCTTTCTACTTTTTCTTGTTCAAGTTCAGCAAAATTTTTTTTACTATTATTAAATATTTCATGTTTTAAACTAAAAATATTATTTAATAGTTTTTTAACAAAATTATTTGGCAATTGTTTAGAGAATGTTCTTTTTTTTTCTATCTTCTTTTGATTATTAATTTTCTTATTCTTTAATAATGTCCAGTAATCAAATACTATATCATAAAATTAATTTTTAATAAATCCATTAATAAATTTTGCTTGTAATTTTTCTTTATCTTTATAAGTAATAATTTTTCTCCTAAACATTATTATTTTTATATGACTTTTTTATTTTAAAAGCATCTTTTAACTAATATCAGGTTCATTGGAGTTTGTTATTTCAACTTCCATTCTTTCATATGATTGATCTTTATTACTTTGGTTAAATAATTTTATAAAACCATTAATTGCATTGTCAATTGTGGAAAATATTTTGTTTATTAGAATTTCCATTATTCTTGAATGATTTTCTATTAACTTTTTATGTATTTCATCAATTTTTACTTCATTTAGTTGATTATTTTTATTAGCAATAAAATTAAATATTGAAGAAATAATTATACTTATGAATGATAACGAAGCAACAATAACGGTAACTATTTTTTCCATATTCATTTTTACTTCATCTCTTATTTATACTTTTATTATAACTTATAACAGTTTTACACTCATATATTAACTAAAAAATAATATATTTCCTTATTATTAATAATATTTATGCATTTTTTAATCGAAGTGCAACAGATAAAAATATTTTACATCAAACAACACCTGTTCGTTCTCCGCAGTCAAATGGTAAAATTGAAAGATTTCATCAAAATTATAGTAAATTATTTGTATTTGAAGAAAAAATATTGGATGCAGTTGGTTTACAAAATAAAATAAATGATTACTATTATTTTTATAATTTTGAAAGAATGCATAAATCTTTGAATTTTCAGACACCATTTCAATTTTTAACTAATTTAACTAAATAATTTTAAATTTATAAAGTTTTATTTAAAATATTTTTCAGTGTGTCAATTTTATAATTTTTATTTATATATGTATTATTTTTAATAATGTTTTTATATTTTAAATTATATATTTTATTATTTTTTCTTGTTTTGTTGCAATCTCCAAAATGTATGTGGTATACTACAAAATATTTAAAAATGTATATTAAATTATCAAATATGTCATTAAAATAATAAAATATGTATTTATTAATTAAAATTAATAAATTATTTTTTAGTTTGTTTAAATATTGATAAAATAAAAGAAAAATTAAAATATTTTTAATTTTTTTAAATTTATAGTTGATTTTTATAATTTTTATTATATTATTTAATTAATAAAGATTTGTTGCACTTCATTTTACATAATTCATTATATAATTATTTCTTCTTTTGTTTTAATTTTATATATAAAATTCCTCCCTTTTCTTTAAAATCATAACTGTCTTAAAAATTGTTTTTTAAAAATAATGAAAATTTATTATTTTGTGCCCCATAATTTTTGGGATTAAAATCTGGAATTTTTCGAAGTAAATTTTCAATAATTATAGAAAACTGAGTAAACCCATCATTATTTTTATCATTTTATTTAATTATTGAATTTACTACCTCAATTAATTCTTTTTTACTTTATACTTTTTAAAAATTAATATTTCCGACGTAAACGCTCATTATCGCGTTGCTTAATTGTTTCTCGTTTATCATAATTCTTTTTCCCACGAACTAAAGCAATTTCTAATTTAGCATAATTATTTTTAAGATATAACTTTAATGGTACTAATGTGAAACGTTCTAATTTAATTCTTTGCAAAATTTTTTTAATTTCTTTTTTATGCAAAAGTAATTTTCTAGTACGATCAGCATCTAATGCATACAATGTTGAAAATTTATATTTAGCAATTATCATATTGATAACAAAGGCCTCATTTTTTCGAATAATAACAAAGGCCTCATTAATTGATACATCATTATTACGAATTGACTTAATCTCACTGCCTGTCAAAACAATACCAGCTTCATAGGTTTCAATAATTTCATAATTATACCGTGCTTTTTTATTAATTGTAATTGTCAACATTAATATCAACTCCTTAATCAACTAGTTCAAAATCAATTTGCCGTAATTTTTTACTTGCTTTCTTTACTTTAATTCGTACTTTTTTTCCTAAAAAATATTCTTTTCGTTTCCGTTCTCCAATTAATTTTAAATTCTTTTCATCAAAAACGTAATAGTCATTTTTTAAATCAGTAATATGAATCAATCCTTCAATTGTATTTGATAATTCAACGAAAATTCCAAACGAAGTAACTCCAGCAATAATTCCATTATATTCATAGCCAATTTTATCTTCCATATATTCAACTTCTTTCATTTTGTCAACTTCTCGTTCACATTCCATTGCCCGTAATTCTGTAAGGGATGACTGTTGACTAGCATGACTAACAAAAGTTCGCTTTTGTTCTAAATTAGTAATTTTAACTTTTCCTTGAAATAAATATTCTTTTAATAAACGATGAACAACTAAATCGGGATAACGCCGAATTGGTGAAGTAAAGTGCGTATAACATCGAGATGCCAGTCCAAAATGGCCATCATTAATAGCACTATATTTAGCTTTTTCCATACTTCGTAATACTAAAGCTGAAATAACTTTAAAATTTTCTTTATCCTTTAACTTATTTAAAATTTGCTGTAAATCTTTAGAATGAATATTTTCTAACTTTCCTTTAATATTTAAACCTAAATAAGATAATTGCGTATACAAATCAAACAATTTTTTTGGTTTTGGCTTATCATGCACACGATAAACAAATGGCAAATCCATTCAATAAATTGTTTCGGCTACCGTTTCATTAGCGCGAATCATAAAACTCTCAATCAATTTTTCTGCATCAGCACGCTCTCGCACAACAATATCTTTAATCTTACCATTTTTATCAACAATAAACTTTTGTTCATCTAAATCAAAATCAACAACCCCATCATGTTCTTTTTTTAAAACTAAAATTTGATATAACTGCTGCGATAAAAACAACATTTTAGCAATTTCACCTGAGATTTGATTTTTTTCTTGGCAGAATAACTTATTAACTTCATCATAAGTTAATCGCACTTTTGAGATAGTAATAGCTTCATAAATACTAGAATTAACAACATGTCCCTGCTTATTAATTTCCATTTCACAAATTAATGTTAATCGTGGTTCAAAAGGATTTAACGAACAAATCCCATTACTTAATTTTTCTGGTAACATTGGAACAACCCGGTCAATTAAATAAACTGAACACCCTCGGTCAAAAGCTTCTTTATCAAGATAACTATTCTGTGGAACATAATGTGCAACATCAGCAATCGCAACCAATAATAAATAATTACCATTTTGATTTTTTTTAACTAAAATAGCATCATCAAAATCTTTTGAATCATTCCCATCAATTGTAACAAACATTTCTGCTTGTAAATCACGGCGTGATTTATCTGCTAACATTCTTGCAACATCAACATCTTGTTTAATTTGTTTGGCTTCATTTAATGTTTCTTCATTAAATTTAGTACGAATATTAAATTCATGTAAAATAGCCAAGACATCAACACCGACTTGATTAGTATTACCAATAATCTCAATGATTTTAACTTGCATTAAATTGTTTTTACTATTAATATTTGTAATGATTCCCTTTACAATTGTATTTTCAATTGCATCAGCTAAATTAATAATTTCAGCACTATATTGCATTAATTTATTATTTAAAATTTCTAAATATTTTTGTTTATGACGATTCTTTTTAATAACTCCAACTACATATTCATTATTTCGCTTCAAAACTTTAATTACTTGTGCTTCTGCTTTTTTATAATTATTAATATTTTTTTGCTTTTTTAAAATAAACAAAACTTGATCTTGGTCTAAGGCATTATTTAAATCATCTTGTTTAACATAGTATTCTTTTTGGTTTTCACTAATTTTAATAAAACCAAAACCTTTTTTATTAATGCTAATAACTCCTCGTAAATAAATTTTTGGATCAAAATAATAAAACCGATTTTGTTGTGTGACCCCAATAATATTATCATTTTCTAATTCAACCAAAACTTTTAACATCATTTTATTATCATTAATTTTATTAATATCTAATAACTGTTTTAATTCAATCGTATCAATTGGTTTTGTTTGTTTTTTTAAAATAGCTACAATTCGATCGTGCATATACTTCCCCCCTAAATGAAAAAAGAGACATTTTTAAATCTCTTTGCAATTAATGATATTTTTAAAGATTTAATTATTACAATAGAACTTTTGTTAATAAATTTATCAATAATGTAATAACTAATAATGTTGAACCAAAAGCTAATATAAAAATAGATAATGTTCGATCTAACCCACGTTCTTTACTATTAGCAAATAATTCATCATTACCACCATTTAAAGCACTTAATCCTGTTTGTGCTTTTTTGTTTTGTAATAAACCAATAATAATCATAATAATTGATACAATTAAAGCAATTATTTCAAAAACATAAATAATTGTATTGGCTACTTGTGGTTCAATTGCTAAAAACATCATACTTGATAGGTTCATTAAAACATCCCTCTCTAAATTAAATTATGTTCCTATTAATAATACTATAAAATTAACAAAATTATTGTATTTTAAATTAATTTTAATTATTTTTTTCAAGGTTATTTAAATAATGATAAATTATTCCGGTATTATTGCTGCTAGCTAAATTGTATGCTAAATTTAAAATCTTAGTTGGACTATGTTCCATTGCAATTGCATAAGGTAAAATTTTAAACACAGAACAGCCATTATAATTATCACCAAAATATAAAACATTCTCTAATTTAATTTCACATCCTTGCCTTTGATTTAAAATATCAATTAAATGTAAAATTGCTTGCCATTAATTTGAATTACCATGTACAATATCACATCCATATTCAGACAGTGGTTCAACATTAATATTTAAAACTTGTTTTAAAGCTGTATACATTTCTTGAAACATTATTTTGGATGAATGCTTTGCAACAATTTTATTGGCTATTCTAATATCATCAAAACAAAATGGTTTTAATTGCTTCATTCCATCTAAAAATGCACCTGGTTTTGATTTAATTTTTAATAATTTTTCACCCACACAATATAAATTATCATCATCTTGATATGAAATTATAAAATCACATTGATATTTTATTAAAATATCAATTACAATAACTAAATCCAAAACTGGCATTAAATAAATTGACTTATTGTTTTTAGTATCTTACACTAAAGCACCATTATCACCAATAACATATTGATAATAATTATTAATTTTTAATTCTCTTGTATAATTATCAAAACCAAGGGGCATTCATCCTGATGCAATTGATACAGAAATCCCTTTTGCTTGCAATGCAAGTAATTTATTTTGAACAAGAGTTGATAATTCTTGCTTATCAGTAATCAATGTGCCATCAACATCAGTAACAATTAATTCAATTTGGTTACCATTAATTTTTAACATTACAACCTAATCTTCTATTTTAATATTGTCTTATAAAGATAATCAGCAATTCCTGCCGCATTATTATCTTTTGCAGTTACTGCAAAAGCAACTTCTTTTAATTGCGGTGTAGCATTGGCTAATGCAATTCCATATTTTGAATTTTTAATCATCTCATAGTCATTCATTTGATCACCAAAACACATAATTTGATCTGAATCAATATGGTGATTTTCTTTATGTTTGAGTACTTCAATTAATTTTAAAATTCCCTGTCATTTATTAACATTTTTAGGAATAATCTCAATAAACCCATATCCCGTAACTTCTGTCCTTAATGTTTTACTAACCGCAATTTGTTGTCGTAACCAATTTTGTTTTTGTTCATTATGACAAGAAATTACAATTTTACGCATTTGTGGAATTTCATTTCAATCTAAAACAATTGTTTTAATGTAAGTATTACGAAATAAAAAAAGATCATCTTTAATAATGCTTGATTGTGAAACATAAGCTTCTTGTTCATTAAGTGGCGCTAAATAAAAATCATGACCAAATTCTCGAACAATATTCATTGCTCATAATGTATCTTGATATGAAATTATTTCATCATAGACATATTCTTTTGTTTTTAAATTTAAAACAGCCCCACCATTAGCACCAATAACATACGGGCAATGGTCAAGAATTCCTAATGTTGTTGCATAATCAGATAAACTACTAGGAACCCGTCCTGAAGCAATCGTTACTAAAATACCCATTGCTTGAGCCTTTTTTAAAGCCTCAATATTTATAGTTGGAATCTTTTTATCTTTATCAGTTACTAATGTTCCATCAATATCACACAATATCATTTTTACTATCATTACATTGCCTACCTTCTTTTAATATTACTTAGTTTATAATATAAGTAGTCTCAGACATTATCATTCTATCATATTTTATTTTTTATTTATAATTAAGAAAATTAAAACAAAAAATCTCAAAAAAGAGATTTCTATTTTGGAATCTAACTAATAGGTTCAACTTCATCAGCAAGAATTTTAACAAACTCTTGTTCAACTTGCAAAATTCCACCAGCAATACTTAATTTATATTCTTTATTATTAACTTTGTATGTCATTTCAGATGGAACAATTGTTGAAACAAGAGGAATATGGCCATACAAAATACCCATATATCCCGTAATTGTTTTCACTGTTATAATATCAACTAAGCGATTAACAATGACACCCTGTGGTGTAATAATTTTTAAACTAATTTGATTCGCCATTTTAATTATGTTTTAAAGCTTCGGCGGCTTTAACAACCTCATCAATTGTTCCAACATATAAGAATGCTTGTTCTGGTACATCATCATATTTTCCTGCTAAGATTTCTCTAAAAGCACGAATTGTTTCTACTACAGGAACATATTTCCCTGTTTTTCCAGAAAACTTTTCAGCTACAAAAAATGGTTGTGATAAAAAGTTACGAATTTTTCGTGCTCTTGTAACAGCTAATTTATCTTCATCTGATAATTCATCCATCCCTAAAATTGCGATAATTGATTGTAATTCTTTAAACTTTTGGAGGATTTCTTGTACTCCTCGTGCTACTTTATAATGTTCTTCACCAACCACTAATGGGTCTAATAATCGAGACGAACTTCCTAATGAATCAACTGCTGGATAAATTCCTAATGCTGCAATTTCACGGTCTAAGACAACCTTAGCGTCTAAATGAGAAAATGTTGTTGCTGGAGCTGGATCAGTTAAATCATCCGCTGGCACATATACTGCTTGGACAGAAGTAATACTTCCTTTTTTTGTTGAAGTAATTCGTTCTTGTAATGCTCCCATTTCGGTTGCTAATGTCGGTTGATAACCAACTGCTGATGGCATCCGTCCTAATAAGGCTGATACTTCAGAACCAGCTTGGGTAAAACGGAAAATATTATCAATAAATAATAAAACATCTTGGTTTTTATCATCACGGAAATATTCAGCAATTGTTAATCCAGTTAAAGCAACTCGCATACGAGCTCCTGGTGTTTCATTCATTTGCCCGAAAACCAAAGCTGTTTTATCAATAACACCAGCTTCAATCATTTCATAATATAAATCATTACCTTCTCGTGTTCGTTCACCAACACCAGCAAAGACAGAAATTCCTCCATGTGCTTTTGCCACATTATTAATTAACTCTTGTACTAGTACTGTTTTTCCTACTCCAGCACCACCAAACAAACCAATTTTACCCCCCTTTGCAAAGGGAACTAATAAATCAACAACTTTAATGCCTGTTTCTAAAATTGCAGCTGTTGTTTGTTGTTCTTCATATGATGGTGCTTCACGGTGAATTGGACGCATTATCTTTGTCTTTGGCTGTGGTTTTTCATCAATTGCTTCTCCAAGAACATTAAACATACGCCCTAAAACCTCTTCACCAACCGGAACTGTAATTGGCGCTTTTGTATCAATCACATCCATTCCACGAACCATTCCTTCTGTTGGTCCTAAGGCAATTGCCCGTACGGTGTCATCACCAATATGTTGAACAACTTCTAAAACTAACTTTGTACCATTATTATTAACCGTAATAGCATTATATAATTCAGGCAAATATTCTTCCGTAAACCGTACATCAACAACAGGTCCTAACACCTGTACTACTTTTCCATTTTTCTCCATTTTTTAACCACCTCTTAATTTTCTTGCGCGCCAGCGCCAGCAATAATTTCTGTAATTTCCTGTGTAATTGCTGCTTGACGCTTACGGTTATATAATAACGATAATTTTTCTAACATTTCATTTGCATTATCTGTTGCATTTTCCATTGCTACTAGCCGTGATGCTTGTTCTGAAACCTGTGATTCAACGATTGATGAAAATAAAATGGTATTTAAATACATTGGCACTGCATTTTCTAAAATCGTTGCTGGATCTGGTTCAAATTCGGTAATAACATTAATGTGTTTTGATTCTTCATGTTGTGTTACCTTAATAATTGGTAACAATTGTAAAATTGTTGGTTCAAAAGTTACATTATTAATAAATTTTGTATAAGCAATTTTAATTTCATCATAAGTATTTCCATTAAAACCAGATAAAATTTCTTGTGCAAACTCACGTGCATCATCATAAGAAAAATTAATATCAATATCTTTTCTTGTTTGCATAATTTCATAACCTTTATGAGCATAAAATGTTTCTGCTTTAGAACCGATTGCAATAATACAATCACTTTTTCGTAATTGTTGTAACACCAACTTATTAATATTAATATTATAACCACCACATAAACCTAAATTTGAATTAACAATGATTCAACAACTACGTTTACTATCTTTTATGCCATCTTTTTTTTGATAAATTGAATCATCTGCTTTACTAATGATATCATTAAAAACAGTATAAACTTCAGCAAAATATGGTTTTGAATTAGAAATTCGTTTACCAACTTTTTTTAATTTTGCTATTGCTGCCAATTTCATTGCTTGTGTTATTTTAGATGTTGAAGTAATTGAAGTAATTTGTTTTTTTAAATCTGTTCCAACTGCCATTTTGTACTTTTAACCTTTATTGTCCTAATTTTCTCCACTCTTCAATTTCTCCAAACATTTCTGGTTTATAATTAGCAATTTTATTGGTAATTTTTTTAACAACATTAATAATTTCATTATCAATATTAGTCATTAAGGTATCGCTATAGGCTTTGGCCTTTGCTAATTCAGTATAGTATTTTTTTGCTTTTGTATTAAAATGTTCAATTATTTCTTCTTTAAATTCTTGAATTTTATCAACTGGAATTCAACGAATTCTTTTTTTCTTAACTGCTAATAAAATGATTGCTTGATCAATTTGTGAAAGCGGTGAATATTGTTTTTGTTTTAAAATTTCAATTACTCGTTTTCCATTTTCTAATACTTCTTTTGTCGCATCATCCAAATCAGAATCAAATTGAGCAAATGCTTGTAGTTCACGATATTGTGCTAATTCTAATTTTAATGAACCAGCAACTTGTTTCATTGCTTTAATTTGTGCTGTTGATCCTACTCGTGACACCGATAATCCCACATCAACCGCAGGACGATTTCCAGCATTAAACTGATCATTATTTAAGAAAATTTGCCCATCAGTAATTGAAATAACATTAGTTGGAATATATGCTGAAATATCTCCCGCTTGTGTTTCAATAATTGGCAAAGCAGTAATACTTCCGCCTCCATATTCTTTTGTTACTCGCGCGGCGCGTTCTAATAACCGACTATGTAAATAAAAAACATCACCAGGATATGCTTCACGACCAGGTGGACGGTGTAATAATAGTGCCATTGTTCGATAAGCAACAGCATGTTTTGAAAGATCATCATAAATAATAATGACATTTTCACCAGATTCCATCCATTCTTCACAAATAGTAACACCAGTATATGGTGCTAAGTATTGTAATGGCGCTAATTCATTTGCTGTGGCTGAAACAACTGTTGTATATTCTAATGCACCAGCAGTTCGTAATTTTTCAACAATTTGTGCAACAGTTGATGCTTTTTGCCCAATTGCAACATAAATACATTTTACATTTTTCCCTTTTTGATTTAAGATGGTATCAATTCCGATTGCTGTTTTTCCTGTCTGGCGATCACCGATAATTAATTCTCGTTGTCCTTTCCCAATGGGAATCATCGCATCAATTGTCATAATTCCTGTTTCCATTGGTTCATCAACTGATTTTCTAGTCATAACACCAGGTGCAATTCGTTCCACAGGACGTGTTTTTGTTGCTTTTAATGGTCCTTTCCCATCAATTGGTTGTCCTAATGCATTAACAACACGGCCTAACAACGTATCACCAACTGGCGTTTCAATAATTTTTCCTGATCGACGAACTTGATCACCTTCACGGATTGTTGTATTGTAACCCATTAAAACGGCACCAACAGCGCCTTCTTCTAAGTTTAATACCATTCCATAAATTTCATTCGGAAAAATTAGCAATTCACTCATCATTGCATTGTCAAGACCATCAATTAAAGCAATTCCATCACCAACTGTCACAACAGTTCCTTCTTCATGAATTTCAATTTTTTTACAATATTCTTTAATCTGTTTTTTAATTATTTCGGAAATCTCATTTACATTTAAAGCCACTTTTTCACCCCATCTACTATTTATTATATATTGCTTTTTGTCGCATTGTTTCTAATTGTCCTGCAATTGAACCATCAATAATTTCGTGCTTAATTTTAATCCGAACTCCGCCTAATAAAGATGGATCAATTTTGTTAACTAACTCAATATGATAGCCAAATTTTTTACTTAATTTTGTTTCAATTGTTGTAATTTGTTTTCTTGTTAATGGTTGGGTTGAATAAATACTTCCATATTGAACATCATAACTAATATTTATTAATTTTCTTAAATTTTTAAAAATTCTTCTAACATAACAAAAAGCTTCACGATCAATTAATAAAAAAAGGGCATTTAAAATTAACGGATCAATAAATTTTTGAAATGGTTTTGCTAAAATGTTCTTTCGTTCTTCTTTTGCAATGTCAGCATTCATCATTAATTTAATATAATCTGGTTCTTGTTTAAATAAATCTACGATTATATTACTAACTTCTAAAAAATGATCAATTTTTTTTGTTTCAAGCGCCAAGTCCATTAAAGCAGCTGCATAATTATCAATAAATTTTTCACTAACTAACATAACTTACTACTCTAATTCTTTGATAAACTCTTCTATCAATTTTTCATTTTTTTCTTTATTAATTTCTTTGCTTAATAATTTCTCAGCTGCATTAAAAGCAACATTAATAATTGATTTTCGAATATCATCATAATATTGCTCTTTTTCTTTTTGAATTTCTTTATGGGCTTGTTCATTTAACTGCATAACTTCAGCTTTTGCTGTTTCTAAAACTTGATGACGTTTTGCCTCTGCTTCAGTTCGAGCCGCAACAATAATACTATTTGCTTCTACCTTCGCTGTTGTTAACAATTTCGATGCTTCTTTTTGATCAATTGTTGTTTTTGCTTGTTTTTCAGCAGCATCTTGAATTAATTCTCGAATTTTATTGCGACGAGCCCGCATTACTTTTCGAAATGGATTATAAACTCATTTTGATAATAAAATTAATAAAATAATTGTCGCAATAACATGCGCAATAAAAACCCATAGATTAGGAAATAATTGATTAATAATTTCTGCTGGTTCAATTGGTTTTGACATTAATCACATTGTCATAGACATCTTAAGCCTTCTTTCTTTCCAACTTTTTACTTTTCATTAACCAGTAACAAATGCTAAAATAATCGCAATAACTAATGCATAAATTGACCCTGATTCAGTAATCGCAGCAGCAATAATATATTGTGTTCTAACTTTACTTTCAACTTCTGGGTTTCGAGCAATTGCTTCAACAGCTTTTCCACCAGTATACCCTTGTCCAATTCCTGAACCACAACAACCAATGGCAGCTAATCCTGCACCCAATAATGACATTCCCTTTGTAAAACCATCATTAATTCCGGCCATAAATCATATTGTCATCATATTCGATAGCAAATCTATTGTCATAAAATTTATCATATTATAATTTTCCCCTTCCTTAACAAATATATAATTTTATTTTAATCCTTTTTTAGCCATTTAAATTAACATTTTTAATTTTTTGTTCTTTTTTTTAACTTAATTTTCTTTTCGTTTTTATCTTTGGTTTCTGTTTTCATTTCCATTGCTCAATAGGCAATTGTTAAAATTGCAAAAATATATGCTTGAATTAAACCATCGAAAACATCAAAATAAATACTTAAAAAAGGTAAAAATACACCAGCTAATAAATCAACAGGCCCAATATAAGGAATCTGTCCTCAAATAAAGCTCATTAAGGCTGTGAACAAGGTAATAATAACTGTTCCTCCCAAAATGTTTCCAAATAAACGAAATGAAATTGAAATCAAAGGAACAAATTGGGTTAATAATTCTAATGGATTGACAAAAAACTTTTTAAAATATACTAGTTTTTGATATTTAATCCCAAAATAATATATTCCAAAAAAGGTAACCAATCCCGTTGATAATGGGACAGTATAAGCTGTTGCAAGTGATTCAAAACCAACAACACTCATTAAATTTCCAATCCCAATATACAATAATAAGTATATAACATAAACTGTTAAAAATTTATATTTTGGTCCCATCAAATCAACAACTTGTTTTTCAACTCACTTAATTGTAATTTCAGCAAAAAGTACTAAACCAGTTGGAATATCGGTTGGACCAAGTTTTTTTATGCTTTTATAATAACCTATTGATAAAAGCATAATAATAAAGGTAGTAATAACTATCGTTACTAATTGCGGTAATAAAATTGTATAACTTCATGCATCCATTCCGCTTTTATTTGGATCAGGTATTAAATCAATTGCAAGAAATTGACCAAAGTTACTATTCATTATTGCCATTTTTCTTTTCCTTTCTGCGTTGATGAATGGGAAATTTAACATTTGCAAATAATGATGAAAATGGACATAAACTAATTCCAACAATTATTGTGTAGATACTAAAAAAACTAGTATTCTCAGCATAAATAACTATAGGTATAGCATAAATAACTAAGCGAACTAGGTACAATAAGATAAAAAAGTACTTATTTAAACTTATACTTAACAATCATCCAGAAAAACAAATGATTAAGAAACCTATAAGAGAAAACAAATACCCCAAAACTAATCCTGTGTATAAAGTTCAATCTCGTTTTAATGTCAAATATATCATCGTTAATACTATTAGTATTCCCAAAAACATTATTAAACTTATTATTGACAGTTTATATTCTACACCTTTAAAATGGTTTTTTCAATTTAATTTATTTTTTTTATTTAGTTCCAAAAATACGGTCTCCAGCATCACCTAGACCAGGAATAATATAACCATGCTCATCTAAACGTTGGTCTAATGCAGCAACATAAATATCAACATCTGGATGATGATCTTCAATACATTTTTTTCCTTCAGGTGCAGCTACCAAACATACTAATTTAATATTAGTTGCTCCTCATTCTTTAACTTTTTGAATTGCCACATTAGCACTGCCCCCTGTCGCTAACATTGGATCTAAAACTAAAACATTTGCTTTATTAATATTTTCTGGTTTTTTGGCAAAATATTCATGTGGTTCTAAGGTTTTTTCATCTCGGTATAATCCAATATGTCCAATTTTAGCGTTTGGGACTAAATTAATAATTCCATCGACCATACCCAAACCTGCTCTTAAAATTGGAAATAAAACAATATCATTTGCAATTTTATATCCCTTTGTTTTTGCTACTGGTGTTTCAATTTCAAATTCATTTAATTCAATATTTCGAAATATTTCATACGCCATTAATTGCGCAATTTCATCTAAATTTTCTTTAAAGACCTTTGAATTACTATCCTTTTTACGCATTCTTGTTAATTTATCCAAAATTAACGGGTGTTTTATTACAGTAAATGACATTAATTACTTTTCCTCCTTAATTTATTAGATTTTAACATAATTATAAAGATAATACCAAGATTTAATTTGTAATTACTTACATTTTTAAAAATAATTAAATAAAAAGAAATAAATTGAACTTTCAAACTTATTTCTTTTTTTTTAATCTTTCATTATTTTCTTATCACTTGTAATGTTTAACCTGATTTTATCCTTAGATTAATGTAATTAGAAGAAGAAGGTGATTTTTCTGTAATTTCAAAACTATAAAATAATTTTAAGTACAAAAATGCAGTGTTGATATGCATTTAAAGAACTCCCTTCATATAAAAATAACCTGAATATCATTCCTTATTAATAGTTGTTCTAAAATCATTTTTATTATCTAACATTACCCAATCAAATTCATTCTTAAGTACTTTTAAATCACTTGTAGGAATAAATAGTGCAAAATAATTTGGATTATCAATCTTATTATCATTAACTGTTATTTCAAAGTCAGGCAAACAAACGACAGAAAATGTTTTTAACTCTGTAAATTGTAAATGCCAACCTATAAAAAGTTAACTATTAATTTAATTAACTTTTTTAAGTTAATTATAGGAGGTTAAAATTATGCAAACAAAGCAATATTTTATTTTGCGGTCGCTAGTGAAAAAGTATGATAAAGATAATGTTATTAATATTGTTAATAAGATTGCAAAAAAAATATTAAAATTAAAAAGTAAAGAATAAATTATTCCGCGTAATTTATTAGCGGATAATTTATTAAATAGTGTTTTTTAATGGAGCAAAGCAATAACGAGCGGAGCGATTTTACAAATTTCAATTTTTTAATTTATGAAAGGGATGTATTATGCCAACTTGATTAACTACAATTAGACCTTGTTTGGGAAATTTTACATCAAGACAATATTTTAAAAAAATTTTTTCAAATTAAATTAATATTTGTGTATGATTAATAAAATCTATTTTTTTGTTATATTTAATTTTAAAATATTAAAAATGTAGAATAAAGGATGAAGTAGGACAAAAAACCGACCCTTATTGGGTTGGTTTTTTTATTTAAAAACAACCATAAAAAGGAGATGAAAAAAATATGTCTAAAAATACTTTTATTAAATGTAGTAAATGTGGAACACCAAAGCAGTTTCATACAGTTAACCATCGTGAAAAAACAGAATGATTTGAAGATGTTTATTACACTGAATATTAAAATTTTTTTTTTAAAACCTTAAATTTTATAAAACAACTTTAAAAATTAAATAATTGGCTCTACAAGTGTTTAATTTATAATTACATATTTTTTAGGGAAGGTTCCCCAACAAGGCATTTCCGCCGGAATGAAACCATTAGAGCTGTTAACTTGTTTTTTGCGATTTTGTAAATTAATGACTTTGATTAAGATAGACGCGTAGTGGTGCATTCATAACTATTAATTGCAAGAAGAAAAATAAAATCGTGTGCGTAGAGGATAAATAACTTTTAAAAACTGGGCAAGGATTTCTTAATTAATCTACTAGTGGGGACTTATAAGTATTTATATTTTTTCATAATTTAATTCCTCCTAATTTTTTCTAGTATTTAATGCTCAATGTTCGTGTATAATTTCATCTTGTCCAAGTGTGTATTTAATCAATCTATTTTGAATTTCTTCTTCATTTTCTTTATTACATGTAAAGCAATAACCCCAATATCTTTTTTTTAAACAAAGTTTCTTTTTCATATTCATTTTTAAATTCTCCTTTTTACAATTAACTACAAAGTACTACAATGTTCTACATTTTGTAGTTACTTGTAGTATTAAGTACCTCCTCATCAAGTATCAAAAGATAAATTTGGATTTAATACCCAGTTCTTTTATACATATATTGAAGCAGAGCTTACTGCTAAAAATATATTTTATAGTGAAAAAACTATTATTAATTTAGAAAAAATTGAATGGCAAGGAGAATAAATAATATGAAAGAAATTAGAAAATTAAAATTATCAGAATTTCAAAAAGAAATTATTAATAAATTAGATGATGCTAGTATCAACTGCTTTAACTGCTTTTAAAACTTTTGCATTTAACAATTACTTTAAGTGGTACAAATTGATTAACTGAAGAAAGAACAAGAATGCAAATTACAGTTCCTGCTGCAACTAGAAAATAAAAAGGATTTATTTCCTTTTTATTTTATTTTTTGTTGTGTTTATTGGGTTTTTAGTTATATTAAATCCTTTTTTAATTTCATTATAAAAATTAATTGTTTTTGATTTTAATATTATTTTAGTATGTAATTTTTGATAACCTAATTTTAAATTAGTAGCATATTATCGTTGTTGAATTAATAAATTTTTATTATCAATAAATTGCTTGTTTTTATTTAACTTAGCATCTTTTGTTTGATAAAAATTATTACTATAACGATTTATTTCTTTATTTAATTCTAATAAGTTTTTATTAATACGGCTTGATCTTAATTTAACATCACCGCCACCTTTATTTTGTTGTGTATATATTTGTCAATTAACATATTATCTTAATTCACTGCGTAATAATACATGTAATCACATATTTCAAAATACTGATCCTGCTCCATTTCCATTTTTACCTATTGCTGATTTCATTGCTTATCAAACTTGAATATGTACTTTTGGATAATTATATGGTCTATATCATCTTTTTTGTTTATCATTATCTGATTGAATTAAAATAGTTAAATTACCTATTAATTTTTGTTTATTAGTTATTTGAAAAAATCTTTTTTTACATCAACTACTAGATAATATAGTTCAATTATTTTCTGTTGGTGTTTTAGATTAGCATTCATATCATGCGCCAACATGTTAATAACATATGAAAAGTTTCACCCAATGGTTTTTTAACTTTAATTACCAGAATTAACTTTAAAATTCGTGATGCTTCACTATACCGTGAAACATACACTTATTGATTAAATTTGCTATGATTATCATCATATTCTTTTCGTAAAACAATTATACGCTCTTAATATATAATTTTCATTTTTTAAATTCTTAAATTACTTCTGTTTCATATTCAAATATTGCTGTTTTAGCAGTTTCATCAATAAAATTAGCTAATTTTTTTAAAATCTTTTTACCGTCTATTAACTAAATCTAATTGAACAAATCCATAACGATTTTTATACGCATTCATTCATGATCAATTATCAATATAAGTTCAAGAATGATAGCCAAAACAATTAGAACCTTATTTAATTGCTTGATGAACTCAAACTAAATGTTTTTTAGTAAAATCAATGCGATATTGATCATTAATAATACCATATTCTAAAAAACGCTCTTCATTCTCAACTCCCATTCCGTTTTATGAAATATAAACTGGAATGTTATTATAATTTTTTTTTAAATTCATTAATGTGATATAAATTTCCTTAGGAAAATTTTTCATCCTCAGTATGGATTAATACGACGCCATGGAATTTCATAAGATTGGTAAAAATAATGTGGTGTAATTGCTCCATTAGTAAAATCTGGAATAAAATCAACGCCTTTTACTCGAGCTGGTTAATAAAAATTAACTCCTAAAAAATCAATTTTTAAGTTCTCATCTTGAATTAATTCTTAATCTCCATCAGCAATTTGTCACATAAAGTTATATTTTTAGCAACTTCTTTTAATTCTTGTGGATAAACATTTTTAACCATTTAATCTAAAAAACAATTAATTGTAAACAAATCATGTAATTTTGCTGCTTATAAATCAGCTTTATTTTTACTACGAGGAATTGATGGTGAAATGATTAAAATGCACCCAATTTCTCCTTTTAATTTTAATTGTAGGAATACTTTAAATGCTTTTAAATGAGCAATTAAAGTATTCCATTGGGCTTGCATACCATGTTGCATATTAACTTTATTTGGAAAAGATTAATCATATCAATAACTACCTTAAATTACAACAATTGGTTCATTAAAAGTGGTAAATATTTAAACTCGATCACCAAATAATTCAAAACAAGTTTTTGCATAAAAAACAAAAGCATCAACGACTTCTCGTGAAAGCCAACCACCTTTTTGTTGTGCTCAATATGAGCATATCAAAATCAAATAAATTAATAATTGGTTTAATATTATTTTTTAACATTTCATTAATTACATTATTGTAAAATTCAATTCCTTTTGGATTAACTGTTTTTCCATCATGAATTAATCTAGTTCATTGAATTAATGTTCGTAATGAATTAAAATTTAACTCCCTTACAATTTTAATATCTTCTTGATAACGATGGTAAAAATCATTCAAACAAGGTTGTTAATTAAAAAAACGGTATTTTTCTAACTTAAATCAATGATCTCAATTTGATGCAGATTTTCCATCTTCCAAAGATGCCCCTTCTGTTTGCGGTCCAGAAAAAGTACTACCTCATAAAAAATTTTTTTTAAAATTATACTGTCTCATTAGAAATCTTCTCTTTAAAACACTTTTATTATATCTATTGTTTAGAGAATAAACAATAAAACATTATTTAAGTAATTTAGATTTTAATACTAAATATTGTTTCCATAATGTTTCTACACGACTATGTTCAAAAATAAAAAGTTTATTTTTAATTAAATGCTTTAAATTATAAATTTCTGTTCAAATTGCATTAACAATATCACGACTATATTTTCAAGCAATGCGATTTCGATTAAACTCTTTTAAATCTAAAATTTTATAACTACCATTGGCAAAAACTTTAATGTCTAAATCATAATCAATATACTTAATTGTTTTTTGATCCATAATAAAGGGTGATGCAATATTACAATAATAATTTATCCCGGTATCTTTAAGCATACAAATAATATTACTTCAATTTTTCCGATTAAAAATCCAGATTGCTGGTTCATTTGTTTTTCATTTTCTCCCATTCAATTCTGTAACAGTAACATTTTCATTTACTAAAACAATATATTCTTCTTCTAGTAATAAAAGAACTGCTGATTTTCAACTACGGTAAACTGAACCATTATGTTTATAAGCATGTACTAAGACAGTATCTCCAACTTGTAACGAGTCCATAATGTTACCTCCCATAATTTACTTTTTTAAAATTACAGCAAAAAAACAACTAAAAATAATACAATAAAAAATTGTGTAAAATTATTAAATTTAAATTGCCATAATATTTAATTTTATTTTGATATTAATTACTTTAAAATAAAATTCTATTTTAAATACGTCAACATTTTCATTATATCAGTTGTATTTATTAAGTAAATAGACAGACTTTAACTAATTAAAAATTTTTTTTATTGGAAATAAATTATTTTGGAAATTATAAATTTATATATTGCTTTTTACAAGATCTTATAGTTAAGTAAAAATCTCCCCTATTTGTTTGATAATTTTAATAGGGGAGATATTATGTTGGATTTGATATTTTTTCTTTTTAAAAATAAAAAACTACTTTTGTAGTTAAAAATGGGGCGGCTGATGGGACTTGAACCCACGAATGCCGGAGCCACAATCCGGAGCGTTAACCTCTTCGCCACAACCGCCATATCTTATTATATAAATAACTTTATTTATTATAACTTAAAACAAAAAAAAGTAAATAGAATTATTTCTACATCTTAAAAACATATTTTTTATAAAATTAAAATAAATAAGATATTATTTAAAAAAGGATTATTATGTTAATAAATCTTATTATTAATTTTATATTATATAATATATTAGGTACAACTATGTAGTACCCAGGGGAGTAAAAATAGAAAAAGAATAACAAAATGTATATAATTAAGAAAAATAAAATTTTAATTAAAAAATTAATAATTCGTAATGTTAAATTTCTTTGTTTTGCTAGTTACGTTCAAACTGAAACAGATGTTATTAACTTCTTAAAAAAAGTATAAAGATAAAAAAGCAAAACATAATGTATATGCATATGTCATTGGGAATCGTCGTGAAAATATTTACAAAACCAATAATGGTGAAATACGACATATTTCAGGAAAAACTATCTTAAAAAATATTCTTGAAAAAAATATAAAAAATATTATAACAAATATTATTGTTCTAGTTCTTCGGTATTTTAATTTAATTTACATTTTACCCAAAGATTGAATTAAAAATGGATATACAGCCATTACGCGTATTATTTTAAATTCTTCTCAGTTAGAAAAAATTAATAAACAAATTAAAATTGGAATTTTATTACGCCCATTAAATGAAGTATTTTTACGAGAACTTTTAGACAAAAATAAAATTAATATTATATCTAGGTTAATTTATCATGGTGACTTAATTTTTACTATAATTATTGATCGTAACGACAGTGAACTAATTGAACTAGATAATTTAATTATTAAAGGAAAAAATTATAGTTATAAAATTTTAAAAAATTAAAAAATCTTATTAATTTTTAATTAATAAGATTTTTTTATGACAACGTAATTAATTCTGGTGATTCTAAAATTTCTTTTAATCGTGTCAAGAAAATACCTGCTTCTGCAGCATCAATAATTCGTTGATCAATTGTTAAAGCAAGATTCATTATTGAACGAATTACTAGTTTATCCCCTTTTATAACAATTGGTTTACGAACAATACGCCCAACACCAATTACTGCTGAATTAGGATAAAAAATTGTTGGTGTTGCATTAACTGCTCCAACCATTCCATAGTTGGCAATAGTAATAGTACTTCCTTTTAATTCATAATCATATAATTCACCTTGACGTAAACGTTCAATTGTTTCTTGAATGTTAATTGCAATTTGTTTTAAACTCATTCGCTCAGCAAATTTAATAACTGGAATAACTAATCCCTCACTAGTTTCTGTTGCTAACCCAATGTGTTGTGAATTTTTAATTACAATTTGATTTGTTTTTGAATCATAATATGAATTTAATTTTGGATATTCACTTAAAGATAACGAAACTGCTTTTACTAAAAAACTCATTGTCGAAAATTTAATACCATGCTCAGCATTTGCATTTTTTAATTTTTGTTGTTGATTAATAATTGCTGACATATCAATTTCAGTATTAATTGTTAATGGTGGTACATGTGCTTGAGACATAATCATTGATTGAATCGCAGGATATCTTGTTGATTTAATTTCTTCTCTTGTTTCTAATCCCTGTGGTTCAACTTGATTATTAGTATTAATAATATTTAAATTGTTATTTAATGGTTGTACCAAGTTTCCATAACTATTAGGAATTGTAGTTTCTGTGGAATTAAATTTTTTAACTTGTAAATTATGTGTTTCACAATTATGTTCAGTTTTTAATTCAGGCCCTTGTTTATTATTAAATTTAAATTCTTTTAACATATCTTTTAAAACAGGAACTGACTCATTCATTGTTTTTAACATTTGTTGCATTAACATATATTGCATCATTTTTTCAATGTTTGTTCCATCTGTATTATTATTATTATTATTATTATTTACTTTACGTAAACTTTGAATTTCTCGTAATAATTCATTTTGACGATTATTTTGTTCTTGATTAGATAAGCGTTCTTTTAAAATTGCCAATTCAATCATTACATTATTGTCAATTGTACCTTTTAAACTACAGTTACTTTCATCACTGTTTTCAAATTGAGTTAATTGCTTAGATGATTGTTGTTTTTCATATGATAAAGATGGTTTAACTATATCATCATTTGTTTTTTTCTGCTGCGAATTATTATAATAGTATTCATTATCTAATATTTTATATTGTGATTCAACTTCCTCAAAAGAAGGACGCTGATAATTACTAATTCCTCCTAAAACAGAATCAACTTCAACATTTCCTTTTGCAATTTGTTCCATTCTTTTCTTAATTAACTCTCGTTGATTTCTTGTTTTTAAAATTTTTTCTCGTTGCTGATTATCATTTAATTTTTTATATAAACGATCACGATAAGATTTTAATGGAGAAAAATGTCCTTGTTTTTTTTCTTTCGCTTCATTTGAATCATTTGGATCAATTGTGTAAACATCAGCAGAAATATAAGCTTCATCAGATATTTTTTTGTCATTTGTTTTAAAAGTATTAACATTGTCATTATAACTAGAAGCAGAACTACTATGCCCAGTTTGTACTTCTGATGATACATTTCTTTTAATTAAATCATTCATTCTTCCTTGGACAATATTACGTAAAATTTTAGGACGTCCATCTTCATCTAAAAAATCCATTGAATTTTTTGAATTATCAATTTCTAATGATAAATCATGAAAATCATTATTATTATGTAATTGCTCACGACGTTGATTTACAAGATTACGAAAACTAGTATTTTCATTTTGACCACCAAAAAATGCTGCTGCATTAATTGGTACTTCATCTTGATGCTTTGTTGTATTAACTAAATATTTTGCATATTCTTTTGCTTGATTTTCTTCTGTTATTTTTTTTTGTCCAATTGTAATAGCATTCGTTATAATATTTTGGTTGGGAATAGAAGACGTTTGATTCAAACTATTTGTTTGTGATTCAAAGTTACCATCTTTAAACATATTACTATTCAAATCAGGAATATTAACCATTGTTGTCTTAGCCTCACTTTTTATTTCTTTATTCATTGGGTTTTTAATTGTATCAATTGAAGGAATTTTTTCTCGATTATTAATAATATCATTATCATTAATTTTTAAATTTTTAAATGATAATCTTCGTGTTTTCTTAGGACCAAAAGATAATGCTGTTTCATCCCATCGTTTCTGTTCTTCTTGTGTTATTTTAGTGGGTTGTTCAAAAAGTTGTTTTTGTGATGATGAATTGTTTTGTTGCTGAAAATTAATAGATTGATTTTGTTCAATATTTGTTGAAAAATAAGAACTATTATTAATAGTATTCTCTTTAGAAAAGGGAGTTCCACCATTTTTGTTAAAATTTTGTGATAATATCGAAGTATCAAATGGCTGTTGTTCATTAATTAATATAGTTCTTGAATTAATTATGTTTTCATTATTGTAAACTTGTTGCTGATTAAATAAAGGTGGCGTAAAAGTTGGATGTAAAGTATTTTCGTTCCCAATACTAATTCCTGAATAATCATCTTCTTCAACATCATTTCATTTTGTTCCAAATTGACCATTTTTTGTTGTCGAAAATTTTACCCCTTTTTTATTTAAACGAGTAAATTCGTTATCTTCAAGACGTTTAAAATAATACTTTTCAATTTCATCTTCAGTTGTTAGCAAATTAGCAATAACAGCATTGGGTTTAATTTTAGCGCCTTCTTTAATTGACTTAACAATAATTCCATCCATTGGGGCTGTAATAATAGATTCACCATTTTCAGTTTCAATTAAAGCAATTTTATCACCTAATTTAACTTCTTCATTCTGATATAAGAATTTTTTTAAAATTCCTTTTTTTTCTAACGTTAATACTCTAATTTTTTTCATTGTTTATGTTTACCCCGTTCAAAAAAACTTAATATGTTTTATTAAATTTAGTTTAGCCATTTTCATACCCATTTTATTACAAAGTAATTATATCATACATTCACTGTTTTTTAGTATTAAAATAAAAAATAATATTATACACAAAAAATAAAAAAATGCAAAATTTTTACATTTCTTTCGCATTTCTTTTTATAATTTTTACTTTATTATCAAATTCTGTGATATGCTTAGTTTCTGTTAAATTTTTTACCCATTTTTTTCGTTTTAAAATAATCAATGCTCAAATTGCTTTTAAACTGTCAACTGATTGCATAATTAATACAATATAAATAATATCTAAATTTGAAGTAAAAATTAAAATTGCTAATAATGGTACTGGCACTAATCATGTGAATAAAGCATCTAAAACAAAGGCATTCATCACAGCACCACCTGTTCTAATAATGGCATAACTTGTTGCAGCAATCATTAAACAAGGATATCATAATCCATAAGCAAAAAGCATTCAATGTGCAATTTTAAGTGTTTCTGTCGTATTATTTAAAAACAATGAATCTGGTAAAAATCATCCTCCGGCAACTAAAATTAATCCCGCAATAATTCCAACTAGAAAAGACAAAATAACTAAATGTTTACCATTATATTCTGCCTCTTCTAAATTATTAGCCCCTAACCGGCTGCCAACTAAAACTGAAGTTCCCGCAGCAAATCCATGATACAGCGGCGTATATAAAGCAGCAATAATTGTTGAAAAAATCGCATTTGCTGTTAAAGCATCTAAACTATAATATGCTCGTAATTTAACTTGTATTACCATTCCGACTGATCAAAAAATTTCATTTAAAACAATTGGTCAAGATTTTTGAAACGCTCGTTTTATAACATAACCATCAAAGTATCATAAATTTCTAGGAATAAATTTATACCGTTTATATGAAAATAAAACTATTATAAAAAAAAGTTGCAAAATACGTGAAACTAACGTAGCAATCGCGGCTCCTTGTACACCAATTCCATTAAAATTTGCAATAAAATTTGGTTCAATTAAAAATGGATTCATAAAACAATTTGTACTTAAAGCAATAACTGAAATTCATACTGCCAAACCTGTTCGGCCAGTTTCACGTAAAGTCGTAATAAAAGCAATGTTAATTGCTAACAATGGATATGATAAAGCAACTATTTTAAAATACTCTGCTCCTTCTAATGTTGAAATTGACGCTGCTCTATATTCAAAATATTTAAACCACTGAATTGCTAAATCTTTATCCTCAGGTTTTAATTGTGCAACTATCTCAGGGCGAGGAACATATTTTGGTGTTGTAATAAAACTAATCATTTCATAACCACAAACCTGAGATAAAATTAATACAATAAGGCAAATGATTAAACAAACATAAATTTTTAATAATGTTACTTGTTGTAATTCTTTATATTTTTCAGCACCATAATATTGTGAATTAAAAACTCCAAAGCCATAACAAACTCCGCTTAGAATTGCAAACATAATAAAATAAAGTTGGTTAGAGGCAGTAACTCCATTAATTGCTAATTGTCCTGCTGTATAATGATATCCAACATAATTTCCTAAACCCCAACTATCTCAAGCTGCTTTTACATGATAAACATTATCTGCTCCAAAAATATATTTAATCTCATTAAATAGTTCTTGATAACCATGGACATTTTTTTGAATTGAACTTGCAAAAAAATTATCAACTAAGTCTGTTGATTCCATAATAATTTCTTGTAATGTTGCTAATAAAATTAATACTAATGCAGTCGCATATCATTTTTTTGAGGCAAAAAATTTCAGATGTTTTTTGTATTGTACTTTTATTATTGTATCCCCCTTTATATAATGAGACTAAAATATCCTGGAAATATTATAATATAAAAAGATAAAAATTATAATTTTTATTTTAAGTTATCTTTATCTTGATTTTTATTCTTATTTACTGTTTTTTGCTTTTTATGTTTTTTTCTTGACTTACCAGTTTTTTGCCATAAACTTTATAATTTTTTATTAAACTGTTGAATTGCAACTTGATCAGTTCTTCGTTTGAAAAAAAGAACTAATCCAATTATAAGCATTAAAATTATTATTGAAATTAAATAAAGCAGCTCATCATGGAAGAACATCGAATAATGATTTTACTAACAAATGCATTGTCTTATCCTCCTTTTATATTAATATTTTCTATTATACACAAAAAATAAAAAGATTAATAATCCTTATCACTTCAAAATGAAAATTTACAATTAAAAAAGAAATTTTAGAAATGGAACTAAAATTAAAAGAAACAAATAAACAAAGATAAAATATATCAAATATCAACTTATCAAAATTTAATTTAGAAAAGGAGATATATTTTGTTTATGTATGAAAAAGAAAATAAAGTTATTGTAAAAATAACAAATATCAATATAAAACAGATATAATAAAAAATTTAACAGATGCTTTTTTAAGCAAAGCAGATATTAATTTAGAAATTAAATTTAAAACAGAATTTAGTACTTATCAACAACTACAATATTATTAAAAATATAACAACAAAATTATTGAAAAAAAATATTGAATAATATTTGTCAACAATACCAATATAATTTAAAACAACTTATTTTATTGTTTTATAATTTTGTTGCTAATATTTGAAATAAAACAAATATCAATGAAATTTTAAAGAAAATAGAAATAAAAAATGCGATTGATGGTGATAATAATGTCTTAGGACAAACAAATAATCACCAAACTATTTTGCTAAACAAAAAGGTTTTATCTTGTGCATTTGAAAAAAATAAATAGTGAATTACACAAGGGACAATTTACAACCAATAATTTTCTGAATATTTTAATCCATGAATTAGGACATAACTTTTATTTTTATGATTGAGAAGAATTTAAAATTAATCATATTTTTTATTTAAAGCAATTTTTAGGACAGAAAATTAATAACTTAAATAAGTTTGTAAAACTAGACAAAGAAAAAGTGTTAAGGATATTTGCTAACAGTAATATCGATTGAGTGATGATGACGAGTTATTGGCAGAGGGATTTGCATATTGGTTATTAACAAAACAAAGTATGCAAACAAAAATATGATCATTTTGAAACTAATACTTTACAAGTTATTTACCACAAATAAAAAATAAAAAAGAAAGGAAGTGTAAATGATGTTAAATGCAATAATTGGTATGATGAAAACAATTTCCATAATCCGCTTGTTTGGTTGTTTATAGAAGTTTCTTGGTATTAAATTGCAAAAAATGAAAAAACAAATTCAGTTAACGAAATACAAAAAAACTTCTCAAATAATATTATATTTTAGTATATAAGTTGTTTTGTGTTATTTTTGTTAATAATTGGATTGTGAATTGGATTAATATATCTAACTTTGAAATAAAATAAAAAAACATTCATATTTTTAATATTTGTTTTTGGAATTAGGAATTATTTAACTGGGATATATTTTTTCTTAACAAATTTAATATATTTAATTAAAAATTACAATACGAGTAAATGATTAATTTGATTTGTTATTATGCTAATTAATTTTATATTTTAGTAATACAGAAAGGATTTAAAAAATGAGTTGAAAAAGTTGAACTTATAACAATATTTATATTATTTATAATAACTATTATTGAGTTAAATTTATTAGTTATATTATTGGTGCAAATGTCCCTGAGTTTTTATATGTTATATCGTTTGTGTTATTTATTGTTTTGTTTTTTGGAATGTTTTTTAAACTTATTCAAAAAATGTGGATTTTTTAAATATGCAAAATGATTGAATTAAATTAAAAGAGTTTTTTATTCATATATTTTTGTTTATAGATAAAACAAATATTGAAAGTATTACAATGTGAAATTTAACACAAAAATAAGTCGGATGTTGGATTAGGAATTCGGTTTTTTAAAATAATTATTCCGCTTTAATTTGCCAATAAGTATGATATTTAATGATTAAAATTTGTGCGTGATTTAAAAAATGATGAAATTGTTAATAAAAAAGAATATTATTGGTCGGAAATTACAAAATTAAGTGTTAAAGAACAATTGGAGTTATTTGATATTGATATTTTGAAAAATAATTTAAAACCTAAAAAAAGAAAGGAAATAGTAAAGATGATTAATTTATTAGTTGAAAATAATAATAGTAATTTAGTGAATCATAAATCTAAAATACTTTTTTATGATATTTTATTTAGTAAAAGGCAAGTATTGTATTAACAATTTTAATTTTAATGAAAATGATTAACAAAATTGGTATTAGCAAATTTAGTTGTATTTTAACCGATAGAGGAAAAGAATTTTATAGATGAAAAACAATAAAAAAACATTTTAAAATAAGAATATATTTTTGTGATGCTGGTAAACCTCATCAGAAAGTATTAGTAGAAAAAATAAATAGAGATATAAGGCGATGATTAGGTCAAAATGAGTCATTAAATAATATTAGTAGTAGATTAAAATCTATTTTAGATGTATTAAATACTACAATTATACCTTGTTTGGGAAATTTTACATCAAGACAACATTTTAAAAAAATTTTTTCAAATTAAATTAATGTTTGTATATTATTAATAAAATCTATTTTTTTGTTATGTTTAATTTTATAATTTTTTAATTAATAAATATTTTTTTCACTTAATTTTACATAATTCAATATAAAAAGTAATTTAACAAGAGAACTAAATAAAAAATTTAGTTATTATTCTAATATTGATATTAACATTGATAATTATCAAAGTGGCAAGTATTAAATATTAGAATTTAAAACACCACTAAATTTTGATAGTGATTATAAGCTCTTTTCCTTCTTTTAGAGCGGCATTAATAACCCCTTCTGGAACTTTAATTGCTTTTGCAACTGGACAGTTATAAACTCTTTTCCACTAAATCTTTCCATATCAAGTCTAATATCCGTTGCAGCAATTATTACTTCGGCTTCTTTAATTTCTCCCTCTGTAAAATCATTGCGAACACCTTCAACTCGATGTGTTTAAACTTTAATGTCGTATACCATTTTAGGAACAGTTTGGTTTAATTTATCCGCAGCTAAAAGTATGCACTACTCTCCTGTTGCACAAGCTGTCTGTCATTGCTAAAAACAACGGCTTTTGACCAGTTGGAGTCGTTTTAGTTGGAACCTCTTCTTTTCCAATCCCAGTTAATAATGCTGCTGAAATTTTTGCTTTCTCTGTTTCAACTTTCATTGCTTTTTTTTAAAATCTTCATCCATTAATTTTCGTACTACTTCACTTAAAATTCCTAAATTAATTTTTCGTGATTTAGATTCAGGAATAATTAAAGCAATGGCAACTTTAGTTTGTTTTCTATCCATTGCATTTCAATCAACATCATTTTTAAAACGAATAAATAAAACCGTTGCATTTGTAACAGCACTAATTCGTGCATAAGGAATGGTAGTCGGAAAAAAGTTGAGGTTTTATAAAAATTATAAATAAAGTAATTAAATACAAATTAAATTAATCGCTTATTAGAGCGTTTTTTTTAATTGCATTATTCATCAGATAGTATCTTTAAAATTAAAAATTAACCCATTTTCTCCATTAATTAGTTAATTTTTATAATTTCCTTTCTGTGATTTATTATATTTTTTTGGTTTAACAGCTAATAATATCATTTTTAATAAAGGTACTATCTGATGAATAATGCAATACTAAAACTTAATATTTTGATGCTTAAAGATGAATAACTCATCTATGACACGAAGCCTTAAAGAAAGTGTGAAAGCGATTGGATTTACCCATATTTATTTTTTTAATTCTCGGCGGGGTTAGTCGCCCGCGAAATGTCAGAGCGTGTGTTTTTGCTTGTTTCATAAAAAGAGTGCTGTTAAACCGAAAAAAACAATATCGGACACTAAAAAACAAGAGGGAGGAGCTCCAAAAGGTTATTTTCTTTATATAAAGTTGTGTAGGGATTGATGAAACGTAATTAATAACTGGGTAAATTGTTTGTTTATTTCCGTGAGGGGGTAAACTCTATCAAAATAAATAAAAAATATTGTGTTTTTTACAGAAAGGAAGATATTTAATGAAAACATTACAAGATATGATTACGGACTTAACAAGAGTTACTGTTGAAAAACAAAAAATAAATGAATATTTAGAAAGTGAAATATTAGATTTAAAAGATGCTAATTTAAAAGATGATAATTTATATGATGCTAATTTATATGATGCTAATTTACGCTTTGCTGATTTAGAAGGTGCTGATTTAAAAGGTGCTTATTTACGAAGTGCTGATTTAAAAGGTGCCGATTTAGAAGGTGCTGATTTAAAAGGTGCTGATTTAGAAGGTGCTAATTTAAAAGATGCTTATTTATGTGGTATTAAAATCACAAAAAAACAATTAGAACAATTAATTATTGATGAGGATGAATAATATGCGTTTTGTAATTTGTTATAAAAATAGCGATATTTGAAGACCTGTAAAAGATGATAACAATGATTTTATAATTGAAAAAATATTAAGAAATAGTAAAACAGAATTAGAATTAGCAAAGTTAAAATGTAATTTAAAAATAATTGATAAATGATATTATTTTGTTGAAAAATATAAAACAAAACAAATAGAACCAATTTTAGATAAAAATGATTAAATATATTATTGCAATTGACCCTGCTGGAATTGGACAAACTGGTATTATTATTTATAATTTTTTGAAAAAGAAAATAATTAATAATATTACTTTTAATTCTAATTCTGAAGAAGAAGCAATAAATAATATGTATTTAATATTAAATGATTTTAAAAATAAAATTTGTTATTATTTAAGCAAAGTTATTGTAATAATTGAAGATTACCAACTTCATAAAGGTTTAAAAATAAAAAACCCCCTATCTACTCCTAAATTTATTGGTGGTTTAAAAGTTTTATGTAAATATTTATTTAATTTAAATTATGTTTTACAATCACCAGTTGTTAAGAAAAATTATATTTATAAAGGAAATATTAAAATGACAGAGCATAAATTAGATGCTTGGAAACATTTACAATATTTTTTATTAAAAGGAGTTAATAAAAATGGCGCAAACAAAAAGTAATTTATCTAAAAAATCAATAACTAATAAACCTAAAATAAAAAATAAAAAAGTTAATAAATTAGAATTAACTGTTAGATTACATGAAAATCCGATTAAAACTAAAATTAAGGCACTGGTTGCGGGGGGTGTTGAAGTTGATGCTTGCTCTGCTAAATGTCAATGAGAGGGATTAAATTATTCAACATTATCAATATATAATCCATTGATTTTAAATGAGTTTTTGAAATTAAAAAAAGATGATGAAATAAAAATTAAAGGCTCAGTTTTTAATCAGTTAAATATAAAAACTAAACGCTATTTTTTATCTTTTAGGGTAGATAGTTTTGAAATTATACAAAAAGCTATTAGAAAAAGAACAAATACAAATATTAAAAAATAGGAGGAAAAATCAATGGCATTAAAAAATGTAAAATATGTTCTTATCAATGAAGATAATGAACCAATTAAAAATGAAGATGGCAGCTTAGATATTAAAACTGCTGAAATTATTTTAGAAAATACTGATGAAGTTGAAGAATTTAATGCAAGTAATTTAGAAAATAGTAATCAACAATTAACCGAATTACAAACAAAAAATAATGAATTAACTTCACAAATTGAACAACAAACAATTCAATTAAAACAAATTGAAATAATTGATTTTATTAATTCTTTAACTGATAATGAATAATTTAAGAATGTTTTATTAAAATCTTATGACATTACTGATGATATTGAAGTTATCAAAACACAATTGCAAAGTGTTTATGATGAATTAATTAAGGTACAAACAGTTAATACTGGTGGAGTACCAAAAACAAAAGAAAAACAAAACAATATTTTAGATACAGACAATGTATTTAATAAATAGAAAGAAGGAATAAAATTATGGCACAAAATCCACAAAGAATTTTTGGTGATATTGTAAACCAAGCAACAGTTAATGATAAAGAAACATTTGAACAATGATACTTAAAAACTTATCAACAAAAATTAAGCTGAGAAGCATTATTTGCTTGACTAGATGCAAATAAATTTAGTTTACAATATAAAATAAAGAAAAATATTAAATATAAACAAGGTTTAGGAAAAGATGGGCAAGTATTCAATACAGATGATAATTTGTTAAAATATTCAGCAGTAGAATTTGAGGATGGAGCTGTTGTATTAGATACAATTTTACTTTTTGCTCGTAAATTAGACCCCATAGAAAGTTATTTTAACCCTAATCTTTGAGCTGCTGATATTGAACAAGCAATTGATACTGAAGTTGCTTATAAACGTAATAAAATTTTAGAAATTATTAATAAAGGAGAAGTTACAACTATTAAAGGAAAAAAAGCAGATGATACAAATGCTTTACAAATCCATGATGAAATTATGGATAAAATATATGAAAATGGTTTTACTCCATCAGAAACAGTTGTCTTGGGTTCAGCAGATTTTATCCGTGGAATTCGTAATAAATTACAGTTACAACTTGGAGCAAATGACCAAATTAACAGTGTAATTTCAACAAGTGGAGCAATGAAAACCGTTGAAGGAACAACATACTATATGGTTCCTAAAAAATTACCAATTATTAATGAAGATGGTTCAGAAGGAACAATTAGCCTATTACCAAATGGTGTTAATGCAATCGCCTTTAAATTTAGCAAAAAATATGACCCATTAATTTTGCGTAAAAAAGACCATACCCCATTAAGAATTGGTCCTGCTGGTTTAGGTACTGGTATGGGTAATACTTTAATTATGGAAAAAATTTTAGAATTAGGTGGAGCAGTAGTTGAACCCAAAGCAATTATTAAACATAATTATTTACAACCCTTATCAACAGTTATTACACAACCTAATTTAGGTCAAATAACAATGGCAGGCAATACACCAACAACAGCAGAATTAGAAACTGCTATTAAAACAAAAAATACTAATTATCAAACTGGTGATGCAACATTCACTAATATTACATCTACTGGCACATTAGCAACTGGAAATCCAAATAAGTATAGTGGAACAGTTTCTTTAATTTATTCAAAGTAAGTAGCGCCATAGATATTCACGATAAAATTACAAGTGTAGATAGTTTAACAAATGATGAAATTATTAAAGGAATTACTGTACCACAAAAAGTAACAAGTGAAGATTTAAGACCATTATTAAATGCAAAAGTTTTAAAAGCTGTTAAAGCAGTTGATGCAAGTTTAACAACTAATGATTTTGATTGATGGCCTTTATATTATCAAGGTTCACCAGATACTTATGATATTACTGCAACAGATATTGAAATTGATATTTATATTGCTGGTAAAAATAAAGCAACTGGTGTTTCACAAGTTCAATATTATAAAGTACAAAAAGTAAATAAAATTAGTATTAAAAGATTTAGTAAAGATAATATTGGTTCTTTAACAACACCTTGATATAGTGATGTTCCTACTTTAACTAAAAAATCAGTTGTAATTGATGAAATAAATACAGGAATTATTAAAGCAATTCAAAAAATTAATGCTGGTTTAAGAACATCAGATTATAATGTTAATATTTTAGATTATTCACATCAAATCTTTGATGATAGAGACCAGGGTGATTTTAGTAAAGATGCTGAAGTGCCATATAATTTAAGTGGTACAAATTGATTAACCGAAGAAACAACTGGAAAGCAAATTACAGTTCCTGCTGCTACTAAGAAATAATCAAAATAAAATATGCCAATTGGAACAAGTAAAACTGCTCTGATTTATGCAGTTAAAACACCAACTAGATTGTCAATTCAACAACAACAAAAAAGTTTTGGTTTACAATTATTAGAATTTTTAGGAATACAAGTTTTAGCCCTTGGTTTATCAGTTTTGACGGGTGGGATTGCTTCGACTGTTGGTCTTGGTGCTGGATTATCTAATTTTGCTGCCACACTTATCTCGTTTGGAGTAGAAACAGCAACCGATTTTGCTGTAAATCAAATATACGATAGTTTAACTTCAGAAGTTACAGCAAAAAGTACTACGCTAAATTTATTACCAGCAATTGGTGGTGTTGGTAAATTAACGCGTGCTGCTAGAATAACAAAAGTTTTAAAATTAGCAAAAGAAACTAAACTACTTGAAAAATTAGGAATAGTAACTGCTAAAAATTTAGAAGATGTTGTTAAACAAGTAACAGGTAAAAAGATTTTATTTAATAAATTAATATTTGATTTTACTAAACAAGCAAATAATGAGACTTTATTATACACAATTGGTAAATTAGCACGTAATGATTTTTCTAAGGGTTTTAAAATTTCTAATTTAGAAAAAATTAACAATCTATTAAAAATTTAAAAAAACTTACAAAAAATAAGTCCAAAGTTGGTACAAAAAGCACCACGATTAAATAAAAAATATAAAGGATATGTTGATAAATGGTTGTTTGAATATGGTTTAAATTTTGAACAAATAACAAAAATTAGTACCGATGAATGATATAAAATTATGACTGATTTGCATAAAAAAGGCATTGCTAAAAAATTATTATTAAATGTTAATTTAATGCGAGCAAATAGAATATATAAAAATAAATTAGTTAATTTTATCCACAAAACTCCAATCAAAAATATAAAAATAATACTGTATCATATAGTTTGGATAAATTTCATTTAGTAAAAAGATTTAAAGACTTATTTTCATATAGAAATAAAAACAAAATTAATAGATTAAAATATAAATTAGCAAAAATATATTTTTTTACTGGAAATTATGTAGTCTTATTAGATTTTTTAATTTGTCATTTACCCTATGTTATTGACAACAAAAAGAAATTTTTATTAGAAACTATTGAATTAATTAAAAATAATAAAGATGGCATTGAAAATCAAGCATTAGAATATAATATTGGTTGTCATATGGAGGGTGATGTTTCACATTATATTAAGTCCGTTAAAGGACGAGGGGCAAAAATATATTGTAAAGAAATATTTAATAATATGTTAATTTCTTCAATGTTAAGACTTAATAGCAAAATTAATGAAGTTAAAATTGAAAAAAATACTAAAATTAAAGAAAAAATTAAATTTAATATTTTTTATTTAAATCAAAGACAAAACCAATTTTTATCTTTATAAAAAACTTTTTAAAATTAGTAATAACTTTAAAAAGTACTTTTTGGTATGGGAAAATTCATAATTAAAAATTATATTTTTTAAAAAAGGTTTAATTTTTTATAAATTTTGTTATCATTTAGTCATAAGCGAAACTTAATTTGTTTCTAATTACTTAATTTTATTAAAAACCTCAAAATAATATATACTACCAAAAATATGATGTCACTTTAATTACTTTATACATAAATGTCCTCCTCAGTTTTTCTATTATATTAAACCACAAAAACTGAAAAAATAATATTATTATTAAAATTTATAGTAAGATATATTTAACTAATAAAATGATTGGAGTCAACAATGAAAATTATTCGTATTCGTAGTTATCTTAAAAAAAATAAATGGCATTTATTATGACTTTTTGCTTCATTAGGTATTGTAACAATTATTTTTATAATTATTTTACTAGCATTAAAAAACATGTCATCACAAGATAAATTAATTTATTGTTCAATTTTTCTTGTGGTTAATTTAATTATATTATTTATTAATTATTTAATTATTAAAAACCCCTTCATTTTTTCAAAAATTTATTATTATGATAACAACAAAAATTGATTACGTTTAAATTTATATTTTTATTTTTTTGTTTTAATCATTACAATTGTTTTCTTCTTTTTAACTTTAATTTCCATCCAACTAATTTTAAAAACAACTTTTAGTCTTATAATTAAGCGATTGTGATATGTCGGCTTAGGATATGTTCTATGAAGTTGTAGTATTATTGGTGGATTTAATACCATTAATTTAATTATTTTAAATAAACCCATTCCACCACAAAAATCTACTACCTAAAATCATACACTAAAACTCATTGCAAAACAGTCAATAATCATTCAATGTCTTGATTAATAACATCAATAATATTTGTCAAAATATCTTGATAAGTTCCAATAAAATAGAATCCAAGTAGTCGTCCTTTTGGGTCATCAAAACTATTAACAAAATAATTATTAAAAACAATTGTCAAGCTCCCATCATCAAAGTGCATTGTTGGGATTTTTGTTTCTTTTTTTGCTAACTCAATTAAATTGACTATTACTTTTGGTGTTAATAATTTTCGTATTAAAATTTGGTCATTTGCATTAACAGCAAACATTTTTTCAAATTCTGTTGATTCTAATGTTGTATTATCTATTGTTTTAAAAATTTTTAAGAAGGTATCCATTGCTTTAATTGTAGCAACTAATTCTGGCATTTCCTTAACATCAAGCGTCAAATAAGGATATCGCGTATAAGTAACTTCTTTATATTTACCTCAACCATTCACTTCGCGTCGTGTCAATGTTCCAAATGAGTAATTAATATCATTTTCATAAAAATTAATAACATAGTCTTCTTTAAGATCTTTCGTATTAGGTACTCCCATACGTGGAAAAAGATTAAATTTTTGAGTAATAGTAGCAATTTGATATTGTTTTTTTGCCAAAGCATTAAGACCAATTTGATAAAATTTCTCAAACGGTAGTTCTTGCATAATAATTTTTTGTAATTTTGCTGCTTGATAATACTTTGTAAATAATCAAATCCCTAAACTTAAAATAACTAAAATACTAAAAATTAAAATAATTTTACCAGCAATACCTAATTCTAATAATCCTTTTAAAAAACTAAGTGGCATTCTCATAATTATTGCTAATAATAAAAACAACAAGAAAAAAGTAATAACAACTAAGATGAAATTCAAAAAGATATACCGCTTTTTAAAATATTTAAAATTAAGATTTTTTAGTTTATGTTTTTGCATTAACATTTGAAAATCATGTTCAACAATTGTTTCTAAATCTGATTTAATCATTCTTATTTTATCCTTTTATATTTTTTAATTAATTAAAAAAATAGAATTAAACTTAAATAATTATTGGCCTAAATCTATCTTAACATCTTGACGATCAGCAGCATTAGCTTCAAAATATAAGAATGTACTTAATTTTAATGAACTTGCTGTAACATTTGATGGCCATGTTTTTAAACTCCCATTAAAGTCACGAACTACTGAATTATAAAAACGTCTTGCAGCCGCAATATTATCTTCACAATCTCTAATTCCTGCTTGTAATTCAATTACACTGTTATTAGCTTTTAAATCTGGATAATTTTCTAATAATACATTAATTTTACCAGCTTGACTTGTAACAGCATTATTAACTTGCTCTAATTCCTTCACATTTAAGTTTTTATTTGCTTGACTACGTAATTCAACAACTGCTGTTAAAGTATCTTTTTCATATTTCATATATTGCTTTGTGCTATCAATTAATTTTGTTAACATATCAATTCTTCGTTTTAATTGAACATCAATGTCAGAAGCTGTTTCTTCAATTTTTTCTTTATTTCTAATTAAATTATTTCTTGATAAAATAAATAAGAAAATTGGGATAATTAAAATAAATCAAATGTATACAAATAATTTTCCTCAAAAACTACTTGTTGCTGGAACTTCCGCATTATTAACTGTTGGATTATATCTCATTGTTACTACTTCTTTCAAAACTTATCTAATATTATTATATAAGAAAAAAATATAAAAACAAGATTAATTATAATTAATTAAAAAATAACTCAAAGATAGTTATTTTTAAATGTTATTATTTACTAATTGAAACAACTGTTCCGGCACCAATTGTACGTCCACCTTCACGAATTGAGAATTTTGTTCCTTCTTCAATCGCAACTGGTGCAATTAATTCAACTGTCATTTCAACATTATCCCCTGGCATAACCATTTCAACACCGCTTGGTAATTTAATTGAACCTGTAACATCAGTTGTACGGAAGTAAAATTGTGGACAGTAGTTTCCGAAGAATGCTGTATGACGTCCACCTTCTTCTTTTGTTAAAACATAAACTTGTGCTTTAAATTCTTTATGTGGTTTAACTGAACCTGGTTTAGCAATAACTTGCCCACGTTCAACATCACTACGATCAACTGCACGTAATAAAATCCCAACATTATCTCCAGCTTTAGCATCATCTAATAATTTTCTAAACATTTCTAAACCTGTTACAACAACTTTTTTAGTTTCATTTTTTAATCCAACGATTTCGACTTGTTCATTAACTTCAACAATTCCACGTTCAACACGACCTGTTGCCACTGTTCCACGACCTGTAATTGTGAAAACATCTTCAACTGGCATCATAAATGGTTTATCAGTATCTCTTTCTGGTTCTGGAATTCATTCATCAATTGCGTTCATTAATTCCATAATTTTTTCTTCTCATTGAACATCACCTTCAAGAGCTTTTAAAGCTGATCCTCTAATAACTGGTATTTTTTCACCATCAAAACCATATTCGCTTAATAGATCTCTAACTTCCATTTCTACTAAATCCATCATTTCAGTATCGCCATCCATCATATCACATTTGTTTAAAAAAACAACCATTTTTGGTACACCAACTTGTCTTGATAATAAGATATGTTCTCTTGTTTGAGGCATTGGCCCATCTGTTGCTGCAACAACTAAAATTGCACCATCCATTTGTGCAGCACCTGTAATCATGTTTTTAACATAATCGGCATGCCCGGGACAGTCTACATGCGCATAGTGTCTTTTATCAGTACGATATTCAACGTGTGAAGTATTAATTGTAATACCACGTTCTTTTTCTTCAGGAGCTTTATCAATATTGTCATATTTTTGGGCTTCTGCAAATCCTTTTTTAGCCAATACAGTTGTAATAGCTGCTGTTAAAGTAGTTTTACCATGGTCAACGTGGCCAATTGTTCCAACATTTACGTGTGGTAAACTTCTATCAAATTTTTGTTTTGCCATTTTAATCTTTTCCTCCTATATTTTTAATTAATAGACAAATGTCATAACTATTATAAATTAATTATTTTTACTTTGCAATCTTTTTTTTAGTAATGGTAGATTAAACCATTGTATAATAATTAATCTGTTGATTTTCCTGCTTTTTTAATAATTTCTTCGGTAATTGACTTTGGTGCTTCTTGGTAATGTGAAAACAACATTGTATAAGTTCCTCGTCCTTGGGTAAAACTTCGTAAGTCAGTTGCATATCCAAACATTTCTGATAATGGAACTTTTGCCTTTACAACTTGGGCATTTCCACGTTGATCATTTCCTTCAATTTGACCACGACGTGAAGATAAGTTTCCCATTACATCCCCATAGTATTCTTCTGGAACAGTAACTTCAACAGCCATAATTGGTTCTAAAATAACTGGTTTACATTTTTTAGCGGCTTCTTTTAAAGCTAAACTAGCGGCAAACTCATAAGCCATTTGTGATGAATCAACATCATGGTATGACCCATCATATAATGTTGCTTTAATATCAATCATTAGATATCCTGCTAATTTTCCTGTTTGCATTGACTCTTCTAAACCTTTTTTAACTGAACCAATGAATTCTTTTGGAATTTTTCCACCAACAATTGCGTCAACAAACTCAAATCCTTTATCATGATTTGGTTCAAACTTAATTCATACGTGTCCATATTGTCCACGTCCTCCTGATTGTTTAATGTATTTTCCTTCTACTTCAGCACTATCTTTAAATGTTTCACGATATGAAACTTGTGGTGTTCCAACATTAGTTTCCACTTTAAATTCACGTTTCATTCGATCAACTAAAATATCCAAGTGAAGTTCTCCCATTCCAGCAATAATTGTTTGCCCTGTTTCTTCATCTGTTCATGTTCGGAAAGTTGGATCTTCTTCTGCTAATTTTTGTAATGCTAAACTCATTTTTTCTTGGTCAGCTTTTGTTTTTGGTTCTAAAGCTAAGTTAATAACTGGTTTTGGGAAAACCATTGATTCTAAGATTACTTCATTTTTTTCATCACAAAGCGTATCTCCCGTTGTTGTTAATTTCAAACCAACTGCTGCTGCAATATCACCAGCATACACTGCTTCAATTTCTTCACGATTATTAGCATGCATTTTCAACAAACGACCAATACGTTCTGTTTTATCTTTTGTTGAGTTTAATACAGAACTTCCTTTTTTTAACACTCCAGAGTAAACCCTGAAAAATGTTAATTTCCCAACAAATGGGTCTGTCATAATTTTAAATGCTAATGCTGAAAATGGTTCACTATCAGCAGCATGACGTTCAACTTCAGTCCCATCTTCTAGAACACCTTTAATTGATGGAATATCAAGTGGTGAAGGCAAATAATCAATTACCCCATCCAACATTAATTTAACTCCTTTGTTTTTAAAAGCACTCCCACAAAAGACTGGGAAAAAATCACCAGTTAATGTTGCAGTACGAATTGCACTTTTAATTTCTGGAATTAAAATATCATTACCATCCAAGTATTTCATCATTAAATTTTCATCAAAGTTAACCGCTGCTTCAATTAATTTAATTCTGTATTCTTCAACTAAGTCTTTTAAATCATCTGAGATTGGAATTTCTTTTGCTTCTTCGTTTGTTGCTCCATCATAATTATAAGCTTTTCGTTCAACGATATCAATAATTCCTGTAAACTGGTCTTCAGCTCCAATTGGAATTTGAACTGGATGAGCATTTGCTTGTAAACGGTCATGAATTGTTTTTACTGAGTATAAAAAGTCAGCTCCAATTTTATCCATTTTATTAACAAATACAATCCGTGGTACACCATATGTAGTTGCTTGACGTCAAACCATTTCTGTTTGAGGTTCAACTCCTGATTGTCCATCAAGAACAGCTACTGCTCCATCTAACACACGTAATGATCTTTCTACTTCAACAGTAAAATCAACGTGCCCTGGAGTATCAATAATATTTAAGCGCATATTTTTTCAAAACGCCGTTGTTGCCGCGGAAGTAATTGTAATTCCACGTTCTTGTTCTTGAGCCATTCAATCCATTTGGCTAGCTCCATCATGGGTTTCACCAATTTTATGAATTTTCCCAGTATGGAATAAAATTCGTTCTGTTGTTGTAGTTTTTCCAGCATCAATATGTGCCATAATTCCAATATTTCTCGTATTTTCTAGAGAATATTCTCTTGCCATTTTTCTTTTCCTTTCTATTTTTTATCAACGATAATGAGCAAAAGCCTTATTAGCTTCCGCCATTTTATGAGTATCATCTTTTTTCTTAACTGCTCCACCAATTCCATTTGAAGCATCAATAATTTCATTTGCTAAACGATCAATCATACTTTTTTCATTACGTAATCTTGCATAATTAATTAATCATCTTAATCCTAACGTAACTTTACGATCTTCATTTACTTCAATTGGAACTTGGTAATTAGCTCCCCCAATTCGGCGAACTTTTAATTCTAAATGTGGCGTAATGTTTTCAATTGCTTTATTAAAAACTTCTAACGGTTCAGTCTTTGTTTTTTCTTTAACAATCTCAAATGCTCCATATAAAATTGTTTGAGCAACTCCTCTTTTCCCATTAATCATAATTTTATTAATTGCACGTGTTACTAATTTTGAACTATAAATTGGATCTGGTAAAACATCTCTTTTCTCTGCTTGGCGTTTACGCATCGTAATAATCCTCCTTTCTGTTTAATTAAACTTTTGCGGCTTTTGGTCTTTTTGTTCCATATAGTGATCTTCCTTGTTGGCGGTTATTAACTCCAGCAGTATCTAAAGTACCACGAATAATATGGTAACGAAGCCCCGGTAAATCTTTAACCCTTCCACCACGGATTAATACAACACTATGTTCTTGTAAGTTATGTCCTTCACCGGGAATATATGCTGTTACTTCCATTCCGTTTGTTAAACGCACACGAGCATATTTTCGTAACGCTGAGTTCGGTTTTTTTGGTGTCATTGTTCCAACCCTTGTACAAACACCTCTTTTTTGTGGTGCTGTAACATTAGTAGGTTTTTTTTGTAAAGAGTTTAGCCCTCTGTTTAAAGCAGGAGCTTTTGTTTTTCACACTTTATATTTACGTGGTTTACGCACTAATTGATTAATTGTTGGCATTAAGATTTCTCCTTTCTCTTTCACATATCCGAGTGTATCAAAGAATACAATCCATATATAATATTACATAAAACAAAAAATTAAGTCAAGATTTATTGTCAATATTCCCAAGAAAAAAGACCATTAGGTCTTTTTAGTATTCTTCAGCTTTTGCTGCAATTCCAGCCGTAATAATATCTTTGGGATTTTTTAATCCTGTTCCCGCCGGAATTAAATGTCCTAACATAATGTTTTCTTTTAAACCCTCTAAACAATCAACTTTGCCTTTAATAATTGCCTTAACCAATACTCGTGTTGTATCTTGGAATGACGCTGATGATAAGAATGACTCAGATTCTAATGGTGCTTTTTTAATTCCAAAAATAACATGTTTTGCTGTTGGCGGTTTTTTCATTGAACGAACAGCGTTAATTGTTTCATTACGATAGCGTTTAATTGTTACAATTTCTCCTGGTAATAATTCAGTATCACCAGCATCAATAATTTTAACTTTATTTAACATTTGTTTAATAATAATTTCAATATATTTATCAGAAATTTCAATTCCTTGTAAGCGATAAACTCGTTGTACTTCTTTTAAAATATAATTATGTACATCTTCAATTTTTGCAACTTCTAATAATTCTTTAATATTAATTGAACCTTCCGTCAATTTTTGACCACGAGCAACTTTGTCACCAATTTTAACTCTTAAAACAGCATTATATTGTGTTTTAAATTTTCGTTCATCACTATCTGATTTAACATAAATGGTATGAATTCCACCTTCATCACGAATATCGCTAATTTTTCCATCAATTTCAGAAATAACAGCAATTGATCCTTTTGGTGTGGTTACATCTAATAATTCTTTAATCCGTGGTAGCCCTTGGGTAATATCAGCTCCCCCAGCAACACCACCAGTATGGAATGTTCGCATTGTTAATTGTGTTCCTGGTTCTCCAATTGATTGCGCAGCAATTGTTCCAACTGCCTCACCAATTTCAACTTCCATTCCTGTAGCAAGGTTTTTCCCATAACAACGTTGACAAACACCTTTTTCTGCTTCACAAGTTAAAACAGAACGAATAATAACTTCCTTAATATCATTATCAACAATTCTTCGACTATCTTCTTCAGTCAATAATGTATTAGCAGCAATAACTTCACCATTTTTTAATTTAATATCTTTTAAATTATAGCGGCCAACTAAACGGTCAAATAATGGCACAATAATGTTAGCATGTTTTTGCTCAATAATATCTGATACAACAAAACCACGACGAGAATTACAATCTTTCACTGTAATAATAATTTCTTGTGAAACATCAACTAATCGTCTTGTTAAATATCCTGAGTCAGCTGTTTTTAAAGCAACATCAGCCATCCCTTTTCGTGCCCCATGGGTTGAAATAAAGAATTCTGACACTGTTAAACCTTCACGAAACGAAGACTTAATTGGTAATTCAATAATGTCTCCTTTTGGATTATTCATTAACCCCCGCATCCCAACTAATTGGGTAAAGTTTGAAACATTTCCTCGTGCTCCTGAATCCGCCATCATAAATATTGGATTTTTTGGGTCTTCACGTAAAACATGTTCTAATTCAGTTTGAATGTTATCTTTAACTTTTGATCATACACTAATAATGCGGTGTTGTTTTTCACGACTGGTCAACATTCCCATTTTAAAGTAATCATTAATTTCTTTTACTTTTTCATCTGTAGCTTTAAATTCTTCTTGTTTTTTATCATAAACTTTAACATCGCCCGCTGACACTGTTACTCCTGATTTCCCTGAATATTTGAAACCAAGATTTTTCATGTTATCTAACATTTCAGCAGTCTTATTAGCTCCATATTGTTTAAAGTAGCGATCAATAATATTTGATAAATCTTTTTTCTTAAATGGTGGATTAACTTTTCAACTCGCTAAATATTCAACTAAATTAACATTGTCTTTAATTAATGAACGAGCAGGTAATGCTGTTAAATTTTCAACATTCGGTTCATTTAAGTACGGAAACTCTTCTTTAAAAATTTGATTAAAAATAATTTTTCCTGGGGTTGTAATAATATAATCTTTCATTTGTTCTGGTTTAAATTTTTTATTTACAAAACCAACAACAGGAATAGCAACTAAAGCATGTAAAGCGACAGCTCCAGTTTCATATGCAATAACAGCTTCATTTAAATCTTTAAAGATTGTTCCTTCCCCTAATTGTCCTTTTTCTTCATATGTTAAATAATAATTCCCTAATACCATATCTTGAGTTGGTGTAACAATTGGTTTACCATCTTTTGGTCCTAAAATATTTCGATTTCCTAACATTAAACTTCGTGCTTCAGCAACTGCTTCTTCTGTAATTGGGACATGAACCGCCATTTGGTCACCATCAAAGTCAGCATTAAAAGCAGTTGTTACTAATGGATGTAATCTAATTGCTTTTCCTTTAACTAATTTTGGTTCAAATGCTTGAATTCCTAATCGGTGTAACGTTGGCGCACGATTTAATAACACTGGACGAGTCTTAATAACTTCTTCTAAAACTTCTCATACTTTATCATCTTGATTTAAAATTAATTTTTCCGCAACTTTAATATTTGCTGCTAAACCATCTTTAACTAATTTGCTAATAACAAATGGTTTAAATAATGTAATGGCCATATCACGTGGCAACCCACATTGATACATTTTTAAGTCAGGTCCAATTGCAATAACTGACCGCCCTGAATAGTCAACTCGTTTTCCTAATAAGTTTTGACGGAAACGACCTTGTTTTCCTTTTAAAATACTTGTTAATGATTTTAATGGTCGTTTATCTTTTCCCGTTACTGGTCGTGCCTTACGTTCATTATCTAATAAAGCATCAACAGCTTCTTGTAGCATCCTTTTTTCATTATTAACAATAACACTTGGTGCTCCCATTGCTTTAACTTTTTTTAATCGTTCATTTCGAATAATAATTCGACGATATAAATCATTAATTTCTGATGTTGTAAAACGACCACCATCTAGTTGAATAATTGGACGAATATCTGGTGGGATGACTGGCACTGCTCGTAAAATCATTCATTCTGGTCGTGAACCTGATTTTTTTAATGAATCTAAAACTTCTAAACGTTTCATTAATTTATTTTGATCTAATTGTGTTTTTTTATCTTTTAAATCTTGCTTAATTTTTTCAATTTCATCATCAATGTTTAGATTTTTTAATAATACTTCAACAGCTTCTGCTCCAATTCCAAATCGTGCATTAGTATGACGATTAATGAACTGAGCACATTCATCCATTGAAAATGGCAATGAAGTATTTTTTAAATCTTCAATCATTGTTTCTCCCACTTCATAAGCAATTTTGTTATGTTCTAGTGTATCTAAAATTTCACGCAATGTCTTTGTTAATCGTTGACGTGTTTGTGCTGATGTTTTAGCATTTCCTAAATCTAATACCATTTTTTGTTTCAATGATTTTGCATCACCAGCATCTAATACAATATATGAAACAAAGTAAACAACTTCTTCAAGTTCTTTTGTTTTCATATCTAAAATTAAAGCAATTCGACTAGGTGCTGCTTTTAACATTCAAATATGTGTTACTGGTTCTTCTAATTCAATATGTCCCATTCGTTCACGACGAACAATCGCTTCAGTAATTTCTACTCCACAACGTTCACAAATTTTTCCCTTATTTTTTGATTTTTTGTACTTCCCACAAGCACATTCAAAATTTTTGGTTGGACCAAAAATCTTTTCATCAAATAATCCATCTCGTTCTGGTTTTAATGTTTTATAATTAATTGTTTCTGGTTTTTTTACTTCCCCATATGATCAACTACGAATATCATTAGGATTTGCTAAGCCGATTTTAATCATACGATTATTTTTTTCATTATTTTTAATCATTTTTTTCTTGCCCCTTAATCTAATTCATCTTGATCATTAATTTCATCAAGTTCATCATCAATGTCATCTAACTCATCATTGACTAAATTATCTACCAAGTAAAAACTATCTTCAACTTTAACAAATTCATCTAAATTATCATTTTTTTGTGGCTCACGATTAGTATTTAAAATAAAGTTATCAATATCAAATTCATCTTCAAATTCTTCACTATCTGTTAATAAGTCTTCATCAACATAATCTGTCTCATCATAACTCTTAATATTCTTAATGTTTCCTTTTTCGTCAATCATATGAATATTAAATCCTAACCCTTGAATTTCACGAGTTAGCACATTAAATGATTCTGGAATTCCTGGTTCTGGAATCTTTTTATCTTTCACAATTGATTCATAAGCACGTGTTCTTCCTTTAATATCATCAGACTTAATTGTTAAAATTTCGCGTAATGTATGAGCTGCACCATAAGCTTCTAACGCTCATACTTCCATTTCTCCAAAACGTTGCCCCCCATTTTGGGCTTTTCCTCCTAATGGTTGTTGTGTAATTAATGAATATGGCCCAACATTTCTTGCATGTAATTTATCATCAACCATATGTGATAATTTCAACATATACATTACTCCTATCGAAACTGGATTATCAAATTTTTCACCTGTTCGACCGTCAATTAAAACTTCTTTCCCAAAGTTTTTCATTCCTGCTTTATCCATAATTTCAATTAATTCTTCATTTGTCATTCCATCAAAAACAGGAGTTGAAATTTTTTGTCCCAACTTTTTAGCTGCCATTCCCAAATGAATTTCTAACACCTGTCCAATATTCATTCGTGATGGTACCCCTAATGGATTTAACATAATATCAATTGGTGTTCCATCTTCCATATGTGGCATATCTTCCAACGGTAAAATTTTCGAAATAACCCCTTTATTCCCATGACGACCAGCCATTTTATCTCCTTCTTGGATTTTTCGTTTTTGAACAATATAAACTTTAATAACTTCTAAAACATCAGCTGATAATTCATATTTTTCTCGTGGAAAGCGTTTAATTGCTTGGATAATTCCTTCACCACCATTTGGAGCTCGTAATGAATTATCTTTAACATTTTTTGATTTTTCACCAAAAATTACTTGTAATAATTTATCTTCTGGTGATAATTGGGTTTGTCCTTTTGGTGTTACTTTTCCAACTAAAATATCACCGGGTTTAACTTCTGTCCCAATAATAACTAATCCATCATCATCTAAAAATTTTCGTGCATTTTCAGAAATATTCGGAATCTCACGAGTAATCTCTTCTGGACCTTGTTTTGTTTGACGACGTTCAATTGTATATTCTTCAATATGAATTGATGTAAAAACATCTTCGGATACTAACCGTTCTGAAACAATAATTGCATCTTCATAGTTGTAACCATTTCATGTTGTAAAAGCAACTACTACATTTTGTCCTAATGCTAGTTCTCCTTTATCAATTGATGGTCCATCAGCTAAAACTTGTCCTTTTTCAATTTTTTGTCCTTGACGCACTAATGGAACATGAGTTAATGATGTTCCTTGGTTACTACGAACAAAAGTGTCTAAATTATAATTTTTTAATCCTTCTTTTGTTTTTAAAACAATTCTTGTTGCATCAACAAAATCAACAGTTCCATCATATTGTGAAACAATTGCTAATCCCGAGTCACGAGCAGCAACATATTCAACTCCTGTTCCTACATATGGTGAATTTGGCACAATTAAAGGAATTGCTTGTCGTTGCATATTAGCACCCATTAAAGCACGATTGGCATCATCATTTTCTAAAAATGGAATACAACTTGTTGCAATTGAAACAATTTGTTTTGGTGAAACATCAACATAGTCAACATCGTTTCGTCCAGCAATAATATTTTCTCCTTGGAAACGTGCAACCACTTGTTCATCTAAAATTTCACCCTTGTCACTTAAACGAATATTAGCTTGTGCAACAACATAATTTTTTTCTTCATCAGCTGTTAAATAATCATTTTCCATTGTAACTTTGCAACCAATAACACGGCGATATGGTGTTTCAATAAATCCATATGAATTAATTTTAGCATATGTTGCTAAGTTATTAATTAATCCAATATTAGGCCCTTCTGGGGTCTCAATTGGACAAATACGACCATAATGTGAGTAGTGAACATCTCGGACCTCTAACCCAGCACGTTCTCTTGATAATCCTCCTGGCCCTAGGGCTGTTAATCGACGTTTATTTGTTAATTCAGCTAAAGGATTTGTCTGATCCATAAATTGTGATAATTGTGATAAATTGAAAAATTCACCAATAATTGATGATAATGGCTTATTATTAATAATATTTGAAGGTTTCATTTTAAATAAATTTGAAGTTGACATTTTTTCTTTAACATTTTTTTCAATTCTTAGTAAACCAATTCGAAATTGATTTTGTAATAATTCCCCAATTGTTCGAACACGACGATTTCCTAAGTGGTCAATATCATCAACTTCCCCAATTCCATCTGTTAAATTTAATAAATATGAAAATGTCGCCAAAACATCAGGCACTGTTACATATTCATCAGTTGCATTAAGATCAATTCCAATAATATTCGCTACACGTGAACAAACTTCATTATCAACATACACTTTAATTTTTTGGATTTTATTAGAACAAATAATTTCATCACTAAATTTAACTTCTTGTAAACAAGCTCCTGCTTTTAAAATTCCTTTTAACTTGTTAATAGCTTCTTTATCCATTAACATTCCCTCGGTAAAAACAACCTTACCATTTACATCTTTAATGTCTTCAGCTAATATTTTGTTATAAATTCGATTTTCAACTGATAATTTTTGAATTAATTTAAAACGTCCTGCTTTGGTTAAATCATACTTACGTTTATCAAATAATAATCCATATAAATATTTTGTCGCACCATCTGGAGTTGCTGTTTCTCCTGAACGAATTTTTTTATAAATTTCTTGAACAGCAATACTTTGATCATATGAAATATCACCTGTGTATGAATCTAATTCATAAGTGCTTTTTACTAATTTATTATCGCCAAAAATTTCTAGAGCATCTTCTTTAATAATTCCTAACGCCGTTAAGAAATTAGCAACAGATACTTTTCTAGATTTATCTATTTTTACATAAAAAACATTCTCAAATTTTTCTTCTTTTCCAACTTTAATTTTTTTATGATCTGATTCAAACTCTAACCATGTCCCTCGTGATGGAATTAAATCAACATAGTAAACATTTTCTCCATTTTTACGATTTAAATCAATTTTATAATATGCACCTGGTGAACGAACTAATTGTGAAACAACGACTTTTTCTGAACCATTAACAATAAAAGTTCCTTTTCCTGTCATTAGTGGAAAATCACCAAAAAAGACTTCGCCTTCTTTTTCAATTGTAATATCAATAATTAGTTTATCATCTAATCTTTCTTTAATTGTTATTGTACATGTTGCTGTTTCATCGCCAGAATGAATATCATAATAAATAACATCAGTTGATTTTTTTAAAATTGTAATCATATGCCCGACACGTTCTTCAATTCACGCTTTAATTAATTCTGGTTCTCCCTTAACAATTGCTTTTTCAACTTCTAAATCTTTTGAATTAATTGTTAATTTTAAATTTGAATAAATTGGTGCTTCAAAAATTTTTGACTCATCTTTTGCTTGAGAAATTGTTCTTCGTGGCTCTCTAAATTCTCAATCTAACATCTCTAAAACTATATTTCCTTCATGTCCAACAATCGGAAATACCTCCCCGAACACTTCGCTAATCCCTGTTTTCTTGAATCAATCATATGTTTCAGTTTGAATTTCAATTAAGTTTGGTAAATCTAAATTCCCACTTACTTTTGTGTAATCAATTCTTTTAGCGTAATGCCCAAATTCTTTTTCTTTTAATGCCATTAATTATTAACCTCACTTTTCACAATATACGCTTATAAATTTTATATTGGTTTGACACAAAAGTCAATTCTTTTTATTAAAAATTAAAAAAAATTGTAGAAACCACACACATTTTGTATTTTTGGTTTTTACAGTTTTGGAAAGTAAATTTTTTTAATATTTTTAATTAAGGAGTTGAAATTATGCAAACAAAGCAATATTTTATTTTGCAGTCGCTAGTGAAAAAGTATGGTAAAGATAATGTTATTAATAATGCTAATAAGATTGCAAAAGATATTGAAATTAAAAAGTAAAAGAATAAATTATTCCGCGTAATTTATTAGCGGATAATTTATTCAATAATGTTTTTTAATGGAGCGAAGCGACAACGAGCGGAGCGAGTTTGCAAATTTCAATTTTTTAATTTTTTAGAAGGGAGTTATATTATGCCAATTTGATTAACGACAATATTTAGTGTTCTTATTGTATTGGGGATTTTTCTTTATATTGGTTTAGGAATTTATCAAAAAATTCGTCAAATTGAACGAAATAAAAAAGATAAAAAAGAAATTGAAAGAAAGGAGGATAAAAAATAATGTTAGGTATGTATTTAACAACGGCGGTTAATTTTTTAACAACAACAGCACCTACACCTAAAACTATGACTGAGGGTATGACTGGTATTTGAACTGGATTAACTAGTGCATTATGAAAAGTTAAAGAAGGTATAACAAATATTTTACCTGAGATAATGGTTTTCTTAGGCGATGCGTGAATTATTTTAATTCCGTTTGCTATATTTTGTATTATAAAAATATTAAATTTTTTCCGTATTATGGTTAAAGGAGTTTAGTATTTATTATTTATCATATATTTTAACTGTGGCACACTAGTTTTTATATGTGATTTGATGTAAAAAATGAATTTATTAAATAGAAAAATGAATTTATTATATTTACTATTAAAGTTCTTAATAGTTATTTTCAGTGTGCCAATTTTTATTATTTTATATATTTAACAATGTTTATTAACAGTGTTTATTAAACATTAAATAAACAATATATTAACATTTTTTATAACATTGTTAATAATCAGTGTTTATTGCAATAAATAAACATTATACGAACATTATTTATAACATTGTTTATTAAGCTGTAAATGTTTTCTAAATAAGTGTTTAATTTTTCTAGTTAAGTTGTGAGCTGTTAATTTACAACAAATATTTAGTTAGGAGATTATATTATGGATATGAAATTTAAAACAACTAAGGAATATAAAAAAATAAAGAGAGATTTTATTAAAGATATTTTTTGATTAAATTTGATTTGTTTTTTTGGACATATTATTAATTTGTTTTTTTTAAGTTTTTTTATTTATATTTCAATATTAAGTTATGGTAAAGATTTTCCATTCTTTGAAATTATTATGTCTGTATTTGCTTTTATATCATTTATTTTTATGATTATTATGCATATAAAATATATTTTTGAAATTAAGGTGGATTTTGATGTTGAAAAAGAAAAATTAATTCAATATTGACAAATTGAAGGAGTTGATAAAATTGAGTAATTATATTAAGAAAAATCAGAATATAGAAAATTATTTTATTAGTAAGGAATTTATCCCTTTTACAACAGATAAAGCAAGTTTTATTAATTTACCCAATCATAATCGCCATATTGGTTTTTGGTTGAGTAATAGGTTTATTTATCCGAGTGAAAAACATTCAGAGCAAGTAGCAATTGGTTTGATTTATGATAATTCTTATCCTATTATAAAGTATGATGAAAATTTAAAGCGAAATATTTGAAAATATTTAACTGGAACAGAATTAATCAATTTATATAATCAATATAAACAAAATTATTTTACTAAAATGAAAGAAGCGTTATTTTCAAGTGAACCTAAAAAAGTAAAAGCAAATAATAACAATAATAATTTAATAAATTGAACTGTTGAAAAAGAGCAACAATTAATTAAAGATTTGGAAGATTTAAATTAAATGAGTTTATATGATTATTGAGTTCAATTTGTTAGTTATATTATTGGTGCAAATGCCCCTGAGTTTTTATATGTTATATCGTTTGTGTTATTTATTGTTTTGTTTTTTGGAATTTTTTTTAAACTTATTCAAAAAATGTGGAGTTTTTAAAAATGCAAAATGATTGAATTAAATTAAAAGAGTTTTTTATTCATATATTTTTGTTTATAGATAAAATGAATGTTGAAAGTATTACAATGTGGAATTTAACACAAAATGAATATTTAACTTTAATGGTTGGTATTTGAATTGTTATTTTGTTCTTAACTTGGTTTTTAATGTGAATGGTTTTTAAAATAGTTAGTTGTTTTAAATAATTAAATTTTGTTATTATTATGGTTTTCTCTCCCCACAAAATTTTAAAATCTTTTTTTGAATATAATATATATTTTCATTATGAATGCAATAATTATTAATATAAATAATGTTGTAAAAAATATTTCTTTTGCATTTATTTGATTAATATTTTTAAATATTCATTCTACAAAATTAATTGTAGTAATTAATTTTTCGATAGGATTGATTAAAAAGTTTATAATTCCAATAATAGGCAATAATAGGCAATAATATTGAAATTATTTTTAAAATTTTCTTAATTTTTATCACTCTATTTTTTGATTTGTGGGGAGAAAAAACCATAATAATACTAGTTTAATTATAAATAACTATTGGAGGTAAAATGAAAAAATTTATATTTTTCTTTAAAAATTATTGTTATATTAGTGGTTCAATGATTTTATTTAGTTTAATTGATTTATTATTTTGGATAATTTCTTTATATTGTGTTGGTTTGGTATTTTGATTGTTGTTTGCCTTGCAGTGTGTTTATTTTGTGTTATGATTGTGAAAAAATATTTTTTATCAGTTAAACGCTTTTCGGTTAGTTCAATTTATTTGATATAATCCGTTGTCGGTAATTATTGGTAAATTAGGAACTGGTAAAACATTACTTTTAACTTATTTATCGCAAGTTATGAAATTATTGACAGATAAAATTTATAGTAATTATCCGTTAGAAGATGATAAAGTAAAAGTTTTAACATTTAAAAATTTAGATTTTACAGATAGAACAAAACCAGTTCCCCCAGATGATAGTGTTATTTTATTTGATGAAAGTTATTTGTATATTGATGGAACTAGTCCTCACGATGAGAAAAAAGTTCATAGTGGTAAAATACCGTGAATTGTTTTAGCGAGACATTTTGGTAATCGTGCGTTGTTTACTGCTCAGCGTGAGGGGATGATTTGAAATAATATTCGTCAGTTAGCAAGTGGGATTATTATTCCAATTTCATTGAAAAAACCTATTATTAAAAAGGATTTAATTTTTTTAACCGTTTTTTTATTATGCGAATTGGAATTTTCCAAGATATAACCGATTATGAAATTTGAAAAACAAAATCAGTAGAACGAACAGCAGAAGGTAAACGAGTAAAACATAAGTCGGATGTTGGATTAGGGATTCGGTTTTTTAAAATAATTATTCCGCTTGAATTTGCCAATAAGTATGATAGTCAATGATTAAAATTTGTGCGTGATTTAAAAAATAATGAAATTGTTAATAAAAAAGAATATTATTGGTCAGAAATTACAAAATTAAGTGTTAAAGAACGATTGAAGTTATTTGATATTGATATTTTGAAAAAGAATTTAAAACCTAAAAAAGAGAAAGGAAATAGTAAAGATGATTAATTTATTAGTTGAAAATAATAATAGTAATTGAGACAAGATTTTTAGTTTTGTTTTTGATATATTTTTGTTTATTTTTGATGTAATTTGAAATACAAAGTTACCGATGACAAATACGTCAATTGCTTATTTTTTAATCTTTTTTATGGTTATTAAGTTATCTATTTATGCAATTCACGGCACATCAACACAATATAATAATTTAGGTTCAACAGTTAATAATGGTGTTTCGCAAGTATATTCATCAACCGTACGAAAAGGTATTGGAATAGGTAAAAAAGTTTATCACAATAGTAATAAGCAACAAGTTAAACGAGAAATTAAACGTCAAAATATTAGACAACAAGCAAAAATTAAAAGAGGTGTTAAATAATGATTAAATTAGTTTTATTGGTGGCGGCAATTGCTATATTTGGAGCTGGTTTTATTACTGTTATTATTAATCAATTTACATCAGCAAAAAATATTATTATGGATTTATATAATTCTGATACTTGGTTGATTTGATTATTTGGTAGAATGGCAGTTTTGTTTAGTCATCCGTTAATGTTAACGATATCGAGTTTATATATTGTTGGGTTTATTGTTTCAAAAACATTGTATAGTTAGGAGTTGAATTTATGAAAAAATCGTTATCTTTATTTGCCATATTTATTTTAAGTTTTTTAGGTTTGGTTATTCCATTTATTACTTTAACGGCGTTTAGACCGTTAAATGAGAATCATTATATGCTTAAACGAGAGAATAAGTACTGATAAAGGTATTAATGAAACTGATTTTATTAATACAATGTTTTTACGAAGTAGTTTTTTTGAAAATTGGTCGCAGACAAATTATTTTATTAATCCAACTTTAAAAACATCAAAAAAATTATCGTTTAATGATAAATGGTATTTGGATTTTTTACAAGATAGTTATTCAACGGGAGTTGTTTATGATAAACCAAGTTCATCTTTTTTTAGTTTTTATAATATGTGAGATACTTGAAAAAATACATATATGGTTGAAAAATTTTATGATGTTAAAAAGGAAAATTTTTTAAATGATTTAACTGATTTTATTTATGCTTTTGCGGTAAAATATCAGATGTATGATGTATCTAAAAAAATTGTGGAAAATGTTGAGCGTTATAAAGAAAATCATTATCCAAGAGTTAAGTTAAAGCAAGATAATTGAAAATTAATAAATTATAATAATGTTGATATATATGATGAAAAATATTATTTTGGAATTGGAAATAATGGTCTTAATGATTGAATATCTTATGGTCCAATAAAAGGAAAAGAAATATGGAAAGTTGGTGTTAGTATCTTTCTTTCTTGTAAAGCAATTTATCGTTGAGATGGTAATGGTGAACCTGAAACACCAACAATCAACGAAAACACTGGTGAAATTACTGATTGAAATACTTATCAACAAAATTTTGTAAAAGAATTTATTAATTATTCTTTAACTGCTGTTTTGCAAGAAAATATTAGAGTTCAACAAGGTGGTAGTGCGGATTATGAAAATCCGAATAAGGTCGGAACAAAGCGGATAATTTTTGATTTTGAGACGGTTGATGAATTAGATGTTAAAAATATTAAAAAAGCAATTTATCGGATGATTTTGACTGTTGATGAAGCAAATTTAATTATTTCGGGTAGTTTAGAGTTAAATAATGTTAATAGTGATGATTTAAGTTTTAATTTTAGTTTTATGCGAACGGGAACTGGTGAAGTTTTTAGTTTTAATGGTTCAATTTATTCATCTATAAATAATAAAGATTTAAGATATTTTCAACAGTTTAACGGTCGTTTTGATTTGTCTAATTTTTTGCAGTCTTTTTTTGCAAGTGCTTTGGTGCCAGTGTTTCAAAATCGTAGTTCATTTATAGAAAATGGATATATTGATAATTTACAGTATGATACTGTTTTAGTTAACTTTTTTGCTTTGAAATTACAAAATTTTAATAATATTTTATTGAGTGAGAATATCGATGATAAATTACAATTTGATAAATTATTAAATAGTATGTTTAAGATTTCACAGAAATTTTATACTAATTATTTACGTACGATTTTTGATTTAGAAAATAATACTTATGTTCAAGGTTATAATAAAAAATATGGTTTATTAGTAAATAATGGTTTTAAAATTTATCCACGATATTTTTATTTTTCGGATAAATATAAGCAATTAGATATTAAATTATATTCAGCATTTAAAAATCGGTTTTATACCATTAATAATTATGGTAGTATTTTTAATTATGATTTTTCAGTTGCTAATAATTATGATATTAAGTTAAATTCTGGTTATGTTTTTGGTGGTGATTTACAAAATAAATATCGTTTGCAATATAAAAAAATTGAAGAACAAAAAATCGGTTATAATGTTTTTGAATTGCAAGCTCAAAAAGAGAATGATATGTACCGATATTATGATTTTAATTTTGGGATTTATAATTGACAAGAGATAAATAGTGGTGGTTTATTCCCTGATAAGCAATGATGACAAATACAATATGTAACGCCTGAGGGTTTATGAGATTTTGGTGCTCATATTAAAAATGCCGTAATTTGAATTGTTAATACTATTCCTGGTGTTAAACAAGTTAACGAGTTAGCGAGTGGTGTTGGTAAGGTTTTTGAGACAGTATATAGTTTTTTTAGTCAAATATTCGAAGTATGAAAATTTAATCCCGCATTGTATAGTACAATAACAAATATCTTTTTATTAATTATTTTTATGAAATTTGTGCGATTAATATAAAAAAGGAACTGTTATTTAGTTCCTTTTTGTTCTTTTCAGTCAGTAATTTCACCAGTGTTTTCGTTAATTGTTGGTGTCTCAGGTTCACCATTACCATCTCAACGATAAATTGCTTTACAAGAAAGAAAGAAACTAACACCAACTTTCCATATTTCTTTTCCTTTTATTGGACCATAAGATATTCAATCATTAAGACCATTATTTCCAATTCCAAAATAATATTTTTCATCATATATATCAACATTATTATAATTTATTAATTTTCAATTACTACCTTCTGGTGGTTGTTGTGGCTTTGGTGTTATTGATTTATTTTCTTCTTTATTATTATTTGGTTTTTCAGATTTTTCACAGCTGATTAGTGTTGTTGTGATTGTTGCTGTTAATCCGATTGTTCCTAAAATATTTATTCATTTTTTCATATATATTGTTCCTTTTTATTGTTTTATATATAATTGATTTTATTATATATCAATCATATATTAATTATTTTGTATTAAATATTAATTTTATATATTTTTGATGGTAGGTGTAAATTAATGAAATATATTATTAATAATTTTAATTTGTTTGATTTACAAGCAAAATTAAAAAATTTTTTAAGTAAAAATTATAAAAATAAATATTATAAAAAAATAAAACAAAAAATATTTTCATATATTAATTTGTGTAATGATTATTATATTAATAATGATAAATTTTTGTTGAAAGATTTAATTAAAAAATATTTTAAAAATAAGTTTTCAACTTTTTATTATTGAGCGAATAGAATTTTAATTGCATATAAAAATAATGATTTTAATAAATTGTTATTAAAGTCAACAATTCCTAATAATATTAATTATCAATATAGTAAAGATGTTCGTCAAAATATTTGTGATTTATATTTTGAATATTGTAATAAGTGTGCTGGTGGTGTTTTATCTTTGTTTTATAATTTAAAAAAAGGAATTCATGGAGAAGAATTAAAAAATAAAGCACCAAAAAATTTAAAAACATTTTTTCGTTGACTTAAAAAAGATGAAAGATGATTAAAAATAAAAAATAAAATTAAAGAAATTAAAAAACAACATCCAAGATATGAAGTTAAAGAAATAGGTTTATTACAGATGGACGCTAAATATTTTGTACCAAGTAAATTTCCAGTTGATAAAAAGTATTATGTTTATGATTTTATTGATGAAAAAACAAGATTAGCATTAAGATATGTTTATGATAAATTAAGTATTGATAATGCTATTGATTCTGTTAAAAAAGCAATTAGTGATTTTAAAAATATATTTGGTGTTAAAATAACACGGATTAGAACTGATAACGGTTCTGAATTTATTAATAATTATCGGAATAATCAAAAAAATAATGTTAAAGAAACTAATTTTACTCAATTTTTAACAGATAAAAATATTTTTCATCAGACAACACCCGTTCGTTCTCCACAGTCAAACGGCAAGATTGAAAGATTTCATCAAAATTATACTAAATTATTTGTATTTGAAGAAAAAATATTAAATGTCGTTAGTTTACAGAATAAATTAAATGATTATTATTATTTTTATAATTTTGAAAGAGTTCATAAGTCTTTAAATTTTCAGACACCATTTAACTTTTTGAATAGTTTAATTAAATAATTTTAAATTATTAAGTTTTGTATTTAAACTAATTTTTAGTTTGTTTAATTTTATATTTTTATTTATTTATTTTATGATATTTTTATATTATAAATAAATATTTTTATTATTTTTGTTATTTTCTTGTAATCTTTAAAATGTCTGTGGTATACTACAAAAATTAAAAAAAATCAACTGCTTTTTTCCTTATATTAATTTAATTCTTACTTATGACGATCACAAATAAAAATTTCATAATAAACTGTACCAACCATTGCTTCTTTCATTTTTCCAAATAAGAATCCAGCAGCTCCGCTTAATTAAATAATTTTAAATTATTAAGTTTTTGTATTTAAACTAATTTTTAGTTTTCTTGTAATCTTTAAAATGTATGAAGTATAGTATACTACACAGTGGTAAATAATCCTAGAACACTAAAAATAATGAATAGTTTTTTCATAAATAGTTTTTTTCCTTATTTTTTACAGAATATATCCTCAGAATACATTAATTATAGAAAAAATAAGAAAATATAAATAAAAACAACCGATATCGGTTGTTTTTATCGTAATGACTTATCAAATGGAATTCCGGATGCTTTTGGTACTTTTGAATATTTTGAAAAAATAACCATTGTTATTAATGCAAAGAAAAATGGTAAAATTTTTAATAACTGATTTGATGGATCAGCAATATTTCAACCTGCAAAACGTCATAATGTTCCTGCTAAAGCAATTAAAAAGCTGAATAATACCGCTCCCAATGTAATATATTGAATTCGTCATTGCCCAAAAATCATAATTGCCAAGGCAATATATCCTTGTCCTTGGACATCACCACGAAATTGCCCAGAAACATAATGAGTAAACATTGCCCCTGCTAGGCCTGCTAAGCATCCAGAAATAATAACTGCCTTATATCTTGTTTTAATTACATTAATTCCAGCTGCATCAACTGCATTAGGATTCTCACCACATCCAACATAGCGTAGTCCTGTTTTTGTAAATCTAAAGAAAATAAAGGTAAAGCCTACTAAAACAATTGCAATAATTAAGAAAATATTAATAATTTGATATGAATCAACCCCAATTGTACTAAAACCTGTTTGAATCATATTTCCAGCCGCTAAGGATGGAATGCTTACAAAAAATAATCCGATTCCAGTTACTAATAAATTTAACGCTGTTCCAGAAATTACTTGTTGTGCTTTTAAAGTAATTGAAGCAAAACCATGTAATAAGGCAAAAGTCCCACCACAAATTGTGGCAATTAATAAAGCAATAATTTGCATTCCATTACCATATTGTGATAATACTTTACCAAGTAACGCATAAACTAACGCACCAATGATCATCATTCCATCAATAGCAATATTAACAACTCCTGCGCGTTCTGAATACAAACCAGCCATTGCCGCAATTAACAATACTGCAAAAAGAATTGAACCATTAGCAAATAATTGTGAAACTGCTTCCATTATTTTTTTCCTCCTTTTTGCATTTGATAAGCGGCATTTTGACGATGATATTCTGCTTTTAAAATTTTATTATCTTCTGAAACAACTTTTCGAATATGTTTTAATTTTTGATTTAATTCCTTTTTCCACTGTGGCATCTCTCTTTTATGTTTTTTGCGCATAGCTTGATATTCAAGATTAAATTGTTGTTTCATATCTTTTAATTGCAGTTTTAAATTTTGTTTTAACAAAGCCACTTCCTGTTGAATCTTAACATCTGCTTTTACTTGACGATTAATTATTCTTAATTCCCATTTAATTTTTTTCTTACTTTGATAATTTGCTATTTTAAATTGATAAATTTCACGACGTTGTTGGCATTTTAATGCTTTAATTTCTTGATTTAATTTTTTAGTAATCAGTGCTTCTTCTTTTTGCAATCTTTTAAAATCATTTTCATATTTTTGTTGAATTTGATTAAAAATAGGATAATAACTTTCACGTAATTTTTTAATAGCTTCCTCTTTCTTTAGAACTAAATCACCATATTGCGACTGTAAATGTGATAATTTAGCATATAGTTTTTTTTTCGGCAAATTATAAAACTGTGATAATTCTTGTTTTGCTTGCCCTTTTACTTTTCATACGGCTTGATAATAATTATTTTTTAAAAAACTAATTTCTTGTTTTTTTAATAAATATTCATTTTTCACTTGTACAAAATAGTCTAATGCGGAGCCAAGGGCAATAAATGTTGCTAATTTATATTTTGTTTTAAGACCACGTTGCCCAATTTTTGTTGCTTCCTTATATTTTAAATTTTCAAAAAAACAAATTTCTGTTTTTAAAGTGGTAATTTTCCCGGCATATAACGTTAATTGATCATTAATTTCATTCCGATATGCTTTAATTTCTTCTTTAGTTACTTCTTTTTTTAATTCTTGCATTTTAATTCGATATATTTTATTAGTATTTTTAATTTGTTTTTGATAGTTCTTAATTTGTTTTTGATATTTATTATATTCTTGCTTTCATTCTACATTGTGTTGAATATTTAATCAACGACGCAATCAAAAGAACGATTTAAAGTAAATAAATAATGTAGAAATTGCAGACATATAAATAATGATTCCGAAAATCAATTGTCCCATTTGTTTTGACATTTGAAAATCAGGTAATTGCGTTGCTTGCAAAGCAGCTGTTTTAATAATTCCTCATAATAAAGCAATTGGTAAAATAGCAAACCCATTTGTAAAAGCAACTAATGCAACAGCAACTGCATCAAAACCAACAACCGGTAATGCATCAGTTGTAAATTGTAATACTGTTGATTGTGTCATATAATATAACATTCCTAACACGCCTGCTAAAGCACCTGATAATGCCATTGAAACAATAGTATATGCTTTAACATTTGTTCCAGCGTATAAAGAAGCATTTTTTGATTTTCCAACCGCTTTAATTCGAAAACCTAAAACAGTATAATTCATAATAAAAATAATTATTCCTAATAATAACATTGCAATAATAAATGGAATAATTCATAATTGCCCATTCAATGCTAAATTAAAATTTGGGGCTGTTGTAACAATATCAATTGTTGAATTTTGATTTGAATTTCACATCCCATGCGCTGGACTCATAAACATTCATTTCATAACATACCAAACAATTCAATTTAACATAATTGTTGAAACAACTTCATGAATATTAAAATAAGCTTTTAATGCCCCAGCAATTGTTGCTAACATTGCACCAACAAAAATTGAAATAAATAAAGCTCCAATTACTCCAGCTACTTGACTAATTGTGGGATTCTTTAAACCTAAAACAATTGTCATACTACCTGCTAATAACATTTGTCCAGGAACACCAATATTAAATAATCCAGCTTTAAAACCAACCGCAACAGATAATCCCGCAACAATATAAATTGCTCAATAAGTTAATGTCGAATCTTTTAATAATGGGTGAAAAGCTAGTCGAAAAACATAACTAAAAAATAATAATGGGTCTGATGAATTTGCACCGATAATAATAAAACTAATCAGAACTCCTACAATAATTGCACAAATAGATGCCTTAAAATAGTTTATTTTAGTTTTAAATTCATTTGAACGAAAGAAAATTCTTGTTTTCTGTTTTAATAATCATCCATAATTTTTAATTTGTGTTTGCATTAATTTTTATTCCTTTCTTATGATATTTTCCTGCCATCATTAAACCAATTTCTTCACGTTTAATTTTATTTCCAGTAACTTCACCAGTAATGCGTCCATTATGTAAAACAACAATACGGTCAGCTAAACTCATAATTTCTTCTAATTCATATGAAACTAATAAGACTGCTTTCCCATGTGCTTTTTCTTCCAAAATTTTATTATGAACATATTCAATTGCTCCAACATCTAAACCCCTTGTTGGTTGAACAACAACTAAAATATTATGTGGTCGTGATAGTTCTCGCCCAATAACTAATTTTTGCTGATTACCCCCTGATAAGCTGCGTGTAACAGCAAAACCAGAATTTCCACCTCGTACATCATATTTATTAACAATTTGTTGAGCATATAATTGAATTGCTCCTTTATCTAATAAACCATAATTTGAAAATGGTTTTTGATTAATATTTTGTAAAACAACATTATCAATTACATTGAATTCTAAGATTAAACCATATTTTTGACGATCTTCAGGAATATGAGACATTCCATTTTTATAGCGTTCATAAATACTTTTTTTGGTCACATTAATATCATTAAAAATTATTTCTCCATAGGATCCTTTTTCTAATCCGGTTAGAACATTTACTAATTCAGTTTGCCCATTTCCTTCTACTCCAGCAATTGCAACAATTTCTCCTGCATGAACGGTTAAATTAAAATCATCTAAAGCCATCAAACGCGTTAGGCCTCTTTTCTTTACTGATAAATTTTCAATTCTTAATAAAACTTCTTCTAGTGGTGCTTGCCCTGAATTTTTAATTTCAACTAAATTACGGCCAACCATTGCTTCAGCAATTTCTTTCTCATTTTTATCTTGCACATTAAAATTTTCAACAACTTTTCCACGTCGAATAACTGTTGCCCGATCAGCAATTTTTTTCACTTCATTTAATTTATGGGAAATAAAAATAATTGTTTTCCCATCTTTTTTTAAATCTAACATAATATTTAATAAGCCTTCAATTTCTTGTTGTGTTAAAACAGCTGTTGGTTCATCAAAAACTAAAATATCTGCTCCACGGTATAAAATTTTTAAAATTTCAACTCGTTGTTGCATTCCAACTGAAATATTTGCAATTTTTGAACGAAAATCAACTTGCAAATTATATTTAATTGCAATTTGAGCAATATCACGTGCTTCTTTTGAACGATCTAAAAATACTTTCCCTTTTAACTGTTCATATCCTAATGTAATGTTATCAAGTACAGTAAAAATATCAACTAATTTAAAATGTTGATGAACCATACCAATTCCTAATTGATTTGCTTTAATAGGATTATTAATATATTCTTGTTTTCCATTAATAAGGATTTCTCCCTTTGTTGGTTCATACAAACCAAATAAAATACTCATTAATGTTGATTTTCCTGCTCCATTTTCGCCAATTAAAGCATGAATTTCACCTTTTTTTACTTTTAAGGTAATATCATCATTTGCAATTAAATCACCAAAGACCTTGATAATATTATTCATTTCTATTGCATATTCATTATTTTTTTTCATATTATGTCCTTTCCTTCTATTGCAAAGCGGTTTCAATTGCATTTAAAATATAAGTTTTCAATGTATCACTATTTTGATAAGTATTTACTAATGTTGTTGTAAATACCTTTGCTGCTACAGGAGGCACATCATCAATTCCTCGGGAATAAACATCTTGTAATACTTTAATAATTTTATCAAATGCTGTATCATTTGTTAAATCATCAGTTTTATTATGAATAAAATTAACAGTATCTTCATTAATTAATTTTGTTGTTTCAATCCCTGTCCAAGTTGGATGCTGAATTGATGATTGATCAGTATTAATTCAACATTCCGCTGTCACATGATTATTGTCTCAAGTATTACTATTAGATGAATAACCACATTTATCTGAATAAATATTCTTGAGAGCTTCTTGAGTTGAAGTTGCAATTTCTTTTAAGGCACTTGTTACGATTATGTCTTCTCCATAAATTTTAGATTGTTCTGTATCCACACCAATAACTTTAGCTGGTGATTTATTATATTTAATTCGGCCAATAGTATCTTGGGTCTGAGAACCTGCAACAGGGAAAATAATACTTGCTCCACGAGAAAGTAATTCATCTGAAATATCTTTCCCATGTCCAATTTCAAATGATTGTGAAAATCATGATTCATTATTTTTTATAACATTTTGTACTTTTTCAATTTTTTGTAAAGCAGTTACTGCTGGATTCATTTTTTTAACTTGTGCTAAAAGATCTGTTCTAATGTTAAATAAGTTTGGCAAATTGCTATTACTAATGATTGCATTAAAAATATCAGCAGCCACTAAAAATCCTCACATATAATTTGAAACAGCGCCAGGATTATCCATTCCACCATATGTAGATATTTTTAAACCTGAAGGATATTTGCTTTGATTAGCATTTAATCATAATGCTGTTGCAATTCCTGCAAAAAATCCCGATGATTCAGCTTCATAACTTATTCCAACAACATTTTTTGCTAATGGTTTTTTGGGATCCATTCCTAAATGAATATTTTGGCTACTTCCATCAATATAAATTAAATTATCAACTATTTCTGCAGCTCATCCAACGGTATTACCATGCGCAAAACCTGGCAAAATTAATGTTTTTGCGCCAGCAATATATGCTGTTAAATAAGCTGTTTTAAAGTCAGATGGTGTTTGACTTGCTGGTTCATAATAACTAGCTCTATAGTGACTTTTTTTTCACTCTGATGGTAAAATTTCTTTATCCTTTTGTGAAATGACGTACTTACTTGCTCCATCTCATGCTGATTCATTAAACGATGCATCGGTCACAATACCAGCATCGGTAATAACTCAAATATTACTATCAAAATAATATTTTTTAGCACATGCAACAAGAAAAAGACTTGAACCATTTAGCAAAGTTGCTGCTACAAAAACACTGAGCAATTTTCTCATTGTTTATTTCCTCCCTTTTATTACTAATAAATTATATTTTTTAATTAATTATTATTCCGCAATTGAATATTTCCTTTCATACTTAAATTATTATGTTTAATATCCTAACAATGTAATATCTCATTGCTAATTTATTTTTAACATATTTTTAAACGAATGAAAAGAAAAAAACTATTTTCTCTAAATAAAAAAAAGTTAAAGGCTTCGTGTAATCGAAGTTCAATAAATCAACTTTGAAAGGAATTGATTTTTTATTAAAAAGAAACATTATTTTATTTTGAGGTCGCTAGTAAAAAGTATGGAAAAGATAATGTTATTAATACTGTTAATAAGATAATAATTAATAATGTAAAAAAAAATAAATAAATTATCCACGTAATTTATTAGCGTTAATTTATTCAATATTATTTATTTTGAGCGTAGCGAACACGCAGAGCGTGACGCGACATTTAAAAATTTTGAAAGTAGATATATTATGCCAACTTGATTAACGACAATATTTAGTGTTGTTATTATTAGGGATTTTTGTTTGAATTGGTTTATCAATTTCTCAAAAAAATAAACAAATTCAAGGAAAAAAAGAAAAAATAAATTTAAAGAAAGGACGATAAAAAATAATTTTAGGTATGTATTTAAAACAACGGCGGTTAATTTTTTAACAGCACCTACACCTAAAACTATGTCTGAGGGTATGACTGGTATTTGAACTGGTTTATCTAGTGCATTATGAAAAGTTAAAGAAGGTATAACAAATATTTTACCTGAGATAATGGTTTTGGGTGATGTGTGAATTATATTAATTCCATTTGCTATATTTTGTATTATTTAAAATCTTAAATTTTTTTCCGTGTTATGGTTAAATGATTTTAGTATTTATTATTTATCATGTATTTTAACTGTGGCAAACTAGTTTTTATATGTGATTTAATAAATACACCTACTTTTTTAAAAAATTGTAAAAAGTGTATAGTGTAAAAATATCAATTTAATTATATTTAAGGTATTATTATGGTTTTCTCTCTGTATAAAAATATTTATAAATTTGTTAATTTATTAAAAATTCAAATAATAAATTTAAAAATTATTATTAGTGAAATAATTGTTTTAATTGGTGATACCATTAATGATAATCAAAAAATAGATGGTATTACATTTGTAAAAAATGAATTTATTAAATAGAAAAATGAATTTATTATTTCTTCGATATTTTATTTCTCCTTTCTACTTAAAATAATTTATACAGATAGAAAACCATAATAATATCAACTTAATTATAAATTTATGATTTTATATTTTAATAACTATTGTTAAAAATTAAATAGTATTTTATGGTTTTTAAGATAGTTGGGTATTTTAAATAATGAAAAAGTTTATATTTTTCTTTAAAAACTATTGTTATATTAGTGGTTCAATGCTTTTGTTTAGTTTGGTTAATTTATTATTTTGGATAATTTCTTGGTATTGTGTTGGTTTAGTATTTTGATTGTTGTTTGCTTTGCAGTGTGTTTATTTTGTGTGATGATTGTGAAAAAATATTTTTTATCAGTTAAACGCTTTTCGGTTAGTTCAATTTATTTGAGATAATTCGTTATCAGTTATTATTTGTCGGAAATTACAAAATTAAGTGTTAAAGAGCGATTGGAGTTATTTGATATTGATATTCTGAAAAAGAATTTAAAACCTAAAAAAGAGAAAGGAAATAGGAAAGATGATTAAATTATTAGTTAAAAATAATAATAGTAATTGATACAAGATTTTTAGTTTTGTTTTTAATATATTTTTGTTTATTTTTGATGTAATTTGAAATACAAATTACCTATGACAAATACATCGATTGCTTATTTTTTAGTCTTTTTTATGGTTATTAAGTTATCGATTTATGCAATTCATGTGACATCAACACAATATAACAATTTAGGTTCAACAGTAAATTTGGATTAAAAAAAATACGATATCGTGGTAAAAAATTTAAAACAAAAGGAAAATCTGATAATCGTAGTAAATTAACTTATTTTAAGTCAATTTGAGATATTAAAAATAAAGTTTCTAATGTTGGGTGATTTGAAATGGATACTGTTGTTGGAAAAAACCATCAATCTAGTTGTTTAGTTTTAGTAGAACAATCAAGTAAAAAAATACTTTGCAATAAAATTAGAAAATCATACTGCTAGGGAAGTTGAAAAAAGTTTAAAGATATTGTTATAAATAATAATTTAATTGGAAAAATTAAAGGAATAATAACAGATCGAGGGAAAGAATTTAGCAAATGAAGAGAATTGGAAATATTTGCTGAAAAACAAGTGTATTTTTGTGATGCTGATTCACCACAACAAAAACCTTTAATTGAATATATGAATAGTGAATTCAGACATTCATTTTCTAAGGGAATTGATTTTAATAATGTTAGTCAGAAAAGAATAGATTCAGTAGTTAATGTTATAAATGATAAATTTCGACCGTGTTTAAATTGAAAAACAGCAAAAGAAGTATTTTTACAGAATATTAAATAAATTTATTAATTAAAATTTAATAAATTATTTTTTAGTGTGTTTAAATATGGATAAAATAAAAGAAAAATTAAAATATTTTTAATTTTTTTAAATTTATGATTGATTTTTTAAAATTTTATTATATTATTTAATTAATAAAGATTTGTTGCACTTCATTTTACATAATTCATTTAATAAATTTATTTAAATATTAATCAATAAAATAATAATTTTTATTTGTTATTTTTTTTACAAAATGGACAATTTGTTTCAAATGGAATATCTTGTTTAGTATATTTAGAAATATTATGCAAATTAAGATGATTATAATCAGCAAATTGATTATTATTTGCACTTATTTCTTCTTGAGATAAATTACTATTTTTAGTTCGATAATAATTACCCAAACCATATGAACTTTCACTTGATTTAGCAACACCATATGTGTTAAAATGACTTTTTTTATTATATAAATTATAACGTGTTGATACTAAGTTAATATCACTAATTTGAGGATAAAATTGATCAATTGGTACAACACCGTGATGCTTAATATATTTTTTAGTTTCAAAATCGTTAATTTTTTTTGCAAAATCAGCAGATTTTGCCTCTAACGATTCAACTTTTAAAGTTAAATTTTTTAAGTGATTTTGCACTTCTCCTAATGTTTTTGTGTGTGTTGTGTGTAAGTTAATTCAATCTTTAATTAATTGTTCAATTTTTTCAAAACGATATTCAAAATCATTTGAAATAACTTGTTGTAATGGTGGTTCTTCTACAAATGGTGTTTCCTTAATTGGCTCTGGCTTTTCCTGATTAAAATATTCAATTACTTCATCATCTAAATTTGAAAAATCACCATTCATAATTTTATCATCTAATTCATCTAAACTATACGATACTTCGTCTTTTAAAATTGGTCGAATTTCTGATTGCAACGATTTATTTGTTTCATTTGTAACAACATCATGTAATAAATGACCTTGATGATCTTCTATTTTATTCTTATTTAATTCATCTGCGTTAACTTCTAATTGATTTGTTTTTTTAACATCTGTTGTAAATATTTCTGCAGGTACACTATCTTCTGTTTCTGTTAAAATAGTATTTTGTTTTTCATTCATTGAGATATTAAACATATCTGTTCCCACATTGTTTGGTTCTGTTGTATCTAATGGCTCAGGAGTTAATTCTAAATTAATTGCATCATTTTTTACCTCATGCTCAGGTTTTACTTCATTAGTTATTAATATTTCATCTTCAACTAAAGTTGCCATATTATTTTCTATTTGTTCTACTGTTTGTTGTTCAACTGATAGGTCTGAAAGCTCATTGTTTTCAGAAGATTGTATTTCATCATCATAATTATATTCATTTGCAAATGAACCAATTTCATCAAGATGCTCAACTTGTGAATCATCTAATCCGGCTAGTTCGGCAAAATGATAATCATAATTATCTGGTATATTATCTGTTTTTGTTTCTTCATCATCTGATGTTTTAATATCAGGTAATAATTCTCCTTTTAATTTATCAATATTATGATCAGATGGAATAAATATAATTCCTGTCCGTTGTGATTCTTGGTTTGCTAGTTTAATATTCTTATTCATAATTTCTATATCTTTTTTTGTTTTTCCATTATCTACAACATTATTAAAATTATTAATTTCTAAACTAATATTTTCTGATGATTTATTAATGTTATCATTCAAGACATTATCAATTAAATTATTATCTGTTGCTAAAATTTGATCATTAATAAAATCAACTGTGGCTTGTGAATTATTACTAAATATTTCATCAATACGCATTAATTTTAATTCATGCTTTGGTTCTAACTTTAATTTTCTTACTAATCCATTTGCTTGTTTAGCAAGAACATTATAAATTTTAGATTTCTTTTTAATAAATTTAGGTTTTACTTCTGCTATTTCTAATTCTTCTTCTACCATTTGTTTAATATTAAGTGCTTGTTGATACATTTCACTTCATTTATTATAAAGTTTTTTTTGTTTTCTTGTCATTGGATTCTCTGATGTTCATAATGAATTCAAAAATTCATCATCTAAAAAAGAAAAATTTGGTTTTTCATCTTCTGCTGCATTAAAATCATCATTTTCATTTACAGCGCTTATTTTATCAGCAAAACTTTTAATATCATCATTTGGTTTTACATCCAAGAATGGAGCAGGAATTTCCTCAACTCGTTCATTTTGTAGAGGATCATTTGCTGAATTTTGATCTTCTAAATGGTCTGATTTCAAGTTTGATTTTTCTTGTTGTTTAAATTCATTAACAACTGGTGGTTTTGATAATTCTTTTGATTTACTTTGTTTTAAATCAGTTTCCGTTGTATTTAATTTTGTTTCAAAAACCGCTGGCTTCTGCGGATTTATCATAGTTTGTGTCATATCATTAATTAAATTTGCTAATTCATGTTCATCAACATCATTTTTATTAGAACTAAATAAATTATTTAATTCATTTGATGAAAAAATCGAATTTGATTTTTGATAAGATAACTTTTTACTATCATCCTCTTTTGCGTAATCATTGTTTTTGAAATCTCTTTCGGTTTCTCCGATCCCTGCGATAGTCGCGTCAACTTCCAAAGTTGCGCTTCCATGATACTTTCCCTCTTTATTTACCTCTCTTTCAAGTTTTTTATCTTGGTGGTAAATAACAATCATATTTCGTTCTTCAACAAAATTTTGTAAAGACTCAACATCAAATAATGATGATTCAATAAACAATAAACCAATAAACATTAATGCTGCTAATATTAATACTGCTACTTTTCCATAAATTAATGCTGCAATAATTAATGTAACAAATATCAATTTAATATATGGCTTTGCAATTAATTGTCCTTTTTTAACACGATGCAGTTGAAGTGATATTAGTGTAATAACTAATAATGCAACAAAAATTGTTAAAGAAATAATTGTGTATCCTCAAATATCTCCTGTCAAATAACTTAAAATTTGTTCTTGTTTAAAAATTGATGTTTGAAAAATATCATTCATTGAATTTAAAATTGATGGAAGCGCAACAGATTGTATTACCAAAAAGTTTAAAATAGCAGTAAAAATTTGAACTATCGCTCCAATTATAATTAAACTTCATCCTAATATTACTAAAAACACAAACATTTTAATTATCCTCTCCTCTATCTACTTTCCACCGCGCATAGCTCAATAATCAAAGCCAATTGTTTCATCATCTTTATCTTCTGTTTCAACAAAATCAAAAGGTGACATTAGATGGTAAGAATCGGCTGCTTCTTTTGTTGGTTCTTTAGTAAAGACACTATCATTTTCATTTTTAATAATATATCGTTTGTTATAAGCATTAACTTCATGCGCAACCAATTGGTCTGTTGCATAATTGCCATACATCTGTTTAACATAAGTTTCAATTAAAAGTAGATTTAATCCAGCAATAAATTTAAACTGTAAAATTCCTTTAAAAATAGCTTGTACTAATATAAATATTTGTTTAAATTTAACATATCCCACTAAATCAATATTATTAAAAATTACTACAATATTTTCTGTGATGTCATAAGCACGTAAAATTTCTTCAAATTCTCTTCTAATATACTCTAATGGATCATCAAATTCTAACTCATTAACAATTACAATTGAATTAAAATCATTAACTTGTTCTAATGATTCACTTTGTTTTAAAGTTCGTGCAAATAATTTAACACGATCTCATAAAACTTTTTTATCCTCTAAACTAACTTTGGGTAGTCCCTTAATAATTTTTTTAAGTAAAAATAAAAACGGTGAAGCATATAATTCAATACGTAATAAATCAATATTAACAAACGGCATTGAAAAAAAAGAAGTAGCAATTTCAGACATTGAATCACAATTTCCTTTATCCATAATTGCTAAGAAAAATTGCATTTCGTTATTTTTTTCTTTAAAAATTTTCATTAAATCACGAATAATTTCAAAACTTGATAATGTAATTCCATCAATCTTAAGTTCATCAGTTTTAATATTATGATTACTATTCTTTAGAAAGTCTCCTGTCAGTTTCCCATCTTCATTTTTACCTTGTAATAAATTTATATTTCGGCCATTACTTTTCATATTTATTGTATTTGTTTCATAAGTATTTAATTTCATATTTTTCATTCTTTCGAATGGATTGATGTACATCGCGTAGTCCTCCTGCTTCGTTTATTTATATTAAAATTATATCATATTTCTAAAAAAAATATAAAAAAAATTGCATTATGAAATGTAATTTGGTATGATATTATTATTTTCTAAAATTAACCATTGTGTTATTTCTTTAAATCCGCAAGTTTTTGTTCTAATTTTTTAATTTTTTCTTCCTTGTTTCCTAAGGATGGATTGCTACCATCATCATCTTTTTTTACGATAGTACCTCATTATTTTTCTTGTCCCAATTTGAAGATTATCTTTATTCATAAAAAAGAAATGCCACATAAAGTAACCAATAACTTATACACATAAAAATAAGATTGTAATTAAGAAAGCAACAGTATATTTTTCTTGATTAATAATAAATAAAACAGTAAAAATACATGTTAACAAAATTAAGATACATAAAACAATAACATTAATAATTCAATATCATAATCATTGTTTTTCATTTATTTTTTTACCATTTTTTGCCTCCTTATCTAATAAATTCTTTTGTTAAAGAATTAAAAATCTTTGAAGGACGATTATCTAAATAACCAGCGTCAACAATAATATCAACATTAAATTTTTGAAGATCATTAAATTCTTTAGCATAATTTTGACCGCTAATATTTACACTTGTCCCATAAATTGGCCCAACCTTATTAATAATTTTTTTTAATCATTTTGATTTTGTAATTCTAATCCCAATTGTATTATCTTCTGTAATGTTATAAAGCTTATTAATATCATCTTTTATGTTAGCTATTATAGTAATAGTTTCATTCTTTTTAAAGAGCTTTAAATCATCACGTGGCAAGTCAATAAAATTCTTCGCCATACGAACTGAACTAACAATAACTGATAAATACATTTTTTCTGATCGTCCTTTAACTTTAAAAATTCTCGCTTTTGCTACTGATGAACTAATAATACACGTCATACCATAAATAGTATCTGTTGGAACAATAATAACTTTTTCTGCTAAATAACCAGCAATAATCTCTTTGCGATCTTTTACAGTATATACTTTCATATATAATTAGCCCCCTTTCTTATGAACCCTTTGAATTTGATTTAATTTGTTCATTGCTAATATGATTACTTTTAATTTTTGAAATATGTGAAAGAGCAATAATTGATAAAACAGTAATGAAAGCAGATAATAGAATACCACTTGCTAATAATTCATTTCCTTGTAATCAAAAGTAATCTAAATGTGTTGTTTTAAAAAGTGGCTCCATTACTGTTTCTTTAAAATTATCACTTTGACTATTTCAATAATCAACTGCTTTTGTTAATTCATATTGAGAAACCAGAAACATTACTAGTGAAGTCCCAGTTACAATTAAAAAACTAACATAAAAACTAATAAAACCTTTTTTAGTTAAATTTGGTTTTTTCAACATTACAAAAGTAAATGCAAATAACATTGAAATAATTAAAGCAGAAGAAACAATTGATACAACACTAATAAAAATTCCTGATCCGGGCATATTCATTGTCATCTCAAAATAATCAATATTTGGTTTATCTAAAATACTAATTGTATTCGGTATAATAGCATTAATTGTTAATTGTGGATAAAAGTAAGAAAATAAAAAAAACCGGTTTGCATCAGTAAAACTACTGCCAATAATAATTGTATAAACAAATTGGGGAATAAAAACCATACTTGAAAAAAAAACGACTCATAGTGAAATATTAAATTCATTTGGAATTAAATATAGACTAATAAACTTTTTAAGACGACTTTGATTAAATGTATCTTTTAAAACAAATAATTCTTCTTTTTTAGTTGGATTAATATTATCATTTAATAATCATTCTAATTTAAAACTAACTTTCAACATAATAAAAATAATAAAAATCATTTGTAATCCTGTAATTCATCAAATAGCATTAAAACCAATTCATGTTAATGGATATTTATTGTTTGTACAAGGACCTGTTGCTAAATTAATTAATGCTTTAACAATTGCATCTCGATTTGAAATATCTTTATGAATCATATCTTGAATATTTTTAACAAACTCGGGACCAGTATAACCACCTCTTAAAGAACGACATCACTCTGTAAATAAATCATAATAATATTCTGCAAGTGAAAATAATAAACAAGCACTAAATAAAAAAGAGATAATAAAAACTGTTCCAATTAATAACATTCTATTATTAAAATTAACTGTTCGTTTCTGATGATGAATGTAAAAAACAATACTAATAATGGCACCCGCTAATGTTCCTAATGCAATATATGGCAAACCAAAGATTAAAAACTCATTTGGTAGATTAGGTGTTGTAAATGTTGTTAACACATCCTTAGGTACTGTTGCAATAAAATTAAAGTATTTTTTTAAAAGTTGATCACTATGTGATACATATATAAAAGTAAAATATGGAACCATAATAAATAAAACTAATAAAAAAGCAATACTAATAATGCGAGTTCTTTTAATATTTTTAAGTTTATCTTCCATATCCTGCACCCCACACTTAAGTTCCTTTTATTTTACTACAAAATATTAATAAATAACATTCGTCATTTTTTATTTATATCTTTTTGAAAATAATATTTTTGATTTGGAAAATATTCTTTTACTAATTTTTCTAAATATTTTTTTTGGTCATAACCATGTTCAAAACATAAAATGCCATTTTTTTTAACAACCTTTTGTCAATTTTGAAAAATTTCTCGATAAAAATATAGGCCATCAATATCACCAAACAAAGCAACATGTGGTTCATAATTTTTAACACGATTACTAATATTTTGATTCTTTAAAATATAAGGTGGATTACAAACTAACAGATCAACTTTAATCTTATTTTTAATAAATGGTTCTAGCATATTACCTTCCAATAATTTAACATTTTTGCAATTTAACTGCTTAATATTTCTTTTTGCTACTTTTAATGCTTCAGTAGAAATATCACTAGCATAAATTATTAAACTTGGATTTTCTAAGCCTAAACTAATTGCAATTGCTCCGCTCCCAGTTCCAATATCAATTAAAGTTAATGGTTCATCACCATTATTAAGCAATATTTCATTAATTATAATATTAATATTATCAACTAATTCTTCTGTTTCATAGCGAGGAATTAAAACATTATAATCAACATAAAAATCATATCCATAAAAATTTTGTAAATTAGTAATATGTTGGATTGGTTTTCCATTACGATATGCTATTAACTGTTGCCAATAATCATCAATCTTAAAATTAATTTTATCATTTTGAATTGCATATAATTTTGCTAATGAAGTTTTCAAAAAAAATGCTATTAAAATTTTAATATCGGCAAGATAATTAGCATTATTCGAGTCTTTCAAATAATCTTCTGACTTTTGAATTAATTCATTAACTGTCATTAGTTTCCTTCCATTTTCAATCTTTGTTCTTCATTAATTAATGCTACTACAATTTCATCTAAATTACCTTCCATAATTTGGTCTAATTTTTGTAGTGTTAAATTAATACGATGATCAGTAACCCGATTTTGAGGATAATTATATGTTCGAATTTTTTCACTCCGGTCGCCTGTTCCTACTGCATTTTTTCTTAATGTTCCACGCTCTTCATTAATTTTACGTTGCTTTTCTTCATATAATTTACTTCGTAAATGTTGCATTGCTAATGCCTTATTATCATGTTGACTACGACCATCTTGGGAAGTTACAACAACTCCTGTTTGTAGATGAGTAATTCGAACAGCTGAATCAGTTGTATTAACATGTTGTCCCCCTGCTCCTGAAGCACGGTAAGTATCAATTTTTAAATCAGCAGTTTTAATTTCAAAATCAACTTCTTCAATTTCTGGTAAAACAGCAACGGTTGCTGTTGATGTATGTACTCGCCCTTTACTTTCTGTTTTTGGAATTCGTTGAACACGATGTGCTCCTGATTCAAATTTCATTTTTGAATAAACACGATCTCCTTTAACCATAAAGGAAATTGTAGAAAAGCCACCTGCTTCTGATTCATTTGCTTCAATTAATTCTACTTTTCAATGTTGTTGTTCTGCGTATTTTATATACATTCGATATAAATCACCAGCAAAAATGTTTCCTTCATCACCACCTGCTGCTCCACGAATTTCAAAAATAACATTCTTATCATCATTAGGATCTTTTGGCAATAACATTACTTTTAACTCTGTTGTAAGTTGTTCTTTTCTTATTTCTGAGATTTTTAATTCTTCTTTTGCTAATTCAATTAACTCATAATCCTTTTCTGTCTCTAAAATTAATTTTGCTTCATTAATATTATTTAAAACATTTTTATAATTTAAGTATAAAGCAACAGTTTCCTCTAATTGTGCTTCTTCTTTTGCTAAACTAGTTAACTTTTTTACATAATTAACTATTTCTGGTTTTGTTAATTCTTCATTAATTAAATTTCACCGCTTTAACATCGTTTCTAATTGTTCAATTGTTTTTTGATTCATTTGCTTCACCTCTTTTTTTAGACACTTAACAATTATAATATATTTTAAATAATAATGGTTAACTTAATTCATTATAATAAAAAAATCATAATAATTAATGACTTTTTACTAATTTAAAATTAATGTTTGAAATTTGGGTAAATTTTTTAATTGTTCAACTAAAGTTAAACGATATTCGCAACTTTCAAATGTTTTTTTAATGGAATGTTTATGAATAATTTTTGGCTAATTTAAAAAACATTACCATTAACAATCACATTGTCATTTTCATTAATTAATAAGTCTTCTAAAATTATTATTATGGAATTAATTGGCAAATTTTCAACAAAATAATCTTTAATTTTTTTATATTTTTGGGCTTACTATTTACAATAAAATAAACTTCAACATTTAATCCACTTTTTGTTAACATTTTTTCCTCCTACATTATTAATATGTTACTTCATGACAATGACGACAGCGAGCTTCATATTTATCCTTTTCACCAATTAAAACAATTTGATCATAATAATTAGCTGGTTTCCCGTTAATTAAACGTTGGGTTCTATTTGCTAAATTTCCACATTTAACACAAATTGCATGCAATTTCTTAACCTCTTCTGCTCGTGTCATTAATTGTTCAACATTAATAAAAGCTTCACCTCGAAAATCTTTATCTAAACCATTAACAATAACAATAATTCCTTTATCTGCTAAAGAATCAGCAAGTTTAACAATATTATTATCAAAAAATTGGACTTCATCAATCCCAACAACATTTGTTGTTGGTTTAAGGTTTGTTAATAAATCTTCAGAATTTTTAACTGATATTGCTTCAACTGCTTTTTTGCTATGACTAACAACTTGGTTTTCACTATAACGATTATCAATTGTTGGTTTAAAAACTTGAATTTCAAATTTAGCATAACCTAGGCGAACTAGACGGCGAATAAACTCTTCGGTTTTTCCAGCAAACATACAACCAGTGATAACTTCTATTCAGCCTATTTGAGCTTTACTATTTAAAAAATACATTCTTAACCTCCCATATATTTAATGTTATTTTTAATTACAAAACTTAAGTCTTTTAAAACTTGTTTTAAATCTTCTCACTGATAAATTTTTGCACCGCTTGCTAACTGATGACCACCACCACAGTACTTTTCTGCTACTTTATTAATAATATAAGTATTACTACGAATGCTAAGGTTTATATAACCCTCTGCTTTATTTTCAATTACTAACATTCAAATTTTAAATTCTTTAATATTACTCATAATATTAACCCATGGTTTAACAGTCTCATAACTCATATTATGTTCTTTTAACATTTCATCAGTTATCTTAACATAACTAATTTCTTTATCATAAATAACTACTTTCGATAACAAATAATTTTTAAAGCGTAGATTAACTCATGATTCTTCATATAAATTTTGATAAATTGATTGCAAATCAAAACCTGTCGCAACTAATTGCCCTGCTAACATAAAAGTATTGTAACAAGTTTTATTATACATAAAACGATTTGAATCTGTTACAATTCCAGTAAAAATTAATTTGGCTGCCTCTGGTGTTACTATTAATTTTGATGTTAAAACTAACTCAGCAATCATTTCTGAAACTGCAATTTTAGTTTCATCAATTCATTGTATATCACCAAATGGCGTAACATTAGGATGATGATCAATTTTAATAACTTCTTTTGCTTTATGCCAATATTTACTATCAATTCGTTCAGTGTTAGCTGTATCAGTAACAATTACTAATGCATCTTTATAATTTTCTGCTTGAAGAAGATCGGGTGTTGCTAAGAAGGATAAAAAATCATTTGGTGCACCATCAACTAATACCATCTTATTTGGAAAATTATCTTTAATGAATTGTGCTAATCCAAATGCTGAACCATATGCATCACCATCTGGTGAAATATGACGTAAACAAATAATTGTCTTATAATCTTTAATTTTTTGTAAAATAATTCCTTTTAAATCTTGCATTTGTTTTCCTCGCTTATATGTTAGCAACTAAATTATTGTTAACTTTATCATAAACTAATAATGCATTCTTTTCAAAATATATTGTTGTTGTTTTTTTAAAATTTAGTTCTTTTTCTGACACTAAAATTTTAAAAATAACTTCATCATTAACTTCAAAAAAGCAAACAATTGATTTAAAGACTTTTTTAATTGACTTAACATGTCCTTTATATAATAAATGTAAATCTTTGTTAAATTCCTTTGTTTTTTGGAATGAGATTAAGTTTGGATTAATTGCTAAATAATATTCTTTTTGATCAATTAATTTAGTTCCTTTAGGTAATTTAATCTTATTTTTTTCATTTTCTAAAACATTTTCTGCTATAGAATATTTCATACTAAAAACATTTTCTGAACTATTATACATTATTTGATATAAATTAATTGTATTAGGTAAAAATTCAGCATTATTTTTTGACATCAATTTGTAATTATTATCCTTATCAAAAAATAATAATTGTGTAACATAATTTTTAATATTCTCAATGTTCTTTGTTAAAACTAAAAAAGTTAACTGTGGATTATAGTTTTTTAAACTAAGTAAAATTTCATTTAATTCATTTGCTTCATTATGAGTTAAATTGTCAAAAGTATTATGTAAAATAATTAATTCTTTCTTACTTAAAATGGCATTAATCAATCTAATTTTAGTATGATCAAAACTACTTAAATTTTTAGTAAGTTTAAATCAATTCATTTTAATATTTAAATTACTCATTAATTTTTTAACTTCTTCAAAAGCTTGATTATAAACTGTTATAACTTTTTCATTTGCTTCTTCAATAGCAAGTGAATTATCTTTTTCACGAGTTTCTAATGTATTATTTAATAATTCCAAATGATATTTATGAAAATATTCTAAAACTTTTCCCTTAATAATTGTTGCTTCATCTGGTAATAAATTTGCAATTAATTGTTCTTGTTTTTGATTATAGTTAAATCATTGATCTTCTGATAATTTTGTTCAAGTAATTATATTTGAGGAATTACTTTTATTTAAAATTCCTTTAATAACATTCTTATGTTTAGTATCTTTTAAAACCATTTTTATAACATTAATACGATATTTTTTTAATGCTTTTCGTGCTTTAATTAAAAGATAACGTTCATATGTAATTTCAGTCTGCAATATTTTTAAATACTTTTCACAAACTAATTTTGCCCCAATAAAACCAAAACTTTTATCTTTAAGTTTTCTTTTTTTAGCAATTTCATAACAATCACACAAATAATCTAAGTCAGAAATATAATAAATTTTATCTCATAAAGCTTGTAAAAATGCAAGATAACCTTCATATACACAAATTTCTTCTCTTTTGTAAGTATAAGTATGTAAACTCTGAATAAAAATTGAATCTTTATCATCATCTAAAATTTTACTAATTTCTTTTTTATGGAATTCACTAATTTGAGTTAAATAAGTCTCAATTCATTCTTCTTTAATATGAATTGAATTATTAAAATATTCATTAATGATTTTATCTATTTTTAATATTAAATCTTGTTTATTTAAATCATTACAAATAAAAACTAAATTTTTATAAAAATATTTATTTTTATTATATTTTAATAAACTATCATGTAAAAATTTTGGTGTTTTTAAAATATGATAAGCCAAACGTAGTTTTGTTGGTAAAAAAGCTAATCTTAATGGGCCGGGTGATACATAACCAATTCTACGTTCTTTTGATAATAAAGTTGTGATATTTCTATTGTTTAAATAAATTTTTCCATTACGTGGTTTTTTCTTTCCCAATAACAATTTTAAAAAATATAATTGTGAAAACTTATTCTCAAAATGAGTTCCCAAAATTTCTTGACTATCAACACCAAAATTTAAATCACTAAAAATAATTTTTTTATATCGTTTATACTTTAAATTATTAATTTTCAATCCCATTAAAATACCACGCTCCCAATTAATTTTATTATACCCAAATAAAAATAATAAAAAATAGTTATTGTTAAGTTAAACTTATATTTCCGCTAATTTTTAAAAAATTATGTTTCTAATTTAATAAAATTACATTACAAAATATCAAAAAAACCTTTATCTTTTTAAGATAAAGGTTTACCAATTATTCTGCTTTTTGTTCATCAGATTTTGGTTTCGCTGTTTTTTTGTTAAGTTCTTTTTGTGCTTTTGATGCTTTTTCTGTTTGTTTTGCTAACTCTTCTTTTTTATTAAATTTAGATTTAAATCGTTCAACACGTCCAGCTGCATTAGAAAACTGTTGACTTCCCGTATAGAAGGGATGGCATGAAGAACAAGTATCAACTTTTAATTCTTCTCCTTTAGTAGAACCACTTATGTACTCATTTCCACAAGTTGTACACATAATTTTAGTATCAAAATATTTTGGATGGATTCCTTCTCTTGCCATATAACTCACCTCACTTTTAATAATATGACTGCATATTATTTTCACGTAAATAATGATAACACATATTTAAACAAAAAGAAAGATTATTTAATAATCTTTGCAAATTCATTAAAATCAATTCTAACACGTGGCATTGTTGCTTTATCATCATCTTCATCATAGTATCCTAACGCTAAAGCTAAGACTGTATGATATTTTCCTTGATCAAGCGTACAATGTTTTGCTAATAACTCATCACATTTTTTTGCATCAAAACCACCCATAATAGTAGTTCCTATTCTTAAATCAGCAGCTTGAATTGTAATAAAACTAGTTACAATATGAGCTTGTTCTGAAACAAATGCAGAAAGATGTTCTTTTTGTTGCAAAAAAGTTTGATATTTTTTAATTGCATTTTCTAAATCATATGCTTGATTGATAACTCGTTCTAAGCGTTTTGTTAAAAATTCAGTTGAAACTAAATAAGATGGATTAGTACCCGTAATAAGCATTATACAACTAGCATTTTTGACTTTTTCTTGATTTCAGCCAAACATTGCTTCATCAGCAAATTTCTTTTTTAATTCTTTATTTGTAATACTAACAACATTAGTTACTTCAATTCCTAATGAACAAGGTGCTAAGCGCCCTGCTTCAAGTATTACTGTTAAATCTTCTTGATTAATTATTTTTTCACTATTATATTTTTTAATAGTTTTTCGTCAATTAATTGCATTTTTTACTGTCATTTAATATTATTATCTCCTTTAATTTTTATTACTCATTAATTTTTGTCAAAGCAACGTTTAATACATCAACACTTTTTGCAAAAGGAGGTGAATATGGTAGATCTAAAAACTCAATTTTACCAATTTTAGTTTTTGTTCAAATAATTGGGATTAAAGGATTGATTCTTAAACTAGCTTTATTATAACCAAAAATTTGTGCACCAACAATAATTTTAGCTTTTTGGTCATAAATAATTTTAATTGTTACTGGCTTCGTATCAGCAACATAGTGTGTATGATCTGTTCCATTTACAACGACCTCTTTCACATTAAAAACATTCAAAATTGCTTGTTCTTTTGTATATCCTGTTCGAACAATTTCACTTTCGAAAACCTGCATAATACTTATTCCAATTCCACCAGGAAAATGATCTTTCTTTCCTGCTAAAATATTACCTAGAAACTTACCATTTTTGGCTGCAATTGTTGCTAAGGACATATAATTTAATTTATTATAAATAATATTTTTTGTCATCACACAATCACCCATAGCATAAACATCTTTAATATTTGTTTCAAATTGGTTATTCACTAAAATTGCCCCAAATTCATTCATTTTTAAATCTGTTGTTTTTAAAAAATTAGTTACCAAAGTAACCCCAATTGCAACTAATACTAAATCTGTTACAATTTTTTCTTCCGATGATAATGACCGCGTAAAATATTCGGTTGGTATAAAATTTCCAAAAAATAAGAAAAAGATAGATATAAAATTCTATCTTTTTTAATTAGGTTAAAATTGTCGTTAACCTTGCTTAGTTTAAGAAAATAACAGCAAAACCAACTGAATAAAACTCTCCTACTTGGAATGTCGTTAAACCAAGCAAGCGAGGATAAACAATACAGGGGGCACCGTACCGCTACGACATAATGCAGGCAATTCTTTTAGGCAATATAAAAGAGTTATTGTGGTTTGGGGATAAATCTTTAACCTGCAATGGTTAAAGAGTAAGTGTTCCACAATAAAAAAATTTAGAAATCTTACTATATTTATAAGGAGGATTTGAAAGTGTCTTTAAAAGAACTCTGTTGAAAAGAGTTAAAAATTAAATTAGCAAATAAAGCAATATCGATTAATAAATGTCAGTGTTATATCAATGAGTACTTTACAAAATTAACCAAAAACAAAAAAGGTGGCTGATATTATAAAAAGTATGCTCGGCATTGCTTAGCAAGATTAGAATTTATTAATAAACAAAAAATAAGTTATAATCTTTGATTTTTGACTTTACAATGCCAAAATAACCATCAAGTTGTTAAAAAATTAATTTTTAAAAAAAATAAATGATGAATTATTAATATCAAAAATTAGAAAGGAAAAATTATATGGTTGAAAATAATATCAAAAATACAATTAGCAATTTAATTAACGAAATTAAAACAACAACAGAAAATAATTTAAGTAATTTAGAACAAATTATGGAAGCTTTAATTGACAAAGTTAATAATATTGAAAATATTTTAAATCAAATACGATAAAAAAAATAAACCAACTATTTATTAAAATTAGTTGGTTTATTATTTCTGATAAATAAAAAAAAGAAAGGAGATGAAAAAATATGTCTAAAAATACTATTATTAAATGTAGTAAATGTGGAATATTAAAAAAGTATCATAAAGTTAATCATCGTGATGGAAATAAATGAATTGAAGATTTTTATTATACTGATTATTAAAACTTTTATTTTTTTAAAAAAACCATAAAAAATTAGAATTATTGAGGAAGATAAATAATATGAAAACAATACAAGATATGATTGCGGACTTAACAGGTGTTACTGTTGAGCAAGAAGACATATATTTATATTTAGAAAATGAAAAATTAAATTTATATGATGCTAATTTACCTTTTGCTAATTTAGGGCATGCTGATTTAACGAATGCTTGTTTAGAAGGTGCTAAAATTACAAAAAAACAATTAGACCAATTAATTATTGAGGAGGATGAATAATGACAAAAACAGTTAAAGAAATAGAACAAATACAAGATATTATAGATTTTATTTGTTCTAAGCATCAAACAAATGTAGATGATAAATTAATTAAATTATATGAAATTAGAAATAAAATGTTATATTACGAAAAAGAACTTACTGAAAAAGATAAAGAAATTAAAAAATTAGAAGAACAGTGGGAAAGTATTGTATGTAATAATTATAAATTACAACAACAACAATTATATAAAGAAGATTTTAAGAAAATGGCAAATACCAGTTTTAGTTCCAAAGGTCATACAAGTTTCACAACTTGAGAATTAAAAGATAATTCATTATATGACAAATTACCTAATAAGGAGGATAAAACATGTATTTAGTTATAAAAGATTCAGATAATATAAAAGATCATTATAAAATAACGGATTTAATTTCAAAAAATATCGATCATGAAGAAAAAGAAAACTTTTGATATAAATTTGGTTTAGAACAATATTGAACAGGGTACTGCTGATCAAGTGGAATGATAGATAATATAAAAGATATTGATAAATATTTAGCCAAAAAATTTAAAGAATTTCAAGAAAAACCATGAAATGAAATTATAGAAAATTATGTTGAAGATAAATTTGGTTATACAGTGGCAAAAAATTTATCTGATATTAATTGAGAAAAAAAGTCAGACAAAAATATAGAACCAGTTCGTTAATAATTGGTTTTTCGTTTTATTTATTTTTAACCTACTACTGAATATTAATTTTAGGAAAAATAAAATTAAAAGCAAAAAAAAAAAAGCGAGGTGATTATCATAAAAAAAGATTATTCAAAACCAAAAGCAAGATTTAATGGGAATATAATTATTGACTGTATTAGATGTTAACAAGAATTCACCATTTCAAATTTAGAATGATTAACGCTTAATAAATTTTATAAATGTCAAAAATGTAAAAAATAAAGGGGGTAGTTAAATGTGATAAAAAAAATTTATTTAAACCAAAATTTAATTTCACAAGAAATAAATAATAAAACGCATATTTTAATAAACAAACAAAAAGATTGCGTTGTTTGAGATAAAAATGGTTTAGGTTTATCAAGTTATAAAAATTATTTTAGTTTAGAAATTGATGAAAATGAAAATTATGTAGTTCGTAGTATCAATAATAAAAATGGTAATATTTTGGGAAAAAATTTAATTTTATCTTTTGCTAAATTAAAACAAGAAAACAAAAAACAGTTTAATTCGCAAAACAAAAATGATGATAATAATGATTTACTAAATAAATATAATAGTAATTATGAAAATACTAAAATTCATCAAAGAAAATTAACATTAGAAGAATTAAAACAATTACTAAAAGATTTAGAAAATATTGAAAATAATAATTATTGAGATAATGGTTTTTATTTAGGATACAACAAATATGAAAAAATTACTTAGTTTATTAGCGATATTTTCATTATCGTTTACAAACACAGTGAATTTGATTAGTTGTGATAATATTGCAAATAACAAACCAAAATTGCCACCATCAAAAACAAAATTACCAATAGTAAAAGATGTTTTTTACTATGAAAAATTAAAACAAGAAATTACAGCAGAAATTAAAGAATATGATGAAGTAATTAAAGAAATTGAAAATAGTAAAAATGATTATGAAAATGAAGAAGAATATCAAACAGAACTAAAACAAACACAAGCAGAAAAATTTATCAAAATATCAGAACTAAATAATTGTGAATATCAAATTTTACTATGTCAAAAAGAAAATAAGTTTACAGAAAAAAAACAACAAGCAATTAAGTTGTTAGAAAAACAAATAAATAACTTAAATAGTGCTTTAAATTTACTAAGTGAAATTAAAAATAGTGATTTTAATCAGAAAGATTTAGAAAAAAATAAAACAAAGATTAAAAATACAAAAATTATTTTGGATGAAGTTAAAAGAAATTAAGAAGGTAATGATTTAATGTGAAAAAATTTTTTAAAGAAATTAATTTATTAAAATTAATTATTAGTTTTTTAATAATTATAACATGTTGTTTAATGACTACATTTTTAATTTTATGTAGGGAATGAATAAATGATAGTAAATGTTTTTGGGTTTATATTGTTGTTTTTGCAATTAACATTATCATTAGTAGTTTGTTTATAATTACGGTTTTTGGTGAAATTTTAGAATTTATTAAAATAAAAAAGAAAAAATGAGCAAATAAATAAAAATTAAAATGATATAAATAAGCTAAATAACTATTTTATTTTCTAAATAAATAATAATAATTTTATTTATTTTTTTATATAAAGAGTGATTTTTGTAATTAATATTATAATTTTTATATTTATTTATAATTTTATTTTTTAATTCGATATACATATCTAGATGTTTAATGGTTATTATTTGACCCTTAATCAAGATTCATATTTTATCAATAATTAATAAACCAAATCTACTTTTTATTATAAATCAACTGGCAACTGAAAATCAAGAAATCATAAGTGGAATAATATATTCAGACAAATTTTTAAAATTAAGAAAAGTAAATAATTTTAAAATAGAAAATAAACCAATTATTCCAATTAAACCAAATGATAACAAAAAAATTAATAAAAAAAATATAAAAATTAAAAAAGCATATCAAAAATAATCTCATATTTTATTTTTCATTTTTACTACCTTATATCAATTATTTTAAATAAAAAACTAATTAAATTATATATAAATTTTAAAAGAAAAGGATGAATTTAATGTGAAAAAATTTTTTAAAGAAATTAATTTATTAAAATTAATGGGTATTGTTCTTGGGGTTATAGAGTTCGGTTTAATGACAACATTTTTAATTTTATGTAGAGGATGAATAAATAATAGTGCAGTTCTTTATGTTTATTTTGTGATTTGTATTTTTAACATTGTAATTAGTGGCGGAATTATATATATGATTGGTTTGTTAATTTGAGAACTAATTGAAAATAAAAAAGAAAACAAAAATAATGTAAATAATAATTAAAATAACACAAAACAAGATAATTAATATCTTGTTTTTAGAAAGAGGTGCAGCAATGATTAATTGTCCGTTTTGTAAATATATTCATAATATTTATAATGAAAACAATATCCATATATTATTTTTTTGTTCTTATAGATATCCCAATCCATGAATCATTTTAGATAAAAGAAAAATTAGAAGAATGATGGTTTATTATGCTTAAAGTAATTGAATTATTTGCTGGGATTGGAAGTCAAAGAAAAGCATTAGAAAAGATTGAAATTAACCACAAAATAATTGCTTTTTGTGATAACGATAAATACGCAGAAAAATCATATCGAGCGATTTTTAATGATTATGAAACCCCTAATTTAGGTGATATTACTAAACTAGAAACTTTACCGTATGCTGATTTAATAACTTGATCATTTCCATGTCAAGATATTTCAAGTGCTAATAATAACGGTCAAGGATTAAAAGGTAAACGAAGTGGTTTAGCTTATAAAGTTGTTGATTTAATAAAAACAATGACAATAAAACCCCAATATCTTTTAATGGAAAATGTACCAAATTTATTAAGTAAAAAGTTTTTTGTTGGATTTCAAAATCTACAAAATCAACTTAATAAATTAGGATATGATAATAAATATTTTACAATGAATGCCAAGGATTATGGAATTCCCCAAAACAGAAAACGATTATTTATGATTTCAACATTAAAGCAAGATTTTAAATTTAAATATCCACAACCTTGTAATTTAAAATTTTGAGTAAAAGATATTTTAGAAAACAATGTCAATGAAAAATATTTTATTCGGCAAGAATCAATGAAAAAAGCAGTTGAGAACAATAAACTTAAAATTATCCAACAATGTGCTTATACAATTACAACAAAACAAATGCGATGAGGAAACGCAGGAATTATTGCAATTCCAAATTATATAAAAAAAATTAATGATTGAAAATTAATGATTAATCTGAGAAATTATAATCAAATTAATATTTTTAATGACATAACAAAAAATAATCTTATTCCAACCATTACAACAGCACACGGAAGACCACCACAAATTGCATTGCCAATTAAGGATTATGGTAATTTTATTGTTTTACCACGAGCAAAAGATGGTTTGCTAATTAATGGATCATATAATCGGTTTTGAAAAACAGAAAATAATTATATAGGAACAATCGCAGCAAGTAATGTCAATAAAATTATGATTGATAATAAAAAACAACAACAAGATAGTAGTAAAATACTATCTTTTTTAATTGATGAAAAAGAATATTTTTTACGAGTATTAACTCCACGAGAATGTTGATTATTAATGGGATTTAGTAATAAAGACTTTGATAAAGCAAGTAAAGTTGTTTCAGAAACCCAACTTTATAAGCAAGCTGGTAATAGCATTGTTATTGATGTGTTAGAAAAAATGTTTATAGCAATGTTTCAAATAGAAAGAAAAAATTAAAGATGCAAAATAAAAGAAATGTTTGGTGAAAATGACTTTTATATCCTTTAACAATTATTACTGGAATTTTGTTGCTAGTAATTTCCCCTATTTTATTTTTAATTACCCTTGGAATTGATTGTGATTTTATGCTTGGTGATTTATTATTGCATTTATTTTGTTTACCTTCCGAAAGGAAGGAAAAAAAATGACTAAGAAAAGCAATATTAAAAATTACTTTAATAATCATCAACAATACTATCAAAAAAAGAAAAATATTTTTTATTGACAAATAAACAAAATTAACAAAAACAAATTTTTAAAATAACAAAGGAGGGTGAAAATATGAAATCAAACAACACAGCAGATTTTAGCGGAATAATGGATGTTGTTATATTATGAAGTAATGTTGTTTTAGGAGTATTTATGGGTTTAGCAGTTATTTTTGCAATTTGAAAATTAATTATTATTTTAATTTCAATAATGCGAAATGCTGATAATCCTGAAGCGAGAGGAAATGATTTAAGTGCTTTAAAATGACCGATCATAGCAATTATTATAATTTTGGTTGTGATTGCTGTTATGAATGTTATTTTACAAGTTATTAAAACATATAATCCTAGTATTGGAACATAGTTGATAAAAAATGAAAGGAAGTGAAAAATTATGATAGTTAATGCACTGTATAAACTAATATGATCAATTTTTGTAAAAGGGCCATTGCAATTAATCGCATCATTTAACACCGTCTTAAATTATTTAACAGGTGGTGTGGTTGGTGATTTAATGTTTGGATCAAAACAAGAATTTAGTTTTCAAAATATCCCAATGGCATTCTGATATTTTGTCATTACGGCTTTGTGTTTATTTTCCTTAATATTTACAATTACAATAATTAAAATTTTGTTTCAAGATGCCACCGAGACAAAAACAAAATTTATTGTTGCTTTACAAAATGGTAGTAAAGCGTTTGTTTTTATCTTTTTAATTCCAATCTTTTTCTTTTTGGCTAATTTTGCAATCGCTAACATTGCCAAAATGATTACATCAGGATTTGGTGGTGAAAACGGAAATATTGCAAACTATCTATACAATATCGGAAACGCAAATTGAGATGGTAGTGGTGATAATATACCAAGCAATTATTCCTATCCTGACAATATTGGTGATTTTAATATGATTGCCGAAGTTTTTGGAGTGTGATTTATGCTGTTTGCAATGTTTATGATTGGAATTGCTTTGGTACAAAAAATAATCGAATTGTTTTTCTTATTTATTATTTCGCCATGAGTAATGATTATTATGACAGTTGATAATGGTAAAGGAGCATTTATTTGAAAAGATATGGTAATTGCAAAATTTCTAGCATCAACCGCTACTTTAACAGGATATTTTATTTTTATGACGACAATTCAAACAATTTTAAGCACTAATTTAGCAGGATTAGGCATTGAGGGAATTGGAAAATCATTGTTTGTAATTCTAATGATGTGTGGTGGTGGTTTAGCTGTAATGGCGTTTTCAGATGTTGTTGCCAATCTGATTGGCGAAGCAGCTGGTGTTCGGGAAGGTATGAGTTCAATGAAATCAACTGTTGCTGGTGGAATGATGGCAATGGGTGCTGGAAAAATAGCAGGGAAAGCATTTGGATTTGCCAAAAGCAAAAGAGCCAAACAAGCATTAATGAATGGCGGAGCAATGAACGAAAAAACAATGAACGCGATGGGTTCTGGTGGTGATTGAGGGGATAATGAAACAGCAAGCAGTCAATCTCGCCAAGAAAAACCCCTTGACTTTCGCCATTTCTGACACGCCACTGAGGGAATGAGTTCAAGAGCTGGGATTGTTGGTTTAGCAGGCTTTGGACTTGGGGTCACAACTCTTGCCACAAGTAAACTAGTTGGTGCAGCTCGCGGAGGTGGAGCAAAAGGATTTTTCCGCCAAATTGGAAATGGGATTGCAACACCATTTAAAGCAATTGGTAAAAGATTTAACCCACAATTGGCTAGCAAAGGAAATCAAGAAAACAAAAGAAATACAAAAGATTTAAGTGATTGAAAAACTAAGTCTTTAAACAAAAAACTAGGGAAAGTTGAAAGAAAATTTACTAGCAAAAATAGTTTTTCATATTTTAAACCAACAACCAAAAAGGAAATGAAGCACAACAAAAAAATTGGAAAACAAGGTAATATAGTTGAAGTTATTGAAAAACACAATAATAAATCTGACGCTAGAAAAGAAAAATGAGATGAAAAAGCTGCTAAAAAAGCAGAAAAGAAAAAGGCATAAGTTAAAAAACACATGACAAAAACTAAAAATACGGTATAATGTAAGTAAAAAAGGAGTAATAAATTATGGGATTATGACGATTATTAGGCGGCGAAGTCAACTGAGAACGAGTTGCCAAAATGCAAAATAAAGAACATTTAAAAGAAATTCATAGTTCAATTATTGATGCACTCGGGGGGGGAACTAATAATATCCCTCTAAGCATTGATAGATTAAACGACGATGACAAAAATAATGTCATGTGAGTGCTAGAAAAGTTTGGTCGTAGTGTTCCAACAACTACTAAATATCCATGATTAAAACCAGTTGACGGTATTGGAAATTTACATTCCAGAAGATTTGAATATAATCAAATAAGATGAAATCAAGCATGAGAATGATACGACGAATATAAAAAAGGAACAATTCCATTTCTCGAATATCGCATTCAAATCCGCGAAAAAGAATTAGAAGAAATGGAAGAAAATTTAAAACATTTTAAAGCTAAAATTAATAAATTTGGTAAAAATCGTACTCAAATTAAACTAATTAAATCTTATGAAGAAAAAATTCCTTTAAGAAAGGCAGAAATTGCTAAATTAAAAAGTGAATTGGAATCATTAAAAGCAAAAGAAATACAAACACAACCCGACTTATCACTTGAAAATGAAAATTTACGCTTAAAAAAAGAAATTCTAGAAATGGAACTAAAATTAAAAGAAGCAAATAAACAAAGATAAAATGTATTTTTTATTTTTATGGTAAGATTATTTTAATTTAAAAAATAGATAGGAATGAGAAATATGGAAATAATATCATTAAAAAATATTACAAAGAAATATAACCCTAATAATATTGGTTGTTTTAATATTAATATAGCAGTTAAAAAAGGAGAAGTTTATGGATTTCTTGGTCCCAATGGTGCTGGTAAAACAACTGTTATTCGTCAAATGGTGGGATTTATTAAATCGGATAATGGTACAGGTACTATTTTAGGTTATGATGTGTGAAAAGATACTAAAAATATTATGAAAGATTTAGGCTATTTATCTGGTGAAGTTAATTTACCAAAATATATGACAGGAATTAGTTATTTAAAAACAATTTCTGAAATTAGAGGGAATGTTGATTGGAAATATGTAGAAAAACTAATTGAATATTTTGATTTTGATTCTAAACAGAAAATTAAAAAAATGTCAAAAGGAATGAAACAAAAAGTAGCTATAATTAGTGCTTTTATGCATAAGCCAAAAGTATTAATTTTAGATGAACCAACTTCAGGATTAGACCCTTTAATGCAACAAAAATTTGATACATTAATTAAAAATTTACAAAAAGAAGAGACAACCATTTTTATGAGTTCCCATATTTTTAGTGAAATTGATAATACTTGTGATAAAGTAGCAATTATTAAAAAAGGTAAAATTGTATCAGAAACTAATATTAAAGAACTTAAAAATAATGCTGATAAAATTTATGAATTAAAATTTATAACTATTAATGATTATGATAATTTTATAAATAAAAAATGAAAAATAATTGATACTAATAAAGTAACAAAAATAATAAAAGTTGAAATCAGTCAAAATAATATAAATAATTTTTTAAAAGAAATAACAGATTATCAACTAGAATATTTTAAGGAATTACCATTTAATTTAGAACAACATTTTATTAAATTTTATGAAAAAGAGGTAAGTTTTAATGATTAATTTAAAATTTGTAAAATTACAGTTTAAAAATATAAAAATAATTTTAATTATATGATCTATTTTGTTTTTTTTATTAACAATTCTGCCAGGAACTGTAAAATATTTTAGTCCAGCTACTAATATTAAAACAGTTTCAGCTGCTGCTTTTGTTAGTTTTATTATGTATGGTTATGGTTGTGGTCTTATTATGATTTTTCCATATTCAATAATTACAACTCATATTTTATTAACAAAAGAAATTAAAGAAGGTTATTTTGCTTGTTGATTAGTATTGCCTATGTCAAGAAAAACAGTTTTAAACTCAAAAATTTTTACATTAATTTCGTCAATTATAATTTTAAATGTTGGTTCTTTATTTTTACAATTAATTTTATTTTCTCTGGTTTACAAAGATTTTAATCAACAAAATCAAATAAATTTAGTTCTTACAAGTTTTTCATTTTTATTTTTATGGATATTATGATCTTTTATTGTTTGAGTTATTTCTTGTTATTTTGATAATTCTGCACTATCTATTTCATTATTATCACTTATTTCAATATTGTTTTTATTATTTGGTATTTTATCTTTTATTGGAAAAACTTTAGGCACTTCAAACTCAGGTTTAGAAAAATTAAAATATTTTAAATTTTTAACAATTATTTCATTTTTTAATTCAGCATTAAATTTTGCTGATTTACCAAATAGTAGTTTAAATATTATTATTGCTAAACCATTACAACCTAAAAGTTTAGATTTTTGTTGACAATTACCAACTATGTTTGTTTTAGGAACTGGTTTATTTAGCTTAGGAAATTGAATTTTTATTAAAAAAAGTTTATCACTATAATTTATTTAAAAAATTAAAAACAAAATAAAAAATAGTAATTTTAGTTAATTACTATTTTTTTGTTAAAATAGAAAGGAAAAATAAAAATGTATGAAAAAATTACTTATTTTTTTAGCAATATTTTCGTTTTTATGTACAAACACAGTAAATTTGATTAGTTGTTGTAATATTGCAAATAATAAAGCACATTTATATCCTAATTTAGAAAATGTTTTAAAAGTTAATTTAGAAACAAATATTGATTTAGAAAAAATGTACTTGCCCCACTCCGTTTTAATGCAACAGCGAGGTTATAAAGGAACTTTCTTTAATCAATATAAAACAGATATAATCAAAAATTTAACAGATGCTTTTTTAAGCAAAGCAGATATTAATTTAGAAATTAAATTTAAAACAGAATTTAGTACTTATCAACAATTACAAGAATATTTAAAAATAGAACAACAAAATTACTGACAAAATTTACTTAATAATATTTGTCAAAAATACCAAGATAATTTAAAACAACTTATTTTATTGTTTTATAATTTTGTTGCTAGTATTTGAAATAAAACAAATATCAATGAAATTTTACGAAAAATAGAAATTAAAAATATCATTGATGGTGATACTAATGTCTTAGGACAAACAAATAATTACCAAACTATTTTAATAAACAAAAAGATTTTATCTTGTGTCTTTAAACAAACAATAAATAGTGAATGACAAAAAGGACAATTTACAAGCAATAACTTTTTCCATATTTTAATCCACGAATTAGGACATATCTTTTATTTTTATGATTGAGAAACATTTAAAATCAATCATATTTTTTATTTAAAACAATTTTTAGGACAGAAAATTAATAACTTAAATAAATTCGCAGAATTAGACAAAGAAAAAGTGTTAAAGATATTTGCCAATAGCAATTATGGTTTGAGTGATGATGACGAGTTATTGGCAGAGGGATTTGCATATTGGTTATTAACAAAACAAAGTATGCAAACAAAAATATGAGAATTTTGAAACGAATACTTTACAAGTTATTTACCACAAATAAGAGATAAAGAAAGGAAGTGTAAATGATGTTAAACACAATAATCGGAATGATGGGAACAATAGCCGTAATAGGTTTATTTGGTTGTTTATGAAAATTTCTTGGTATTAAATTGCAAAAAATGAAAAAACAAATTGAGTTAACGAAATACAAAAAAACTTGTCGAATAATATTATATGTTAGTATAAGTTGTTTTGTGTTATTTTTGTTTGTAATTGGATTATGGTTTGGATTAATATATCCAAGTTTGAAATAAAATGAAAAAAAAATTAAAATAGAAAATAATAATTTATTGAACTGAAAAATTGAACTTATAACAATATTTATATTATTTATGATAACTATTATATCACAAATAATAAGTGGATTTATTGTTATTAAAAAAGAAAAAAGTGGGAAAAAATACTTATTTTATTAATTGTGTCATTATTATTTTTTCTTTTTGCTATTATAGAAATTATTTTAGGTTTTGTTTCTTAATAAAGTATTTAAACCAAATTATAATAATTGTAATTAAGGAAGAAATAAAACTAATCATGCATTCATATATTTATTGTTCTCCATTTTTTATATTCTAACATTTATAAAATATTTTTAAACCAGAAAGGAGACTATATACTATGAAAAAAAATATATTATCATGTTTATTAACATCGTTGATTGGTGTAAGTGAACCACTTATTGTCAAATCATCCATCAATGATATTTTTTCAATCACAAAACAAGAACAAGCTATCAGCAAAAATATAAAGAAAAGTTTTAATCCAACATCCCCAAGTTTTATAAAAAATATTAATTGAAATGATGATATTTATGCCGAAACAGGTGGGGTTTGGGGTGGTGATTATACAGAAAAAGTAGAATCATCATATTATTATGTTAATATACTGGATTATGCTAGTAGTTGAAATGATTTTAAAAATAAATACAAACAGATCAAAATAGATTTTGAGGGTTATGTTGATCATAATCAGGCGGCTAAGGTAGATTATAACGCTTATCACTATATCAATCTAAATCAAATAAGTAGCACGGCAAAAGCAACGCGACTTTTTTATCACTATCAAGGTTATACTCAAAATGAAGAGTGAGGTTGAGCAGATGTAAGATATCAATTAGAAAATAATCAAATTAAAGTTGATTTTCTAGTTTATGCACGAGCAAAAAACGGATGAAATTCAAGCAATACATGAGCTAAAACATGATTAAAAGTTAATGAACTAATTTTTAATACAAGTTTTAGTTTTAATGAGATGAAAAGTAAATTAACAAGTGAATTAAATAAAGAAATTAATTATTATTCTAATATTGATAATAATCCACAAAGTTCACATAATTGAAAGCAAATTAAAACACAAGTAGATAACAAAATCAAAAAAGCACTAAATGATAATAATGATACCCAGGGATGAATTGAATTTTTAAACCCAAATTATCAGTTAGAAAAAAGCAATAATGGTTATTTTATAAAAACAATAATTAACATCCATAATAATCAAAGTGGCAATTATGAAATGTGGGAATTTAAAACGCTACTAAATTTTGATAGTGATTATAATATTGCTAATGCTAAAAATAGAATAGAAAATGAATTAAAACATACAATTATTTATCAAAGTGATACATCAACCAATATTTTAGATGAAAGTAATTGAAATGCAATTAAAAATATCTTAGATAATAAAATATTTAGTATTTTAGGAAAAAATGAAAACATAACGGAATGAAAAAAACTTATTAAACCTAATTACGCCTTAATAACGGAAAATAATAATTATTATCTTAAAACAAGTTTTAATATTTTTAATCATTTAACAGAACAATGAGAAAATTGAGTTTTTAAAACAAAACTCAATTTTTCATTAAGTGCGAAATATTGAAAAAGTAAATTACAAGAACGAATTTTAATAACACCAGGAAAAATTAGTGATGAAAATGGGGTTACAATGATTAATTATATCGAAGAAGTTATCAATAACGGTGAGGGAAAGGAAAATAAATATAATAAAGGAATAATAAAATATCATACAACAACATTTTTTCAATACATCGAACCAAAAGAAAATAACAATGATCCCGATTATGATATTGTTAAAATAAATGGGGTTAATTTAAACGCTGTTAATGGTTTATACACATATACTTTTGATGATAAAGAAAAAGTTAATAAATATGAAATTGAAATTATCCACCGAGCAAACCCTAAAATTGAGGGAGATGTTGGTGGTAATTTTAAGTTAACAATTTTAATTGAAACAATTACCCCATCATTACAATTAAAATTAATGGGATGAGGGTCAAAAAATATCGACTATGAAAAACTAACAAGTGAATTTATCAAAGATCCCAGTAATGAAAATAAAACAATTAAAAACCTTAATTATGATCAAGAAGTTAATAAAGAAACAGGGACAAAAAAACAATTAATATGAATTCACCATCATTCTAACACTCCATTTCCGTTAGATCCAGTTGACAGAGATGGAAATTTAATAAAAAGTAGCAATATTAATGATTACGATATTGGTTATTTAGCAGAGGCAAGTGCAGTTGGAGCAGGATTTGAAAACTTTTACAATAATGAAAATATTGAAAAAGTTATTCGTTATTTATCGAATGAAAATTTAGAGACTAAATTTGAAAATGGCTATCAATTAGAAAAAAACAAAACGGGAGATGTTAATACTAGTGCTGGGTGGTTTCATTTTATTATTCAACAAAAACGTTTTAATGATTTAAACGGAAATACACAAACACCATTTTATCAACACAAATTCATTTATGTTGATAAAAATAAAAGTTCAAATTATGGATATTTTTTAAATTCAGTTGATAGCAAAAACGCTAATGATTTTTGAAACACAATACAAGGAAAACATTTAAAAAATTATATGATTAACTATAAAAAGTGAAATTCAGATAATGATTTATCAAAATTAACTTATGAAGCAGTTTTATCATATTGACGAGATTATGTTTCAGATATTCGCAATCATTTAGCAGTTAATGAAAGCATCAATAATTTTAAATCACTAAATGATTTAAATATTAGTGCTTTGAAAATGAATGCCAAAGATATGAAAACTATTAGAAATAAAATTGAAAACTTTGTTTGAAAAGAAATAAATAAACTTAGTTTATTAGCAACAATAAATAAAGATTATATTATTCAAATATATAAAAATAGCCAATGACAGAAATTAACTGATGATGATTTAAACCAATTAATAACTAATCAACAAGAACAAACAAAAGAAATAATGCTAAAAATCAAAGCACTAAATACATCAATGTTGTTAATTGGTGAAACAAACCAATTTAAAGTTATTAATAACTTAAATTATGATGAAAATAAAGTTATTGATTTAAGTAAAATTAAATATCAAAATCAAGAATATAATTTTAAAGATAAAACAAAAGATTATATTTTTAATAATTATATTATGGAATATATTAAGCAAGGTTTTAAAATTAATAAATTAGATGAAATCTTAAAACAAGACATTGATTATCAAATATCATTACAAGGATTAAATGGCCAAAAGATTAATATTAATGATAATGAATTACAAGAATTTATGAAAAAAATTCAAGAAAATAAATATAGCGAGTTAAAAATTACTATTTATGCTTTGGATAATAGTTTAAAAGCAGTTGGAAATGTTTCATATAAATTAATAAACAACCCAATAACAGAAAATGCCCCCAACAAACCGAATGAAATTCCCTCAACAGAGGGAATAATACCTAACGCTCCTAATAAACCAAATGGAAATAACGAAAATAATGGGAATGGAGAGAATAATAATCCTAATAAACCAGAAAAACCAAATAAACTACCAGACCCCAATCTTAATGAGAATAATGAAACAGGATGAAAAAAGTTTTTGCAAAAACCAGTTAATTTGTTTTTTATGACTTTTATTAGTTGTGGGATAGTTGGTGGTTTTATAACCTGAATTATTTTGAAAAACCAATTTAATAAAAAAATTGGGGGTAAAAAGTTGAAAAAAATAAAAGCGATAAAGAAGGCAAAAAAAGATAAAATATCGGTTTATTTTTTTATTCAAATACCCTTAAAACGCGTTTTAAGGGTTAAATTAGATATGAAAAGTTATTTTATTATATATAAATAAAAAAATATAATAAATAAAATAGTTTTTAAAATGGCATTTTAAATGCCATTTTTTATTTCAAAGAAAGAGGTGCAAAATATGAAAAATGTAATACCAAAAAAATTAAAAGATGCCAAATATCGCTTTTGACGCAATATAACAATAACAGATGTTTTGATAATTGCTGTTTGAGTTGGATTAACAATTTTGTTTATCTTTGGTTTTCAATGAAAACTATGAATAAAATTATTAGCATCATCAATAATGATTTTAATTAGTTTACCGCTAATTATTACAAATAAAAAAACTAATTTAAAAGGATGACAATATTTATATTATAAAATTAATTATTTATTTAGTTGTAAGAAATACAGTAAAAATAAAACAACTTTACTAGTGCCATATAATAAAGTTATTAATGATAATTATATTGCAACACACGGAATTTTAAAAGGTACTTTAAAAAAGACTTTAATTGGAGCAATTAAAATAAAGGGATTCGATATCACTTTATTAAGTAGCGAAGAGCAAATATTAAGATTACGAGATTTGCAAGAAGTTATTAAATTTTCTAATTTTCCAATAACTTTTTTAAAGTTAGAATTACCATTAAATTTTGATGATAACATTAAATATTTACAAAAACAAATTAATAAAACGCAAATTCGTTATAAAAACAAAGAAATTAGTTTTAATCAATTTGTAAAAATTACAAAACAAATTAAAAATAATATTACTTTTTTAAAAAAAGAATTAATTAAAATAAACGATGAAATTAAAACTGAAAAATGTTTTTTTATTTTTGTATATGGAAATAGTCAAAAAGATTTAAATGAAAAAATATTATTTTTAGAAGATAAATTATATAAAGGAAAAATTAATTGCAATACTTTATCTAATTACGAAATAACAAAAATCTTAAAATTAATGTGAAACCCGTATGAAAAACCATTAAATAAAACAAATTTTAATAAAAATAAAGATAATTTAGCAAAATTATTGCAATTTAAATACCTAAATATTAAAAAAAATTATTTTATAGCAAATGATTTATATTATTCAATTAATACTATTCAGGACTACCCTTTATTTATTAATGATTTATGAGGAGCATGTTTATTTTCAAATGAGCAAACTATTATTTGAAATATAAATCCTTTAAATTATGATGAAACAAAAAAAGCAATCAATAGCGCTATTCAAACAACCCAAACAAGACAAGTAATGACAAAATCATATGTTAATACAAATGAAAATAACTATGAATTAGAAACATACTATCATTTAATTGATGAGGTTAATGGTGATGGTGAATTATTAAAAAATGTTAATATTTTATTTTTAAATTATGGAACAAATAAAAAAACATTATCACAGGCACAAACACGATTAACAAAAGCACTAAAAGAAATGGATATTAAACCTAATCCATTGTGATATCAACAATTTAATGGTTTAAAAGGTTTTATACCCTATAACAATAAGGTTATAATAAAAAAATATGGCCGAGAAATGCCAACAAGTACCTTAGCAGCATCATTTCCGTTTATTGATAGTGGATTATATGATAAACAAGGAATGTGATTAGGAACAAATAATATGGGAAATGTTGTATTGTGAGATCAATTTAAAATTACAAGTAAAAGAACAAACCATAATATGTTTATAATTGGTGCATCAGGAATGGGAAAAACATATTTGTTAAAAAAAATAATAAATCACCATATCAAGATGGGACGAAAAGTTATTGTTATTGACCCTGAGCGTGAATACCAAGAATTATGTAAATATTATGATGGAAATTGAATTGATGCAGGAGATGCTTCGATAGGAAAAATAAACCCTTTACAAATTTTAGATAATAACTTTATTGATGAATTAGAAAATACCAATTCCTCGCCCCTATCAAATCATTTACGATTTTTAGAACAATGATTCAAAACGCTTTATCCTGATTTTAACGGGCGAGAAATTAATTTATTAACAAAGTATTTGAAATTATTATATCATCAATTTAAAATTACAAATAATATTGACATTAATAAAATTAATAATAATGATTTTCCAATTATGAATGATTTTTATTATTTATTAGAAAAAGAATATAAGAACAATGAAAATCAACTTTTAAAAGAATTTATAGATTTAATAGCAACTGATTTTTTAAATGATGGAAAATATCAAGCACTTTGAAATGGTCACACAACAATAAAATTTAATAATAACTTTATTGTTTATGATGTTTATAATTTGTTTGATTTAGATGACAAAAAAACAAACGCAGCACAATTAATTTTAATGCTAAATATTATTAAAAAAGAAGTAAAAGAAAATCGTTTTAAAGATAATAATGAAATTGTAATAATTGTTGATGAGGCTCATTTAGCAATCGATAAAGATAATCCAGTTGCCTTAAATTTTATGTATCAAATGACAAAGCGAATTAGAAAATATAATGGTGCTTTGGTTGTGGCAACACAAAACATCGCTGATTTTGTAGAAAATGAAACTGTTTTAAAGAAAACCACAGCAATTATTAATAATAGTCAATATTCATTTATTATGGGGTTAAAACCTAACGACTTAGAAAAAGTTATTAATTTATATAAAAGTTATGGCGGATTAACATCAGCAGAAAAAGATTATATTGCTCGTAGTGTAAAAGGACAAGGGTTATTTTTTGTTTCTGGATTTGAAAGATATCGGATTGAAATTCAATCAAACAAAAAAGAAAAAGAAGGATTTGGAAAAAAAGATAATTAAAAAAACAAGTAAATTTACTTGTTTTTTTAATTTTTATGAAGAATTTTGTTAAATTTTTGCTTTTTTAGTAAAAAACAACAAAAAAATTCAAAAAAGAAGGATAAAAATGTTAAAAACAAATTTAGGAAAATTAATAAATGGTGACGCATTAACTTTTATTAAAAGTTTAGAAAATAATAGCGTTGATTTAATTTTAACTGATCCACCCTATTTATATAATTTGCCAAAAAGAAAAAACGAGCAAATAAATGAAAATAATATATCAAAAAGTATAAATAAGTATATTAATGCTATCTATGATAATAATTTGCATAATTCATTTGATATAAGTACTTATTTAGATGAGTTTTACCGAATTTCAAAAACTAAATTTATGTTAATTTGAATGAATAGATGACAAATTAAAGATTATTTAGATTGAGTTTATAAAAATAATATGAATTTTGATTTTTATTTTTGAGAAAAAACAAATCCAATGCCAACTAATAATTTTATTTTGCAAGATAAAGAATATTGTATGATAATTTATTCTAAAAAACATAAAATTCCTAATTATAAAAATAATTATGAAAGTAAAAAAACAATTTTTAATTTTCCAATCGGACACAAAATAACAGAACACCCAACAGAAAAACCACTAAATATATTTTACGATTTAATTAAAAAACATAGCAAAGAAAATGATTTAATTTTAGATTGTTTTATGGGCGGTGGTACAACAGCGATTGCTTGTGAACAATTAAATCGAAAATGATTAGGTTGTGAAATAAATAATAATTACTTTGCAATGGTACAAAAGCGATTAAAGAAAATACAACTTAAATTAAATTTTTAAAAAATGAATAACTTTCAATTAATCAAAAAGATAAATTATATTGCTGTTTTAATTGCAATGATGGTTGTATTATCGCAAACTATGCGAATCCAAATTATTCCAAGAACATCAATTCCATTATTTTTAATTCCTATTTTTATAAGTAGAATTATTTTAAATTGATATTGGTGTTTATTAATTGGAATTATGGGACATTTTTTATCAGATTTAACATTATGAAGTTTTACTTTGGGATCATTATGCTGAAATATTGGGACAGGTTTATTAGCAGTTTTAATTAAACTAATTAATTGAATAAAAATAAATCATAGTATTAAAATTATTCTTATTTTATTAGCAAACATAATTATTTATCTTCCGATTGATTTTGTTCTTTTTTGATTAAATCTTGGTGTTTTAAATATAGAACAAATAATTATCGGAATATTAATTATGAACACAATATGTTTACCAATTTTCTATTTTATAACATTAAAAATTAAAAAAAGATTAAAAATAATTTTTTAGAGAAAGGAACTATCAAAATGAAAGAAACAGAAAAATATATAAGTTATCAAGTTATGACAAATAATTTAATTTTAACAAAACCTTATTATGATATTAAAGGTAATAAATGAATTGAGTTAAGGATAAAAAATTTATTGTATCCTTATGCAAGCATTAATATAAATAGCAAATATTTTAAATTACAATATAACAAAGATTATTGTTTTATTACAATTTTTAAAAATCAAAACTTTTATATTAAAAATAAAGATGGAAAAATTGAGGGTGAGGCTAATTGAGAAAAACTGCACCCTTTTTTATTAGAAATGAATAAGCAAGTTTTAATTAAAAAAGCAGAACAAAAACAAATATACCAAGAAAATTTAAAATATTTTAATAGTAATAAATTTCCAAAAAAAGATTATTAATTAGACAAAATAAAAATGAAATTTTTGAAATATTTTGACAAAGCCAAAATGTATGATGAGCAAGCATTTTGGCTTTCTAAATTTAATAAATTTTAAAAGGTAAAAATTTCCAAAAAAGGAGGATAAAAAGATGGAAAAAGAATATAAATTTAGGTCATCACCACCAATTGCAACTTTTAAAAAATATAGTAGTAAAAGTGTTAATAAACTAATAAGACATAATTTTAGAATCGGAATACCTGAAAATGTTAATCCTGAATTTAAAAAATATAATTTTTATTATGTTGGTGATACAAAAGCAAAAATTAGCAATGACAAAGGTTTTCAGTTAACAAATAATAAAAGATTTGAATTATTAAAAAATATAGAAGAAGATTGAAATAAGCAACAACAAAAATATAGTGAAGCACAAAAATCAGCTTTTAAAGAGTTTTGTAATAAACATAATACTTATATAGAAATTGTTTTGCCAGCAACAAGACAAGAATGATTTGAAAAAATGGGAATATGTCAATTTACAGATATTCAAGTATGAGATAAAAAAACGGATAAGCGCAAAATGGGACAATTAATTCCTGAAAGTATAAATTATCATAAATTAAATGAATGAGCTAATATTGAAATAAATTTTATGAAACAATGAATGAAAAATAATCTTAAAACAGATATGGGATATTTGTATTCAGCAGTTCACATGGATGAAACAACACCCCATATTCATTTTGGTTTTATTCCAATTAGTAAAGTTTTTTCAAAAAAACTTAATGAAGAAAGATACATAATTAGTAATAATCGTATTTTTGGAGGTAAAAAACAACTACAAAAATTCAATAATTACCATGCTAATTATTTAACAAAAGCAGGTTATGAAATAGAACCTGGTGAAATTGGTGGTAAAGGTAGTTATAATGCAATGAATTTTCGAGAAGTTAAAGAATTTGAACGAAATAAATTAGAAAATGAAATTAATAATCTATTTGATCAATACAAGTCTACCAAAGACAATATTAAAGAATTTAACAAAATTAAAAGTATTAATGATGATTATGATAGTTTAATTTATGAAATTAAACAATATTTAAGATATGAAAATAATTTTACAGATTATGAAATAAACCAATTAACTAAATATTTAGATTTAGCAGAAAAAATGAAATATTACAAAATTATCACCACCATTCCTAGTACAAAAGAATTAGATTTTAAAAATATGAGTTTAATTGAACAAGAATTTAATGAAATGGTTTTTAAAATTAATCCTATTATGCAAAAAGGTTATGATTTAGTGAGTAGTATAGAAAGAGAGTTATAAAAATATGTGAAATAAAATTAAAAAGAAAAAAATAAGTTTATTGATTGGTTTATGTTTTGTTCCAATTATTTTTATTTTTTGTTTAACATTATTTGGAATGGGTTATTCAATTTTTATTAATTGAAAAGAAATGACAATATTTATCAATGAAATTAAGCAATTTAAAATATTATTCTGATGAAGTTATATAATTAAAAATAAATACGGATTATTAATAACACTTGGGTTAAGTTTAGGTTTTTATTGCTGGTTTTTTTATTTTGTTTTATTTAGTAAAGTGAAAGGTAAAGAAACGGCAATCAAATCAACCGATAAAATAGATTTTGGGGATAGTAAATGATTAAGTATAAAAGAAATTGATAATATTAGTGATAAAGTTAATATCAAAGATAATTATAAAAATACTGGTTTTGTTTTTAACTGTAATAAAAACAAAAAAGATTTATTTTTTAACTTAAAAAATAATATTCATAGTGTTATTGTTGGTTCAACAGGAAGCGGAAAAACACAAGGAATAGTATTACCAACAATTTATTTAAACGGAAAATCAACCGCAAAACCAACTATGATCATAACCGACCCCAAGGGAGAATTATATAATTTAACTAGTGGATTTTTAGCAGAAAATGGTTATAAAATAAAAGTTATTGATTTTCGTAATTTAAAGAAAGGAAATACTTGAAATCCATTAAAATTAATTTATGATGACTTTATTAAAATGATCATAACAGATAATGAAAAAGATAAAATAAAGTGAAAAATAAAGTATCAAGATAAAATTAGATCACTTAGTCGTATGTTAATTAACAAAAATATTGAAGATGAATTTTGGAATGATTCAGCAAGTATGATTATTCAAGGAATTATTTTGGCAATATTAGAAGATTATGAAGATAAAATAATTAAAAATAATTTAACAAAAGAAATCGAAGAAATTTTGAACCAAAAATTATTTTTAAACAAATTTAATATGGCTTCGGTCGCTGGCGTTGCTAGTCTTAAAAAAGATTTAGTTGAATGACTTAATAATCGGAAAAATAACAGTATTGCCAAAATAACAGCAAGTCAAGTTTTAATTGATAGTAAATAAAATCGAACACTAGATGCTATTTTAATGACTGTGGCAAAAAGTTTAGAAATATTTAATAACGATTTTATTCGTAATTTAACATCACAAAATGATATTAATTACAATGATTTTATCAAATATCCAACAGTTCTGTACATCATATTTAGTGACGAAAATGATAATTACTATAAATTAATAGCAATATTAATTAGTCAAATTTATCAATTTTTAACAAATAAAGCAAGTGAAACAATCGAACAAAAATTAGAAAAACCAGTATATTTTATATTAGATGAATTTGCTAATTTAACAAAAATAAACAACATTGAAAAATGAGTTAGTATTTCGCGTAGTAGAAACATTTTTTTTGAATTTATTTTACAAGATATTAACCAATTAAAATTAAATTATGGTGATACAATATCAAAAATTATTTTAAATAACTGTGGGATGCATATTTTCTTACATACTAATGATTTAGAAACAATTAAGTATTATAGCGAATTATTTGGTACAAAAACAATCGAACAAATTAGTATTAATGAAAGCAAAAGGAATATTAGTGTTTCAAAAAATTTAAAAAGTCATCCGTTAATGTTAACTAGTGAGTTAGCAAATTTAAAACAAGGACAAGGAATTGTTAAAATAGCACGTTATAATCCAATGAAAATAAATTTAAAACTATGAAAAGATTTAAATTTATTAGAAAAAACAAACATATTTCAATTAAAAGAAATTAATTATATAAATTTTAATAAAGAATATTTTTATGATATTAAAAATAACAAAAAAGAAATAAAAGAAAATGAAATTAATGAATTTGTCAATTTAACAACAACAGAAATTAAGACAAATATTAATAATTTAAAAATGCAATTAAGAGAGTATGAAAATACAAATTACAAATCTATTCAAAATAAAACAATGATAAATTTACTTTTACAAAAAATCAAAAACCTTGAAATAGAATTAATCAAAAGACAATAAACCAATAATTATTCTGAAAAGGAATAATTATTTTTTATAAATAGTAAGATTTCACAAAGTGGTCAAGCTGGAACACTAAAAAATAAACGAAGTGGGAGGATATCTGTAAGGTTAATCAACTATAATTAAATTAGTACTACATGGGGCAGAAGAGTAGTCGCAAGTGATTAACTAAACCACACCTAAGGGAAACTCTACCTAAATGATAAAAAACAATAAAGTTATTTGATAAATAGAAAAAATAAGAGAAAAAAAGTAAAGAAGATTTCTTAATTTTTCTATCTTTATCTAACAAAAATAAAACAAAGTTTAATTGATTAATTAAATAATAATTATCTAAAATTTTATAAGAACTATATAATTATTTAACAATATCAGTTTCCATATTGTATATGATATAATCTAAAAAAAAATTCATATGAATTATGTATTAATTCATATTTAATGGAGGTTAATTTAATAATGAATGATATTTTTTTAAAAAATTATAAATATTTTAAAAATTTTATAAATATGTTATCAAATTATTATAAAAATGAAGAAGAAAAGTTATTTTTCAAAGTATTAAGTGATGATTTTTTAAATGACAAATATGGTTTAATTTCAAAGTTAAAAAATGAAATAAATGCTAGTTTTTTTAAACAAACTATACTTTATAAAATATTTTCAAATAGCTTAGATCAAGATAAAAATTTAAAAAAAGATTTAATTTTTCCTGTTGGTATTAATTTAAGTCAATATGAAGCTGTCAAAAACATTTATAAAAATAGCTTTTCTATAATTCAAGGCCCTCCTGGAACTGGTAAAACTCAAACAATTATTAATATTTTATTTAATATTTTATTAGAAAATAAAAACAAAACTGTTGCAGTTGTTTCAAATAATAATGAAGCTGTCAAAAACATTTATGATAAGTTAAAAGAAATGAAACTTGATTTTCTTTGTACATTTGCTGGGAATAGTGACAATATAAATAAATCTAAAAATAAATTTCTTGATTCTTGAGAAATCCTAAAAAATAACTATATTAATAATATTAAAATTAATTCATTATCTGAAATTAATATTGCAGAAAATATTAATTTATTAAAAGATTTTAATGAATTGAATATACTAAAAAACGAAGAACAAAAACAAAAGAAAGAATTTAATAATTTACTTTATTTTTTACAATCTTTGAATATGGATATTTCTAAAATTACTTATTCTAAAAAAATAAAAAAAATATTAAATGAAAATAAAATTCAAAAATTGAAATTAGTTAAAAATAAAATATTTAAAAAAGAAAAAATAAGTTTTTTTCAAAGATTTTTTTTAAAAATAAGTTTTAAAATTAAAGTTAAAAATTTAAATGAATTAGGACAAACTCATTTAAATGAATGGTTTAATTATAAACTTGCAGAACTTAATTTAAAAAAAACTATAAATTCTATTTATCAACTACAAAATAAACTTAATGATCAAAATTATGACGATATTATTAAAAATATTAAAAAAATATCAATGAATAAGTTAAATCAAAAAATTAAGGATAGATTTGAAAATATAAAAATAAAACAAAATTTAATTGTTGAATTAAATAATAAAGAAAAAATTCAATCATTATCATCTTATATTTTTAATTATGCACCATTCTTATTGAGTACAATAACTTCTATTGGTACTTATTCAAATTTAAGTTATAAAACAGTTGACTATTTGATTATTGATGAAGCTTCTCAAGCAACTTTTTTAAGTTGTTTACCAGCAATGGCAAGAGCAAGAAACATAATTATTGTTGGTGATCTAAAACAATTAAAACAAATCGATGATGAAAACTTTAAAAGAATTGATAAAAAATTATTAGAAAGTCAAATTCAACCACATAATAAAGAATTATTAATTAGTAATAATAATCCAATTAATGCAATTTCTTCATTATTTGGTAATCGGGTTCTCAATGTTATACTTCAAGAACATTATCGTTGTCATCCTGATATTATTAATTTTTGTAATGAAATTTATTATGAAAATAAATTAATCCCAATGACATATAATTTATATCCAGATAATTATGAAGCAATGAGCGTTATTGAAGTTGAATCAAATTCTGGAGCTATTAGACAAAATAGAAGTTGAGTTTCAGAATCTGAGGCTCATATTGTTTCTAATTTATTAGAACAAGAAAATAAATATAATTATAATGATATTGGTGTTATTTCTCCTTATGCAGAACAATCAAAGAAAATTAAAAATTTAATTTTATCAATTGCAAAAGATATTGAAATTAATACAGTTCATAAATTTCAAGGAAGAGATAAAAAAAAGATTATTTATTGTATAACGCAAGATAAAGTTTCAAATTTAGAATTTTCAGCAAATTCTAATTTGGTAAATGTTGCTGTATCACGTGCTAAAGATGAGCTTGTTGTTGTAGTTAATAAAAGAATTTGTGAAACTAATAAAAACAATGATATTACAAGGCTAATTAATTATATTAATGTTTTATATAAAGGAAAAACTTTCTTTAAACAGACAATCGGTGTTTTTGCTGCATTATCTTCTAGTAATTATGAAATAGAAACACAAGAAAAAAAATTTAATGGATTTATTGGAGAAACATCAGAATATATATTTTCAAAAATTTTAGATAAATTAATAAATCAAATTATAGATATTAAATATATAAAGCATTACAATTTAAAATTGGTTGTTAAAAATCAAGAAGGATTTAATGATAGAGAAAAACAATTTATTAATCATCCTTGGTCACATTTAGATTTTTTAATTTTTAATAAAATTTCAAAAAAACCAATAATAGCAATTGAAGTTGATGGTCAACAACATAATAAATCAATTCAATTATGAAGAGATAAAGTTAAAGATAAAGCACTTGAAAAAAATGGAATTAAAATTTATAGAATTAAAACAATTTCAATTAATGGTGAAGATAAAATAATTAATGAATTAAAGAATTTAATTGTGTAAATTGTAAATTAAAAAAATTTAAAAATTAAACTACTTTTATATATTAGACGCCTTTTGCATTACCTACAAAATAATAAAAATTTAAAATTTAACTAATCAAATAAAATTTTAAAATAAGCATTTTTTGAAAATATAAAATAATATTTACAACAATTAATTAGGTAATGTAAGAAGTGTCTAAGAGACTAATATAAAATAAATATAAAAATACACAATTTATTAAAAAAATATATGAAAACTATTTTTTAGATTTTTTAGAAATAAAATTTTTATTTTTAATAAAACAAGAAAAAAAATTACTTAATTTCTTTATTTTTCTAACAATAAATAATGTAATAAAACTGCTGACAAATTATTTTAAGCAGTATAAAATTTTACTATCATGCAATGATTTAAAAGGAATATAAGCATATGTTAAATGTTTTTAATAGTTTTAAAGATATAAACTTTGTTGAAGAAATAAATATTGATGTTAATTTAATAGGAAAACAAAAATTAAAAGAAAAATATGAAAAACTTGATCAAGAATTAAGGAAGCAAAACCGTAATGGCCAAAATGGTTATATTTTGTGAGGAAAAAAGAATAAAATGATGAAAACTCCCTTTGGCAATATTATAATTAAAGCTTCTAGATTTCGTTATTATGATAAAAAAGAAAATAAATTTAAAACAACAACTTTATTAAATAAAAAAATTGGTTTAAAAAATAATCAAACAATTATTTTAAGTGTTAAAATAGCAATTTGAAAATTAATGGATAGTGCTAAAAGACAAAGAGATATTATGGATATGTACCCAAAATTAAATATATCTAAGATGACAATCACAAACATTAATAAAGAGGTTGATTTTGCTAAATTATTTAAAGAACAATTAAAAACAAAGACTGAAAAAATAATTGTCCAAACACCATATTTGTATGCTGGAGTTGACGATTCTTTTAGTAATTTAACAAAATATAAAAAAATAGAAAAAAATATGTTTAGAACAGCATATTTTCATACTGGGTATGATGAAATAAAAAGCACTAAAAATAAAAATGTTCTAAAAGATAAAAAAATTTTTATTGTTATGAAATCAGTAAAAAATAAATACTATCTTATTAAAAAATATAAAAAAGAATTTTTACATTTTTTAAATCAAAATTTTAATATTGAAAATTGTAAGTTAACTCTAGCAGGTGATGGAGCAAAATGAATCCAAAAATTTGCTAATGAAATTGGTGCAATTTTTATTTTAGATCAATTTCATTTAATGAAAGAATTAAAAACAATATTTCCTTATCGAAGAAGAAAACTTACTAAAAATTTAACCGATAATGAAAAAATAAGAAAACAAATTTATTGAGATATGAATAAATTATTTAAAAATGGCGATCCTGATGAAGCAATAAAATATTTAAAAAAATTAATTACAAGAAAAAATATTAAAGAATATCCATTATTAAAAGATAAAAAAGATAAAATCAAAGATTTCATTAAATATATCAAAAATAATTCTGAGGGTATTAAAGTTTATAAAGAGGATTGATATATGGGGTCTTGTACTGAACCACAAATTTCGCATAATGTAAAATGATTAAAAGGATATGGTGCTAAATCATATAGTGAAAAAGTTTTTAAAAATATGATTGCAATAAAAATGGCAAAAGAAAATGGTGTTAATTTAATTGAGTTTTATCTTAATAAATTAAACAAAAAAAATGAAAAAGAATATAATTATTATTTTAAAAATGAAGATAAACATAATCAGCAATTTTTAATAAATAAAAATGTTGCTCACCAAGCACAAGGTTTTGTCTAAAATTTAAAGTAAAAATCAATAATTTAAAATAAATTTATTAAATAATTTGCGAATTATTATTTTTTGTATTGTAAATTATTACTTTTATGTTATGATTAAATTAATTAAAAAAGATAAATTTATCTTTTTCTTAGGAATTCTATTTTAGTAGATAAATATTTATTAGAATAAGATATCATCAACCGAATAATTTATGCCATCGATGATAATTTAATTTTTGTTACCTTATTATTTTCAACAACAAGTTCTGTTACTTTGGTATTTGTTTTAATTTTAATTCATTTTTTCTAAATCATTTTCTAATAAATGTGCAATTGCTAATAGCATTTGCTAATAAATGTGCAATATCTTCAATAAAACAATAAAGAAATTAGCAACAGTTAAATAATATAAACCAGCTGTTGAAATAAAAGAAACAATAATTCCTGATTGTGCAGGTGTACAAGCAGTTAACCCCATTGTTGTAGTTAAAGGAGCAAATATTCCAACAAGATTCTCTTTTACTTTTATATCATCTTTTAAAACTTCCATTTTTACCGGTAAGGTTACATTATAAGATTGAGTTGTAAAACCCTGAATTACCGGTTTGATAGCAAAATTCCATCATTTAAATGGATTTACTCCTTATAATGTTAATAATAATGAATTCCAAATTAAAACAATAATTAAACATAAATAACCAACTCCAACAATAATTCCAATGTGTGCTAAGTATCCAATTGGTCGTGAAATAATAGCATAAGTTATCATTGACATTACCAGGATATCGCATTAATTTAATAAAAAACATTAAACATGACACAATAACTGTTCATCAACGGTCAAAACCATCACGAATCTTTTCCATATCTTCTGGATGTCGCTTAGTTAATTTTTTAACAGCTAACCCAATTAAACCAGCCATTACTATTACGGGAATAATTATTGCTAAAAGAAATGATTATATAAAATTAAACAGAACATAATTCCAAATAATTTTTGGCAATGGCTTTGATACATCTTTTTCATAATTCCCACTTCCGGAAATTATAAATCCACTACCAATATTAAATGCAATCCCAATAAATAATGTAATAATAAACATTGCTGCAACATTTAATAATAAAATAGTAATTGTAATAATTGTTCCTCTTCGTGAAGATTCATCTTTTTCTGGTTTTGAAACAGCTCTTGCAATTGCTAAGAATACAACAGGAACAGTCATTAATAAAATTGCATTTAAGAAAATCATTCTAAATAAATTAACTCAAATTGAAAACTTATGTACTTATAAAACATAAATATTATTTGGAACAGTTTTATCCGGATTATTTGGATCTAGAATCTCTGGATCTATACCAGTCCGTTTGTTCTACTTCAACAGTAAAAGTTTTTTCTTTATTTTTTTTAATTAGATATAAATATTTTGGATCTTTTGTTGCTTAAAATTTTGCTTGCATTTTATCAATCTTTTTAAGTTGCTGCTTTTCAAAAATATTTTGTTGATCAATTAAAATTTGTTTTTTTTATTTCTTCAACTTCTTGATTTGATACTCTTCTTAAAGTAAAATTAATATTTTTCTGAATTGGAATTTTTCTTTCAAATAAAACAGTTTGTAAAACTTTCAATTTGAAAGTTCCATATAATTCTTTTTGCCATCATAAATAAGTTAGTCCTAAACTAATTATTAATAAAATTGGAATTCAAATTAATAAAATGTCATCATTTTGTAAAATTTCCGTTTGATATTGTACTAAAGAACCTTCACCTGTCCCAATACTATAAATAATATTTTCCATTCCATGAATTGCATATTTAAACGGTGTAATAAACGAAATAAAATGGAAGAATGTTCCTTGCATAAAGGTTAGGAAAGTTCCCCAACCTGTCGTTAAATTTAAAATTAAATAAATAAAAATTAAATATTTTCCAACATCCCTATCACTAGGAGCAAATCATATTACATGTTCAATGATTGTAAAAGTAATACTACAAAATAATAATCGGGCATACAATAAACAAAAACTAATTCCCAAGCGACTGCGACTGTAACCCAATGCCGCTAATGAAAATTCAAGAATTGTAGTTTGAAGTACTGTTGTAATTAACATTAGTAACAATTTTGAAAAAATAGTGTTGATATCAACAAGCTTGTTTTGTTCGACAAGTACGATCAAAAATAAATGTTTGCATTAAAACACCAACTAACATTGAAATCGCTATAAAAAATTCTCCTAAACCAATTCCATATTTACAATATTGGTAACCTTGAATATGAGCTGGAACTTGAAAAATTGATGAATTTAAATTTGCTAAATCACAAATTACTTGTTGTGCTCTTGCACTATATTTTGGTCAAGTTATATGTTCATTCAAATTAGGAAAAATCTCACGAACAAAGCCATCAATAAATTGTTTCCCTTTGCTTTCAATTACTTCCAATGTTTTTTTTAACAATTTCATAATATTGTGGATGATTTTTTTCAACATAGTCTAAGATTACTTTTCCAATTGAAGTATTAGGACCAATAATTAATAAAATTTTTTCTAAATAATTGCTAAAATTACAACCAGTTAAATAATATGTATTAGTTAATTCATCTCATCGCGCAAAAGCTCAGAACATTGAAGTACCTAATACCTCTGGTAAGGTAGAATGAACCAAAGCAGTTTTAATTTGAGTAAATGTATATAACACTTGTCCAACTAAAAATTTTGTTTATATGTTTATCAAAACTGAGGAATGTTTTCTATTAAATATTCTAAAGTTTTAATAACTTCTGTTGGACTATGATTACCAATAGCACGCATTAATTTAAAAATATTTTCTATAAAATCACTATTAACTTGCAATTGAGCCGAATATTTATCAGCTGGTTTAAATATAGTTTCATCAACATGCAAATAATTTAATTTAATGGTCATACCATTTTGGTCTAATTTTAATGCTTTTGTATTAACATTATAAAATTTATTATTTGTAACAGATAAATTCACCATGCTATCATAACGATATTGCAATTTATAAAGATCTTTATCAATATTTTTATTATTATCAAATTATTCTTGTGCTTTTTCTTGACAAACTGCTAATGTGTCAGAATTAAAATATCCAACATTTGGCGAAGTTAATAAGTTATTTTCATCAGTTCGTTGTTTCTGAACAACATAGGCGATACAAGGTGGTCTATCATTGTCAACAATTGCCATAGGAATATTACCAATTTTTGTTAATGGATTTCAAAAAGCTCAGCAACAAATAAAACCATACAAAAAGGCACAAATAAAATTAGCATATACTTAATTATTTGATTATTTGTAGTTAATTTTTTGCTATTTTTTCTTTTGCCTCTGTTCTGAAAACATTAATAAATCTTGGATTTTGTTTCATAATGTCATCCCTTAACTTTTTTTACTGCCTATGATATATAACATTAATTATACACGAAAAAAGAAAAAATACTCACAAAAGTAAGTATTTTTTAATCAATAACAAATGGTAATAAAGCCATTTGACGAGCTCTTTTAATTGCTGTTGCTAACATTCTTTGATTTTTAGCAGTTGTTCCTGTTACTCGTTTTGGCAAAATTTGCCCATTACCAGAAATAAATTTTTTCAATAATTCAATATCTTTATAATCAATGTATGTTATTTTATTTTTTGTAAAATAACATTCTTTTTTAAAACGTTTAAATTTTGGATTCATTTTCTTTTTCCTTTCTTTTTAATCTCATAAAATTGCATCATCACCATTAAAAGTAATATTATTATCATCTTGTGGTTCTGGTTGTTCAAAAGTTGTGTTAGAAAAATCATTAGAAATTGGCATTGATAAACCACCAATATTAGTAGCAGCACTAGCACCTTTTGAATCTAAAAAAGAAACCATATCAGCAATTACTTGAACAATTGTTGTAACTTGACCATTAACATTATCACTTCTCGTTTGTAAACGTCCATCTAAAGCAATTAATGATCCTTTTTTTAAATAACGGACCATATTTTCTGCCGTTTTATTCCAAGCAAAACAAGGAATAAACGAAGCTTGGTTATTAAAAATATTATTTACTGCTAATGTAAAAGCAACAAATGGTTTACCATTAACAGAATTTTTTAATTCTAAATCACGGGTTAGTCTTCCTACTAATGAAACTCGGTTTAACATAACTCTTGCACACTCCTAATTTTTTATTCTTTTGTTTCAGTTGGTGTATTTTCTGGTTTTGCATATTCAAATTCTGAACGTTGTTCATGACGTTTATAATCAGTTTTTTTATTTCCTGGTCTACGATCACGGTCTGGCTTATCATTCTTAACTTCTGTTTTTGCATAAACAGTTGATTGAATATATCCTTTTTCTTTTTCTGTATTAATTACTAAAATTCGTAATACATCTTGTTCAATATGACTAATTCGAACAAATTCATCAATGTTTTTTGATGTTGTATTAACAATTAATACTCCATAATATCCTTTTGTTTTCTTTTTAATCGGATATACTAAATCTTTAATTCCTCATTTTCCGTGTTCTTCTATTTTTCCCCCATTAGCTTCTAAAATTTGGTGTAATTTACTTTCTAATTCATCCAAATTAGTTGCTTCGGGATTTAATATATACATAATTTCATATTTACGCATTTTATTTTCCTCCTTTTGGTCTAGGTCCTATTCGGACAAGGAGCTAATAATTATAATTCAAGCATTATTAACTCGCAAATAATTATACCTTATATTTTCCTTAATTGTAAGCGTTATTTTAATAATTTTAATAATTTTAAATCATCAACATAAGTTAATTTAATGTTTTGTTTTTCACCATAAATTGTATGAATTTTTGTTTCTGGTGAAAATAACTCTACTAAATAACTATCATCATAAATTATTTTTCTATTTTTAGTTTGAAAATATCTGTCATAAACTTGATATAATAATCTTGCTTTAAAAACTTGTGGCGTCTGAATTGTAAAATATTCTTCTCGAGGTAATGTTTTTTCAATAAAATTATTTTTAACTTTTTTAAGGGTTTCAGTAATTGGTAAAATTGGGATTAGCACTTCATAATTTTTTTGTTGAAAAACTTGATTTAATTGATTAATAAAAGTTAAACTAGTAAAACAACGCACACCATCATGAATCATTATAATTTCATTACTAATTTTATGATTAATTAAACATTGATAAATCGTATCAACTCGTTCTATGCCACCCATAATAAATTGGATATTTTTTGCTTGGTAATTTTTTTTCAATAAAAAAGTTAAAATTTCTTCATTAACACCAACAATAATTTTTGTACAAAGTGGATCACTTAAAAATAACATTAATGTTTGTTCAATAATAGTTTGTTTATTATCAAGTTGATATAGCAACTTATTGTCCTTTTGATGAAAACGTGATGACTTCCCAGCTGCCACAATAATTATTGTATAATTTTTCATTTATAAAATTTCAATTCCATTTTTCTTAACATATTCTAAAAAATCATCACTTCAAACCGAAGCAATAACTTCACCAATATGTTGTTTTTCTAATAAAAATAAATCTAATTGTGACTTAAAAAGTCCGAACGAAAGTGTCACTGGTAAGTCATTTGTTGCTACTTTTGCATCATATTCTGTTCTTAATTTACTTGTTTCTTTTGTTACTGCTAATTGACTTTTTAAAACATCACTATTAACAGTAGCAGCACAATAACCAATACAAGTAGCTTTTTCTAACACAAAATCATAAACAAAAATTTTCGCATAGAGTTCCCAATTAAAAACATCTTGCGATTCACTAATTTCAATCGTATTATTAGTAATACTATTTTTTAAACCATAGAGGATTGTAGCACCATTTTCTCTTGTATAGCGGTTCAAGCGTTCTTGATAACTTAATAATCGCATTGTTTTTTGTAATTCAATTTGACTTGTTCAATTTAATTTTTTTTTAAATTTCTTATTTAATTGCGGAAATTTTAATAATAAAATGTCTTCTACATCACTAACAATATTAATTGCTTTATCAATTGTTTGTTTAATTTTTAATAATGTAATGTCTTTTTCTTCTAATAATAAATCAAATCCAATTTCGCTAAAACTTACTGCTTGGCTATTTGATTGCTTAATATCACGACGCAAAACAATTGCCGTTGTTAAAATTCCTTCGTTTTCTAACAATTCATATTGTTTAATTGCATTTCGTCGCCATTTATTGTGTGACTGTAATATTTCACCAACCAAATTAGTTGGTGAAATATCAAAATCAATTGGCCGTTCTGTCATTCGAAAATCATCATTAAACCCTTTTTCTTCTGTAGTAATTAAAGGCGCATCAACTTTTAATAAATTAAATTGAATAATAAAAAGACAAACTAATTCACGTTTAATTAAACTAATTGCTTCTACTGTTTCACGTAATGTTAAAATTGAACTATAACCAATTTCAATACCAAATGCCATACAATCACCTATTTTTCTCTTGGTCTCATGTGCGGAAATAATAATACATCTTTAATTGAATCTTGTCCTGTTAATAACATAACTAGTCGATCAATTCCAATTCCTAAACCACCTGTTGGTGGCATTCCATATTCCAATGCTTGAATAAAATCAATATCTAATTCTTGTGCTTCATCATTACCATTATTACGTTCTGCTAATTGACTAACAAAACGCTCATATTGTTCAACTGGATTGTTTAATTCTGAATAAGCATTTGCATATTCACGCCCTTTAATAAATAATTCAAATCGATCAGTAAATCTTGGATCTTCTGCATTTGTTTTTGCCAATGCAGAAACTTCAACGGGATGACCATAAATAAATGTTGGTTGAATTAATTTATCTTCCACAAATTCTTCAAAAAACAAATTAATAATATGTCCAACAGAAGTATGAAATTTTTCAATTGGTAGTTTTTTTTCTTTTGCAATTTTCTTTGCTTCAGCAAAAGTCATTGGTTTTCAAAAATCAACTCCCACTAACTCTTTAATTGCATCAACCATATGTCAACGTTTCCATGGCTGTTTGAATGAAATTATTACTCCATCGTATTTTGTTTCATCTTTATTTAAAATGTTTTTTGCAATGTAGAAAATAGTATCCTCTGTTAATTTCATCATAAAATCCATATCTTGATATGCAACATAAATTTCAACTGTTGTAAACTCTGGATTATGGCGTGTATCCATTCCTTCATTTCTAAATAATCGTCCTATTTCATAAACTCCCTCAAAGCCACCAACAATTAACCGTTTTAGAGGTAATTCTGTTGCTACTCGTAGATAAAAATTCATATCTAATGTATTATGATAAGTTATAAATGGTTTTGCCGCTGCGCCACCATGAATAGGCTGTAAAACAGGTGTTTCAACTTCTAAATATCCCTTACTATTAAAAAAATCTCGCATTAAAGCAATAATCTTACTACGCTTAATAAAAATATCTTTTGTTTCCGCTGATGTAATTAAATCAACATAACGACGACGATATTTTTCTTCAATATCAGTCATTCCATGATATTTGTCAGGTAATGCACGCAATGCTTTTGCTAATAAAACAAATTCTTTAACTCGCACTGTTAATTCCCCAGTGTTTGTTTTCATCATTATTCCAGTAATTCCGATAATATCTCCTAAATCAAAATTAATAAATTCTTGATATTTTTCATCACCAACTTCATCATTTCGAACATAAATTTGAAAAATTCCATTTTGATCTTGTAACGTTACAAAACTAGCTTTTCCTGCTTCGCGAAATGTTTTAATTCGACCCGCAATTTTAACTATTATATTATCAGTTATATTATCACTACTTGTGACTAATTCTTCTTTTGATAAATGATTAAATTGTTCATTAAGTTCTTTACTTGTATGTGTTCGGTCAAACTTTGCAATTACAAAAGGATTATGCCCATCGTTAACCATTTTTTTTAATTTATCACGTCTAATTTGCTCTTGTTCTGTAAAATTACGTTTCTCCATTTTAATTCTCCTTTTTACTATTTAACAACACTAATATTACTATTATAATAGGCAATATATTCATTAACAAGCATTTTTAACTCAAATATTGTATTTATTTGCGTTGCCAGAATTTTATAATTAGTAGCTCCTGTCTTTCCTTTAAAATAAAAGGCTAAATTTTTCCGCATTTCACTCGCTGCAATTCGTTCTTCCTTTAAATTAAATAATAATTCTGCATGGCGGAAAATAATATTCCGCCATTCATCTAATAGTGGTTGCTCAATTTTTTCACCAGTATCTAAAAAATGTTGAATCTGTTTAAATACTCATGGATTACCTTGTGCTCCTCGTGCTAACATAATTGCATCACAACCAGTCTCTTTTAATATTGGTTTTGCATCTTCACAAGTAAAAAATCACCATTACCAATTACTAGAATTGCAACATTTTCTTTTACTTTCCTAATTCAATTTCAATCAGCTTTTCCAAAATAAAATTGATTTCGTATTTGAGAGGTTACTGGTTTAGTAACATTTTCAACAACTGCCTTAACAACTTCATAAACGCGTTGAGGATCTTTTAATAAATATGACCCTGCTTGTGACTTAATTGCAATTTTTGGTATAGGAGAACCCATATTAATATCAATAATATCACAATCACTATGTTGATCAACATATTTTGCTGCTGCAACAAAAGTTTTCATATCTGTTACAAAAATTTGCATTGAAATTGGATGTTCTAATTTATTTACTTTAATCATTTGTAAAGTTCATTCATTTTTTTGTAAAATTGCTTTATAACTAACGATTTCAGCATAAATCAATTCTGCTCCTAATTCATGACAAATAATTCGGAATGATTCATTCATAATTCCGGCCATTGGTGCTAAAAAAAATTGCCCTTTGATTTCAATATTTCCAATTCTCATTTTTATAATTCCTTCTTTAATTAACAGTCATTAGATAAATCTTAATTAAAAATAACAATAAATTCAATAAAAAAATTATTTTTAAGGCTAACTATTCCTTATTATAGTTCATATATGATATTACAAAAAAAGTTTCTCAAAAATTAGAAACAAAATATTATTTTCGGTCATGTGGTTTGTTATAATCACATTCAAAACATTTATGGTCACTTTTTGTACCTGAACATGAACATTAACAAGCATGGCAAGATAACCTACAATCTGTCATCTGAATTTCTTTTTTACAAAAATATTGCTTAATAAATATTACTTGTAAGTAAATAGTTAAACGATATTTTCTTTTTTAATTGTAACAAATTTCAATAATTCATTAAAGATATTGTAAAATTATTTTATTATTTTAAAAAATATTTCTAATAATGTTAATAAAAAAATGTAAAACACATAATATTGTTTTACAAATTAAGATCAATCAATTTCACTTGGTTTCTTTGGATGTATATTTTTCTTAATTTGGTCAATTATTCCATTACGAACATGAATAACTGTATTAGCAATATCAGCAATATTTGAGTTATGCGTAACAATAATAACCGTTGTTTTATATTTTTTATTAACATCAACTAAAATTTCAAGTACTTTTCGACCCATTTCTTCATCTAAAGCTCCTGTTGGTTCATCACCAAATAAGATATTTGGATTTTTTGCTAATGCTCTAGCAATTGAAACCCGTTGTTGTTGTCCCCCTGACATTTGGTGAGGATATTTGTTCATTTGTTCTTCCATTCCAATTGTTTCAAAAATATCTTTAATTGTCATATCCTTATTTTTGTTTTTACTTAAATTTTCCCCAACTTCAGCATTTTCTTTGGCAGTTAAATTAGTTAATAAATTATATTGTTGGAAAATAAAACCAACATTATCTCGTCTAAATTTTGTTAAATCAACATCTTTTAATAACGATAAGTTATAGCCAATAACAAAAACATCACCACTTGAAACTTTATCTAAACCTGAAATAATGTTTAGTAATGTTGTTTTTCCTGATCCAGAAGGACCTAAAATAACAATAAAGTCTCCTTTTTCTAATTTTAAATTAATTCCTTTTAAAACTGGCGTTTCAACTTCCCCAGTAATATATGATTTTTTCACATCAACTAGTTCAATTACATATTTACTTGTATCTAATTTACTATTTGTTGTTGAAATAATTTCCCCTTTTAAAATTCGTTTTGAATATAACTTTGTTTGTTTCTTTTGCTCTTTTAACTTTTGTTTAAATTCTTTAACGGCAGTATAATCAACTTTTTTTTTTGGTTCCTTGTCATTTGGTTTTTTTGCTTTAACTTCTTTTTCATGTGGATTTGTTTGGTCTGTACTATGTACATCTTTAATTTCAGCCATCTTGTGTTGTGCCTCCCCTTTAAATACTAAAATACATTTTACAATTACTTTTTATCATAATAATATCATAACAAAATTATTATAATTTTATCAACTTATTTAAAATATCTTGCCCTTGACCGTGTAAAATATTCGGTTGGTATAAAATTTCCAAAAACTATGAAAAAGATAGATATAAAATTCTATCTTTTTTAATTATGTTAAAATTGTCGTTAACCTTGCTTAGTTTAAAAAAATAACAGCAAAATAAACCGAATAAAACTCTCCTACTTGGAATGTCGTAAAACCAAGCAAGCGAGGATAAACAATACAGGGGTTGCCGTATCGCTACGACATAATGGAAGCAATTCTTTTAGGCAATATAAAAGAGTTATCGTGGTTTGGGGATAAATCTTTAACCTGTAATGGTTAAAGGGTAAGGGTTAAAGTGTAAGTGTTCCACAATAAAAAAATTTAGAAATCTTACTATTTATAAGGAGGATTTGAAGGTGTCTTTAAAAGAACTCTGTTGAAAAGAATTAAAAATTAAATTAAAAAATAAGAGAGTATTAATTAATAAATGTCAATGTAGAAGGTGCTTATTTATTAGATGCTGATTTACAAGGTGATAATTTAAAAGGTATCAGAATCACTAAAAAACAATTAGAACAATTAACTGTTATTGAGGAGGATTAATAATGGCTGGCAGTAGTAAATATGATATTTGTATTGAATGTGGCGAAGGTTATTTAAATTGTTGATGTGGTGAAATAGTTGTATGTGTTATATAGGTTGCGAAAATGGAGGTAATTGTTATGGTATTTAAAACAACAAAACAGTTTGCTGATATACAAACAAAAGATAATTTTATTAAAATGGGGGATTAATAATGAATATAACAGAATAAATTAAATATGAAAAGTTAGAAAAAGAAAATAAAAAACTTAAAAAAGAACTTGCTGAATTAAAACAACAACAATTATATAAAGAGGATTTTAATAAATTAACTTGTTTTTGAGGTCTTAGTTGCTGTGGGGAAAAATTTTATATTAAAGACAATTCATTATATGACAAATTACTTAGTAAGGATGTGAAATAATGAAAAAGTTAAATAAAAAAACTATAAACAAAACAAATGAATTAATGCTTAGAAATTATCCAATTTCAAAAGATAAAATTACTGATTAATACTGAGCATTAGAGAAATAAAATTAGGAGGATAAAACATGTATTTAGTTATAAAAGATTCAGATAATATAAAAGATCATTATAAAATAACGGATTTAATTTCAAAAAATACCGATCATGAAAAAAAATAAAACTTTTGATATAAATTTGGTTTAGAACAATATTGGGCAGGATACTGCTGATCAAGTGGAATGATAGATAATATTAAAGATATTGATGAATATTTAACAAAAAAGTTTAAAGAATTACAAAAAAAATCGTGAAATGAAATTATAGAAAATTATGTTGAAGATAAATTTGGTTATACAGTGGTAAATAATTTATCTGATATTAATTGACAAAAACAGTCTGACAAAAATATAGAACCAGTTCATTAAGAATTGTTTTTTGGTTTAATTAATTATTTATTTTTAACTTACTATTAGATATTAATTTTAGTGAAAATAAAATTAAAAGATGAAAAAAAGTGAAGTGATTATCATAAAAAAAGATTTTTAAAAACATAAGGGGAAATTAAATGTAAATATAATTATTGACTGTATTAGATATGAACAAGAGTTCACTATTTTAAATTCAGAATGATTAATTCTTAATAAATTTTATAAATTCCAAAAATATAAAAAAATAAAGTGAGGTAATTAAATATGATAAAAAGAATTTATCTAAATTAAAATTTAATTTCGCAAAAAATAAATAATAAAACACATATTTTAATAAATAAACAAAAAGATTGTGTTGTTTTAGATAAAAATTGTTTAGGTTTATCAAGTTATCAAAATTATTTTAGTTTAAAAATTGATGAAAATAAAAAATATGTAATCAATAATAGCATTAATAATAAAAGTGGTAATATTGTGGGAAAAAATTTAATTTTATCTTTTGAAAAATTAAAACAAGAAAATAAAAAACAGTTTAATTCGCAAAACAAAAATGATGCTAATAATGATTTATTAAATGAATTGCATCCTGTACGATGAAGCGGCAAAAAACAACCCTTTAACAAGAGTTGTTTTTTTATTTGAAAATCAATCTAACAATTTAATAGATATTTTGGTGGTCTAACCCAACAGTAAACAGTCTGGAAATAATAGACACTTTAACAAGTGATAGTCGTGATAAGTCCAAGGTTAATATCAAACGACAATAAACATAGAGATAGTGACTTTATAAATAAATTTGCGTATAGCATTAGGCTCTTCAAGGTGCAAGTAGATTTATTTTAAAAACTGAACGCTTTAACCTGAAATGGTGCGGATGAAGAGAGATAATTCTCTGGCACCACAAAGAAAAAACAACTACAAAGTTGTAGTCATTTTTAGTTAATTAATGGGGGTAATTATGAAAAAGAAAATATGTTTTAAAAAAAGTTATTGAGGATATTGCTTTACATGTAATAAAGAAAATAAATATATTATTACACACGATGAAATTACTGATGAACATTGAGCATTAAATACTAAAAAAAATTAGGGGGAATTAAATTATGGAAAAAAGATACTTATTAATATCAAAAAGTTTATATACTGAAATAGATACTGAATTATTTTATACCTTTGAAGAAGCAAAGGTTACTGCTAAAAATAAATGTTTTAGAGAAAAAACTATTATTGATTTAGAAGATGAAACTATTGAATGGCAAGGAGAATAAATAATATGAAAGAAATTAGAAATTTACAATTATCAGAATTTCAAAAAGAAATTATTAATAAATTAGATGATGAATACTGTTATGAAACTAGTGTCGGTTATGAAGATAGTATTACAATTTTTAATAAAGAACAGGGATTATTAATAAGAATAAATAAAACAGATGACACTGCATCAATAAATGAAAGTTTAGAATTTTGTAAAAGCAGAATTGAAAAAAGTTTAAATAACCATAATCAACTTGTTAAAGATGAAGAAAAAAGAATTAAATTATTAGAACTTATATTAAAGGAGAATAAATAATATGAGTATTGATGAATTTTATGAAAAATATCAAACCAAAGAAAATGAAAATGATTTTAAATTTGATTTTACCGCAGATCATTATTATGTTAAGAATGATTGGTCGTTAAATTTTAAGGAATTACATCTTGATAAATATAATATTGATGAATTTAAACAGTTAATTGAAGATTATGATAATAATCGTAAAAATTGAGAAAAAAACGAAATTTGTCAAGATTGTGAAAGAAGAAAAAGAAATAAAGAATTTTGTAAAGAATAGAATAAATAATATGTATAAAGATGAAAATGGAAATATTTATACTGAAGAAGATTTATTTAATGAAGTATTAGAAGAATGTTATTCAGAAGAGAGTGCTTATGACTATATTGAGACATTAATTGACGAAAAGAATTTGGAGGAATTATAATATGAAAACATTAAAAGATATGATTGCGGACTTAACTAGTATTGAAGTTGAACAAGAAAAATTAAATCAATATTTATAAAGTGAAAAATTAGATTTAAAAGATGCTAGATTACGTCGTGCTAATTTAAAAGGTGCTAATTTAACTGGTGCTTATTTAGAATATGCTGATTTAGAAAAAGCTGATTTAAAAGGTGCTGATTTAGAAGATGCTAATTTACGTCGTGCTAATTTACGCGATGCTGATTTAAAAGAAGATAATTTACGCTGTGCTTATGGTCACATTGACCAGTTCCCGTTAATAAATTAACATTTCTATTAGGAATAAAATTCTCTATATTTGGTTGTGCACATTTAACTTGTAAATTACCTAAATTACTTATTTCTATAGTTTTATAAGCACTTTTAAATTTTTCAATACTTTGAATTGTTGGGTCAATTTGTCTTAAATCAATTTCATTTTCATAATAAGCATCATAAAAGTCATCAGAAAATAAAGTTGTTGGATATTAAATTAAATTTTTACATTGTGCTGGTGCTATTATTTTAGTTTTTAATGGTAGTATTACATCAGAAGGCATAATATTTTTGGTATAAACTTAATACTTATATGGTACTGGTGGTAGAACATATTGTGGGTAATTAAAAGTTGGTATTTCATAATCATGGGGTAATAAAAAACTAGTTTTATAATTAGTTGTCATATCTCGTAAATAATTATTTAATGTACTTTTTGTTTTACCTCTAAAACTTCATACTGATAAGCGTAAATAATCTTCTTCATTATTAGTATATGGGTTATCAACATAAAAGATAATTTCAAAATTACCTTTATATAATACTTGAATTGAAAACATATCAATTTATATAACTACAATTTGTCCCATCTGGTGTTTGTAAGAATTCTAAATCATTATCTTTTTCACTATCACTAACTGCTGTTTGTGCATCAACTGCTTTAGTTTGTTCATTAATTAAATAAACTCTATTAGTTATAGGATTTAATTGTTTTAAATTATAAGTTGAATAAACTAATTCACTAGTTGGTGTACCATCTTTATTTAAAACAGTACCTTTTAATTTATCAGTTAATAAAGTTGTAAAACTAAAACTAGTAGCATTAGCATCAATCATAGCACCAACTTTATCATTACCCCGTTCTCTAAATATTTCAAAAGGTAAATAACCAGCAGCAGATTTAGACCCTCAAAAAGCATCATTATAAAAACTATAAACATTAAACACTCATAAACCAATTAAGTCATGGAAAATTAGGTCATTTATCATCTTGTGTAATTGTTAAATTACCAATTCAATCTCATGGAATACCAAAAGAAACAAAATTTAAGAATTTACCAACACCAGGAATAGTAAAAGGATTAAATACTAATTTTTGTGTATAGTTTAATGGTAATGTAGTAATTTGTCGATTAATAAAATTATTCATATTTAAAATATCTCAAATATTACATGAGCCCATTTTATTATATTCAATTTGAACTTTACCAAAAATATTACCAAATTCATCTTTTCTTCTAAAATAAGATGATGCTTGTGTACTAATTATAATATCAACATTACCACTATTTACTTTTAATTTTGCTGGTTGTGTTATTTTTCAATGCTTAGACCAATAAGGTTTAGAATTTGCACCTTCTTCATTAATAGTTGTTCCAACAGTTGGATTAGTTGCAGTTGATGCTGTTTTATCAGTTATTACCATACCTTCATTATTTTTTTTCAATTCAAAAATCAGACATTGATTGAATATGTTCTTTTCAATCTTTATAACCAGTAATAATTGTTGGTTGAATTCCTTGAATATTATATCAACTTACATCAGGTGATGAATAAGTATTTATTTTATCAGGTGGAGCAGGATACATGTTATACATTAATAAATCACGAGAATTCATTACTTTTTTATTAAATTCACCTTTAATAATTGGTCGACCAATAATAGGCATATCAAATAAAATAGGATTACCATAAAATTTAACTGCCATTGCTCTAACACCTTGGTAAGACATTAGATAATATTTGCTTTTCTTTTTGTTCTAATAAAGCATTAATTTCATCTTGTGTCATATTTTCTTTATATTCATATTTAAAGTTTGACATACTTTAATCCCTCCATTATTTTTTTATAGAAAATTTCAAAAACTATCGTCACCATCTTACCATCATTTTAATTTTTGTAAACTTGTGGATATTTTTTCTTAATTTCAGTTCTAGTTTCTTCAATACCTTTTTTAAAACCTTTTTCATATTGTTCTAAATATTCTTTTTGATTATTAACTCCATAATCGTAAGTTTCTTTCATTAATTCTTGGAATATTTTAGTATGTTCTTCACAAGCAGGAACACCAATACCATTTCAATTTTTACTTACTTTTCAACATTTCTTTTAATTTGTTTTTTTGCCATAATTTTACCTTCTCTTTCCAAATTGCTTACTTATTAAAAATGGATTATCTAATGTTTTTATAAAATATTCCATAATATCCATAACAGCATAAGTCATAGCATCAAAACCATCATCAAATAATTTATTATCTTCTAATTTATAAGTAGATTTATTTGCTGGTGGTTTCTTCCATTCCATTTTTAACATATCTTTAAATAACTCTGGTGTTAATCTTTGACTAATTTGTAAATAATTCTTATTTAGCAGGATGATTATAGCATCAATTCTATCAGTTCTATATCATATCTCTTTATTAACTGGTTTAAATATTAATCAATTAGCATCAGGAAAATATTTTCGCCTAATATTATTTAATGTATCAACCTCTACTAAATGACCGCCACCAGTATCAACATTTACCTCTAAACCATTATATAAATCATTTCATTGTGTAGCACATATTATATAAAAGTGTACTATTTCATGTAAAACTTTCATTATGTCTTTTTGTACCATTTCAGCATTACTATGTTTATATTCCATTAATGGTGTCATTTTTTTATAATTGTTATCTATTCCCATTAAAATTGCATGGGTAGCATGTCCTAATGGTGATTCAGCATAACCTAAATCTAATCCTGCTCTAAAATTAACTGGTTCAAAATCATATAATTTACTAAATAAATAATTAGCAAAAATAGAACCATCTAATGCACCGGGCATTCCAATTCCTCAAACCTCATATTTTTTAGGTCATTCTGCTTTTAATTCATATAATTTCATTAATTCATCATAATTTAAATTATCTTTATTAATTAAATAATTAGTATAATGATTAATTACTTTTTTATCATATGCTTTTTGACCTGTTTTAGGATCTAAGACTGGAACTATAATTTTAGATATTTGTTCACCATTACTTTCTAATTCTTTACGATTAAATGGCATTAATTTATTTAAATAATCGATATGATCTTGATAAATACTATCAGGATTAGTACTTGTAATTAATATTAATTTTTTATAATCACGAACTGCTTGCATAATTGCTTCTTTTTCTGATTTACTAAATTCATTTGCTTCTTCTAATCAAATAATACATAAATTAGCACCATTTGCTCGTGCTGTTCCTTTACCTAATACTTGACTATTATTACTTTTTATTGCTCCTTGTAATTTAATAAAACTACCATTAGGAAATAATCAAGTAGGTTTATTAAACCTAGCATTATATTGATAATGACCACCTTTTCATTTTTTAGTAGGATTAAGAATTAAACCTATTTTATCTAATGCATCTTGAATATCTTGTTGCATTTCAGCAGTATCGGCACTATTTAATCTAAAACCATATATTGCTATTTTTTTATCTTTATGTGCTAATACTACACAACTTAATAATGCTATTAATTCATCAATAGAATATGTTTTACCTGCTTTACGACTACCTGCTAAATTAATCTCATCAGCAATATATTCAGCACTATTCAATAGACTAGTTACTATTTTATTAAGATAACTATATTCATATAACATTGCCATTATATATCACGACCATTCGTTATATTAATTACTGGTGGAGTATAATTTATTTCAGTTTCATTTTCACGACCATAATACTGTGCATATACTGATACACCCCCCTTAGTTTCATTTAAGAGATGTAATTTTATATTATTTTCTAATATTCGTATTTTCATTTTTAAGGTTTTCATATTCATCTTCTTCTAATTCACAAAATATTAATAAGGTTTCTTTTGTAGCAAGTTTGTAATTATTTTGTATACAATAATCATCAAATTTACTTATTTTTACATCAATATTCCGCTTTTTTGCATCTTTTCACCAATTAATTCCCACTTTTGCCATCTTTTTTACCTCTTTTGTCATCACCATTCTACAAAAAAATATCAAAAAGTAAAATAAAAAAAGACTTTTTCAAGTCTTTATTCTTAGTAATTTTTAAACAAGAGATTAAGGGTTGATTAATTCTACTTGTATTAAATTACATCACCATCCTAACATCTTTTAATAAAATGTCAATAAAATTTTAATTTTAATGTATAAATATATATTAAGAAAGGGTTGAACAAATCTTATGAAAAAGAAAAAATATAAACATTTTAATCTTGAAAAAAGATATAAATTAAAAGAATATTTAGAATGCGAAACATTTAAAAAGAAAAATGGTACACCTAATTATTCTAAAATAGGAGAAGTAATGAATAAAAGTCGTAATACAATTAGATTAGAGGCTAAAAGACTTAAAGAAGAATATGAACCTGAAAAAGCACATAAAGATTATAAACGAAAGCGTAAAAAATCTATTAAATATACAACAATTACAAAAAAAGTTGTAAATTATATAAGAAAAATTTTAAGTAAAAAAAGTTATTCACCAAGATTAATTATTTATGAATATGAAAAAAAATATAGTGAAAAGTTTCCATTTTCACATATGACACTTTATAAATATATTGATTATAAAGTTTTTGATGATGAAAATATTGAAATTAAGAAAAAATTACCATTTAAAGGTAAAAAATATAAAACAAAAAAAAGAAAAGATGATCGTGGTCAATTAACTAATATTAGATTTATTGAAGAAGCAAAACATGAAAAAGGTACTTTTGGTTGATTTCAAATGGATTGTATTATTGGAAAAGAACATCAATCAGCTTGTTTAACTTTTACGGAAGAAAAGAGTTTATATACTATTTGTTTTAAATTAAATCAGCATAATTCAGAAGAGGTTAATAATGCTCTTAAATGTATTTTTAAAAATAAACTTTATAAAGTAAGTATAAAAGGAATTATTACAGATCAAGGTAAATAATTTAGTAAGTGAAAAGAGATAGAGAAAATTACTAATACAAATGTTTATTTTTGTGATGCTGGAACTCCAACTCAAAAAGCAAAAGTTGAAAGAATAAATAGAGATATTAGAGAATATTTACCTAAAGGAACTGATTTTAATAATGTTAGTCAAAAAGAAATTAATAAAGTTATGAAAATTATTAATGAAAAGCCTCGACCAAGTTTAGGTTGATTATCCTCCAGAGAGGTATTTTTACAAAATATTAATATTTAACTTTTTTAAATATAAATTATATATTTGTAACAAATTTTTCTTTTTGTCGTGCTTAAATATTAATTTATATTTAAAAAAGTTATTTTTTTTTGAAAAAATATTGCATTTTAAAATAAAAAGTATATTATCAAATTAATAAGGGTTGATTGACCTACTTGTATCTTTACAATACAGTTTTTTATATAGGAGATGTAATATGCCAACTTGATTAACGACAATATTTAGTGTTGTTATTATATTAGGATTTTTTTGCTTGAATTGGTTTATCAATTTATCAAAAAATTAAACAAATTCGAGGAAAAAAAAGAAAAAAATAAATTAAAATAAAGGACGATAAAAAATAATGTTAGGTATGTATTTAACAACGACGGTTAATTTTTTAACAGTACCTACACCTAAAACTATGACTGAGGGTATGACTGGGATTTGAACTGGTTTATTCTAATTGGATTGGTTTATCAGAAACCATCACTTGAGTAGAATCATTTGGATTAACAATTTGTCCCGAAAAAAAAATAATCTAGCACTTAGTTACTTATCTTAATAATTTTCTTATAATTTTATATTAATAGGTGTTTCAAAAGTTCATATTTCTTGATTGCCAGTATTAAAATTTTTAAATTTAAAAACAGTTATTACTTTATGTGTACTATAATATAATAACTTAAGTAATAAGTCAATTTTTTTTATAAACTTGACTTACATTTTAGACTGTGCACTTAACCACATAAGTTCAGTTTTATAAAGTTTATCTTTTCTTCTCATAAACTTTCTACATTTATAGGAAACATTTGATATTTTACAAAAATTTTTTCATTATTAAAAAATAATTATTTTTTATAATTATACTTAAGAATAATTTGGCGAGTATTTTCCGAACCAATTGACTTTGAAATTACTTCTGGAAATTTTAGAACATTACTATGAACTAATTTTCGTTGTTCTTTATTCATAACAGGCAATAATTGATCTTTTTTTGATGATAAAACTCTCTTAACAACACTTTGTACAGCTTCTAATAAGATTAATTTATCATAATTAAAAATAATAATAAATTTAAAATCATTTTGAAATTTACGACTAATATATGTATGCAATAATGTTTCTAAAATAAAAACAAAATTAAAAATATTAATATTTATTTTAAAACCTCTAATATTTAATGTAATTAAAAATTGCTTATTAGAATATGAAAAAGACATCTCATATTCTTTCGTTAATAAGATATCTTTGATAATACTATCTAAATGTTCTTTACAAAAAAAAATAATATCATTAATTTCAAAAAAGGTTACTTCTAGTCGCTGAAAAAATAATTTTGTTGATAATTCAGTTTTATAAAAGAAGTTTTTATTTGAATTATTTAAAAATTCTCTAATTTTTTTTTGCGACTTAAATTTTTTTATGAAAATCATTAATCTTTATTTTTTTTCTTACTATGTAAAGAAAATTTATATTTTTTAGGTTTTGATTTAACCGGATTATAAGAAATTTTATCGGCATTATTTGTTTTAACTTGTTTTGTTTTTGTAATTTCAACATTTTCAATATTATTAGTTGTTTTTAAATGTTGTTTTCTAACAAATAAATGTTTAATTCTTTGTCCAAACGATTCTTTGTTTTTATTTTTTTTACTTCGTTTCTTAACTCGTAAGAAATGAAATCCTAATGTTTGTAAAATTTGAATAAAGGCTGAGAAAATTCAATAAATAGCAACCCCAGATGCAATTGAAATTGTAACTACAAAGAATACAACAATCATTACTCCTTGCATAATAAATTGCCGTTTACGTGCTTTTTTCTGTTCCTTTGTAATAACTCTTGTTTTACGAAGATTTAAAATAGTTGGTAAAATCATCGAAAGAATTTGAATAGGCAAATATACAAATAATAAAGTTAAATAAACATAATTTCCACTAGTAATCATATCTCATGGCTTTTCAATTAAAGAAATTTGCCCAATTGTCGCCATTTTTAATTCTCGTGTTGCTCTAACAACAGTATACATCGCAATTAAAAACGGAATTGTTAAAAAAGACGAACCAATTGTGGATAATGGAGAAACTCCTTCTTTGCGATACAACTGCATCATTTCCATTTGTTGCTTTTGTTTTGCTGCTGGATCTTTTGAAACCTTATATTTGGCCTGAATTTCTGCTTGTTTAATTTGCATTAATTGCATTTTGTCTTGATTTCGTTGTGTTTTTCAACTAAACATTAAAGTAATTAAACGCACAATTAATGAAGTTAAAAATAATGCGCCAATAATTCCTGCACCATTATCTAATCCACCAAAACCATAAATTAAATTAACTAAAATTCAAGCAACAGGAAACACAAAACAACCATAAAATGGTGAAGATGTTTTAACAAAAGCATCAGAACATGTTCTAATTGCTAAATATGAATATTCATATAGTTGTCCATTTTCAAAATGAAAAAAGTGTTCTTTCCCAACATTAGTGTATCCTAAAATAATTTCAAAGAAAACTCCTGGTTTATATACTTTCTGACCAGAAACATCTAAAATTTGGGCAGTCCCATATTTTGGAACCATCATTTGCCCACAACCTCATAACATTGATATAATTAAAAAAAGATACAGGACTAATTTTGTTGATTTCCAGGCAATTGAATATCAAGGTTTTCGTGTTCTTTTCCCATCGGAAAAAATATAATCACGATAGTTCACTATTTCGCCTCCTTTTTACATTTTGATTTGATTTAATAAAATTTCTTTATTAATTAAATAACTATTGTTAAAATATGATTTTCGAACAATAATGATTTGATCATAACCTTCTGTTACTAAAAAATCAAAATTTAACATACTTCGAATTTGTCTTTTTACTTTATTTCTAACAACAGCATTTCCTAATTTTTTACCAACAGATATTCCAAAACGATGATAATTAAGATCATTTCTTTTAAAATAAATAAAATAAGGGTTAGTTTTAATAAAAGAACAATTATTTATTATTTTTTGAAATTCATAATTTTTTTTAACAATAAATTTTTTTTTCACATTTCGACACAAATAGAAAAATAAATTATTTTACCAGCATTTTTAAGCTGATAATACTTTTCTTCCTTTCGCTCTTCTTTTACTTAAAACTTTACGGCCTGAAGCTGATTCCATTCTTGCTCGAAAACCATGTGTTCTTTTATGTTTAATTTTACTTGGTTGTCACGTTCTTTTCATTACTAGCACCTCCTTATGATATAAATTATTAAAACATCATATAAATAATATCTTAATTAATAAAAAATATCAATTAAAATAATATTTTTAAAAAATAAAAATGGAAATTGATATGCTTTTTCATCTCCATTTATCTTTTTGCTTATAATAATATTATTTTGTGTAATTTGGTGGTTCTTTGGTAATTGCAATATCATGTGGATGTGATTCTTTTAAACCATTATTTGAAATTTCCACAAACTGAGCTGTTTTTTGCAACATTAGAATATTTTTTGCACCACAATAACCAAAACCGCTCCGTATACCACCAATAAATTGAAATAAAATATCACTTAATTTACCCTTTAATAAAACTCGTCCTTCAACTCCTTCTGGAACTAATTTACGATTTTTATCTTGAAAATAACGATCAGCACTGCCTTTTTTCATAGCAGCTAATGAGCCCATTCCCATATATGTTTTATATTTTTTACCTTCAACAATCATTTCTTCACCAGGTGCTTCAAATGTTGATGCAAAAACTGAACCCATCATTACTGCATTAGCACCAGCTGCAAGTGCTTTAACAACATCCCCAGAATATTTAATTCCACCATCAGCAATGACTGCAATTTCTTTTCCTTTACAAACCTCATAAACATCATTAATGGCTGTCATTTGAGGAACTCCAACTCCAGCAACAACTCTTGTTGTACAAATACTTCCTGGTCCGACACCAACTTTAATTGCATTAGCACCAGCTGCAATTAAATCTAAAGCTCCTTGAGCAGTAACAACATTCCCAGCAATTAAATTAATCGTTGGAAAATCTTTTTTAATTTTTTTAACCATATTAATAATACCTTTACTATGACCATGTGCTGAATCAACAACAATTACATCAACTCCAGCGGCAACAAGTTTTTCAACACGTAATAATGTATTTTCATCAATTCCAATGGCTGCACCTACTCGTAATTGTCCTTGTTCATCTTTACAAGCATTAGGATATTCGTCACGATTATTAATATCTTTAATGGTAATTAATCCAATTAACACATTTTTTTCATTAACGATTGGTAGTTTTTCAATACGATTATTTAACAAAATATCTTTTGCTTGTTCTAAATCAATATTTTCATGAGTTGTAATTAAGTTTTTTATAGTCATAAATTTATCCACAGAAGCAGTTAATTCATGACATGCTCTAATATCCCGATTTGTAATTATTCCCAATAATCTGTTTTCTTCATCAACAATTGGTAAACCAGAAATACGATATTGAGCCATAATATTTTCAGCATCCTGAACTGTCATTGTTGGTTTTAATGTTATAGGATTAATAATAAAACCCGACTCGTTACGTTTAACTTTTTCAACTTCTGCTGCTTGTTTATAAATTGATAAATTTTTATGAATAATTCCAATTCCACCCTCGCGAGCAATTGCGATTGCCAATTTTGATTCAGTAACAGTATCCATTGCTGAAGATATAAAAGGAATATTTAATTCAATATTTTTTGTTAGTTTAGTTCTTAAGTCAATCTGATATGGTAAAATATCTGATTTTTGTGGAACTAATAGTAGATCATCAAAGGTATAAGATTTTTTAATTTGCATGTTTGTTCCTCCAAAATATTTAATACAAAAAATTTAATAAAATAAATATGACCATTAAAACTAATTAACAAACAGTCTTAACAAATTAAAAATAAATTAAGACCTATAGTATTTAATTTAAGGTTGATTGTAGAGACACTAGACCATATTTCTAGTATATATAGGATTATTGTAAGTATTAAATTTTATTAATTATAACAAAAAAAAGTAAAATAGACCAATAAAATTTACATTTAAATTTTAAAAACTATACCTATGTATCTACACATATAAGTTCACTTTTTTAAAGTTTATCTTATTTTTTGCATCGTGTAAATGAAGTGCAACAAATCAACTCAGAAGGGAGTTAATTTGTTGCACTTCATTTTACATAATTCAGTTTAATAAATACTCTATTTAAAATATTTTTTTATTTTATAATAATAGTTAATAGTTAATATATTTTTTAATAAAATTAATTATACCATATTTTAATTTGTTATTAGCAATTTTTTCGATAATATTTACATTAATAAAAATTATTGTAAAATTTTATCACTTTCCACAATAAAAAACAATTTACACCATAAAATGTTAATAATGTGAAAAACAATAAAAATAATCAATAAAAACAATACTTTTAAAGATAATATAAAAAATATTTAATATAGAAAACTATTAATTTTTATTAATTTTGCTCATTTTTTAATAC